>NZ_JBVKBW010000053.1:0-1080 GCF_055635295.1 Streptomyces sp. NPDC111520 | reverse complement strand
TGTATTGACCCGCAGCGTTGTTGACGCGGCTGATCGGGGGCTTGCCTCCGAGTGCGGTGTGGCAGCGGTGGTGGTTGTAGGTGTGGAGGAAGTCTGCCAGGGCTTCGGTGCGCTCTGCGTTTGAGGTGTAGGGCTGCAGGTAGGCCCATTCGTCGAGCAGGGTGCGGTTGAAGCGTTCGACCTTGCCGTTGGTCTGTGGCCGGTAGGGCCGGGTGCGTTTGTGGATGATGCCGGCCGCGGCGAGGGTGTCTCGCCAGGCGTTGGATTTGTAGCAGGAGCCGTTGTCGGTCAGGACGCGTTCGATGGTGATCCCGTGGGCGGTGAAGAAGGCTTGTGCCCGGTGCCAGAAGGCGGTGGCGGTGTCCTTGCGCTCGTTGGGCAGGACCTCGCTGTAGGCCAGGCGGGAGTGGTCGTCGACCGCGGTGTGGATGTAGCTGTAGCCGATCACCGGCTTGCAGTTCTGTCGCTGGGTGGTGGTGGCTTGCCGGTTCCGGTCTCCCGCGGCCCTGCCCATGGTGCGCCAGCCGCCGCCGTCGGGGATGTTGCCGAGCTTCTTGATGTCGACATGGACCAGCTCGCCTGGCCGGGCCCGTTCATAACGGCGGATGACCCGGCCGGTGGGTCGGTCCATCCAGGTCAGCCGGTGCATGCCGTGCCGGGTCAGGATCCGGTGCACTGTCGAGGCCGGTATCCCGAGAATCGGCCCGATCCGTGCCGGACCGAGCTTGCGAGTGGTCCGCAGGTGACAGACCCGGGCTTCCATGGCGGCCGGTGTGCGGTGGGGGACGGTGTGAGGCCTGCTCGGACGGTCGTGCAGGCCGGCGTCGCCCTCGGCCCGCCAGCGTCGGACCCACTTGTGAGCCGTGGCGCGTGATATGCCCATCTCAGCCGCGACATGAGCGACCGGTCGGCCCGAGCAGACCCGCTCGACCAGCAGCCGCCTGCCGTGCACGGTCAGGCGGGCATTACGGTGGGACACGAAGACCTCCGTGTGGTGCAGTCCTAGACAGCTCCACCACACCGGAGGTCTTCGCCTTGATCAAGCCCCCGCAGGTGTCAACAACGCTCGTGATCAATACA
>NZ_JBVKBW010000052.1:0-1127 GCF_055635295.1 Streptomyces sp. NPDC111520 | reverse complement strand
CCTAGTACTGCAACGGTCTTTGTCGTGACGGGTGGGCAGGAGGCTCGTTGGAGTGGGCATGGGGTGGGATGTGGTGCCGGCTGATGCGAGCCGGTGGTTGTCGGGCCTTTCGGAGTTGCACGAGCGGTTTGTGCATCGGTTCGCCAGGTCGGAGCCGCGTGAGTCTGCGCTGGCCTATATGCAGGGGCTGATAGCCCCGCTGGAGCGGAAAAACGGCTGGACACTGGCCGAGCAGGCCGGTCACACGGCGCCAGACCGCATCCACCGGCTACTGAACCGGATCGACTGGGACGCCGACGAGGTCCTCGATGACGTGCGGGACTACGTCGTTGAGCATCTCGGTGACCCGGAGGCGGTGCTGATCGTGGACGACACCGGCTTCCTGAAGAAGGGGGTGCGGTCGGCCGGGGTGCAGCGGCAGTACTCCGGCACCGCCGGACGCACGGAGAACTGCCAGGTCGGGGTCTTCCTCGGCTATGCCACCGACCGCGGCCGCACCCTGATCGACCGCAGGCTGTATCTGCCGACGTCGTGGACCGATGACCGCGAACGGTGCCGCCAGGCCGGCATCACCGATGAGGTGGCCTTCGAGACGAAGGTGGCCACGGCCAGGGCCATGGTCCGCCGGGCGATCACCGACAGGGTCCCGTTCCGGTGGGTGACCGCGGACGCCGCCTACGGCTTCAGCAAGAGCTGGCGCACGGAACTGGAACAGGCGGACGTCTTCCACGTTATGGCCACCACCCGCCATGACACCGTCGTCTCCCGCTGGGCCATGGACCACCCCGTCCACGACCTGTTCAACGGCCTGCCCAGGCAAAAGTGGAAACGACGCTCGTGCGGCGCCGGCGCCCACGGCCCGCGCGTATTCGACTGGGCCCGCGTCGAGGTCCGCCCCTGGCACCGCGAGGACCGCCGCCACTGGGTGATCGCCCGCCGCAGCGTGAGCCGCCCCCAGGAGATCTCCTACTACATCGCCTACTGCCCGGCCGACACCACGCTCGACGAACTCATCCGCGTCGCCGGGGCCCGATGGGCCATCGAGGAGTGCTTCCAGACCGCGAAGGGCGAGTGCGGCCTCGATGACTACCAGGTCCGCCGCTACGACGGCTGGCACCGCCACATCA
>NZ_JBVKBW010000051.1:0-2594 GCF_055635295.1 Streptomyces sp. NPDC111520 | reverse complement strand
GGGCGAGCCGGGCGCGCCAGCGTTCCTCGCGGTCGCCGTCGCCCTGCCAGTCGGCGAGGCGGGCGCCGAAGGCCTGCGGCGCGTCGGCGAGCGCGGCGAGGCGCAGTCGCCGCCAGAGCGGCCAGTCGTCGGGGGTGAGCACACGCAGTTCGATCACCCCCGCAGGGTGCCGCCGGGGCGCGCCCGGCGGCAACCCTGTTTCCCGGGGTCTCAGCGGGTGCCGAGCAGGTGGTCCATGGCGAGCTGGTCGAGCTGCTCGAAGGCGGAGCCGCGGGTCGCGACGGCGTCGGCGTCGAACTCCTCGTAGGCGCCGCGGTCGGCGAGCAGGTCGGCCAGGGACTCGCCCTCGCCGAGGGTCGGCTGGGCCAGCTGGTCCAGGCGGGAGGCCTTCAGCGCCTCCTGCACGGCCGGGTCGGCACGGAACGCGGCGGCGCGCTCCTTGAGGATGAGGTAGTTGCGCATGCCGCCGGCGGCGGACGCCCACACGCCGTCCATGTCCTCGGTCCGCGGGGGCTTGAAGTCGAAGTGGCGCGGGCCCTCGTACCCGGCCGACTCCAGCAGGTCGACCAGCCAGAACGCGGAGCGCAGGTCGCCGGCGCCGAAGCGCAGGTCCTGGTCGTACTTGATGCCGGTCTGGCCGTTGAGGTCGATGTGGAAGAGCTTGCCGTGCCACAGCGCCTGGGCGATGCCGTGCGGGAAGTTCAGCCCGGCCATCTGCTCGTGGCCGACCTCGGGGTTGAGGCCGACGAGCTCGGGGTGGGCCAGCTCGTTGATGAACGCCAGCGCGTGGCCGATGGTCGGCAGCAGGATGTCGCCGCGCGGCTCGTTCGGCTTGGGCTCGATGGCGAAGCGGAGGTCGTAGCCCTGCTCGAGGACGTACTCGCCGAGGAGGTCGAAGGCCTCCTTGAAGCGGTCGAGCGCGACCCGCACGTCCTTGGCGGCACCGGACTCGGCGCCCTCGCGGCCGCCCCAGGCGACGTAGACCTTGGCGCCCAGCTCGGCGGCGAGGTCGATGTTGCGGATGGTCTTGCGGAGCGCGAAGCGCCGCACCTCACGGTCGTTGGCGGTGAAGCCGCCGTCCTTGAAGACCGGGTGCGTGAAGAGGTTGGTGGTGGCCATCGGCACCTTCAGGCCGGTGGCGTCCAGCGCCTGGCGGAAGCGCTTGATGTGGCCCTCGCGGGCGGTGTCGTCCGACCCGAAGGGGATCAGGTCGTCGTCGTGGAAGGTGACGCCGTACGCACCGAGCTCGGCCAGCCGGTTGACGCTCTCGACGGGGTCGAGGGCGGGTCGGGTCGCGTCACCGAAGGGGTCGCGGCCCTGCCAGCCGACGGTCCAGAGACCGAAGGTGAACTTGTCCTCGGGGGTGGGGGTGAAACTCATCGCGGCGGCTCCTATTCGTAAGACCACTGAACAAATTAATATGCCATCGCCGCTTTGTGAAGGGAGCCGCAGGATGGGTAACGGACCGATCGCGCTGGGTGTGGACAGTTCCACCCAGTCGACCAAGGTGCTCGCCGTCGACGTCGAGACGGGTGAGGTGCTGGCCAGGGGACAGGCCCGGCACACGGTGAGTGAGGGAGCGGGCCGCGAGACGGACCCCGAGGTGTGGTGGCGCGCGCTCGGCGCCGCCCTCGCCCAGATCGGGCCCTACGCCGAACGCGCCGACGCCGTCTCGGTCGGCGGCCAGCAGCATGGCCTGGTCGTCCTCGACCCGGTCGGCCGGCCCCTGCGGCCCGCGCTGCTCTGGAACGACGTGCGGTCCGCCCCGCAGGCCGCCGCCCTGGTGGAGCGGCACGGCGCCGCGCACTGGGCGCGGCGCTTCGGCAGCGTGCCGGGCACGAGCTTCACCGTGACCAAGTGGGCCTGGCTCGCCGAGCACGAGCCCGAGACGGCGAAGGCCGCGGCGGCCGTCCGCCTCCCGCACGACTTCCTCACCGAGCGGCTCGCCGGCGCGGGCGTCACCGACCGGGGCGACGCCTCCGGCACCGGCTGGTGGGCGACGGACACCGAGACGTACGACGAGGCGCTGCTCGCGGAGATCGGCCTCGACCCGGCCCTGCTGCCCCGGGTCCTGGGCCCCGGCGAGGCCGCCGGTGTCACCCTGCCCGGGCTGCCGCTGCGCGAGGGCGTCCTGGTCGGCGCCGGCACCGGCGACAACGCCGCCGCTGCCCTGGGCCTCGGGCTCGCCCCCGGGCAGCCCGCGCTCAGCCTCGGCACCTCCGGCACCGTCTACACCCCGGCCACCACCCGGCCCACCGACCCCACCGGCATCGTCGCGGGCTTCGCGGGCGGGCACGGCGACTGGCTGCCGCTGGCCTGCACCCTCAACTGCACCCTCGCCGTCGACAAGATCGCGGGGCTGCTGTCGCTGGACCGCGAGGCGGTCGAGGCGGGCGGCGGTACGGTCCTGCTCCCGTTCCTCGACGGCGAGCGCACCCCGAACCTGCCGTACGCCTCCGGGCTGCTCACCGGGCTGCGCCACGACACCACCCCGGGGCAGATCCTCCAGGCCGCCTACGACGGCGCGGCGTACGCCCTGCTCACCGCCCTGGACCAGGTGCTCGCGGTCGACGGCGCCGGCTCGGACGAGCCGC
>NZ_JBVKBW010000050.1:0-4010 GCF_055635295.1 Streptomyces sp. NPDC111520 | reverse complement strand
GACAACACCAAGCCCGCACCAGCCACTACAAACGACGCGGTCACATACCACCGGAAGCTGCTCACCTGTCAGAGCAAAGACCGTTGCAGTACTAGTGCCTCAGTGTCGCGAAGCTGCCTCGGTTGAGCGCGATACGCGTGGCGAGATCTTGCAGTGAGCACTCGATCTGGGCGTTCACGATCGGCTTGAAGTCCGTGACGTCTGGTGCTGTCGCGCGGTAGTCCGAGGGGTCGATGCCCCATGCCTCGATGAGGCTCCAGCCGGCATGAACACCTGCGGTATGACCGTCCATGCAGGAGACGCGCAGCCATGCTGTGCACTGGTCTGAGAAGTCGTAAGGCAGGTACGCGGTGCCTCCTACGCCTCGCAGCTCGTTGACCTGCTCTATCCACTGTTCTAGCAGTCGTGTCAGATTCGCGCCGAGGTGTCGCGACTCCAGTGTCAGGTAGTACGAGTCGCAGGTGTGACGGTGACCTCCGATGTGAAGTCGAAGATCGTTATGCCAGTGCTTTCCTGTCAGGTGCTCGAACCAGAGAGCAATCGAGGTCGTCATGAGAGCATTCTCTAGTGCTCTGACCGCATAGGTTCACCGAGTTGGGACGCCGCCCTTCATCGGACAGGTGTTCGAGAACGCTCGTGCAAGAGAACCGCCGCAGGAACGCGGAAGCGTCACTGGTGCTCGGATGGGGCTTGTCGTCGGGAGAGGGCCAGCCTGCGTCGCTCTCGGTCGATCTCGGTGACGACGACCGTGACCTCGTCGCCGGCCTGGACGACCTCCGACGGAGTTTGCACGGGCGTCCAGGTGAGCTCTTGCAGGTGGACCAGTCCCTCGATTCCGTCGGCGACCTGGACGAACGCGCCGAACGGGACCAGCTTGGTGACCTGTCCGTGCAGTTTTTGCCCCACCGCGATGCCGTCGGCGAATGCCTGGAAGGGATCCGGCAGCGTCGCCCGCAAGGACAGTCTGGCCTCCAGGTTCCAGGTGTCGAACTGGAGGAACTCGCATGAGACCCGCTGTCCGACCTCCACGACGTCAAAGGCGCTTTCGATGCGCCACCAGGACAGTTCGGGCACTGTGATGAACCCGACGCCGGGGAAGACGGGGTGGTCAGGACCTTCGTCCAGCGCTACGAACACGCCGAACCGCTCGATCGCTGTGACGGTGCCGGAAAGGAGTTCACCGCAGTGCAGTGATTCCAGGAACGTCCACAGCTCTGGGTTCTCAGACCGTCCGCCCATCATGCTTCCAGCCTTTCACGAGGAGCCGTGCCGGGCGGGAGGTGCGGTCACGCTGCGGTCTTGAGGGGGCGCCCGCCCCAGCGGACGCCCCTCTCGCTGCGGATGCGGGCGCGTTCCTTGCGTTCGGCGGCCAGGACGTCGCGGTGGCGGGCGTTGGCATTGCGCCAGCGCAGGTAGGCGTGCAGGGCCCGAGTCTGCACGATGTGGTTGGGATAGTGCGAGTTGGCGATGGTGAACTGCCGCAGCGGGCCGAAGTGCGCCTCGATGGGGTTCGCCCAGGAGGCGTAGGTCGGGGTGAAGCACAACTCGACCCTGTGCTTCCTGGCCCAGCGGCGGATGTCGACGCCCTTGTGCGCGGACAGGTTGTCCAGGATCACGTAGATCGGTGCGCCGTCAGGCCGGGCGGCACGGATCGACTTCAGCGCGGCCAGCGTGTTCGCGGCGCCCTTCCTGCGGCGGTTGACGCCCCACAGGCGGTCGTCGCCGACCGAGTAGCAGCCGTGGAAGTAGCGCACTCCATGCGTGCGGTGGTAGGTGGCCGGCACCCGGTCGGGACGTTTCCGTCCCGCCCAGCACGAGCCTGCGGTGGGGCGGATCCCGAGCGGGCCGAACTCGTCGAAGGCGAACACCCGGTCCGGGAAGCGGTCCAGGACCTCCTCGACCCGGTCCAGTTTCGCCTCGCGGTCGGGGTCTGGGGACTCCTTCCAGGTCTTGGTGCGCTGGAAGGTGACACCGCGGCGGGCGAGCAGGCACCGTAACGCCTCACGGCCGATGCGGATCATCCGGCCGTGGACTTTGCGCAGGTAGGCGACGAGCTTGCGCAGCGACCAGCGGGTGAAGGGCTGACCCAGCTTGGTGGGGCGGGTGGTGGCCGTCCGGACGACGAAGTCCTCGTCGTCACGACTGAGCAGGCGGGGACGGTCTCCCGCCCATTGAGGGTCCAGGCAGGCCAGGCCAATCTCGTTGAACCGGTGGATCACATCGCGCACGGTGTCCTCGTCGGCCTGCACCAGTCGGGCGATCACCGGCACCCGGTTCCCGCCGGCCGAGGCCAGCAGCATCATCGCGCGCCGATAGCGCACCGAGCTGGTGCTGCCCCGACGCACGATCTGCTGCAGCCGCTGTCCCTCCTGGTCGGTCAGTCTGCGCACACGGACAGGCTCAGCCACCGCACCTCCAGCGGTCGAATCGGACGTCACCCCACATCCAACCGCCACGACCCCACCCCGGCGAACCTATGCGGTCACAGCACTAGCGGGAGTTGACGGTAAGGTGCCGTCCGTCGTGACTCCGGACATGCGGGCCGGCACTGTCCTGGGCGTCTAGGAGCCGAACCGCGAAGACCTCGGACATGCGCTCTGCGACCTCGTCGGGCGTGAGCCAGTCGACGGCTGTGGACTCGTCGGAGGTGCGTTCGGCGCCGCCGGAGGGCTTGCATCGGAAGACCAGGGCGACGATGCCGCGGATGGTGTTCTTGTAGACCCCGGTGAGCTGGTCGACCTCGACGTGGATGCCCGTCTCTTCCCAGACCTCACGCCTGACGCCGCCCTCGGGTGCCTCGGGTGATCCTGCTGCACGACGCCCGGCACGGCTGCGCCACGCTGCTCACCGCGGCCGGCGTCGCGCCCCGCGTGGTGATGGAGATCCTCGGACACTCACAGATCGCCGTCACGATGAACGTCTACACGCACGTCGTGCAGGACACCCAGCGTGAGGCCGTCAGCCACATGGACCGGCTGCTGCGAAGGCGTCCCGGCCGTGAGTGAGCGTGGCCGTTTCGTAGAGGCTGCCAGAAGTCGCCGGCACGGGCGCTCTCTGGTTCATCGTCGGTTGCCTCTTTCCGAGGCTGTCCCCCGTTGTTGCTGTCATCCGCTGATGTCAGCCACGACCGAGCCCGCGCTGACTGCTCCTTTTCGGGGGGAGCTCTCAAGGCTGTCAGCCTCGCCCACTACAGTCCCCGCTCGTGATTGATGTTGCCCACCACACGGCTATGGATGACGACGCGCTTGTAGAGAGGCTGCGTGCCCTCGCGTGGGGCGCGGGAGGTGTGGTCCCTTCCCGTATCCGCCTTCCGGACCAACCCTTCCCCCGGCTGACGATGGTCGAAGTGGAGCATGCGGAACGGAAACTCGGCCACCGACTGCCGCACTTGCTCCGCCGCATCTACACCGAGATTGGCGACGGGGGATTCGGGCCCGATGGCGGCCTCGCATCGCTCGTGCCGCGCCCCGTTCCTCATTGGCCCGTGGAGAACTGGCCTTGCGCGACAACCATCCACGATGAGCGTCCGGGGTGGGGACCGCCAGCGTCGTGGTTCTTCCTGACAGGCGGCGGCTGCACCATGGAGTGGTACGTCTCTCTGATCGCGGTTGACCACCCGGTGCTGCTCTGGGACGCGGATGGCTGGGAACCGGACTGGGGCCAGGATCCTCATGAGGGTCTGCGATACGCGGCGCCTTCGCTGCGGCACTGGCTGTGGACCTGGGCAGACGGAGGCAATGTATGGGACGAGGCACTGGCACAGCTCAAAGTAGACGGCTAGCTGCGCAGTGTTAGGGCGGCGGGAGCGACCGGTCACGGACTTTGGTGGCAGCCCGTCCCGAGTCAACACTGCCAGTCGAGAGCCGTCGTTGACCAGTCAATACGGCACGAATGTGCCGCGGCGACACCCGCTTTAGAAGTCGTCTCATTTGGTGAGTCTGCGATAGCAGATGAGGGTGCAGGCAATGCTGGTGAAGGCCAGGAAGTGGTCGGCTGAGCGTTCGTAGCGG
>NZ_JBVKBW010000049.1:0-4490 GCF_055635295.1 Streptomyces sp. NPDC111520 | reverse complement strand
ACCCCCCAGGTCATCCCTTCGACAGGGGGCAACAGTCATACCGGGCCCGGAGGCCAGCGGCCCTCTTGCAGGACCGCGAAAAAGATAACGGGGGGGGACGGGCCGGGGACGAGGCGGACGTCACAGAAGCGTGTGCTGTCCGGTCGTAGGAGTGAGCAGTCACGTCCGCCCGGAAGGGACGGCGGCGGCCGCCGCCCGCCGATGTCGGTCCATCGGCCCGGCGCACCGGCGGCATACCCTCATTTCGTCGCATTCCGGGCAAAACCATGGAGGTGCAGCACAGTGTCGGACAAGGAGACACAGGGCGGCAGCAACGAGCAGCCGCGGTCGGAGGTCTGGAAGACGGCGGTGACGATGCTGCTGGAGGCCAAGCCGCCCTTCATCCCCGAGGACGCCTCGGGGATGACCATCACCGTCGAGTGGCCCCCCGGCGACCCCGGGACCCCGCCGCACCGCCACTCGGGGCCGGCCTTCGGCTACGTGATCGAGGGCGCCGTCCGCTTCGAACTCGAAGGCGAGCCCGAGCGGATCGTCGAGGCCGGCGAGACGTTCTGGGAGCCGGGCGGCGACGTGATCCACTACCAGGACGGCAACGCCCTGCCGGACGCGCGGACCCGGTTCGTCGTGACCATGCTCTGCGCGCCGGGCCAGCCGATGCTCACCCTGGTCGAGGACGAGGAACTGGCCCGGCGCGCCCACCTGCGCGCCCCGCGCCCACCGCGGACCGGCGCGTGACCCTGCCCGCGCAGGACGGCGGAACGCGGCAGGACTGCGGGACGCGCTGCGGCCCGCTGCGGGCGGACGCGGTGCGCAACCGCCGCCGGATCCGTACGGCCGCCGGCGACCTGCTCGCCGACCAGGGCGCGACCGTCTCTCTGGACCGGATAGCCCGCCTGGCCGGGGTCAGCAACGCGACGCTCTACCGCCACTACGGGAGCCGCGAGGAACTGGTGGCCGACGTCGCCGAGGGGATCGCGGGCGTGGCCGCCGCCGCCGAGGCCCGGCTGGCCACGAGCGACCCCCTGGTCGCGCTGCGCGGCTTCCTGGAGTCCCTGGCGCCCGCGCGTCCGGCCGCGCTGTACTGCCTGCCCGAGACCCCCGGCGACGATCCGGCGGCGGCAGCCGGACCCCGGGCCCGGGTGGTCGCCGCGACCAGGCGTCTGCTGACCCGCGCGCAGCGGGCGGGCCGGGTACGGGACGACGTGACCGCCGAGGACGTCCTCGCCGTCGTGTCGCAACTCGCCCGCCCCCTCCCGGGAACCTCCTGGCGGGCCACCGAGGAGAGGTGCCCGCGCCTCGTCCGCGGTTACGTGGACGGACTGGTCGTACCCGCCCCCCGGGGACCGCGCGAGCCCTACCACCTGCCCCGCGGATGAACCGGCCGCGGAGGGCGCCCCCGCGCCCTCCGCGCGCCTCCCCGACGCCGGGTCAGTGCCGTGGCTGCGGCGGGACGGTGTGTTCCCGTACGAAGGCCGTCACCACGTCGGTGAAGCGCTCGGGGCGTTCGACGTGGGCGAGGTGGCCCGTCTCCTCGAGGACGGTGAGCCGCGCACCGGGGATCCCCTCGTGGATCATCCGTGCCCAGCGAGGTCCGCAGATGAAGTCGTCTGCACCGACCAGCACCAGCGTGGGCGTGGCGATCCCGGAGAGCCGCTCGCGGACGTCGAAGGGCGGGCCCTCGCCGAGCGACGGTTCGGCGAACATGCGCAGGGAGCCGCGCGCCGGGCCGAACTCCGCCTCGCGCCCCCAGTAGTCGGCGACGTAGGCCGGCATGATCCTGCGGAGGCACGCGGTGGCGCCCTCGTCGTCGAGCCGGCCGAGCGGGGTGGTCAGCGTCTCGGCGTAGCCGGACACTTCGGGGTGCTCCGCGGCGTGACGGCGCGCGAAGCGCTCCATGTTGGCCACGGCGGACGCCCAGAACTCCTCGCCGGTCACCGGGGACGTGTCGTACAGGACCAGTGAGCCGAGGCGCTCCGGATGGTCCAGCGCGTACTGCTGGGCGACGAAACCACCGTGCGAATGGCCGAGCAGCGTCACCGCGGGCCGGGCCAGGTGCTCGACCACACCGTTCAGGAAGTGCGTGTACGTCGCCAAGGTGTAGTCGCGAGGATCGGGCAGGCGCCCGGAGCTGCCGGTGCCGACCGGTTCGACGTACACCATCGTGAACACGCGCTCCAGGAGCGGCATGCGCAGGTACTCCCAGCCGATGCCGGGCCCGCCCGAGTGGGCGACGCACACCGGGCCGCCGGACCCGGCGACGTGGTACCGCTGCGCGACGGCGGTGCCGCGGTGGTCGACGGTGATCGTGTGCGTACCCGGGGCGAGAGGCCCGGCGCCGTCGGCGGCGCGGGGGAGGACGGCGGGCACGGCGGATGCGTTCACACTCTCCACATGCTGTGTCACGGTGTTTCCGTGGGAGGGAGGCCGGGCAGACCGCGGAGGGCGTCGTGGACGGCGTCCAGCCGGGCGTCCACCGCGGATATCTCCTCGCGCAGCCGGCGGACGTACGCGTCCAGTGAAGCGGCCTCGGCGGTCAGTGACGTGACGATCGCCCGCACGTCGGGGGCGTCATCGGTGTTCGGGAGCATCGTTGCCCTTCCAGGCGGATCGGCCGGTCGAGAACGGAGCGGCCGGAGACGGGAGCAGGGGAACCCCGTACTCCGGCCGCCCACCCGGCGCGGAGCGCCGGTCGAGCACAGTCTCGACAGGCCGGCCGCCCGGAACGTGACAACGACCCGCGGCCGGGGGCCTCGCGGCCCCCGGCCGTCACACCGCGGCCCGGTACAGCCCGCGTCCGGCCCGCTGGACCCTGGAGGCGCCCACCAGCCGGTCGAGCGTGCTGCGCACCGCGTTGATGCTCCCGGAGCTCTCGTCCCGGCCGAGGGCGGCCGCGACGTCACGGGCCCGTACCTCCGACCCGCCCGTGGTGGCCAGGTACTCGAGGATCTGCTCGGTGAGCCTGCCGTAGCCGCCCGGCAGGGTAGCGGCGGCCCCCTCCGCCGGGCCGTCCCCGGCGCTCTCCTCGTCGGGGTCCCCGGTCTTTTCGGGCGCCACGTCCTCGACGAGGGGAGACGGCGGTTCCGCGTCCCGGCCGCCGGGGGCCGGGACGGAGGCACCGTTGACCGACAGGTGGCTGAGGGCGCCGAGAGCCCTGCGCACCGATCCCAGATGGGCGACGACCGCCGCCAACTCCCGTTCGAGTGCCTGCTTCTGCAACTCCAGGCGCTGCAGTTCTCCCTGCAGGGCTCCGGCCGTGACCTGGAGATCCTCGGTCGTGCGCGCTGCTGAGACCATGTGTCCTCTCATTCCCGCCCCTTGGGGGCCGACGTCCGCGCACACAGATTAGTACGGCGAACACACGCGGTGACCACGCTGTGCACCGACAACGACGGTGCCCGGTCCTACGACTCGTCCACGGTGACCTCGCCGACGTCCTCGGCGTCGGCCGCCGCGAGCAGCGCCCGGGTCAGGTCGGGGAACCGTTCGTCCAGCTCGTCGCGACGCAGCGTGACGTAGCAACGCGTCCCCTCCTGGCGGGTCCGGGTGATGCCGGCCTCGCGCAGGATCTTCAGGTGGTGGCTCAACGTGGACTTGGCGACCGGTGCCCGCAACTGGCCCCACCCGCGCTCCCTGCCGTCGGCGAGGACGCGCACGATGCCGATCCGCGTCGGATCGCTGAGCGCGGCGAGGACGCGGGGCAGGCTCATCTCGCCCGCCTCGTGGGAATGCTGGTCCGCCATACGGTCACGATAACCCGAACGTTCGAAGAATGTGGAACCCCGGACCGCCGGGAGGCCCGTATCACACCGGTCGCCGTCCCGCCCCCGCCCGGGCGCCCGTCAGGGCCGGCGCGCCCGGTACAGCCCGCGGCCCGCCCGGTCGACACGCGAGGCGCCCACGAGGCGGTCCAGTGTGCTGCGGACGGCGTTGATGCTGCCGCTGTCGCCGTCACGGCCGAGGGCCGCGGCGACGTCACGGGCGCGTACCTCGGCGTCGCCGGCCCGCTCGAAGAACTCCACGATCTGCTCGGTGAGCCTCCCGTACGTCCGGTCGGCGCCGGTGAGGGCCGCGGGGTCCGCGGGCGCGGGGGCGGGTTCGGGCGCGTGCGACGAGGGGTGGATGACCGCCTGGAGCGCGCCGAGCGCCCGCTGCACCGAACCCAGGTGTGCGACGACCGCGGCGAGCTCCCGTTCCAGGGCCTGCCGCTGTGCCTCGAGGCGGATCAGGTCGTCCTGGAGGCTCTCCGCGGTGTGTTCGACGCTCCGCGCCTTCCGGGTCACCGACGCCATGCGATCCCCCTCGACTCCGCGCGTTCCGTGTTCACACGGACCGGCACCGTTCACATCCCAATTTACGCGCGGAGGGACGGGATGTCCGCACTTTTCGAGGGCGGCGGGGGGTCAGTCGGTGGTGAGGATGTGGCCGTCGCGGAGTTCGAGGACGCGGTCGGCGAGGGCGAGGAGCTGGGGGTCGTGGGTGGCGACGAGGGC
>NZ_JBVKBW010000048.1:3689-5086 GCF_055635295.1 Streptomyces sp. NPDC111520 | reverse complement strand
GGACAAGCCCTCGGCTTATTAGTACCGGTCAGCTCCACCCATTACTGGGCTTCCACATCCGGCCTATCAACCCAGTCGTCTACTGGGAGCCTTAACCCCTCAAGGGGGTGGGAGTCCTCATCTCGAAGCAGGCTTCCCGCTTAGATGCTTTCAGCGGTTATCCCTCCCGAACGTAGCCAACCAGCCATGCCCTTGGCAGGACAACTGGCACACCAGAGGTTCGTCCGTCCCGGTCCTCTCGTACTAGGGACAGCCCTTCTCAAGACTCCTACGCGCACAGCGGATAGGGACCGAACTGTCTCACGACGTTCTAAACCCAGCTCGCGTACCGCTTTAATGGGCGAACAGCCCAACCCTTGGGACCGACTCCAGCCCCAGGATGCGACGAGCCGACATCGAGGTGCCAAACCATCCCGTCGATATGGACTCTTGGGGAAGATCAGCCTGTTATCCCCGGGGTACCTTTTATCCGTTGAGCGACGGCGCTTCCACAAGCCACCGCCGGATCACTAGTCCCTACTTTCGTACCTGCTCGACCCGTCAGTCTCACAGTCAAGCTCCCTTGTGCACTTACACTCAACACCTGATTGCCAACCAGGCTGAGGGAACCTTTGGGCGCCTCCGTTACTCTTTAGGAGGCAACCGCCCCAGTTAAACTACCCACCAGACACTGTCCCTGATCCGGATCACGGACCGAGGTTAGACATCCAGCACGACCAGAGTGGTATTTCAACGTTGACTCCACAATGGCTGGCGCCACTGCTTCACAGTCTCCCACCTATCCTACACAAGCCGAACCGAACACCAATATCAAGCTGTAGTAAAGGTCCCGGGGTCTTTCCGTCCTGCTGCGCGAAACGAGCATCTTTACTCGTAGTGCAATTTCACCGGGCCTGTGGTTGAGACAGTCGAGAAGTCGTTACGCCATTCGTGCAGGTCGGAACTTACCCGACAAGGAATTTCGCTACCTTAGGATGGTTATAGTTACCACCGCCGTTTACTGGCGCTTAAGTTCTCAGCTTCGCCCCGACGAATCAGAGCTAACCGGTCCCCTTAACGTTCCAGCACCGGGCAGGCGTCAGTCCGTATACATCGCCTTACGGCTTCGCACGGACCTGTGTTTTTAGTAAACAGTCGCTTCTCGCTGGTCTCTGCGGCCACCACCAGCTCAGAGTGCAAGACTCATCACCAGCAATGGCCCCCCTTCTCCCGAAGTTACGGGGGCATTTTGCCGAGTTCCTTAACCACAGTTCACCCGAACGCCTCGGTATTCTCTACCTGACCACCTGAGTCGGTTTAGGGTACGGGCCGCCATGAAACTCGCTAGAGGCTTTTCTCGACAGCATAGGATCATCCACTTCACCACAATCGGCTCGGCATCAGGTCTCAGGCTTTCT
>NZ_JBVKBW010000048.1:1726-3594 GCF_055635295.1 Streptomyces sp. NPDC111520 | reverse complement strand
TTATGCCAGGCGGATTTGCCTACCTAGCGCCCTACACCCTTACCCCGGGACAACCACCGCCCGGGCTGGACTACCTTCCTGCGTCACCCCATCGCTCACCTACTACCACCTCGGGTCACCGGCTCCACCACTCCCCATCACTCCGAAGAGATCAAGGGCGGCTTCACGGGCTTAGCATCAGAGGGTTCAGCGCTGGCGCTTCAAAGCGGGTACCGGAATATCAACCGGTTGTCCATCGACTACGCCTGTCGGCCTCGCCTTAGGTCCCGACTTACCCTGGGCAGATCAGCTTGACCCAGGAACCCTTAGTCAATCGGCGCAAGAGTTTCCCACTCTTGTATCGCTACTCATGCCTGCATTCTCACTCGTGAACCGTCCACGACTCCCTTCCAGGGCCGCTTCACCCGGCACACGACGCTCCCCTACCCATCACAGCCTCCGTTGGGAGTCATGCTGCAATGACACGACTTCGGCGGTACGCTTGAGCCCCGCTACATTGTCGGCGCGGAATCACTTGACCAGTGAGCTATTACGCACTCTTTCAAGGGTGGCTGCTTCTAAGCCAACCTCCTGGTTGTCTGTGCGACTCCACATCCTTTCCCACTTAGCGTACGCTTAGGGGCCTTAGTCGATGCTCTGGGCTGTTTCCCTCTCGACCACGGAGCTTATCCCCCGCAGTCTCACTGCCGCGCTCTCACTTACCGGCATTCGGAGTTTGGCTAAGGTCAGTAACCCGGTAGGGCCCATCGCCTATCCAGTGCTCTACCTCCGGCAAGAAACACACGACGCTGCACCTAAATGCATTTCGGGGAGAACCAGCTATCACGGAGTTTGATTGGCCTTTCACCCCTAACCACAGGTCATCCCCCAGGTTTTCAACCCTGGTGGGTTCGGTCCTCCACGCGGTCTTACCCACGCTTCAACCTGCCCATGGCTAGATCACTCCGCTTCGGGTCTTGGGCATGCGACTGAAACGCCCTATTCGGACTCGCTTTCGCTACGGCTACCCCACACGGGTTAACCTCGCCACACACCGCAAACTCGCAGGCTCATTCTTCAAAAGGCACGCAGTCACGAGACACCAGCAAGCTGATGTCCGACGCTCCCACGGCTTGTAGGCACACGGTTTCAGGTACTATTTCACTCCGCTCCCGCGGTACTTTTCACCATTCCCTCACGGTACTATCCGCTATCGGTCACCAGGGAATATTTAGGCTTAGCGGGTGGTCCCGCCAGATTCACACGGGATTTCTCGGGCCCCGTGCTACTTGGGTGTCGTACAAGCAAGCCGCTAATGTTTCAGCTACGGGGGTCTTACCCTCTACGCCGGACCTTTCGCATGTCCTTCGCCTACATCAACGGTTTCTGACTCGCCCAGCCGCCGGCAGACGACTGAAGTACGATCCCACAACCCCACATGCGCAACCCCTGCCGGGTATCACACGCATACGGTTTGGCCTCATCCGGTTTCGCTCGCCACTACTCCCGGAATCACGGTTGTTTTCTCTTCCTGCGGGTACTGAGATGTTTCACTTCCCCGCGTTCCCTCCACATACCCTATGTGTTCAGGTATGGGTGACAGCCCATGACGACTGCCGGGTTTCCCCATTCGGACACCCCCGGATCAAAGCTCGGTTGACAGCTCCCCGGGGCCTATCGTGGCCTCCCACGTCCTTCATCGGTTCCTGGTGCCAAGGCATCCACCGTGCGCCCTTAAAAACTTGGCCACAGATGCTCGCGTCCACTATGCAGTTCTCAAACAACGACCCGTCACCCAGATCCCCTCACCAACGCGAGGCTCTCCGAGTCCGGTCCACAACCGAGAACACTTCCGTGCCCTCAGGACCCAACAGCGTGCCCGACCCGAC
>NZ_JBVKBW010000047.1:0-5845 GCF_055635295.1 Streptomyces sp. NPDC111520 | reverse complement strand
TGGAACAAGGCCCACAACTCATCCGGTACCAGCCGCTCAACGATCCCCACGCCCGCAGACTACCGAACCAGCCAATTGAGATGACTTCTTAGGAGTTCGATCCGGATCCCGGGGCAGCTGCGGAAACCACATGGCCGCCGGTGGAATCGGGTTCCCAGCAGCCGACCTGATCCGGGGCTGTTCGTGACCGTTGATGTCATCGTTGGATGTCAGCGGAACAGCTGCGGCACCGGGCACATCTCCAATGGCTCGTCCGTCCGGTCGGCCCACCCCCACCAGACGTGCTGCTTAGTGCACTTCCATAGCAACCGACAGACACGCTGACCATCGTCCTCCCGCTGGGAGAGCACCAAGCCGCCAGACTTCGTGAGCTGTCCGCACTCGGGGCAGGTGGGAAGGTCGCTGGCCATGTCGAGCACCTTAACGGAGCGGCCTCTTCGTCCCGAAGCAATGCGCACGACCTTGTGACCTGCGGCCGAACCGCTCGTGACCTGCGCGGACCGTCCGCGAGCGTCCGTGGTTGTGCGCCCTGGTGCGGGGCCGTTGTAGCGCAGTTAGACACTCAGTGGGACGACTTCGGATCCTGCGCGGATTTGGCGCCATGGTCACCCATGGGCCACGTGACCGGCAGCGACTCGCGCAGCTGCCCCTCCGGATCCCAGTCGGCCGGTTTGTCCTTAACGTCGCCCTTCCAGGGGTACCCCTGGGCGATCCAGTCGTTGCGGGCCTTGATCACGCCCGCGTCTGTTGCGTCCTCGTACCCAAACTCGATCCCACAGCACCCACAGATGTCGAAGGTCGCGACGTCCCCGCTCCCGCCCCAGGGCGCGTACCCAAGGTCGAACCCGCAAACCGGGCAGTGATCCCCTGGCCTATTGCTTCGCACCCTGCGCTCCCTACTGAACCCCCTGCCCCCGCTGGAGCACCAGTTTGGAAGACTGAGGCTGCGGACCCTGCCTCACCTTGGCGGACGCTGACCTGCAGCAAAGCGACCCCTCCACCGCTGTTCCCCGTGGCTCCCCGCTGGGCACCGCCTCACCTGGCACGGCTGTGGCACGCGCGATCCCCTCGACGCGAACTATGGGCACGACGGTTGCTGGGGTCTGCTTGGGCACGTCGGCCGGTTGCTCGGGGCCGATGGAGGTCAGCCGCGGGCGCGGAGGTTGCGTACTTCGTTGCTGTACAGCGCTACCGACGGCCACCGCTTTGGGACGAAGGCACAGCCGTGCCACATCCGGCAGGGTCCGCTACTTCTTCGAGACCATCGAAATCCCGCCCAGTGCAAGGGAGAACATCCGCACGAGCGCCCTCCGCGCATCCGGGTCTCGATCGATTCGCTCGAGCGATGCAAACCTCGCCGGATCAAGATCGATCGTGGCAATACCGCCAGCATTCCGGTCATCCGCGGTCGAGAACAGCACGAGACATCGGTATGCCCGCACGACCCCTCCTCGCTCCTCACGCATCAGCGACTGGAGGACTACAGCGTCTTCCCTGACCTGGCTGCGGAGTGCATGTACCGAGGACCACCGAGTTGCCCAGCCTCGCTCCTCCGCATCCATCTGGATCGCGAGCAACGTATCGAAGCTGATCTGAAACACGCCGAAGTCGGGGTCGGTCGAATGGATCATAGGCATCAGGCACTACTACCTGTCGTAGACGTCCCACTCAAGCTGCAGACGGTCAGTCATCCGCCCCTCCCGTGATCGGCAGCTCGCACCGTACCGCGCGGGCGGCGCGTCGAGGCTTTGGGCTGGAGCCGCCATGGGGCGAGAGATCGGGGCCCGTACGCTGGCCGCGAATCGGGCTGGCTCCTTGCCTGCCCGCAATAGCTCGATGTGGGCCCCGATCTTCGAGGCTCGCCCCATGGTGGCTGCGTAAAGCCTCGGAGCGCCGGCCGCCCCAGCCACCGCGGTTCTGACCTCATGCCCCTGTGCCTACCTATGTGGGCGCGCGGCGGCGGACGGCCGTGCCGAGCGGGGCGAAGACTGGAGCGTGGGCGCGGCTGGACGTCGGCCGCGCGCCCGGCGGAGCGTGAGCGACGCCGGGTGTCTTGATGAAGTAGAGAAAGTCTTACCGCGCAGCGATCGCTTCATGATCGTCTAGGGCATGTCTGGCCCGGTGAAGGTAGATTGATCACCAGTTGGCTGGAGGCTGGTGGGAGGAGTTGCTGTGACAGAGATAGAGGTCCCGGGGCCTGACCCCGACTGGCAGCCGGCTACGCAACTGCCCTATTACACCGGCAAGAACCCCGCCTACCAGTACAGCGTCTGGGCCCACTGCGCCCCGCTCTTCGAGATGATCGGGGTGTTGAAGTTGCCGGTGCAGTCCGTGGCCCAGCGGCTACGCCTGCACGTGGAACGGTCCTGGGACGGGCTGGACGATCTCGACGTCGTTCTGTTCGGGCTGAAAGGCTTCAGCTTCGCGATCAGCAAGCACGACGGCAATCCGCTCGGCGTCTCGTATGTCTGGCTCACCGAGCCGCACGAGCAAGCCGACAAGGCCCTGGACACCCTGTTGGAGGTAGTTGGGATCGGGGAGGCCGCCATCGCATTCCGCGGAGACGCTCACGATGTCCGAGCAGAGCAAATAGCCACCCCACAGGATGCCAGCTCTCCTGGTCAAGTCTCGGGCGTCACCTTGTCGACCTCTCTGTGGGCACGGTTGCGGCGTGCTACCGGCAGGACGTCAGCGACCCAGTAAGCACCCTCGATGCTTGACAACGGTCATTGGGAATCAGCCACACCGGACGGCGAATCCATTACTTGATCGACTCGCGAAGCTCCAGGACTGTCGGGTGTCCAAGGTGCTCGGCTACCGTGCGGTCCATGCCTTCTGAGCTCGACACACCCCAGGGAGCGGCCGAGTTGGCCGAGTCGTTGTTGCCGCCGCTCGGGAACCGCTGGCTGCATACGCAGGCCGTTGCAGCGCGTGCCCGTGAAGTGTCCACGGCTGTGCCGGCGGATGAGCGTGATCTCCTCGTGGCTGCCGCCTGGCTCCATGACATCGGCTACGCCCCGGAGCTGCGAGACACCGGCTTTCACCCGATCGATGGCGCACGGCGCCTCGAAGCTCTGGGCGCCCCCGATCGGCTCGTACGCCTGGTCGCCCATCACTCCGGGGCCGTCTATGAAGCGGAGCAGCGCGGGTTGTCGGCGGAGCTGGCTGCGTATGAGCGGGAGGACTCTCCGTTGCTCGCGCCGTCACGATGAACGTCTATACGCACGTCGTGCAGGACACCCAGCGTGAGGCCGTCAGCCACATGGACCGGCTGCTGCGGAGGCGTCCCGGCCGTGAGTGAGCGTGGCCGTTGATGTCGGATCCGGATGTCGAAGACCCCCAGCCATGACCGGCTGGGGGTCTTCTCACTGGTGGGCGTGGACGGTTTCGAACCGCCGACATCTGCCTTGTAAGCCTGGTGGTCAGGGTTGTCGAGGGTGTGCAGGTCAGAGCGGCTTTGGAGACTCCCCAGCTCAGCCAGTCATCGCGACTGCCACGAGCCTTCGTTGACCGTGGCTGTCCGCTCAATATGGCACGGTTGTGGCACGCCAATACTCGTCCCCGGCCCTCGACAAGAAGCGCACCCCGTCCGGTTTGGGCTGGGATGGGAGCCGAGACCTGCGTGGTGCCCTTCTTCAGCCTGTCTGTCGGGGTACTGGTTGGTGTGCTCTTACAAGTACGGATGAACCTGCGCAGGCTGGACAGGGAAAGGGCGCAGTGCGACCCTGCTCCCATGAGCCTCGACGACAAGGACTACTGGCAACGCTGGATAGCGAGGTTGCTGGCCATCCTTGCTGCTGATCCCGCTGATCAGCTGACCTGGTCCAGCAAGCACCAAGTGAGGACTGCCGCCCTCGCCGATGACGTCGAATTCATCCTGCATCTGGCGGAGGGAATGGCGGAGCGGGGAACTCTCCAACGGGAGGCCCTCCAGGACCTCAAGACCATCGACCGGTTCTTCGATGACATGGATGTCCGCGGTCGCGCTGGCTTGTGGGCGGACGCAGTAACTGCAGATGCGCCCTGGGATGAGGTACGAATTCTGGCCCGCCGGATCCTCGTCGCGCAACTGGGCGAATGGTGTCTGCCGCTGCCGCGCCGGGTACCGCCTCAACACATCTATGACTGAGCACGTCCGCATCCCGACACTGCCGATAGCTGGCCTCATGGCCAGCACTCTTGCTGAGCCGTGACTTGTAAGTTCGGGCACGGCCTTCAATGGCCTGCCGATACGCATCCTCACGTGAAGTTCGCGGTGCTGTTCCGGCCGCCCCGGTGTGTCGCTGTCCGATCACGTTGATGTCAACTGCTGATGTCAGAGTGCTCCGGTAGAGCGCTGATCGGTGACCATGAGTAGATGGACGTCCCCGAGCTGCTGGAAGCAGCCTCCCTTCTGGTCCTGGAAGCGGCTGCAACCGAGAACGACATCACACTCAGCGATGTCTGGGACTACCTCGTCCATGATGAGTGGGAAGTCGCCCTCGGCCTTCTGGAAGAACTGGGGGACGGCCACCCGCTTCCCTTGAGGTTCTGGGAGACGCTCGCCGAGGCTGCTGAACAGATGCACCTCGAACGGAGCGCGGTCTGGTGCCACTGGCGATGCTCCGAGATCCGTAACGGCGTGATCCGGGCAGACTTGACACTTCTCCCAGCCGCCTCAGCGCGACGCCAGACGCCCATCTCAGGTCCTGGCGTCCTCCGGCCTATGTGGGACATCGGAAATCGATCGCCCAGCGGTGCGCAGGCAGTCAACATCGCCCGGCTCTGGGTTGAGAATGCACCCACGTTGGCACCCGGCGGACGAGCCGCTGTTCGCCTCGTGCCCCTCGTTCCTTCCCAGTGGCAGCATGTCAAGGTCGGACAGCAGATCACCATGCACGAAGACTCAACGGTGGCCGGCGCCGCAACCGTCCTGGAAGTCCACGCCCCTGAGCCAGCCATGCCGAGCAGCTGACCGCCCAGTGGCGGACTGTAGGCACGTTGGCCCCTTCGTCCCGAAGCAATGGGAGCGACTGGCTGACCTGCGGCCGAACCGGTCGTGACCTGGGTGGACCGCCCGTGAACATCCGTGGTTGTGCGTCTCAGTGCGCGGCCGTTGTAGCGCAGTTAGACACTCAGCAGAACCTCACGGACCAGTGGCGGTGGCGAAGCACAGGCGCAGACTGTCCTTGGTCCAGTCACAGTTGAACTCGATGCGGGCTGCCCGGCTACTACGGATGACGATGTTCGCGGCGGCACCGGGCGAGAGTCGACCGGTCAGGTCGTACGTAGGGCGCTTGTCGTGCGTCGTGCTCTTTGCCACCCACGCGTATCCGTCGGTCCGCACGAACAGCGGTCCGTCAGTGCGGCCTGCTGCGCGCAAGCTGTAGAGCAGTCTGTGAGTTGCTGCTATCGCACAGTTCGTGGGGTCAATGCGGTACCGCGACAATGAAATCAGGTCGTCTCGCTCCCCATCCTGGCGGCGGATCTTCAGCGCTAGGCTTTCGCGTGCCGCGGTCACGTCGGCGATGTCAAGTGAGACGAGTTCGCGCACCGTGGCATCACAGGTGTGACCGAGCAGGAGCAGGGCGGCACCGCGATAGCCAGGGATCGTCGGCGAGACCGCCGCCAATACAACACGCAGGGCATCGGGGAGGGCAGCAGCCGCGGTGAGATCAGGCTCAATCACGACATCTCCTAACGGATCACGATCGCCGCTCAGCATGGGGTCACTCTGCGACAGACGTCATCATGACCTGTGCAATTGGAGCCTTTAGAAGTCGTCTCATTTGGTGAGTCTGCGATAGCAGATGAGGGTGCAGGCAATGCTGGTGAAGGCCAGGAAGTGGTCGGCTGAGCGTTCGTA
>NZ_JBVKBW010000046.1:0-5886 GCF_055635295.1 Streptomyces sp. NPDC111520 | reverse complement strand
CCGCTACGAACGCTCAGCCGACCACTTCCTGGCCTTCACCAGCATTGCCTGCACCCTCATCTGCTATCGCAGACTCACCAAATGAGACGACTTCTTAAAGTGTGGCAGGTCAGGCCTGGCGTCGGGATCTTCGGAGGCCATGGGCCGGGCATCGACTGGGAGATCGAGATCGACCGTGGGCTGCCCTGGGACCGGATTGTGGCTGGCTGCCGGGACTGGGCCCTGTTGGCAGCCGAAGCAACCGGCAAGACTTCAGATTTGGTGGCGGCGATTTGCTGGATCGACGCCTCGGATCTATGACATCAGTGGCGCCGCGGTGGAGGCGGCAGTCAGTGCGGTCAGCGGCTTGCCTGGCGAGCTTCGAGGTAGGCGGTCCAGTCGGTAGCGGCGCGGTGGCGCCACAGTCTTCGCGGTGTTGATGTGGAGGCCCAGCATCGGTGCAAGGACGGCCAGGGCTAGGTGTCGGCGTACTCGTCGAAGTGCTCAACCAGGTACGGATGCAGGTGCTCAGTCTGCTGGGCACCAAGCTGTGAGGCTTTCCGCACGAAGCCTGGGAGGGGCTCGTCGTGCGAGCCCGAGACAGGGATGATCGACTCATGCGAGGTGGCTTCGAAAGCGTCCCCCTGACCGCGCTCTTCCCTCTGCTGCCGCCTGCCGGTGTGGAGTCCTTGAATCAGGCGGCCGGCGCGGTCGACGCGGCTCGTGTCGGTGAAGACACGGCGGATTGGGAGTGGTTCCTGGAGCACGCCGCCTTCCCAGGCCCACAGCCTTGGACGCCGATCATCCTCGGACTGGATGTCATCGAGCACGCCGAGTGGGGCGACCAGCTGGAGTTCGTGCTGCAAGTGGTGTGGACCGATCGGGGCAGGCTCGCAGTCGACGTGGCGGTAAACGTGGCCTGCTGGTGCGACACTGATCACGCCACCCATGACGTCGACGCCCTCAGACTCGCGGTCGGCGAGGAGGCCTCGTTGCCCGAGGCCTTCCGTGCCGGCGCTGAACTTCTGACCGGCTGGCTGGCCGATCCTCACGACGCGGACTACTGGCGCGCAAGAGCGGGACTGCCTCCCCGGCGGACCCGCTGAGAGGTCCGGCGCCGCGCACGTTCATCCGTACCTGGTTGAGCACGTTCACATGTACGCCGACAGTAGGTTCTGGGCGAGGTGGATCAGCGCAGTGGCTCTGGCTGGCCGGGTGGGGATGCCATGGGCCGCGAGCCGTCGGCCGAGAACGACACCGGACATGCGTCGGTCGGGTTCCGGTCCGGGGAAGAGCCATCGGTTGGGGCAGTTGGCGGCCCAGCCCGCGGCGGAGGCTGACTGGTGAGTTCGGTCAGGAGCTGGGCCAGTGGCTCGGGCAGACGGATGGGGGCGCTGTCCAAGACGAGCACGGTCTCCGTGTCCTGCACGGTCAGCGCGCCGGTGGGAAGCGCGGCGATCCGAGTGAGTTCCTGCCCGAACAGGAACAGCAGGGCGCCTGCGGCGCGGACATCTCGGGGCAGCGCCGTGTCGGTCAGGCACGGGTGGAGGAGTTCCCAGTGGGAGTCGTCGTCCATGGCCGCGGGTTCGGGTCGGGGCCGTACCGCCACGACGAGGTGACGGCAGTGGCCGCGGCGTGCGGCCCAGACCAGGAAGTCGCGAACGTCGTAGCGGGTGCTGCGGCCGCCGGTGAGCCATGGTCGACCTCGTGCTGGGTGACTTCCGCCGATAGACGGGCGTTGGCAACCGAGGTGCAGCCCACTTTGCCAGTCGACCCCTTCTGGTGACTGGAGCCCGCTATGGGCTGCGGCGGCCGACGCAGCGCTGGCCCACCTCTTGGCGGCCTCGGACAACGCACCCGTGACCGTCCCCGACGGCCCGGCCGCGGACATCCTCCGCCGCACGCTCGAGACGCTGCTCCCTCAGGAGCCGCCGACGAAGACGGCGGCATTGGCCGGCCCAGGCCTGCTTGCCGCGGAGCATGCCCCAGACATCCTGCTCGTTCCGCGGTATCTGTGGACAGGGGAAGTGTGGCAGCGGCCCAGCAGCGTGAGGACAGTGCCCTTGCTTGCTGACGTGTGGATGTACCTGGCCTTCCACAAGGAATGGTTGTCCGTGCCCGCAGTGGGTGGACTGCCCGACGGCGTCCTCTGGGACGATCCACTGCCGATGGTCACGTCCGTTGGAGTGGTGTATCGACGGCCACTCGGTGATCTCTTCTTTGAGGCTATGCGCTGAGTTCGGTGGGCAGGGCGGTGTCGTCGGTTTCTGACTCGATCGGGTGGAGCCGGGCCTTGGCGAGGAGGTCGCGGCCCATGTAGCGGCGTGCTTCGGTCCATTCGTCGTTCTGTTCGGCCAGGACGGCGCCGACCAGGCGGATCACGGCGGTGCGGTCGGGGAAGATGCCGACCACGTCGGTGCGGCGACGGATTTCCTTGTTCAGTCGTTCCTGCGGGTTGTTCGACCAGATCTGCCGCCAGATCTCGCGAGGGAAGGCGGTGAAGGCCAGCAGGTCGTGCTGGGCGGCATCCAGGTGTTCAGCGGCCTTGGGAAACTTCTTCTCCAGGGCGTCCAGGACCTGTTTCATCTGCGCGTGGACCGCGGTGGCATCGGGCTGTTCGAAGACGGTCCGCAGCAGCGTGGCGACCCACGGCTGGGCTGATTTGGGAACCTGGCTCAGCAGGTTGCGGGCGTAGCGCGTGCGGCAGCGCTGCCACGAAGCCCCAGGCAGGACGGCTCCGATGGCGTCGACCAGGCCGGCGTGGGCGTCGGAGACGACGAGCTGGACGCCGGACAGGCCGCGGGCGATAAGCGAGCGCAGGAGGGCCAGCCAGCCGGCCCCGTCTTCGGCGGTGGCGACGTCCAGGCCGAGGATTTCGCGGTGCCCGTCGGCGTTGACGCCGACCGCGACCAGCGCGGCAACGTTGATGATGCGGCCGCCTTCGCGGACCTTCTGGGTCAGCGCGTCGACCCAGATGAACGCATAGGGGCCCGCGTCCAGCGGCCGGTTGCGGAACGCGGTGACCTGTTCGTCCAGGTGTTTGGACATGGCGCTGACCTGGGACTTCGACAGTTGGGTGACGCCGAGGGACTCGGCGAGTTTCTCGACCCGGCGGGTGGAGACCCCGAGGAGGTAGGCGGTGGCGACCACCGAGATCAGGGCCTGTTCGGCCCTGCGGCGTCGTTCCAGGAGCCAGTGCGGGAAGTAGCTGCCGCTGCGGAGCTTGGGGATGGCCAGCTCGACGGTGCCGGCCCTGGTGTCCCACTCGCGCGGGCGATATCCGTTGCGGTGGTTGACGCGTTCGTCGCTGACCTGCCCGTATTCGGCGTTGCAGAGGGCATCTGCCTCCGCGGACATGAGCGCGTCGGCGAACGTCTTGACCATCGCGCGCAACAGATCGGGACTCGCCGCGGCGAGGTTCTCCTCGGTGAGGGCGTGCAGGGGCAGACTGTCAGGTGCGGTCATCGTGCTGATCTCCTTCGAGGCTTCGACACTTCGAAGATCAGCCGGTGGCCGTTTGTCTATGCGGGCACCAACCCGGACGCCGGGGCAAACCCCCGCATCAGGTCCAACCCGTTACACCACTTCCAAGGACGCAACCCTGCCGACATCCAGGGGAGATGTTCCGGCCCGACCGGGGAGTGTTCCGTACACACTAGCGCGGCTCCCCGCCGTCCGGCAGCCGTGGCTGCGCAGAATCTACGACCGGGTGAAGGACCGCCCGTACGCTGGCCCGTTCTGGGGAGATCTCCCTGGGGCAAGCGGTAACTGACATCACCTCACTCAGTCAGTACCAGATGATGGGGTTCCCTGTGTCCGGGCTAGATTCCCTGCACCATCCTGTGCGGCAACGCCTGCATCCATAGGTGCGCCATCACCTGCGGCCTCGCTGTGACTCACCGGTCTGTTGCCGCAGGCCGGACGCGGTGGTGAGTGAGGCGTGTGGTTCTGACTTCCCTGGGAACCGCCCCTTTGGAGCCATGAAGGCGGGATGGAGAGGTGGAGGGCGGGGCGGGTGCGCGGGAAACGCCTCCTCGCCGCTGGGCGGGGCGAGAGGGTGCACTGCTGGTCCGGCGCTCGGGAGGGGGGTTGCGGCGGCCCCAGGCCTGGTCCGCGCGCCGTGGGGCGGTGGCATCGCGGGCTGAAGGCTGGCTTGCGGCGTCGATGTTGGGGTTGCGGGAGCCGTTGCGCCGGCCGTTGCAGCAGGCGTTGCGCGGGCTGTTGCGCTAGGCGTTGCACACTCTCCGGCGGCCGAGCTGCATTTGTACTGGTCACGGGCTGTTTTGCGGGCGCCTGCCGGTCTGACTTCTCCTGTGTGGGGGGTGGTGGCGTGGTACGGATTGTCCCTGCGCGGGGCGCGCCCGTCTCTTCGGCCGTTGCGGGGGCGGGCCTGGGAGCCGCTGCGCTGGGCTGGAGACGGGAGAGCGCGGCCCGCAGGGTCGGCTGTGCGGCCGTGTGCGCCCTACGACACCCGCAGGATGGATGGCGGGCCATCCGGCCGCGGCTAGCGCGGCGAGTATTACGGGCCGTCAGACAGTGAAGGGGTTGTTGAGGAGACCACCCGCTGCGGATGGGGCGGTCGACTCCATTGCTTACGCCCGCGCCGTGGGGCACGGCGACCTGTGGTGGGCCCGGGTGTGCCCGGCTGTGGGCCGGCAGTCCACCGCGGGGTCCCCGGTGGCGGTGCAGGAGCTGGGTGTGCGGGCGCCGTGGCGGAAGACAGGCACCGCCTGCCGCGCCCACGACGTGCTGCTGGCGGCCTACGGCCTACCCGGGCGTGCTGTGGTGGTGGTGTCGATGCACTGGCAGGGAGAGCAGGTGGCAGGGTTCTCGGTTGACTGCCTGGCCGGTACTCCGGGCGTGGGTTCGGTGACCATGGACGCTGGTGTGGTGGGGCCGGGATCGTTCTCGGTGGGCGTCGACGCATCGGATGAGAACATCCGGTGGGCCCTGACGGTGACCCAGCCCGAATAGCACAGCCGGCCCGGGGCAAGATTCCCTGCGCTATGCCTTGCGCTATCCCTTGCATCATCCCTTGCAGTATCCCTTGCAGTATCCCTTGCAGTATCCCTTGCATCGACTTGCTGGGAGGCTGACTGTTTCCGCTGCTCAAGTGGGCTTTCTGGTCGGGCTGTTGGTCTGACTTCTCCTGTGTGGGGCTGCTTGTGTTGGTGGGTGTGGGGGTGGTGGCCGGCTGTTTCAGGTTCGTCCTCGGGTGGCGGTGGCCGTGGGGGTGCGCTGCGCTGGCTTGGGGTGGGGGTGTCGACTTTCTCTCTAGTTTCGACATGCTCGATGCGCTGACCTTGGGTATTTGAGTTACGTATGTATAGCTCTGGTCTGCCGTCTGACCTGGTGTGGTGTGCAGCAGGGGCGCTTGATACCCGGCTCTGTGACGCTCTGACCTGTGGTGCTGCAACTCGGCGGAGGATGTTGTGACTACGGGGATAACCTTTTGGGTACTGCGCAGGACTACGGCCCGGAAGTGATCGTGAAGGTTGGTGCAGGGCTAGCGCCCGAGCCCTGTCTGGATAGTGGGACCCGACCAGAGTTCGGGTCCGGCGCCTGGCGGGTATCGACGGAACGCACGGATCCGCCGTGCCAAATGTCTGTAAGGTCGCTTCCGGAAGTACTCCGGCTCCTTTGCCTCGCCGTAAGCCCCCTTATGGCGAAACCATTACCCTTGACCGTCTGCCGCCGGCCTCGCCCACAGCGGAGGGTGGCGGCCTACCAAGGGCAACTGCCCACCGAGGGCGTCCAGCGCCCGAGGGGTGCGCGGAGCGCAGGGCAGGCGGCAGGAAAGGGCGGTCCAGCGCGCCCTAGGTGTATTGATCACGAGCGTTGTTGACACCTGCGGGGGCTTGATCAAGGCGAAGACCTCCGGTGTGGTGGAGCTGTCTAGGACTGCAC
>NZ_JBVKBW010000045.1:0-7523 GCF_055635295.1 Streptomyces sp. NPDC111520 | reverse complement strand
GGCCACCTCACAAGTCCAACGACGGGTCGGGGATGGTACGTCGGATCCCATACTGCAGATTGCATACCGTATGGAGTAACCATGGTTGCGGCCGACGCGGTGGATGTCCAGAGAACGCGGGCAAAGATTTGCCCGTACCGGCCGGCGGCGCGGCGCCGCCGGGCGCACCGCGACCGCGACCGGCCACGCCCCCATCCCACCCGGGGCGAGACGCCGGCACCGGCACGCGCACCCGCACCCGCACCGACCGGCCACGTTCGGTGTGTGCATGACGCAACCACATGCCCGGACCGGACGTCCGGCCGCTGTACCGTGGAGGGCCATCCGGCAATGCGTGCCGTGCGACCGGCTTGGGAGGAAACCCGCATGGCGATTCGGTTCGACGCGGGGTCACTGGCTCCCGGCGACCGCGCGGACGCCATCCGTGAACTCTCGCGGTCGGTGAACGGCCGCATAGAGGTGGATCTCCCGCCGGATCCGGCCCGTCTGCGGGCCGTCGCGGACATCACCACGGTGGGGCCGGTGGAGGTCACGGGAATCGACTGGAACGTGGCCGGCCTCCGGCGGGCGACCACCCAGGCGGAGGACGACATGGAGCCGCACGTCTTCGTGGTCCTCCAGAAAGCGGGGGTCACCCGGTTCGGCCAAGGAGGCAGACGGGGTGTGATCCGGGCGGGTGACCTCACGGTGATCGAGAACGCCAAGCCCTACGAGATCTTCTTCGACGGCACCGTGCACGCGGTCACCGTGCGCGTCCCCACACACGTCCTGGGGCTGCGGTCGTCCCTGATCGGCCAGGTCACGGCCGCGCGCATCGGCTCGGAGCACCCGCTCATGGGTGCCGCGGCGGCGTTCTTCGCCCGGATGGCGCGCAACCGGGCCCCCGTCGGCGAGGCGGAGGCCGCCCTGTACGCGCAGCCCAGCGTCGACCTGATCAGGGCCGTGGTCACCACCGGCGCCGGCCGTGACGACCTGGCCAGAGGGCCCCTGCACGGCACGCTCCTCCAGCGCGTCGAGGAATACGTCCGTCGCCATCTGGCGGAACCCAATCTGACCGCGGCACGCATCGCGGCCGAGCACCACGTCTCCGTACGGCAGCTCTACCTGACCCTGTCCCGGGCGGGAATCTCCCTCGGTGCGTGGATCAGGACGCAGCGTCTCGAGGAGTGCAGGCGGGAACTGGCCTCGCCGGCACGGCGATTCATGACGATCGAGGCGATCGCCCACCGGTGGGGATTCACCAGCGCACCCCACTTCAGTCGCGTGTTCAAGGCGGCGTACGGATCGAGCCCCCGCGAATGGCGGCTGGAACGGGCGGCCGACACAGAGGAGTTCCCGCCGCCGACAGCTCCACCCCACCCGGCGTCCGGAACTCCCCGGTGACGTCCCCAAGGTAGGCCGCACACCGGTCGTCGTTTTGCCTCTCCGCGCAGGGATCCGCCGGCCGGCTTGCCTCACCGTGCAGGGATTCGGCCCGGGCGCCCGGCCCCGGGAACCGACCACCGGAGCTCCGGGCCCCTGCACGGCGTGACGCACCACCGGTGCCGCACAGCCCCTGGGAACCGGGGATGCGGCGGGACGACGGGCGGTCGGCCGACGGCTCACGGGCGCCCGGCCCGGGCGGCACGTCGTCCCGCAACGCGCGCCCATCAGCGGGCACATCCGACATCTCACCCTGATTGCCTTCGCCGTGGCGCCGCCCTACTGTCCCCACCGACGACGACGTCGGCACCGGGCCCACGCTGCTCGACGAGGGCGGACGCCCCCGGAGGAGCCGGCTCGCGTACGCCCTCCTCGGCCGGGAGCGGGTTCACCGAAGCACCCGATCACCCTCCCGACGCGTCCCGTGACGGAACCGCACCCGGGCTGCCGGCACGCGTCACCCTCCGGCGCCTGGCACCGCTTCCCTGCCTGCCGTGCGCCGCACCGACGAAAGGCACGACATGACCAAGATCGCGATCATCCTCGGCAGCACCCGCCCGGGGCGCAACGGCGCCGCCGTGGCGGACTGGGTCCTCGACATCGCCAAGCAGCGTTCCGACGCGGAGTTCGAGCTCGTGGACCTGGCGGACTACCCGCTGCCGCTCCTCGACGAGGCGCTCCCCCCGGCGTTCGGGCAGTACCAGAACGACCACACCAAGGCCTGGGCGGCGAAGATCGCCGAGTTCGACGGCTACGTGTTCGTGACCCCCGAGTACAACCACTCCACGACGGGCGCCCTGAAGAACGCGCTCGACTACCTGTACGCCGAGTGGAACAACAAGGCGGCGGGCTTCGTGGGCTACGGCTCCGGCGGCGGCATCCGCGCCGTGGAGCACCTGCGCCTCATCGCGAGCGAACTGCAGATCGCCACGGTGCGGGCGCAGGTCGCGCTGTCCCTCCTGACCGACTTCGAGAACTACAGCGTCTTCAAGCCGGGCTCCCACCACCGGTCCACCCTCGATGCGACGCTCGACCAGGTCGTCGCCTGGTCGAAGGCCCTGCGGCCGCTGCGCGCCGACGCCTGATCATCCGCCGGGCCCGCCCCGGTCGGGGCGGGCCCGCCACCGCGGAGCCGCCGGCCCGCGACCACATCCCACGCGGCACCATGACGTTTGACGATCCGTGCGCACGGGCGCTGCCCGCGGATGCGGCCGCACTCGCACGCAACGGCTGCCCCCGCTGCCCGAGTTGCCGGAACCCCTCCGCGGCGCGTTCGTGGTGCACATGCGGATCGCCTTCCTGGGGCCTGCGGCCGAGGGCGAGCGGCTGATCGCACCCCTGCGCGCGTCGAGATCCGCATGCTCGGCGGTGCACTCGACGAGGCCATGAAGGGTGATGGAGCCCTGGGCGGACGACCGCAGGATGGTCAACTTCCTCTCCACCGAAGAGGGCACCGACCCCGAGCGGTTGAGCAAGGTCTACGGCACCGACCACTTCCGGCGCCTGACCGCCGCGAAGAAGGCCCACGACCCGGCCAACACGTTCCGGGTGAACCACAACATCCCGCCCCGCTGACGGGGTAGCCCCCGGGAGGCCGCTCTGCGCAGCCCGGGGGTCACCATCAGTCACGCACAACGCGACGAGGACCAGGACCCGAAGGTCGAGATCCTGGTATCCGTATCGTCAACGGTGGTGTCCGAGGGGGGACTTGAACCCCCACGCCCGATAAAGGGCACTAGCACCTCAAGCTAGCGCGTCTGCCATTCCGCCACCCGGACAGGTGATGCGCGGGGCTGGCCCCGCGGCGACACGGATAACGATACCAAGGATTCGGGGTGGGTTTCACCTGCGTATCCGCTGGGTGCACGGGGTGCCGGGGCCCGGTCGGCCCCGGCACCGGGGGGAGCTACCCGGGCTCGGGCGGCATGAGGTGGTAGCCGGGGAAGTTCCCCGGCGGGCGCTCGTCCGCGGGGCCGCGGGTGACCGCGCGGACGAGCAGGTCGCCGCCGACGAAGGCGCCGCGCCAGGAGGCGCCGAGGCCGCCGAAGTGCTCGGCGCGGTCGCCGCGGGAGCGGGGGCGGTTGTGTCCGACCTTGAAGGCGCGGATCCGCGGGGCGAGGCGGGCGTAGGTGTCCTCGTCGTCGGTGGAGAGCGTGGCGACGAGGGTGCCGCCGCCGGTGTTCATGGCGGCCAGCAGTTCGGCCTCGGTGTCGGCCGGGACGATCGTGTCGACCGGGCCGAAGGGTTCCGTGCGGTGCAGCGGGGAGGTGGGGGGCGGGTTGAGGAGGGTGACGGGGGCCAGGTAGGCGGATGTGTCCTGGCCGGGCAGGAGGCGGGCGTCGGCGAGGCTGCCGCGGTGCAGCGGGACCGCGCCGTGGTCGACGGCCTCGGAGACGAGGTCGTCGAGTTCCTTGGCCTTGGCCGCGGTGATCAGCGGCCCGAAGTCGAGTCCGGGGAGGTCGTCCCCGGGGTCGTCCACGGCGAGCGGGTGGCCGAACCGCAGGTCGCGCACGGCGGGCAGGTAGGCGGACAGGAAGTCGGGGAGGAGTTCGCGCCGCACGACGAAGCGCGGGTAGGCGGTGCAGCGCTGTTTGGCGTGGGCGAAGGTCCCACGGATGTGACCGGACAGGGTTTCCCAGTCGCTGTAGTCCCACACGCCCCAGGTGTTCAGCCCCTCCCGTCCCAGGATGTGGCGTCCGCCCGGGTCGGCGTCCGCGCAGGCCTGCCGGACGCCCGGGTCCCGGCCGCCGACGGAGGAGACGCAGCCGAGTTCGGGGGCTCGTACCAGTGCCGCCGCCAGGTCGTCGCCGCCGCTCACCAGGGTCACCGGCACGTCCTCGCGGGCGATGAGCGCGCACGCGAGGGTGAGGCAGGCCAGTCCCCCCTCGGCGGGGACCTTGGCGATGACGGCGTTGCCGGCGAGCGCCTGGACCAGCATGGCGTGCACGAGGACGCTCATCGGGTGGTTCCAGCCGGCGAGGTTGCCGACCGGGCCGGGCAGCGGGCGGCGCCACTCGACCATGTCGTCGATCTCCCCGGCGTACCAGCGGACGCCGTCGAGGGCCCGGTCGACGTCGGCCTGGGCGAGCCGCCAGGGCTTGCCGATCTCCCAGACCAGGAGGAGGGCCAGCAGCGTGCGGTGCTCGCTGAGGGCGTCCAGGGCGGCCGAGACCCGGGCCCTGCGCTCGGAGACGGGGATCACCCGCCAGGCGCGGTGCTGGTCGAGGGCGGCGCGGACGGCCCGCCGGGCGGTGTCCGCGCCGAGCCGGGGCGCCCCGGCGACGGGGGTGCCGTCGACGGGGCTCACGGACGGCAGGATCCGGCCGTCCACCTGCCAGGCCCCGGCCCACAGGTTGAGCACGCGGTCCTCGTGGAACGCCTCGGGGGCGGCGCGCAGGCACCGCCGCCAGGCGTCCGCCCAGGCCGTCCCGGGTTTGAGGGCGAGGGTCACGGTTGGTCCGCCCGGTCGGGGCGCACCTCGCGCAGCGCCCCGCCACGGGTGTAGAGGAAGCCCCTGACCATCTCGGTGCGGGGCAGTTCCGTGGCGTCGCGGACCCGGGTCATGCACGTGACGAGGTCCTCGGCGGGATCGCCGAGCGCCGCGCAGTCCTCGTGGTGCACCAGGACGATCTCGCGGGTGCCGCCCTCCAGCTGGCTCATCCGCAGCGAGCGCAGGGTGTCGGGGGTGACGCATCCGCCGGCGTTGCGGATGACGTCGGCGTCGCCGGGCCGCAGCCCGAACATCGCCTCGACGCCGAGCCGGGAGTCCATGCACGCGACGATGGCGACGCCGGTGCGGGCCTCCTTCTTCTTGAGGTCGATCGGCGTCAGTGCCGCGCCCACGTCGTACCTGCGCAGGAGCAGCTGCTCGACGCCCGCGGACCGTACGGGGGCGGTCACCGCAGCAGCCCGCGGACGAGCCGCGCGGTCTCCGACGGGGTGCTGCCGACCTTGACGCCGGCGGCCTCCAACGCCTCCTTCTTGGCCTGGGCGGTGCCGGAGGAGCCGGAGACGATGGCGCCGGCGTGGCCCATGGTCTTGCCCTCGGGCGCGGTGAAGCCGGCGACGTAGCCGACCACCGGTTTGGTGACCAGGCGGGAGATGTAGGAGGCGGCGCGTTCCTCCGCGTCGCCGCCGATCTCGCCGATCATGACGATCAGTTCGGTCTCGGGGTCGTCCTGGAAGGCCCGCAGGCAGTCGATGTGGGTGGTGCCGATGACGGGGTCGCCGCCGATGCCGACCGCGGTGGAGAAGCCGAGGTCGCGCAGCTCGTACATCAACTGGTAGGTGAGCGTGCCGGACTTCGACACCAGGCCGATGCGGCCGGCGGTGGTGATGTCGGCGGGGATGATGCCCGCGTTGGACTGCCCGGGGCTGATGAGCCCGGGACAGTTGGGCCCGATCACGCGGGTGCCGGAGGCGACCGCGCGGGCCCGGAAGGCGACCGTGTCGTGGACGGGGACGCCCTCGGTGATGACGACGACGAGCCCGAGGCCGCCGTCGACGGCCTCGTCGACGGCGGCGCGTACGAAGGGCGGCGGCACGAAGACGACGCTGACGTCGGCGCCGGTCATGCCGACGGCCTCCTTGACCGACCCGAAGACCGGGACGGTGCGCCCGTCGAACTCGACCCTCGTTCCGGCCTTGCGCGGGTTGACGCCGCCGACGACGTCCGTGCCCGAGGCGAGCATCCGGCGGGTGTGCTTCATGCCCTCCGAGCCGGTCATGCCCTGGACGATCACCTTGCTGTTGCGGTCGAGGAAGATGGCCATCGCGATCAGCTCCTTGCGGGCTCGGCGGCCCGCGCGGCCGCGCCGTCCATGGTGTCCAGCTGCTGTACGAGGGGGCCCAGCGACGCCGCGGCCTCGTCGAGGACCGCGCGGCCGCGCTCGGCGTTGTTGCCGTCGAGGCGGACGACGAGGGGCTTGGTGAGCTCCACCTGGCCGAGCGCCTGGACGATCCCGTCGGCGACCGCGTCGCAGGCGGTGATGCCGCCGAAGACGTTGACGAGGACGGAGGTGACGTCGGGGTCGGAGAGGATGACGCCGAGTCCGTCGGCCATCACCTGGGCGGAGGCGCCGCCGCCGATGTCGAGGAAGTTGGCGGGGGCCGCGCCGTGGTGGGCGACCACGTCGAGGGTGCTCATCACCAGCCCCGCGCCGTTGCCGATGACGCCGACGGTGCCGTCGAGCTTGACGTAGTTGAGGCCCTTGGCGCGGGCGGCGGCCTCCAGGGGGTCGCCCTCGCCGGGGGTCTCGTAGGCCTCGTGGACGGGGTGCCGGAAGCGGGCGTTGGCGTCGAGGGACACCTTGCCGTCCAGGGCGAGGACCCGGCCGTCCGTGGTGCGGACCAGCGGGTTGACCTCGACCAGCAGGGCGTCCTCGGCGGTGAAGACCTCCCACAGTGCGATCAGCACGGGCACGGTCTCCTCGGGGAGCCCGGCCGCCTCGGCGATCTGCCGGGCCTTCTCCTCGGTGACGCCCTCGGCGACGTCGACGGGGACGCGGGCCAGCGCCTGCGGCCGGGTGGCGGCGACCTCCTCGATGTCCATGCCGCCCTGGGCCGAGGCCATGGCGAGGAAGGTGCGCTCGGCGCGGTCGAGGAGGAAGGAGACGTAGTACTCGTCCTGGATGTCGGCGGTCGGGGTCAGCATGACCTTGCCGACCGTGTGGCCCTTGATGTCCATGCCGAGGATGGCGCCGGCCTTCGCTTCGGCGTCCGCGGGGTCGGAGGCGAGCTTCACGCCGCCGGCCTTGCCCCGGCCGCCGGTCTTCACCTGGGCCTTCACCACGACCTGTCCGCCGAGGCGTTCGGCGGCGGTCCGGGCCTCGGCGGGGTCGTCCACCACGTGGGCGGCGAGCACGGGGACGCCGTGCCGCGCGAAGAGCTCCCGTGCTTGGTACTCGAACAGATCCATCGTCAAACGCACCTGCCCTGACTCGGGGTCGAACGATAATCCGGTGCAGACCTCTGGACACCGGGTCGTCCATGCGGGATAAACGTCTGCATACAGTATTCGTCGGCTGTATGCAATGTACAGACTGCAGAACGGAATCTCGCGATCGGCCTGCTCACCGGCCCCCGGACCGGAAGGAACCTTG
>NZ_JBVKBW010000044.1:0-8860 GCF_055635295.1 Streptomyces sp. NPDC111520 | reverse complement strand
ACACCTACAACCACCACCGCTGCCACACCGCACTCGGAGGCAAGCCCCCGATCAGCCGCGTCAACAACGCTGCGGGTCAATACAGCTAGGGCGTGTATCGGAAGTACCCGGGGACGCCCCTCGATCTGGCGTTCGCGAGGCAGTGGCATCCTTGGGCGGTGTTTTCATCCGATCATGCAGGCGCCGTGTTCTTCGATGTCGATGGCACACTCGTCCCCGGCACAAGTTCGTCCGTCTTTCTGGCTGGCTTCCTTGGCCATCGAGTCGAGTTGGCCAAGGCCGAGGACGCCTACGCCTCCGGTGTCCTGGACAATCGGGAGGTCTCCGAGCTGGACGCCGCGGGCTGGGCGGGGGTTCCCGAAGATCAGGTCTTTAGCTGGCTCGACGGGCTTCCCTTGGTCTCGGGCATCACGGAGACCGTGACCTGGTGTCGACAGAACGGGTTGGTGCCCATACTGGCGACCCTCGCCTGGTCGCCAGTCGGCAGCTACCTGACTGACCGCTTCGGCTTCCATGGGTTCAGCGGCCCACGGCTGGAGACGGCCAGCGGCCGGTTCACGGGCCGGGTGGCCTGTCACTTCGACGAGTACGGCAAGCGGGATTTCGCTCTCGCGCAGGCGCGAGAGCTGGGGCTGGCTCCCCGCTCGTGCGCTGCCGTCGGGGACAGCCGCTCCGATCTGCCGCTGTTCGCATCCGTCGGGTTGAGCGTGGCGTTCAATGGCTCGGCAGGAGCGCGCGAAGAGGCGACCGCCACGGTGGACGACGACGACCTGCGGGGCGTGCTTCCGACCTTGAGCCGCCTGGTCACAGCCACTCGTTGATGGCCGCAATGAGGACGGTCGCCTCGTAGCGGAATGCGAGTTTGTCGTATCTTGTGGCCACGGCGCGGTGTCTTTTGAGGCGGTTGATGCCGCATTCGACCGTGTGTCGCGCCTTGTAGTCCTCGGCGTCGAACTTGGGCGGCCGGCCGCCGCGCGAGCCGAGCTTCTTACGGTTGCGCGCCTGGTCGGCTTTGTCCGGGATAGTGCAGCGGATACCGCGTCGACGCAGGTAGGCGCGGTTCTTGCGCGACGCGTACGCCTTGTCGGCGCGAACCCGGTCGGGCCGGGTCCGCGGACGACCGGAACCCGGGCGGGCGACGCGGACCTTCTTCAGGACAGGTTCGAACTGCGGGGAGTCGTCTCGCTGTCCGGCCGTGATCACGATGGACATGGGGCGCTGGCCCTGCTCGACCGCCAGGTGCAGCTTGGTGGTCAGGCCCCCGCGTGAGCGGCCGAGCCCGTGGTCGTCCGGCTCAACCGCGAGGCCGCCGGGCGGCTCCTTCTGCAGGTCCCCTTTTTCCGCGCCCCGGCGGCGTGCTGATGGGCGCGGCAGACAGTGGAATCGATGTTGATCTCCCAGGTGATCAGGTCCTCGGCGTCGGCCTGTGCCTGCAGTTCGGCGAAAATCCGCTGCCAGGTACCGTCTCGCTGCCAGCGACGGAACAAGTCGTACGTTCGGGCCCAGGGTCCGTACCGCTCCGGCACATCCCGCCACGGGACACCAGTCCGGGTGCGAAAGCGTATGCCGTCGATCAGCTGCCGCCGCGTCCATATCGGCGGACGCCCCGGCTTCTTACCCACGGGGAACAACGGCTCCAAGCGGGCCCACTGTGTATCCGTCAGGTCTCCACGTGCCACGGGGCAAGATCATCCCACCTCGAGATCCACTTCCGATACACGCCCTAGGAGCGCTGGCCCCGGACCGGGAGCTCCTTTTGGCTAGCAAGGTCGCGGTCTTCCGGGCTGCATCAAGCGATGGCGTTCAGCACGCTTTGCCGTCGTGGGGCGAGAGGAAGGACGATCCCACGCCCGCGGCAGGGGACGCGCCGCCTCCTGCCGCAGGTGCTTGAGGTCAGGCCGTTGCCGGGACGGGCTTCGCGGCCTGGGACGCTGCCGCCTCTGCCGGATCGCCAGCGTCGGCGGCGTCGGTGGCTGAGGGGGTGAGGGGGGTGTAGAAGACGCTGCCCTGCTGGCGGGCACGTTCGGCGAGGCCCTTGGCCACCAGTGACTCGAGGGTGTTGCGTACCACGGGGGCACTGGGCGTGGCGCGATCGGAGTGTTGCTTGGCCAGGGCATCGACGAATTCGCTGACCATGCGCGGTTCACTGCTCGCGGCCAGTATGTCCACGACGAGGCTGCGCAGTGTCGTCCCCGGGTTCGACCGAGAGGGGGCGGGCTTGGGCTTCGTGCCCGCCTTGGGGGGTGCCGTCTTCTTCTTGGCCTTGCGGGCTGCCGGCTCACGGGCCGGCTTCTTCTGCCCGCGCGGACGGGGCACCGGCTGGGGCGAAGACGTCACCTTCGGCTCGTCGGCCCTGTCGCCGGAAGGCGCTTCATTTGCCGGTTGCTCGGGCGCAGCCGCGCTTTGCGCGCCGGCCACGGTTCCCTGCAGTTGGGTCAGCCATGCCTGCTCCTGTTCGAGCTGCGCCAGCTGGTTCTGGAGGTCCGCCAACTGCGCGCGGACCTTCTCCTGCTCGTTGGCGTTGTTGTCCAGGTCCTCTGCGAGACGCGTCGCATACCGGTCCTGAATGGTGTTGTTGTTGGACACGACAGCTGCTCCTCGGGTATCGGGTGTTGCTGCCGGATAGTACCTACTCAAGAGTCAATGTGTGTTGTGATCACGCGCCAACAACCCATATCGGGCTGGTCGTGAGAGCTTGGTTGCGTCCCCGCGGAGCATCGGGAAGTCATCTATCGGATGCGAGCCGTGCCCCTGGTGGTGAGCTTCCCTCCGCCTTTTCCTAGGTTTTTTTCAACGAGATTGACGCCGTGAAGTCAGCTGAACTGAGCGGTGGTTGAGGCGTGGGGTGCGGCTGGTAGAGAGGCGGCTCCGCAGCAACGGTTCCGGCTGACTTTTCGATGCCCGGATCTGGACAGAGCACTGCACCGGAGGAACGCGAGGACTGAAGCGCGTGGGCGTCCAGGAGGGCTGGCCAGGCACATGCGGGGGAGGCCGGCGACTCTCGGAGTGCAGGTGATGGCCGTGCAAGACATCTCGCATGGGCGGAGCCGGCGCTGTCGCGAAGCCGTGGTCGACGCCGTCCTTCTGGGGTAATCCGGGACCGAATTGGGGAGGAACGCGGGGCGCGGGGTCAGCCGGCTTGGGGGAGGGGGACGAGCGGTGGTCGCGGTATGCGTGGTGGTGGCGTTGGCCACTGTGATCGCAGCAATTGTGGTGACGGGGCTGGTGCGGGCGGGCCGCCGTGAGGCTGCTGCCGAGCGGATCCGGCTGGCAGAGCTGGCCCGGGTGCAAGCCGTTCAGTCGCTGGATTCGGTGTGGCGGATGAGCGATCGGGAATTCGAGGAGTACGTGGCGACACTGTGCCGCCGGGACGGCTGCACTGAAGTCCGTCGCGTGGGCGGTGCCGGCGACCTTGGCGCCGACGTGATCGGCCGCCTGCCGGACGGCCGGAAAGTCGTGATCCAGTGCAAGCGCTACGCCCGGCACCGCTCGGTCGGCAGCCGGGACATCCAGACGTTCAACGGCACGGCCCGTGCGGAGCATGGAGCCGATGTGCCGGTCTTCGTGGCTTCTTGCAAGTACACCGAACCTGCACGCAGGTTCGCCGCCAAGCAGCAGCTGACGCTCATCGACATCGATCTACTCGGCTTCTGGAACAGCGGCAGTCCGTTGACGTCGTTCCTTGATCTGGACATCCGCCGGTCCGGGACGAACCGGAAGCTGAACCCGGAGCGCTGAGCCTGCCGGGCTGGCGATCAACTGAGCCAACCCTGCTGCGGTTTTACGCCATTGAGCGTCGAGTTGATCGGATGCTACTGCTCGGTATTGCTACATGTGTGCGGTCCGGCTGTCCGGGATCAGACCACCCGGGCAGCGCACCCGTTTCGTGGGGGAACCACACATGACACCGACCCGGCGATCGCGTTGGGCCCGTGGACGAGTGACCGCGCTGCTGACCACGGCGCTGCTCGTCTCGCTGATAGCCCCGACTGTCGCAGAAGCACAGCCTGCGGCTTTAACCGTCGACTCCTATGTTCTTCCGCCAGGCGCCGCCAGCCCTTCTCTGCAGCACCTGCGGTCCCCGCAGGAAGCGGCGGAGCTGGCCCGCCAGGCCGACCAGTCGGCATCCGAAGGCATCCGCAGCCCACTGGAACTCGTGGGCCCCGCGGCCTCGTACGCGCCCCGGGCCGCACAGCCCTCCGCCGTGGCCCTGCCGCAGCGCCCGGCGCTGTCAGCGGCCGCGATCTCCTATCCGGAGCCGGCGCACACCATGACGGCCGAGGAGTGCCGTGCGGGCCTGGGGACCGACAACAAGTTCTACGTCAAATCCCGCTTCGCCGTCTGCTCCGGCGCGGCGTTCACCCAACGGTGGAGCCGCAACCGGCAGATCGTGGGGGAAAGCCAGTTCGTGGTCCTGGCCGTCGGCACCATCGCCAAGAGCAGCCGCGACATGAAGGTCCAGTACTACTTCACCAACATGCAGCAGACCGGCACCACGGGCACCAGCGCACTGATGATCACACCCAAGATCACCGTGCCGCAGAAGTGGCCGGCCAGCGCCCAGGTCACGCAGGGCGGCAGCATCCCCGGACCACAGAGCTGGCAGATGCTCGCCGCCCAGAACCCGGCGACCTTCCTGCACTCCGTCAGCGTCAGCACCGGCCAGGGAACGGGCGTCGACGACCTCGTCTTCGCCGTCTACCAGCCCACCATCGAACTGACGCCCCCACCGGGCTGGGAGATGGAGGGAGCCTTGAAGGGCGACCTGTTCTTCCTCGCGCCACGCTGGGACACCGCCACCTACGTCACCCGGGCAGGCGCGGCTGTCTTCAGCTACCTGGCCACCCTGCAGTACAGCTCCACAGCGGGCGCCCCCGAGAAAGCGGTCGCCGACCACATCAAGACCGCCTACACCAAGCCCGCCACCACCAAGCCCACCAACGCCGCCAAGAAACTCCCCGGCCAGAGTGCCGACAACCCGCTGCACCGCCTCTTCCACGACAAGACACGGCGTGAGAAGAACCGCAGCGAGGCCATCCGCAACTGCCGCCAGTACTGGGGCACCAACTACGCCGCCGGCGGCAAGGAATGCGACGAATTTCCCTTCGCCGTCACCTACGAAGGCTGCGCCCAGGCACTGGCCGCCTATGAACCGTCCAAGCCGAAGAACAACTACTCGGTCCTGCCGCTGCCCAAGGCGGACAACGGAGCGGCCGGCACCCTGCTGGCCGGGTTCCTGCTGAAGAACCGCCTCGTCGACGGCCAGGACGACGCCTTCATCGTCCAGATCACCTGACGCCTCAGGTGGGCGGGAGGCGCGCACCCGGGTGCCTCCCACCCACCCTGCGGTCAGGCCGCGGGCCAGAACTGCACCAGGTACCGCTCCACGCCCTTGGGGACCTCCAGCTGCGCCAGGCGGCCCACCTCCGCGCGCCCGGAGCAGTACACCCGCACCTGCCACTGGGTGTCCGTGGCACCAAGCTCCAGGGACTCCTCCATCGGGCCGCCCGCCACGCCCCAGATCCGCAGCTCACCCGACTGAGAGAACAACGTGGCCTGGCCGCTGGCCTCCCACGGCTCCCGGGTGTCGGCCGGTGGCTCGGCATCGAAGATCTCAGCCCTTAGGTGTGCGGTGTGGGTATGGCCACCGCTTTCGATGTCCAACCGCCCGGAGCGTGCGGTCAAGAACGGTTCACCGATGCTCTCGCGGCCGTCCGGATACATCTCGGGAACGAACTGATCCTCGGCCTCCTGCAGGCAGAACCCGTAGAAGTCCACATCGACCTCGACCTCCTGATGCCGTAACAGCACAACCACCATCCCTGCACATCGACAACGGCGTGAGCCAGTCTGCCCGAGGTACCCACCAGACCAAGCCTCGCCTCATCGGCTGCAGGCCGCCCAGGACCGCGACACCCCTAACCTGCAGCCGCCTCCGCGGTGGTGCGCCTGTCCACGCTGGGCCGGAGGCCCGGATCAGTCGTACAGGGCGCCGTCGGTCCACCAGGGTGCTTCCTCGGCCGCAAGTTCCGGATCTACCACGTGCAACGGATCGTCACTCCTGGAGAGAGCGCTGCTGTTCAGCAACGCCGTGTCGCTCGCCCCTCCCGGGGGTTCGTGAACGGCGGCGGCGTGTCGGGTGGCGGCCGCACAGGCATGGCACGCGTCGGTAAGACGCCAGATGCGGCCGCACGCGCTGCGCGTCAGCAGCAGCGCGATCGGCCCGTCGCAACCCCGGTGGCGCTGATGCCACTGGCAGCCGTGCTCCCCGCACCGGCACGTCCGAAGGTGACCAGGGAGCGGTTCGGAGCGTGCATGCTGCGCCAGATGCCGGACGACCACTGCCTGGGTGGCGACCATTCCGGCAGATGCCGGTAGCCGGCCGCAGTGCGGGCAGATGAGGTCCGTCTCGCCAAGGCTGGGACGGACCTCGAGTGTCCAGGTGCGCTTCACCGGGTGGGGGAGTGCGCCGTGCCCCATGGAGAGCTGTCCTCCCTGCTGAATAGCGAGCGGTTCGGCCGGCGTCCCGAGGCGGGGAGTGCCGGTGGCGGCACACGGTAGTGCAGACCTCTGCCCTTCCGCTTGCGGTCTGACGAGGGAAAATAGGGCAGAGGTCTGCACTGACAGGGCAGGGTTCTGCACCGTGCGATAGAGCGGTGACGATCACTCCACCGCCCGACCCGAACCTCGACGCGCTCCGCCAGGAGCTGTCACGACTGCGGGCCGAACGCGGCTGGACCTACGACGAACTCGCCGCCCGAACCGGCCTGTCACGCCGCACATTGATCGAGATCGAACAGGGCCGCACGATCGGCACCCTCGCCACCTGGCACGCCCTCGCCCACGCCCTCGGCGCCCCGCTCGACCAGCTCTTCGGCACCATCTGCGCTGGCCACGAACCTCCCGCGCGGCCCGCTCCCTGACCGCCCGGCGAAAGCCTCGAGGGCCCAGTTCCCGGGAGGCGTGACACCACCCGAAACGGCGACCAGCACCGAACGCATGCACGGAGAAGCGAATGCCAGGACGACTGATGCGGCCACGCAGGTGACCCCAGCGGCCTGGTCCGCCCCATTGCCGTGTGTCGGCGGTCATCGTCTGCGGTCATGCGCTCGACGAACAACTCCTTCGCTGAAGACGGCCATGCCTGGGACGGCAGCCGCAAGAACCACCGGGCCCGCCGGTCGCTGCGTATCGACGCGGACAGTCCCAGCCGGCTGCTGCGGTCCGCGCAGGTCGGCCAGTGCGACTTCTGCGGGAACCGTGTGGAGTGGTACCAGCGCCCCGGCAGTACCCCGATCCCGCTCCACCCCGAGGAACTGCCCGCCAGCACCGTCCCCGCGGGGCAGCGCTGGCACGTCTCCTCTGGCGCCGCACACGCCGGCCAGGACGGGAGTGCCTGGTGCCGGGTTCGGCACCACGCGGTGTGCCCGGCCGGCCCGGCGGGCAACCGCGACCCGCTGCTGGCGGAGACGCGCCGGGCACTGGGTCTGAGCTCGCGCCGACTGCAGGACGCAGGCTTGTTCACGCCCAGTCCTGAGAAGGAACCGGCCCCTGCGCCGCCCTCCCTGCCGGTTCGGCCGGTGGTGTGCCTGCTCTACACCCGCTACCTTGCCCCCGGGCCTCTCGAGCAGCTTCAGTGCGTGGCCCACACCCGCACCCGCCGCCGCTGCCCTCTGCCGGTCCAAGACCCAGGTGCCCTGCCAGGTACGTGGCGCCTGGAGCCAGCGGATCCGCTACTTGGTACTGGCGGCCGCCTGCCGATCGCGCAGGAGGTGATGGCGGTCTACGACCTGACCGGACTGCCGTATGCCGAGCAACTGCGCTGGCACAAGCAGCGCTGCTCCACGCACGCCGACATCGGCGAGGCCGCGGACCACGCGCGGACCGAGTGGGAGCCCTTCGATTCGGTGCGCCACCGCCCATACGTCCGCGACCGGTTTCCCGATCCCTAACCCGCGCTCGGGCAGGAGCCGCCATCTCCGCCTGAAGGTACGGCCGTCGTCATCGCGCTGCGGTCCGCGGTGCCGCTCCGGCAGCCTCTCAGATGTCGAGTCCGTTCTCTGCCTATTTGTGAGGCGCCCATGTCCAAGACCTTGATCGGTACTCCCGACCCCGATCAGCCCTCACCCGGGCCTGCATTGTGCGACGAGCATGCCGAGCACATGGTCCTGGTGGCCTTGCTCCAGCACCCGCAGCTGGTCCCGTACCTCATGGCGGTCCTGCGCCCCGCGTACTTCAGCAGCCCGATCCGCCGGGAGGTCTTCGTGGCCGCCGCTGCGGTCTACCGCCGCAAGGAGCCCTGCGCCCCGGCAGCTGTCACGGCCGAGCTCGAGCGTCAGCAGCAAGCCAGCGCCGACCACTCCGGCGACGAGGCGAGGAAAGCCCTGCTTCACGACCTGGCTCGTGCCGCGGCCCCGGCGGAGCCGGTGGTGGTGCACTACGTGGCGATCGTGCGGGACCTGGCCGACCTGCGCCGTCACACTGCTGCGCACCCCGAGGGGATGCCGTCGATGCCAATGCGCGGATTCCTCACCGACGACGACACCTGACCACCGACACGCGCCTGTCGCGCCCTCACGGATCGATGAAGCTCAACGATGCTGAAGCCCACTGACGAACAGATCGCGGCCGCCGACGCCTTCGCCACCGGGGATCACCTGGTGATCCAGGCCGGTGCTGGCACCGGGAAGACCACCACGCTCACCCAGCTTGCGACCAGCACCTCACGCCGGGGTTTGTATGTGGCGTTCAACCGGTCCATCGCCCTAGATGTATTGATCACGAGCGTTGTTGACACCTGCGGGGGCTTGATCAAGGCGAAGACCTCCGGTGTGGTGGAGCTGTCTAGGACTGCACCACA
>NZ_JBVKBW010000043.1:0-18272 GCF_055635295.1 Streptomyces sp. NPDC111520 | reverse complement strand
CCTGGCACGGCACCTCGCTGCGTTGTCGAATCGTCCGAGTAGCCCACTACGAGGACGACTCTCCGCCTTGCGATGCACCGCACCAGACGCCGCTGGGCCCGCCCTTCGGGCGGCCGGCGCTCATTTGACGACACGCCCTAGTCCACCAGGCCGAAGTCCTCGGGGAAGTCCTCCAGGAACGCGCGGCGCCGGGGGTCGGCCTCGGCCGCCGTCATCTCGCCCAGCAGGTCGAGGAACGCGGCCCGCTGGGCCTCCGGCATGCGGTCGAAGACGGCCGCCACGCCCTCCAGGGCCTTCAGGGCGTCGTCCTGGTCCATGATCTCGTCGTCCGCGTCCTCGACGAACCAGGCGAGGTCCACCAAGGCGTCCGCCAGGGCATGGGTGAGCGAAGGGTACGGAGGCATCGGCGTGTTCTCCCCGGGGACGTCTGCGGTGGTGTTCCCCGGCATCCCATCATGCGCCGCCGACAGCGCCGCCCCCAGGTCGCTCCGGAAGGTGTTCGAGCGTGACCTCGGGGAGGGCGTACGGGCCGCCCTGGGGCGCCGCGGGGTCCGGTGCGGCGTCGCCGGGGGCGGTCAGGCGGGAGGCGTGCCGCTCGGCATCGTCGACGGCGGTGTAGGCGAGCACCGAGGGGTCGGGGAGCTCCCAGAAGCGGCGGGTGTTGGCGGAGACGGCGTAGGCCGTGGCGAAGCGGACGCCGGGCGGCGCGAAGAGGGCGGCCCTGATCCAGCCGAGGGCGTCGCGGTGGCTGAGCCAGGTCGCCAGGTGCCGCGGCTCGCCGGGCTCCGCCTCGAAGCTGCCGATGCGCAGACAGACGACGGAGAGCCCGAACTTGTCGGCGTAGAGCCGTCCCAGCGCCTCGACGGCCGCCTTGCTGACCCCGTACAGGCCGTCGGGGCGCACCGGCTCCTCCGGGGCGGTGAGGTGCCCGGCGGGGTAGAAGCCGGTGACGCGGTTGCTGCCGGCCAGCACCACGCGCCGCGCACCGCCCCGGCGGGCGGCCTCCAGCACATGGTGGGTGCCCAGGACGTTGACCTCCAGCAGGTCGGCGAGCGGGGCCTCGTCGGGGATGCCTGCCAGGTGCAGGATCAGGTCGACGCCCTCGAGGGCGGCCCGGACGGCGCCGGCGTCCCGCAGGTCGACCGTGCGGACCTCCTCGCCCGGGGCCTCGACGGCCAACGGCACCCGGTCGAGCAGCACCAGCCGTGCCGTCTCCCCGCGCAGCGCCGCGCGCGCCACGGACCCGATGGCGCCCGCCGCTCCCGTGATCGCCAGCGTCCTCGCCGTCATGCCCAACTCCTCTTGTTCCGTTGGCCGTTCAACGGTTCCGGCATCATTCCCCGGGGCCGACCGGGTTGCTCTGATGACCCGTCATTCATTCCGCGTTGGCCTACCGTTCCCATCGGGTTCCGCAAGGTGGGCGCGTCGGGGGCGGATTGGCGCGGGTACCTGGGTGACCGTTTATGCTCTGCACCGTCATTGGGATAGTTGTGAACTCAACCACGTTTGGCCGTCGAGGGGACAGCGCGCCATGAACCGTCCGGGGATGTCCATCAATCAATTGCGGATAGCGGTGGCACTGCTCAGCCTCGCGCTGTTCGCGCAGACGGCGTCCTGGCTGCTCTACGACATCGTTGTCCGCGGTCTGCCGGGTGCGTGGTCGCTGTGGACCACCGGGTGGGTGCCGGGTCTGTCGGCGACCTCCTCGCTCGACCTCGGCCTCGCCGCGCTGCAGCTCTGCGCCGGCCTTGCCGCCCTGTTCCGCACCCGCGGCGCCGGCGGCCTGCTGATGACCTCCTGCGCCGTGACCCTCGGCTTCCGCCTCCCCGCCGTCTGGTACCTGCTGCTCGACTCGCCCTCCGACCCGTGGTTCGGCACCCTGAAGGGCGCCTCGCTGAACGCGGTCGGCAGCACGGCCGTCCTCGCCGTGGTGCTCGCCCTCGTCCTGGGCGGGCTCCTGCTGCTGGCCCGGCACATGGAGTACGAGGCCGCCGCCTCGGACGCGGTGACGGGCGGCGTCCGCCCGGTGAAGGTGACGGCCACCGCCTCCGGCCTGCTGCTCGCCGTGCTCAACGTCTTCTACATCGGCCGCAACGCCGTGACGGCCGTTCAGGTCGGCCCCGGGGTGCTCACCGACCTGATCGTCGGCAAGGGCAGCGGCCGGGCGATCCTCGCGGTTCCCTCGCCGTACCAGTGGGTGTGCCTGACCGTGCTGTGCGGCGCCGGCATGCTGCTCGCGGCCCGGCGGCGGCCCACCGCCCCGGGCTTCTCGGTGGGCCTGTCGCTCTTCATGATGCCGTCGGCGTTCACGGACCTGTGGGGTTACGCGTTCGGCACGATGCCCGTGACGGCCGTTGACACCTCGCAGAGCCTGCTGGAGTTCGTCGGTTCGGCCGCGGTGGTCGCCCTCATCGTCGGCGACGTCCGCCGCGACCGCCGGCCCGCCCAGCTCGACGTCATGGCGCCCGCCGTGCCCCTGGCGGCCCCCGCCGGGTCGAGCGCCGCGTCGTCCGCCGCTCCGGCGGCAGCGGCGCGTCCGGCGACTGCGGCCGGCGTGGACGACGACGCGGCGGAGGCGGCCGGCGAGGCCGTGGAGGCTCCCGTCCCCGCCCGGCGTGACGCGGAGACCGGCACCGGCACCGGCACCGACGGCGGCACCGGCTCCGCCTCGGACGCCGACGCCGACGCCGACCGACCGGCGAACGAGACCGCCGACGCCTGACACAGGCGCCCGACACGGGCGCCGTCCCCGGCCGGACCGGCCCCGCGCGAAAAGCATTTGCGCGGGGCCGGTGTCCGTACCGAGAGTTGCGGCATGCCCATCACCGTGCGGCGGGCCACCCCCGCGGACGCGACCGTCATCTGCGAGCTGCTCAACGCCGTCGACGTCGCGGAGCTCGGGCGGCCCGAGACCGACCTGGGGACGGTCGAGACGTCCCTGGTCCACCCCGAGGCGGACCTGGAACGCAACTCCTGGCTGGTCCACGAGGACGGCACACCCGTCGCGTTCGGGCTGCTGTGGGACGACTCCGGCGCCGAACGCATCGACGTCGACCACTACGTCCTCCCCGCCCACCAGGAAGCGGGCGAGCGGCTGCTGGACCTCCTCCAGGAGCGGGCGGCCGAACGCGCCGCGGAGAACGGCGTGGAGCGGGCCGTCGTCCACCTCTCCCTCAACACCGAGCCCACGGTGGACACCGCCCTCCTGACGCGGCGCGGCTGGCGGACCGTCCGGCGTTACCACGTGCTGACCCGGCCGCTGTCCGCCGCCGTGGACACCATCCCGGAACTCCCGCCCGGACTGACGCTGCGCGACTGCGTGGACGAGGCGGACCGCCGGCGCGTCCACGCACTCCTGGAGGAGACCTTCGCGGAGCACTTCGACCACCAGCGGCGCACCTACCGGCAGTGGCTCGACGACCTCGGCTCGGGCATGGACTGGTCCCTGGTCTGGATCGCCTCGCTGGAGGGCGCCGGCGACGTCGGCGCGGCCCTGACCCGAGACGACCGGGCGGCCATGGCGTGGATCCGCAACGTGGGAGTGCGCAAGGAGGCGCGGGGCCGGGGCGTCGCCGGCCATCTGCTGCGTCACGCCTTCGGGGTCTACGCCGCCCGCGGCCGCGACACCCTGGGCCTCGGGGTCGACACCGACAACACCACGGGGGCGCCGCGGCTCTACGCCGCACACGGCATGGGCCTCCACTTCGCCGTGGACACCTGGGAAGTGACACTGCCCGCGGCCGCCCCGGCGTGACCGCGGCGGCCGTCGGTCCGGCAACGCCGGCCCGCGAACAGCGAAGGGACCCAATGCCGTGGACCGGAGCACGAGCCCTGACCTGGTGTTCGTCGACGTGCTGACCCACCGCCACGCGGGTGCCCAGAGGCGGGCCCTGACCGGGGAGTCGTTCGCCGTCCATGTGGAGCTGAACCATCTCCTGGGGCGCACCAAGGGGAGGCCGGCGCCGACGGTGTGGGCGGACTGCGCGGCCGAGCTCCAACGGTGCATGCGTCTGAACGCGGGCGCCTGGGCACGGTTCGCCGCTGCCGTGCCGGACGACTTCCCGAACGGTGTGGACGCGGCGCACGATCCGACGCTGGGCCCGGAGACGACGCGGGCGTTCCAGGCGGCCGCCGACGGGCTCCGGGCCACGCTCGACGTCCTCAGACGGGAGTCCCGCCTGCTCGGCTGTGAGAGCTGGGTGCGCCAGCGGTGGAACCTGCGCCAGGTCGACCCTGCTCGGTAGCCCGCATGAGGTGATGTTGAGCGGTCTCGCGTCGGCAGCCGTGACGGCGAGGAAGGGTGACGCGATCACACCCGGGCGAAGTGCCGGCACCGCACGGCCGCTGCCGGACCGGCAATGGTCCCGTCACGTCCGGCTTCGACGCCCGGCACTCGACGCGCCACCTGGCGCCGGACACTCAACGGTCGTAGTGCTCACCGTCGTCGCCCTGCACCGTTGCCCCCAAGTGCCCCGCGAGCACGCACATCTTGGCGATCAGCACGTCGCTCGGGTGCTTGGCGCTGACCAGACCCTCGTCCCAGTGCAGCACCTCGGTCGCGTCCTCCCCTTCCGGTCGCGTCGTCATCGAGGCCGAACTGAAGGCGTCGGCCGGCCAGCCGTCAGGGACGGGCTGCATGACCAGATCGGGATCCGCCGCGACAGCGGCCTCCCACTCCTGCCGACCGATCTCCGGACCCTCGTCGTCCCACCAGTCGTCGCGCCGCGTGATGTGCAGGTCATACCCCATGCACAGCACGGTACGAGCGAGCACCGACAGAGCTGCCGGGTGCGAAGCCGCGCAGAAGTACCGGGCCGGTTGTCGCGGATCAGGCGGCCCGGCGGCGCCGCTCGAGCCTGGTGGTGCCGGAGCGGCCGGCGCCGGGCGGTGAGTGTGCCGGGGTCGTCCGGGGAGGCGGGGCACGCGGGTCGCGTGGGGGGATCGCCCCGTTGTCCGGTTCATTCGTGGTTCATGTTCCGGCCACCCCCACGAGAAGACGCCTCTTTACCGTCCCATGGGATTCCCTATACCGGACCATAGACTTGGAGGCACTGTGCGGCCGCACAGACTTCTTCCGCTGCTCCCCCGCCACGACGGTGGCAGGTCCGCCCTCACCTGCCGTTTCAAGTGCGGTGACGCCTGCGCCCACGAGGCGCCGAACACCAGCGGCAACGCGTACCTCGGCGACGTCGTCGCCGAGGCGCTCTCCCGCCGCACCATGCTGCGCACCGGCGCCGTGGTCACCCTGGCCGCCGCCGCGGGCGGTATAGCCGTCGGGTCCGGCACCGACGTGGCCGCCGCGGCACCCGAGGCGCGGCACGGAGGCCACGGCGGTCACGGCACCGTCGACCCCGACGCCGCCAAGGGCCTGCGCTTCCGGCCCGTGGCGCCGAACACCGTGGACGCCGTCGTCGTCCCCGACGGCTACGCCCAGAGCGTCGTGATCCGCTGGGGCGACCCCATCCTGCGCGGCGCCCCCGCCTTCGACCAGGCGCGGCAGTCCGCCGCGGCGCAGGCCGCCCAGTTCGGCTACAACAACGACTTCCTGCACCTGTTCGACCTGCCCGGTGAGCGCGGCCGTCAGGTACTCGTCGCCAACCACGAGTACACCGACGAGATCCTCATGTTCCCGGGCTACGACGCGGCGAACCCCACCCGCGCGCAGGTCGAGATCGCCTGGGCCGCGCATGGCCTCAGCGTCGTCGTGGTCGAGGAGGACCGGCACTCCGGCCGCCTGTACCCGGTGAACCGGCACGGCCTGAACCGGCGGATCCACACCAGGACCGCCTTCCGGCTGACCGGCCCCGCCGCGGGCAGCCCCCTGCTGCGCACCAAGGCCGACCCCACCGGCACGAAGGTCCTCGGCACCCTCAACAACTGCGCCGGCGGCACCACCCCGTGGGGCACGGTGCTCTCCGGGGAGGAGAACTTCAACCAGTACTTCGGCAACGCGGCCTCGGTGACCGACCCGGTGACCGTGGAGCGGCTGAAGCGCTACGGCATCGCCGGCGCGGCCAGCGAGCGCAAGTGGGAGCGTTTCGACGACCGCTTCGACCTGGCCAAGGAGCCCAACGAGGTCAACCGCTTCGGCTGGATCGTGGAGCTCGACCCCTTCGACCCGGACTCCACGCCGCGCAAGCACACCGCTCTCGGCCGTTTCAAGCACGAGGCCGCGCAGCCCCGCCTCACCGAGGACGGCCGTCCCGTCGTCTACATGGGCGACGACGAGCGCTTCGACTACATGTACAAGTTCGTGGCGAGCAAGGCGATGCGCCACGGCACCGGGCGGGCCGTCCGCGAGCACAACCTGTCGCTGCTGGACGAGGGCACGCTCTACGTCGCCAGGCTCACCGGCGACAGCCCGGCCGGCCAGTTCGACGGCAGCGGGAAGCTGCCCTCGGACGGCGAGTTCGACGGCTCCGGCGAGTGGATCAAGCTCGCCGACGGCACCACGTCGTTCGTGGCGGGCATGACCGCCGAGGAGGTCTACCTCTTCACCCGTATGGCCGCCGACAAGGCCGGCGCCACCAAGATGGACCGGCCCGAGGACGTCGAGCCGAGCCCGCGCACCGGTCGCGTCTACGTGGCGCTGACCAACAACACCAACCGCGGCAAGGCCGGTTCCCCCGGTGCCGACGAGGCCAACCCGCGGAACGAGAACAAGCACGGGCACGTGCTGGAACTGGCGGAGTTCTTCGACGACCCGGCCGCCGACCGCTTCGCGTGGCGGCTGTTCCTGGTGGCCGGCGACCCCTCCGACCCGTCCACCTACTTCGCGGGCTTCCCGAAGGACGACGTCAGCCCGATCTCCTGCCCGGACAACGTGGCCTTCGACCCGCACGGCAACCTGTGGATCTCCACCGACGGCACGCCGGGCACCCTCGGTACCCACGACGCGCTCTTCGGCGTCGCGGTCAAGGGCGAGAAGCGCGGTCAGGTGCGGCAGTTCCTGAGCGTGCCCAAGGGCGCCGAGACCTGCGGCCCGATCGTCCAGGACCAGCGCGTGCTGGTCGCCGTGCAGCACCCCGGTGAGACCGACGGCTCCACGTACGAGAACCCGTCCTCGCGCTGGCCCGACGGCGGCAAGCGGATTCCCCGCCCCTCCGTCGTCGTGGTGTGGCGCAAGGACGGCCGCGACATCGGGGTCTGACGCTACGTCACATCCGCAAGTGCCGGGTGCCGTTGACGTGCCCGGCCCTGCGTGACGCCGGCCTGTGCGCCCCCTACGGGGTGCGCGGGCCGGCGTCGCGTTCCCGGGGCCCGCCGCGGCCGCCGTGGGTCAGTCCTCGGGGGTGTCGTACTCGGCACGGGACCGGCTGATCTCCTCGGCGTGGGCATCGGCCCAGCCGGCCAGGTCACGCACGACGTGGAGGAGCGAGCGGCCGCGCTCGGTGAGCGCGTAGTCGACCTGCGGCGGGACGGTGTGGTGCACGGTACGGGCGACCAGGCCGTCCCGTTCCAAGGCGCGCAGCGTGACGCTCAGCATCCGCTGGGTGATGGGCCGGGTCAGCCGCCGCAGCTCGTTGAACCGGTAGGTCGACTCGCCCAGCTGGCAGACGACGACCACGCTCCACTTGTCGCCGATCCGCTCCAGCACGCTGCGGATCAGCGGACGGGACTCCTCCCGGCATCCGGCGGCCCCGGGGGCCGCTTGGGACCGGAGTTCTCCTGCAGTTGCCGCGGCCACGGTTCCCTCCGGGATACCTGGGCACTTCGAAGTGCTCTCTTGTCGCCGTCCGCCCGCGGCACCACGCTCGACCGTGAGCAGTCGGCGGTGCCCGAGCGCGACGCGCGTGTCCCCCCACTGTAAGAGCCGCGCGGCGGTGACCGCAGATCCGCGGCGGACGGCAGGCCATGCACGAGGAGAACCCCATGAAGACGATCGGCGTAGGCATCATCGGCGGCAGCACCACTGGCTGGGCCTCGATCTCGCACATACCAGCCGTCGCGGCGTCCCCGGCGTTCGAGCTGCGCGCCGTCAGCACCTCCCGGCGCAGCTCGGCGGAGGCCGCGGCGGCGACGTACGGCGTGGCCGCCTACGACGACCACCGCGAGCTCCTGGCCCACCCGGGCATCGACCTGGTCGTGGTGGCGGTCAAGGTCAGCGAGCACCTGGAACTGCTCACGGCCGCCATCGAGGCGGGCAAGGACGTCTACAGCGAGTGGCCGCTGGGCAACGGCCTCGCCGAGGCCCTGCACCTCACGGAGCTCGCGGAGAAGGCCGGGGTGCGCACCGTGATCGGCACCCAGGGCCGCTACGCGCCGCAGGTGCGGTACGCCCACGACCTGATCAAGGACGGGTACGTCGGCCGTGTGATCGGCACCACCATGGTCGGCTCGGGCATGGTCTGGGGTCCGGAAGCCGCCACCCGGCAGGCGGCGTACTTCTACGACAACGCCAACGGCGCGACCCCGCTGACCTCGCCCTTCTCGCACGCCGTCGACCCGCTCAACCACGTTCTCGGTGACTTCACGACACTGAGCGCCAACCTCGTGGTCGGTCGCACGCGAGCGCGGATCACCGAGGACGGAGGCACGGTCCCCGTCACCGCTCCCGACCAGGTGGCCGTGATCGGCACGCTCACCGGCGGCGCGGCCGCCTCGGTGTTCTACCGCGGCGGCACCTCCCGGGGTGACAACTTCCGCTGGGAGATCAACGGGACCGAGGGCGATCTGGTCGTCACCGCGGACTGGGGCAACATGCAGGTCGCCGACCTCTCCCTGGCCGGAGGCCGTGGCGCCGACCCCACCGCCGCGCCCCTGGAGGTCCCCGCACCGTACTTGGGCGACGGTCTGACCGCCGAACTCTCCCGTTCCGCGGCCGGCAATGTCGCCCGTCTGTACGGCCGGCTCGCCCGCGACCTGGCCGAGGGCGTCCGCACCGTCCCCGACTTCCGCCACGCCCTGGACCGGCACCGTCTCATCGACGCCGTCGAGCGGGCCTCCGCCACCGGCACGGCCCAGACCCTCGCGGCCCCGTCCCCCGCCGAACGGTGACCGTTCGCCGCGCACGGCGGCAGGCCCTTCCGTGGGGCGGAACGGGACCGGCACCGCCGCGCGCCGGCTCGAGCGGCGCGGGGCGGTGCCGGACCACCGACGGTAGGTCAGTTCACCGTGACGGGCAGCTCGTAGAGGTCGTTCTGGGTGACGACGGGCTTGTTCCGCAGTTCCGTCGCCGGGACCGCCAGGTCGAGCTCGGGAAATCGCTCGAAGAGGGCGGGCAGCGCGACCGAGGCCTCCAGCCGGGACAGCGCGGCGCCTGGGCACACGTGCGGGCCGTGACCGAAGGCGATGTGCCGGATGGGGTGCTCGCGGGTGATGTCGAAGACGCCGGCGCTGGGGCCGTGCTGCTTCTCGTCGCCGCCGAGCGCCGCGTAGGAGACGATCAGCGCCTCGCCCTTGGCGATGACCGCGTCGCCGACGGGGACGTCCTCGGTGGCGAAGCGGATCAGCACGTGCGAGGTGGGCGTGGAGTGCCGCAGGGTCTCCTCCACCACCGACTCCCAGCTCGCCTTGCCCTCCCGCACCAGCGCGAGCTGGTCGGGGTGGGTGAGCAGGTTCACGACCGCGTTCACGATGAGGGAGATCGTGGTCTCGTGGCCCGCGGCGATCATCAGCTGCAGGGTGCTCTGGATCTCCTCGTCGGTGAGGTGGTCACCGTCCTCGGAGGCCGCGATGAGCGCGCTGGTGAGGTCGTCGCCGGGCTCCGCGCGCCGGTCGGCGACGGTCTTGGCCATCAGGCCCGCGAGCTCGCCGAGGGTGGCGATGACCTCCTCGGGCGGAGTCTGCGTGGAGAAGAACTTCTCGAACAGCACCTTCAGCCGCGGCAGGTGGGCCTCGTCGATGCCCATCAGCTCCTGCACGACGTACATCGGCAGCGGGTAGGCGAAGGTGGCCTTGAGGTCCAGCACCCCGCCCTCGCGCGCGGCCTCCTCGACGCGGTCCAGGAGACCGGCCGTCAGCTCCTCGATCCGGGCGCGCATCTGCTCCACGCGGCGCGGGGTGAGCGCCTGGGCGACCAGGCTGCGCATCCTGCGGTGGTCCGCGCCGTCCACGGTGAGCATGGAGCGGCCGGGGTTGGCCAGGCCGATCAGCGCCCAGTCGGCGGGTATCTCACCGCGGGTGAAGGCGTCCCAGTGGGCGATGTCCTTCACCAGGCGCGGGTCGGTCAGCAGCGCGCGGGCCTCGGCGTGGTGCGTCACCGCCCACACGGGCACCCCGCCGGGGAGTACGACCGCGGCCAGCGGGCCCGCCTCGCGCAGCGCGGTGCTCTCGGCGACCAGGTCGCCCACCAGCGGGTCCAGCACGATCGGGGAGGCCGCGCGGTGGCCGGTGACCGGGCATTCCATCAGAGTTCTCCTAGCACGGGGGTGGGTGTGAAACGCACGGGGAGATTGGTCATGCCCCGCAGCCACGGAGACGGACGGCGCACCAGACCGGCGGGGTCGACCGCCAGTTCGAGGTCGGGCAGCCGGTCCAGCAGCACCTCGATGCCGGTGCGGGCGATGGCCTCGGCGATCTCCTGCGCCGGGAACGGGCAGCGGTGCTCGCCGTGGCCGAAGGAGAACCAGGCGTTGTTGCCGTTGGTGGAGGCCCCTGCCTCCAGGTGCACCTGGGGGTCGGCGTTGGCCGCGGCGAAGCCGAGGATGAGCAGGTCCCCGGAGGCGATCTGGCGCCCGCCGAGCCGGGTGTCGCGGCTGGCCCACCTGCCGGCGATGTTCTGGGTGGGGGTGTCCTCCCACAGGACCTCGTTCATGGCTTGGCCGACGCTGTGCCGGCCGCCGGTGAACGAGGCCGCGAAGCGGTCGTCGGTGAGCATCAGCCGCAGCGAGTTGCCGATCCAGTCCGCGGTGGGCTGGTGCCCCGCCACGGTCATCACCATCATGTCCTGCACGATCTCCTCGTCGGAGAAGTCGTACCGGTCGGCGAGCATCCGCGAGACCACGTCCGCCCCCGGCTGCTCCTTCTTCGCCTCGAGCAGTTCGGTCATCGCGGTGTAGACGTAGCCCTGGCCGGCGATGGCGTCGGGACCGCCGTCGACCAGGTCCTTGACCGCCTTCACCAGGAGCGGGCCCTGCTCCTCGGGGAAGCCGTACAGCCGCGCGAGCACGCGGACCGGGAGCAGCATCGCGAACTCCTCGAGGAGATCCGCCTTGCCGACCGCGCAGAAGGCGTCGACGAGCCCGTCGGCGTACCCCTCGGCGTGACGGCGCAGTTCGACCGCGTCGATGGCCTCCATGGCGTGGCCCATCATGGCGGCGCGCTGCCGGTGGCGCTCGCCCACGGTGTAGAGGATCGACGGCTGCTTGCGGCCGATCATGGGCAGCAGCGGCCAGTCGTCGGGGATGCGGTCCCACTGGTTCCACAGGTCGGAGTCGCGGCTGAAGAGCACCGGGTCGCCGGTGACGTGCAGCAGCTCCCGGTAGCCCAGCACGAGCCAGGCCGGTATGCCGCCGTCGAGCTCCACGGGCGCCAGGGCACCGTGGTCGCGGCGCAACTCGCGGTAGAGGGCGGCGGGTTCGACGTGGAAGCGCGGACCGCTGAACGGCACCGCCCCGGCGAAGGGGTCGGTGCCGGCGGCCGCGGAGGGCTGACTGGTCACTGGCTGGTCGTCTCCCGGGCGCGCGGGTGGGCGGCGGACAGGGTCTGCAGGTGCTGGACGAGGGTGATGAGGACGTCCTTGGAGGACTGCCGGGACCGCGCGTCGCAGTCCACCAGCGGCACCCCGTCCGCCAGCGACAGGGCGTCGCGGACCTGTTCCTCGGAGTGCTTGGGACCGCCGAAGTCGTTGCGGGCCACCACGAACGGGGTGCCGTGGTGCTCCAGGCGGTCGATGGCGTACCAGGAGTCGTCAAGGCGCCGGGTGTCGACCAGCACCACCGCGCCCAACGTGCCGGAGAACAGCCGGTCCCACAGGAACCAGAACCGCTCCTGACCGGGCGCGCCGAACAGGTAGAGCACGGTGCGCGCGTTGACGCTGATCCGGCCGAAGTCGAAGGCCACGGTGGTGGAGGTCTTGGTCCGCACACCGGCGAGGTCGTCGACGCCGGCGCCGGCCTGCGTCATCGTCTCCTCGGTGTTCAGCGGACGGATCTCGCTGACCGAGCGGACCATGGTCGTCTTCCCGACGCCGAACCCGCCGGTGATGACGATCTTCAGCCCGTTGTCGGCGCGGGGGTCGAGCGGCGCCCGCGGCCCCGGAGGGCCGGGGACCAGGCCGGGGTCAGAGGTTGCGTAGTCCAACGAGCACCTGCTCCAGGATCTCGGGGTCCGGCAGTCGAGCCGCCGTCCGGGCGGTACGGGGGTGCCGGGCGCTGATCCGGCCGGTGTCCAGCAGGTCGCACAGGAGCACCTGCGTGATGCCGACCGGCAGCCCCAGGTCGGCGGCGAGCTCCACGACCGCGGTGGGCCGGCGGCAGATCCGCAGGATCGCCGCGTGCTCGGACTGCATCCCCGGGACCGGGTCGCACTCGGCGACCACCAGGGTCACCAGGTCGAACGCATCGGACGCGGGCCGGCTGCGACCCGACGTGAGGGTGTACAGCCGGTCCGGATCCTCGTCCCGGCCCGGACGGGGTGTCATGCGCCGTCGCCGTCCTCAGCGGGCACCTCGCGCGGGGGCGCGCTCAGGTGCTCGCCGAGCTGCTCGACCAGCTCGTGCATGTTGTGGCCGATCAGGCCGACCTCGGCGTCGTCGGAAGCGACGACCGCGAGGTGGGCGCCGTCGCCGGCCTCGACGATGAACAGGATGCCGCCGTAGAACTCGGCCATGGCCTGCCGCACGCCGCCGCTGCCGTCGCCGAACTCGATGGACGCGCCCTGCGACAGGCTCTGGATGCCGGCGGAGATCGCCGCGAGCTGGTCGGCCTGGTCCACCGAGAGCTCGGGGGTGCGGCACAGCTTGAGCCCGTCCCGGGACAGGACCAGGGCGTGGCGGGCGCCGGGGGTGCGCTCCAGCAGGTTCTCCAGCAGCCAGTTGAGCCGCTCGTCCGTACTGGTGTGGCCGGTGGCCGGTGCGGTCATCGCGCGTCGCTTTCTGGGGATGGGGCCGTCGCGTTGTGCTCGTCGCGGTCCGCGCCGGGCGCTGACGCGGGGGGCTCGTGGTCGGGGGCGGATGCGGCCGCGGCAGGGGGGTTGCCGTGCACCGCGCTGCGGAAGGTGCTGAGGCGCGCGGCCCGTTCGGCCGCCGTCCCGTGGCCGGCGGAGCCGGAACCCGGGCGGTCGGCGGGCCGCTCGTGGCCGGGCCGGTCGTGGCCGGCGGCGGACAGCGTCTGACCGCGGCGGCGCTTGGGCAGGCCGCCCTCGCCCAGCTCCGCTGCCGTACGCCGGACCTCCTCGTCCCGCTGCGGCGTCCCGGCGGGCGCCGGGGCGGGCGGGGCCGGGACGGGGGCGGGAGCCTCCGGGGGCAGGAGGGGCTCGGCGTCGGGGCCGGCCTCCGTGCCGGGGCGCGGGACGGTCAGCAGTTCCTGCGGGATCATCATGACCGCGCCGGTGCCGCCGCGGGCCGAGGGCCGGAAGGAGACCGTCAGGCCGTGCTTGCGGGCCAGCCGGCCGACGACGGTGAGGCCGAGCCGGGTCCCGGACAGACCGGTGAGGTCCCCCGAGCCGGCGGCGACGGCGCTCTGCGCGCGGCGCAGCGCGACCTCGCCCATCACCAGGCCGCTGTCCTCGACGGTGACGACCGTGCCCGCGGGCACCTCCTCCACGTACACGTGGACCTCGGCGGTGGGCGGGGAGAAGTTGGCGGCGTTGTCCATGAGTTCGGCCAGCGCGTGCATGACACCCTCGGCGGCGTGGCCGACGACGGCGACCTCGCTGGTGGAGTGGAGCCGCACCCGCTGGTAGCCGGCGATGCGGCCCATCGCGCCGCGCAGGATCGACTCCATACGGATCGGCTTGGCCCACCGACGTCCGGAACGGGCCCCGGTCAGCACGGCGATGCTGTCGGCGAGGCGGCCGGCCTGGGCGGTGCGGTGGTCCAGGTGCAGCAGGTCGTGCAGCACGGCCGGGTCGGTGTGCCGGTGCTCCATCTGCCGCAGGTCGGCCAGCATGCCGGTGGCCAGCGCCTGCATGCGTCCGGCGGCGTTGGCGCCGACGGCCATCGCCGCGGCACGCCGGGACTCGCTCGTGCCCACCCGGTCGGCGATCAGGGCGAGCATGCGGCGCTGCGGGCCGGTCAGCGGCTCCCGTACGCCGGTGAGGACGCGGTCCACCGTCTCACCGCTGGTGATCCGGCCGACGGCGGCGGGCAGCAGTTCGTCGGCGAAACGTTCCGCCTCGGCCCGCAGGGCGTCGAGCTGCCCGGCCAGCCGCTTCGCGCGCCAGCGCTCCTGCGCCGCCACGCACACGGCGCACGTGAGCGCCACGATTCCGGCGCCCGCGCCCACCACGGCGGGCGTGCGCACCGACTCGGGCGCCGCGCCCGTCAGCCACACGGCCACCGGCACGGTGACCACCAGGGGCGCCGCAAGGGCCCGCGCCAGGTACGCGAACGGAGCACGTTGCTCACGCGGCCGTGCCGGGATGCGCAGGCGCCCGGTCCGCGGGCGCGGGAGCGCGGTCTGCGTCGTCATCGTTTCGGACCTCGGGACCGTCTGGACGGATGGGATGAGAAAGCGGAATCCAACAAAAACGGGCACCACCACGGGAACGAATCCCGGGCGGGCTCCGTGTTCGCGGGGAACTCGCGGCCACTATATGCGAGTTGCCGAGGGGTGTTGATCAACGAGTAGATGACATGTGTTGGCTGGTGAGGATATGTGGGGTTGCCACAACGTGCAGCGCTCACCGGGCCGCTGAACCACCGGCTCCGCCCGGTCGGTGGCGCCACCGGAGCCGTACGTTCCGAAGCCGCTTCCCGGCAGCGCCACTGACCACGTCTTTTGCCGCGCCGTCAGGACCCGGCGGGTTCCCGGGAGGACGGCGCCGGGCGCCCCGCCGGCCGGCGGCCCGCACGGCGGTCCGGCGGCGTGGCCACTCTGCGACATGTCGCAACCCCGCCACGCCGCGGGCGCCTCACCCCTGCGCGGACACCCCGCGGGCGCCGGGCTCCCGGCGCGCGGCCCGCCCGGCCGCCTCCCCACGGCCCCGGACGAACCTCGCGGTCGCGTCGACGGCCAGGGCCAGCGCGAGCGCGGCGGCGCCGACGGCGAACAGCACGCGGTGGTCCTGCCCGGTGCGGGCGAAGACGTAGGAGTAGAGGTACGCGGAGAGGGCCAGCGAGGCCGCCCCGGCGACGGTCGCCCCGCCCCACGCCCCCGCCTGCGCTTCGGGGCTCCGCGGTACGAGTTCGTGGACGCGGCCCAGGACGAGGGGCACGACGCCGGGCGGGAAGGAGCCGATGACGACGCTCAGCACCGCGACCTCGGCCAGACCGTGCGCCACGGCGAGCGCGGCGAGCGCCCCCGTCTGCACCACGGTGATCAGCGGCAGGGCCCGGGAGAAGCCGAGCCGGTCGCCGAGGAAGCCGTAGAGGGTGGGGCCGGCCAGCGCGCCGAGTCCGTACAGGATCCAGACCATCGAGCCGCTCCCCGACCCGCGGCCCAGGCCCCGGCTGACGAAGTCGGCGAGGAACGCCATGGCCGGGGTGAGCCCCGTCGAGATCAGGGCGTACTCCACGAACAGCAGCCGCAGCCGCGGGCGGGGGGACCGCGCGGCGTCCGGTACCCCGGGGGCCGGTGCCGCGGGGGCCGGTGCCGCGGGGGCGGCGGGCGCCGGCCAGCCGTTCCAGCTCAGCGCGGTCAGCAGGGCGCACAGGACGGCGAGCCCCACCCAGGTCAGGCTCAGGCCGAGGTGCAGCAGGAGCGGCACCAGGGTGCCCGAGGCCGCGATGCCGACGCCGAGCCCCGCGAAGATCGCCCCGCCGGCCAGCCCCCGCCGCTCCCCCTTCAGGTACGGGAGCACCGCACCGGCCACCCGCACCATGATCACACCGCCGGCGAGCCCCGAGGCGAGCCGCCAGAGGAAGAACCAGGGCACCGACACGGGGACGCTGCACGCCAGCAGGGCGACGGCGGCGAGCACCATCGTCCAGCGCAGGGCCCGCCGGTCGCCCAGCCACCGCCCCACCCGGCGGGCGCCCAGCGCCCCGGCCAGGTAGCCGGCGAGGTTGGCCGCGCCGAGGTAGGCCACGGCCGAGGGCGAGAACCAGTGGGCGTCGATCAGCTCGGGGACCAGAGGTGTGTAGGCGAACCGGGCGATGCCGATGCCGACGAAGCTCGCGCTCGCGCCCGCTGCGACGGCCCGCCACGCGGCCGGTCCCGGTGGTGTGGTGCTCATGTGCTCGTTTCCGCTCTCCGCCCGGTGACGACGGGTCCGGGCGCCGCCCGGTCCGTCCGCCGTCCGGGCCATCTTTGACAACCCCGTCATGTTTGACACCCTTGCAAACTTTGACGGAGCCGTCAAAGATGAATTAGGCTCCGGGGCATGGCTGGACGGCGTCAGTTCGATGAGCAGCACACCCTGGGCCGGGTCCTGGACGTCTTCTGGAACCAGGGCTACGGAGCGACCTCCATGCAGGACCTGGCCACCGCGACGGGCGTGCAGCGCGGCTCGCTCTACAACGCGTACCGCGACAAGGAGACGCTCTTCCTGCGGGTGTTCCAGGACTACGCGGATGCCTTCGTCGCCGAGGCCGCCGCCACGCTGGACCAGCCGGACGTCCGGCGGGCTCTGGAGGAGTTCTTCGACTTCACCATCGCCTCCATGACCCTCGGCACCCCCGCCCGCGGCTGCCTGTCGACCAAGACCGCCACCGACACCCAGGCCGACGCCGAACCCATCCGCGCCGCGATCCGCGGCCTGCTGGACCGGCTCGAGGCCGTCATGACCGAACGGCTCGCCCGCGAGGACGCCGCCGGACTGCTGGCCGTCCCGCCCGCCGAGGCCGCGCGGGTCCTGGTCACCATGACCCGCGGCACCGTCGTCATCGAGCGCGTCTACCAGGACGCGGACCGGCTCCGGGCCACGGCGAGGTCGCTGATCGCGATGGTGCTCGGCGCCCGGCGGCAGGCCACCGCCTGATCAACCGGCCCGGTAGGGTGCCCCGATGACCACGGCGGAGGGGAACGGGCCCGGCTGGACGGCCACGCGCGCCTGGGTGGACCGGCACCTGGCAGAGGGGGAACGGGTCGCGTCGGCGGAGCGGCTGCGCGGCGGCTGGACCTCGCGGATGCGCAGGCTGCACGTCACCGGCCCGGGAGACGGACGCCAGTTGGTGCTGCGCTCCTTCGTCGAACCCTTCTACCGGCGGCACGCCGAGGGCCTGCTCACCCGTGAGGCGCGGATCCTGACGCTGCTAGGCCCGACCGCCGTACCCGCCGCGGAACTCCACGCCCTCGACGCGACGGCGGAGCACTGCGACCACCCCTCGCTGCTCATGTCCCTCCTCCCGGGCGAGGTACGGCTGGAGGACGCCGAGGCCGGGGCGCGGGCCTGGCTGATGGCCCGCCAACTCGTGCGCGTCCACGGGCTGGACGTCGGCGAGGGGGACCGGCCCCGCGCGTACCAGGCCTGGACGGCGCCGGAGCGCGTCCGCCCGCCCGCCGCCACGGGCCGTCCGGACCTGTGGGCCCGCGCGGTGGACGTCATACGCCGTGACCCGCCGGCCCACGAAGGCTGCTTCCTGCACCGCGACTTCCACCCCGGCAACGTCCTGTTCACCGGGCACGGCACCCATCTGCGCGTCTCCGGCGTCGTGGACTGGGTGGAGACGTCCTGGGGCCCGGCCGACCTGGACGTGGCCCACTGCGCCACGGCCCTCGCGCTGCTGCACGGACCCGGGGCCGGGATGCGCTTCGCCGACCTCTACACCGCCGCGGGCGGCCACCTGGCCGCCTCCCCCGGCGCCCACCCTACTGGCGGCTCCTGGACGCCCTCGCCTTCGCGCCGTATGCCGAGAAGGTCGCCGTCCCCTGGCGCGAACTCGGCCGCACCGACCTCACTCCGGCGACGCTCGCGACCCGCCTGGAGACCTACGTCGGGGCGCTGCTCGCCCGCTACGCGGGGCCGCGCGGCTGACGTCCGGGGGACGCCGCGCTCGCCCACCGGCCGCGGACCCGCCCACGGCACGGAGCAGACCGGTCCCGCCCCGGTGTGAGGCACCGCGGCGTCACGCCGAACGGCACGTCGCGGCGGAGCGCAACGGCCTGGCCGGCCCGGCCACCGCCCTCCGCACGTGCTTCGGCTTCCCATCTGTGCAACTGCGCGTACTCCCCCCGGCTTTCGTCTTGTCACCCGGGTGTGATCGCCAGCAGGGTGCAGGGCGAGCCGCG
>NZ_JBVKBW010000042.1:26154-31659 GCF_055635295.1 Streptomyces sp. NPDC111520 | reverse complement strand
TGTGGTGCAGTCCTAGACAGCTCCACCACACCGGAGGTCTTCGCCTTGATCAAGCCCCCGCAGGTGTCAACAACGCTCGTGATCAATACAGCTAGCGCGTGTCGTCACGTGACTCAAGGGCCGGCGTACGCGGGTCGGAAGACCGGCCGCGGCGGCGGCCCGCGACGCTGCCGACGGCCTCGACGACGGGGTGCCGGTGGGCCCCGGGCCCGCGTAGGGCGTGCAGCATCACGAACATCATCAGCGGGCACATCAGCGCCACGGCGAGGATGAAGATCGCGCCGATCGGCACGCCCAGCCCGACCGCGACCACCACCGCGACCGCCGCGGCGAGCCCGTACAGCCCGTAGTGACGTGCGGTCGCCCTCGTCCTGCCCATGGCGGCCTCCCGCGGTCTCGGCGACGGCCCGTTCCCTCATCGTAAGGCGGTGGGCGCGCGCCGCATCCCCGCGTCAACGGCCGTTGCCCGCGGCCCGGGTGACGCCCGGGCCCCCGGGGCGGCGCGCGCCCCCCTCGGTGTCGCGCGGACCACCGTGCGCCCTCACCGGGGGCCGCCGAGCGGGGTGGACATACTTCCCGCTCATGGGATCATCCTGCGGTGTGCCGCCCGCGGCGCGGCGGGAACCGCGGCCCGTGCGCCGGGCGTCGCCACATGCGACCGCCGCGTCACCGGGGTCCGGAGCGTCCCTCCGCACGGCCCCCGCCCCACGCGACGACCGCGCGCAGGACAACCATCGTCGTCGACACCCGAGAGGGGCAGGGCATGACCGCAACGGCGAGCCGCTACCTCTACCTCACCCGGCACGCCGAGGCGCTGCCGGACGAGAGCGGACTCACGGAGAACGGCTTCCGGCAGGCCGGGCTCCTCGGCGAGCGGCTGAAGGGCTCCCCGATCTCCGCCGTCCACCACAGTCCGCTGCCCAGGGCCGCGCAGTCCGCCGCGATGATCGGCGAACAACTGGGGAGCGGGGTGCCCGTGGCGCCCCACGAACTCGCCGGGGACTACCCGCCGTACTTCCCCGCGGAGTCCGAGCTGCCGCCGGACAGCGCGTACTACCTCTCCCGCTTCCTCGACCACTTCTCCCCCGAGGAGCGCGCCTGGGGGCCGCAGCTGGCCGCCGAGGCGCTGACCCGGTTCGCCGGGCCCATGGCGGCGGGCAAGGCGCACCACGAGCTGGTCGTGACGCACAACTTCCTGATCGGCTGGCTGGTCTCGGCGGCGCTGGACGCGCCCCGCTGGCGCTGGCTCAGCCTCAACCACGCCAACGCCGCCCTGACGGTGATCCGCTACACCCCCGGCCGCCCGAACTCGGTGCTGCTCTTCAACGACATGCGGCACCTCCCGGAGGAGCTGCGCTGGACCGGTTTCCCGGCCGAGCTGCACTTCTGAGGGCGGTCGCCCCGTTCCCTCGCCGGACACCGGACCCGGCGCCGCGGCGGGCGCCGGGGCACCGGGCCCGGGCACCGGTCGGGGGACCTTGTGGCCTATGGCAGCGCGATCCCGGGCAGTGTTAGAAATGTCGACATGGTCGACGTTTTCGACCGATTCGGGGCGTGTCAATGCGGTCACTGACCGAGAAGAGCCCGCGGAGCGTCGCCGGACAGGTGTTCATCCTGCAGGTGGCGATCGTCGTGCTGCTCGTCGCGTGCGGCGTGTTCGCGCTCGTCCTGCAGTCCCGGCACGACGGCGAGCGGGAGGCCGTCAACCGCTCCATCGCGGCGGCCGGCACCTTCGCGCGCTCCCCCGGCCTGGACGAGGTGCTGAAGGAACCGGACCCCTCCAAGACCCTCCAGCCGATCACCGAACTGGCCCGCAAGGAGGCCGGGGTCGACTTCATCGTGGTGATGGACACCTCCGGCATCCGTTACACGCACCCGATCCCCGACCGGATCGGCCGGCGGTTCGTCGGCACCATCGAGCCGTCCCTGCAGGGCAGGGTCCACACCGAGAGCGTGCACGGTCCGCTCGGCCACGAGGTCCAGGCCGTGGTGCCCGTCTTCGACCCCGTCGACGACCCGCACGGCAAGGTCGTGGCACTGGTGTCGGCCGGCATGAAGGTCAAGAGCGTGACCGGTGTGGTCGCCAAGCAGCTGCCGATCATCCTCGGCGCCGGTGCCGCCGCGCTCGCCCTGGCCATGGGCGGCACGGCCCTGGTCGCCAAACGGCTGCGCCGGCAGACCCACCGCCTGGACCCGGCCGAGATGTCCCGCATGTACGAGCACCACGACACGGTGCTGCACTCCGTACGGGAGGGCGTGCTCATCGTCGACGCCGACGGTCGGCTGCTCCTCGCCAACGACGAGGCCAAGCGCCTGCTGGACCTCGCCCCGGACGCCGAGGGCCGGCGGATCCCGGACCTCGCGGGGCTCGACCCCGGCACGGTCGAGCTGCTGACCTCCGGGCGGGTGGCCACCGACGAGGTGCTCCCGGCCGGCGACCGCCTGCTGGCGGTGAACCAGCGTCCCACCAACGGCCGCCACGGCGGCCCCAAGTGCTCCATCGCGACCCTGCGCGACTCCACCGAGCTGCGGGCGCTGTCCGGCCGCGCCGAGGCCGCCAGGGGACGCCTCAAGCTGCTCTACGACGCGGGCCTGGGCATCGGCACGACCCTCGACGTGGTGCGCACCGCCGAGGAGCTGGCCCAGGTCGCCGTGCCGCGCTTCGCCGACTTCGTCACCGTCGACCTGGCCGACCCGGTGCTGCGCGGCGAGGAGCCGAGCGGCGCCGCCGGCTCCGACATGCGCCGTACGGCCGTCAACGGGATCCGCTCCGACGCCCCGCTCTACCCGCTCGGCAAGCTGATCGACTTCCTGCCCTCCACCCCGCAGGCGCGCGGCTTCGGCAGCGGCCGCTCCGAGATCGTCCCCGACCTGTCCTCGGACCCGGGGTGGCTCGCCCAGGACCCCGAGCGCACCGACCGGGTCGTCGGCTACGGCATCCACTCGCTGATCGCGGCCCCGCTCAAGGCCCGCGGCGTGGTGCTGGGCATCGCCAACTTCTGGCGGTCCGAGAAGCCGGAGCCGTTCGACGAGGACGACCTCTCGCTCGCCGAGGAACTGGTGGCCCGGGCCGCGATCAACATCGACAACGCACGCCGCTACACCCGCGAGCACGCCCTGGCCGTCACCCTGCAGCGCAGCCTCCTGCCGCGCGCGCTGCCCGAGCAGAGCGCGCTGGACGTGGCGCACCGCTACCTGCCCGCGCAGTCCGGCGTCAGCGGCGACTGGTTCGACGTCATCCCGCTCCCGGGCAACCGGGTGGCGCTGGTCGTCGGCGACGTCGTGGGGCACGGGCTGCACGCCGCCGCCACCATGGGACGGCTGCGCACCGCCGTGCACAACTTCTCCACCCTCGACCTGCCGCCCGACGAGCTCCTCGGCCACCTCGACGACCTGGTCGGGCGCATCGACCAGGACGAGTCCGGCACCGGTGTCGGCGCCGGCGTCATGGGCGCCACCTGCTTGTACGCCATCTACGACCCCGTCTCGCGGCGCTGCGCGATGGCCAGGGCCGGACACCACCCGCCCGCGCTGGTGCGCCCCGACGGCGGTGTGGAGTTCCCCGACCTGCCGGCCGGGCCGCCGCTGGGCCTGGGCGGCATGCCGTTCCAGACCGCGGAACTGGAGCTGGCGGAGGGCACGCAGCTCGTCCTGTACACCGACGGGCTGATCGAGGACCGCACCCGGGACCTCGACGTCGGCATGGAGATGCTGGGGCGGGCCCTGGCCGCCCACCCGGACCGGCCGCCCGAGGAGAGCTGCCAGGCCGTGCTGGAGGCGCTGCTGCCCGGCCGCCCCAAGGACGACGTGGCCCTCCTCATCGCCCGCACCCGCGCCACGCCCGCCGACCACGTCGCCGAATGGGAGGTGCCGGTCGATCCCGCGGCCGTGTCGGGGATGCGGGCCGCCGTCGCCGAGAAGCTGGACGAGTGGGGCCTGTCGGAACTGGCGTTCGGCATGGAGCTGGTGCTCAGCGAACTCATCACCAACGCGATCCGCTACGGTTCCGCGCCCATCAGGGTGCGGCTGCTGCTGGACCGCACCCTGACCTGCGAGGTGTCCGACGGCAGCAGCACCTCGCCGCACCTGCGCTACGCCGCCACCACCGACGAGGGCGGCCGCGGGCTGTTCCTCGTCGCCCAGGTCGCCGAGCGCTGGGGCACCCGTTACACCCCCTGGGGCAAGGTGATCTGGGCCGAGCAGCCGCTGCCCGCCTGGGCGGACCGCGCCCTTGCCGCGGGCATGCGGCTGACGGGCGCGGTCGACGCCACGACGCGGTGAAGGCGCCGGGGGCTCACAGGGGCGTCTCCGCCAGCACCCGCGCCCGGCAGCGGGCGGGCGTGCCCCAGGCGGAGCGCAGCGCGCGGGCCTTGGTCAGCCACAGGGACAGGTCGTACTCGGCGGTGTAGCCGATGGCGCCGTGCAGTTGCAGCGCGGTGCGCGCCGCCCGGTACGCGGCCTCACCGCACGCCACCTTCGCGGCGGCGACGTCGGCGCCGGTGCCGGTCACGGCGGCGCCGTACAGCAGCGGCCGGGCGAACTCCAGGGCGATCAGGGTGTCGGCCAGCCGGTGCTTGACGGCCTGGAAGGAGCCCACCGGGACGCCGAACTGGTGGCGCCGCCGTACGTGCTCGACCGTGCGGGCCAGCAGCGCGAGCCCGACGCCGAGCGCCTGGGCCGCCGTGACGAGGGCCGCCCGGTCGGCGGCGCGGGCCGCCGCGGCCCCGACGGCGGGCCCGGTGGCCAGCACCGCCGCGGTGTCCTGCCGCGGCCGGGCCAGGCGCCGCACGGGGTCGAGGGAGGCCAGCGGCGGACCGTGCTCGCGGGCCAGGAGGAGCCGGTCCCCGCTCACGAGCAGGACGCCGTCGGCGGCGTCGGCGTCGAGGGCGTGGCCGCCCTCCGGATCGGCGAGACCGAGCAGGGCCCGCCCCTCGGCGATCCGGGGCAGCCACTCCTCGGCCGGCCCCGGGTCGGGCAGCGCCTCCAGGAGCGCGGCCGCGGCCACCGTCTCGGCGAGCGGCCCGGGCACGGCGTGCCGCCCCAGCTCCACGAAGGCGAGGGCGAGCTCGACGGGACGCGCCCCGTGGCCCTCGTACGCCTCCGGCACGGCCAGCGCGAAGAGCCCGGCACCGGCCAGCCGCGCCCACAGCCGCCGCCCCGGCCCGTGCTCCCCCGCCGCCCAGGCCCGGGCCGTCCCGGGCGTCCCGGCGGCCGCGAGCATCCGGTCCAGGCTGCGGACGAAGTCCGCCTGCTCGGCGGACGGCAGGAACCTCACGGCCGCCCTCCCCCCGCCGACCACGCCCCACGGGCCGCCGGCACGCGGTCCACGCTGCGAACGCAGTCCGCCCGCTCGGCAGGCGGCATCAACCCATGGACGAGCTCCCCCGCCGGCCAAGGCCCCCGCACACTCCGACCGCCACACGCCTCCGCCACGGCCCCGGCCCGGACCGCCGACATGCGGCCCAGGGCCCGGACGAAGTCCGCCCCCTCGGCAGACGGCAGCAA
>NZ_JBVKBW010000042.1:0-26056 GCF_055635295.1 Streptomyces sp. NPDC111520 | reverse complement strand
TACCGCCACACGCCTCCGCCACGGCCCCGGCCCGGACCGCCGACATGCGGCCCAGGGCCCGGACGAAGTCCGCCCCCTCGGCAGACGGCAGCAACCTCACGGACGCCCTCCCCTCACCGACCACACTCCACCCACACCGCTACCGGCACACACCGCCCCCGCGGCCCCGGCCCCGCGCGCCCGGGCCGCCCCGCCACAACCGCCACCCGCACCCGCACCCGCACCCGCACCCGGCAGGGCCCTCATCGGCGGCGTCCCTTCGGCAACCCGAGCAACCGCTCGGCGATGATGTCGCGCTGGATCTCGTTCGTACCCGCGTACACCGGCCCGGCCAGGGCGAAGACCCAGCCCTCGGCCCAGGGGCCGCCGGCGGCCTCCCCGAGGGGGCCGAGCAGGTCCAGGGCGGTCTCGTGGAGGGCGATGTCCAGTTCGGACCAGAACACCTTGGTGAGGCTGGCCGCCCCGGCCTCCGGGGCGGCGCCCTCTGCGGCGCGGGCGGCGCCCGCGTAGGCGGCCAGCTGGTACGCGCGGGCGCCGATCAGGGCGTCCGCGACGCGGTCGGCGGCGGCCGGGTCCGCGTCCTCGCCGCGCGCGTGCCACAGGGCGGCGAGGCGGCGTGCGGACGCCGTGAAGCGGCCGGGGCTGCGCAGGGTGAGGCCGCGCTCGTCGGCCGCCGTGCTCCTGGCGACCCGCCAGCCGTCGCCGGGGGCGCCGATGACATCGGCGTCCGGCACGAAGACGTCGTCCAGGAAGAGTTCGGCGAACGCCGGCTTCCCGTCGAGGCGGGCGATCGGCCGCACGGTCACCCCGGGCGCGTCGAGCCCGAACATCAGGTAGGTCAGCCCCTGGTGCGGCCGCGGCGCCTCGGGGTGGCTGCGGAACAGCCCGAAGGCGCGGTCGGCGAAGGCGGCACGGGAGGACCAGGTCTTCTGACCGCGCAGCAGCCAGCCGCCGTCGGTGCGGGTGGCGGTGGAGCGCAGCGACGCCAGGTCGGAGCCCGCCTCCGGCTCGGACCAGGCCTGCGCCCAGATCACCTCGCCGCGCGCCATGGACGGCAGGACGCGGTCGCGCTGCTCCTGGGTGCCGTGTTCCAGGAGCGTGGGCCCGAGCAGGCTGACGCCGTTCTGGCCGACCCGGCCGGGCGCCCCGGCGGCGTGGTACTCCTCCTCGAAGAGCAGCCACTGCGCGAGCGTCGCGTCACGCCCCCCGTAGGCGGCGGGCCAGGCGACGACCGACCAGCGGCCGGCGGCCAGCCGCCGCTCCCAGGCGCGATGGGCGGCGAAACCCTCGGCCGTCTCCAGGGAGGGCAGCGGGACGGCGGGGACGTGCGCGGCGAGCCAGTCCCGGGCCTGGCACCGGAAGGACCGTTCCTCCGGGGTGACGTCGAGGTCCACCCGCTCCCCCTTCCCTAACAAGTGTTTGGTAGATTAACGTCGGTGGTGTGACTCCACCACCCCCGTACCTGCCGGGCCACGCTCTGCTGGCGGACCGCACCGCGGTCGTCACCGCCGCGGCGGGCGCCGGCATCGGCGGCGCGACGGCCCGGCGCCTCCTGGAGGAGGGCGCCCGGGTGGTGGTGGGCGACGCCCACGCCGGGCGACTGGCGGAGTGCACGGCCGCGCTGGCGGACGAGTTCGGGCCGGAACGGGTCGCCGGGCTCCCTTGCGACGTCACGGACGAAGCCCAGGTCGCGGCCCTGCTCGACCTCGCGGAACGGCGGCACGGCCAGCTGGACGTCGTCGTCAACAACGCCGGCCTCGGCGGCACCGCCGAACTGACCGAGATGACCGACGCCCAGTGGGGGAAGGTCCTGGACGTCACCTTGAACGGCACCTTCCGCTGCACCCGCGCCACCCTGCGCCGGATGAAGGCCTCCGGGGCCGGTGGCGTCATCGTCAACAACGCCTCCGTCGCCGGCTGGCGCGCCCAGGCCGGGCAGGCGCACTACGCCGCGGCCAAGGCAGGCGTCATGGCGCTCACCCGCTGCGCGGCGGTGGAGGCGGCGGCGTACGGGGTGCGGGTCAACGCCGTCTCCCCCAGCCTCGCCATGCACCCGCACCTGGTGAAGGTGACCGGCCCCGGCCTGCTGGAGGAACTGACCGCTCGCGAGGCCTTCGGCCGCCCCGCGGAACCCTGGGAGGTCGCCAACGTGATCGTCTTCCTCGCCTCCGGCTACTCCTCGTACATGACCGGGGAGGTCGTCCCGGTGAGCAGCCAGCACGCGTGAAGCGAGAATGATCCCCGTGCCGAAGACGACGCCGAAGACCACGCCCAGGACCGCCAAGACCCCTGCGGGCGGCGCTGCCGCCCCCGACGGGCGCCGCGCGGAACTCCTCGCCATCGCCGCCCGCGTGTTCGCCGCGCAGGGCTACGACGCCACCACCGTCCGGCGCATCGCGGACGAGGCGGGGATGCTCGCGGGCAGCCTCTACTACCACTTCGACTCCAAGGAGTCGATGCTTGACGAGATCCTCTCGGGCTTCCTGGACGAGCTGTGGGCCGGTTACGAGGGCGTCCTCGCGGCCGGGCTCGGTCCACGGGAGACCGTCGAGGCCCTGGTCACCGAGTCCTTCCGGGAGATCGACCGGCACCTGGACGCGGTCGCGATCTACCAGCGGGAGGCCCGGCACCTGGCGTCGTCGGAGCCGCGCTTCGGCTACCTCGCCGATTCCCAGCGGCGGTTCGAGCGGCTCTGGCTCGGGACGCTGGAACGCGGCGCCGCCGCCGGGGTGTTCCGCGCCGACCTCGACCTGAGGCTGGCGTACCGCTTCATCCGCGACACCGTGTGGGTCGCGGCGTCCTGGTACCGGCCGGGCGGGCAGCACAGCCCCGAGGAGATCGCCCGGCAGTACCTGTCCATGGTGCTGGACGGCGTCACCGTCCGGGAGTGACGGCGCCGCCGCCACCGGTCCGGCACCCGGTCCCCATCAAGGAGCAGTCATGGCCGAGGCCTACATCGTCGAAGCGGTCCGCACGCCGGTCGGCCGGCGCGGCGGCGGGCTGTCCGCGGTCCACCCCGCCGACCTCGGCGCCCATGTGCTGAAGGCGCTGCTGGAACGTTCCGGGGTGGACCCGGCCGCGGTCGAGGACGTCGTCTTCGGCTGCCTCGACCAGGTCGGCCCGCAGGCGGGCGACATCGCCCGCACCAGCTGGCTGGCGGCCGGACTGCCCGAGGAGGTCCCCGGGGTCACCGTCGACCGCCAGTGCGGCTCCTCCCAGCAGGCCGTCCACTTCGCCGCCCAGGGCGTGCTGTCCGGCACCCAGGACCTCGTCGTGGCGGGCGGCGTCCAGAACATGTCGGCCATCCCCATCGGCTACGCCAACCACCGTGCCGTCGAACCGCTCGGCATGACCGGGGGCCCGTTCTCCGGCTCCGAGGGCTGGCGCGCCCGCTACGGGAGCACCCCGGTGAGCCAGTTCCACGGCGCGGAGCTCATCGCCGCCAAGTGGGGCATCACCCGTGAGGCCATGGAGGAGTTCGCGCTGGGCTCCCACCGGCGCGCGATCGCCGCCGCCGACGGGGGCCGCTTCGACCGCGAGCTCGTCCCGTACGCCGGGGTCACGGCCGACGAGGGGCCGCGCCGGGACACCACCCTGGAGAAGATGGCCGGCCTCGCCCCGCTGGTGGAGGGCGGCCGGCTGACCGCGGCCCTCGCCTCCCAGGTCTCCGACGGGGCCGCCGCGATGCTCGTCGCCTCCGGGCGCGCGGTCCGCGAGCACGGGCTCACCCCGCGGGCCCGGGTCCACCACCTGTCGGTGCGCGGCGAGGACCCCATCCGCATGCTGTCCGCGCCCATTCCGGCGACCGCGCACGCGCTGAAGAAGACCGGGATGACCATCGACGACATCGACCTGGTCGAGATCAACGAGGCCTTCGCCCCCGTCGTCCTGGCCTGGCTCAAGGAGACCGGCGCCGACCCCGCCCGGGTCAACGTCAACGGCGGCGCCATAGCGCTGGGCCATCCGCTCGGCGCCACCGGTGTGAAGCTCATGACCACCCTCCTGCACGAACTGGAGCGCACCGGAGGCCGCTTCGGCCTCCAGACGATGTGCGAGGGCGGCGGCCAGGCCAACGTCACCATCATCGAACGCCTCTGAGGGCGCGCCGGCACCTCCGTGTCACCGGGGCCGGCGCCCTCGACGGCGTATGACCGGTACGGCGCCGGGGTGCGCCCGGCCCTCGGTTTGGTGCGCCTCGACGCTCACGGCATCGACCCGCCGCGCTTCCTGCGGTGGGCTCGCCTGCCTTTCCCCGGGTGCCGCCGTGGAACCGCGGTCGGAGACCGGGAAACGGAGGGCGCGCCCCCGACGGTCCCGCTCGGCCACGGCGCCGGGGGCCCGCCCGGCCCTGGGAGGCCGACAACCACGTCGGTTCCATCGCGCCGGCCGCTACGGGCGGGCCAGGCGACGCCTCACCGGCGGCCAGGCCGACGTCGCCACCGTTGGCGATACGGGTCAGAGGCCGCCCGGGTCGCCCCGGTACGACAGTCCCCGCGCACGGCCCGGTGCACCACGGCCGCCGCACCGGCGCAGTGGCGCACCTGCCCGGGACCGCCTCCCGGCCCCGGGCACCCGTGTCGCCGACAGGCCGTCAGTGACCGTCCGCCCGCGCCCCGTACACGCGCCCGGGGGGCTCCGCCGCCGCGAGCAGCTTCACGGCGGCCTCCCCCGCCTCCGCGGGCGTCCAGCGGGCCCCCCGGTCGGCGGTGGGCCCCGGACGCCAGCCCTCCATGACCGTGATGCGGCCGCCCTCGGCCTCGAAGACCCGTCCGGTGACCGCGGCGGAGGCGGCCGAGCCGAGCCAGACGACGAGCGGTGAGACGTTGTCCGGCGCCATGGCGTCGAAGGCCCCGCCCCCGGGCGCCGTCATGGTGTCGGCGAAGACCGCCTCGGTCATCCGGGTCCGGGCCGCCGGGGCGACGGCGTTCACCCGCACCCCGTACCGCGCCAGTTCTGCGGCGGCCACCAGGGTCAGGCCGACGACGCCGGCCTTGGCCGCCGCGTAGTTGCCCTGCCCGACGCTGCCCAGCAACCCGGCGCCGGAGGTGGTGTTGACGATCCGCGCGTCAGGGGTGCGGCCCGCGCGGGCCTCGGCCCGCCAGTGCGCCGCCGCGTGCCTGAGCGGCAGGAAGTGGCCGGTGAGGTGGACCCGCAGGACGGCGTCCCAGTCGTCCGCGTCCAGGTTGACGAGCATCCGGTCACGCAGGAATCCCGCGTTGTTGACGAGCGTGTCCAGCCTGCCGAAGGCCTCCAGGGCGGCGGCGACGAGGGACGCCGCACCCCGCGCGGTGGCGATGTCGCCGTCGTGGACGACGGCCTCGCCGCCCCGGGCGCGGATCTGCGCGGCGACCTCGTGGGCGGGCACGGCCGAACTCCCGGCGCCGTCCGGCCCGGCGCCGAGGTCGTTGACCACGACCCGGGCGCCCTCGGCGGCGAACGCGAGCGCGTGCGCCCGGCCCAGCCCGCGCCCCGCACCGGTGACGGCGACCACGCGCCCGGCGCAGACACCCGTGGTGACGCCGTCCTCCACCGTCATCCCGTTCCCCTTCCGTCTCCGTCCCGGGCCGCGGCGAGGAACGCCGGGGCCTCCCCTCCGCCGTGCAGGTGCAGGCTGGCGCCGCTGATGTAGCGGGCGCGGTCGGAGGCGAGGAAGACGCACGCGTCCCCCACCTCCGCCGGCTCGGCGAGCCGGCCGAGCGGCACCGTGCGCCCGACCGCGGCGACGCCGTCATCGTCGCCGTAGTGCAGGTGCGCCGACTCCGTGCGGACCATGCCGAGCACCAGGGTGTTGACGCGGATCAGCGGGGCCCATTCGACGGCCATGGAGCGGGCCAGGCTCTCCAGCCCCGCCTTGGCGGCGCCGTAGGCCGCCGTGCCCGGCGAGGGGCGCCCGCCGCTGACGCTGCCGATCATCACGACCGCACCGCCACCGGGCTGACCGGCCATCACCGGGAGGACGGCGAGGGAGGCGTTGAGCGGCGCGAGCAGGTTGAGCTCGACGACCCGCGCGTGCCGTTCGGCGGCCGCCTCGCCGAGCATCCGGTACGGCGTCCCGCCCGCGTTGTTGACGAGGACGTCGATGCGGCCGTACGCCTCCCCCACGGCGCCGAGGACCTCGGCCGCGGCGGCGGGGTCACGCAGGTCCACCGCGCGGAAGTCGGCCCCGTGCGCGGACTCGCGGGGCGGCGGACGGCGGGCGCAGACCACGACGCGGGCGCCGGCCTCCGCGAACGCCCGGGCGATGCCGGCGCCGACCCCCCGCGTGCCGCCGGTCACGACGGCGACCCGGTCCGACAGATCGACAGTCATGCTCACGCCGGAGTACCTTTCCCCTAACAAACGTTTGGTGGAAAGGTAGCTGATCCGCGGATGACTGTCTCCACCTCGCACCCCGAACCCGGCGTCGCCGCCGTCACCGTCGACCACCCGCCGGTCAACGCTCTTCCCGTGAGCGGCTGGTACGAACTGGCCGCCTCCCTGCGCGCGGCCGGCCGCGACCCGGACGTCCGCTGCGTCGTCCTGCGCGCCGAGGGACGCGGCTTCAACGCGGGCGTCGACCTCAAGGAGATGCAGCGCACCGCGGGCCACGCCGCCCTCGTCGGCGCCAACCGCGGCTGCCACGAGGCCTTCGCGGCCGTCTACGAGTGCGAGGTGCCCGTCGTCGCGGCCGTCCACGGCCACTGTCTGGGCGGCGGCATCGGCCTGGTCGGCAACGCGGACGCCGTCGTCGCCGCGCAGGACGCCACCTTCGGGCTGCCCGAACTCGACCGCGGCGCCTTGGGCGCGGCCACGCACCTGGCGCGCCTGGTCCCCCAGCACCTCATGCGCACGCTCTACTTCACCTCCCGCACCGTCACCGCCGACGAACTCCACCGCCACGGCTCGGTCTGGCGGGTCGTGCCCCGCGGGGAGCTCGACGCCGCGGCCCTGGGCCTGGCCCGCGAGATCGCCGCCAAGGACGGCGAGTTGCTCCGCCTCGCCAAGGCCGCCATCAACGGCATCGACCCCGTCGACGTCCGCCGCAGCTACCGCTTCGAGCAGGGCTTCACCTTCGAGGCCAACCTCATCGGCGTCGCGGACCGGCACCGCGAGGCCTTCGTGTCCCGTACCGGTCCCGGTTCGGGTTCCGGCTCGGGTCCCGGATCGGGGGGACGGCCATGAGCGACAAGACCATGACCGCGGACGAGGCGGCCGCCGGGCTCCGCTCCGGGATGACCGTCGGCATCGGCGGCTGGGGCTCCCGCCGCAAGCCCATGGCCCTGGTGAAGGCCGTGCTGCGGTCCGGCGTCACCGATCTGACCGTCGTGTCCTTCGGGGGCCCGGACGTCGGACTGCTGGCGGCGGCGGGGCGGATCCGCAGGCTGGTCACCGCCTTCGTCACGCTGGATTCGATCCCCCTCGAACCGCACTTCCGCGCCGCCCGCGAAGGCGGCGCCCTCGAACTCACCGAGCTGGACGAGGCCATGATGATGTGGGGCCTGACCGCGGCCGCGCAGCGGCTGCCCTTCCTGCCGGTGCGCGCCGGGCTCGGCTCCGACGTGATGCGGGTCAACCCCTGGCTGCGGACGGTCACCTCGCCGTACGACGACGGGGAGGAACTGGTGGCCGTCCCCGCGCTGCACCTGGACGCCGCCCTGGTGCACCTCAACCGCGCCGACGCCCGCGGCAACGGCCAGTGCCTGGGCCCGGACCCGTACTTCGACGACCTGTTCTGCGAGGCCGCGGACGCCGCATATGTGTCGTGCGAACGCGTCGTCGACACCGCCGACCTCCTCACGGCGGCCGGTCCGCAGTCGCTCCTGGTCAAGCGGCAGTTCGTCACCGGGGTCGTCGAGGCTCGGCACGGCGCCCACTTCACCTCCTGCGTCCCGGACTACGACCGCGACGAGGAGTTCCAGCGGGAGTACGCCCGGGCCGCCGCCGATCCCGACGCCTGGGCGGCCTTCGCCGAACATTTGGTGCGAGGCGCGGCGAAGGAGCGGCCGTGAACCCCACCCGCGCCGAATACGCCGTCGTCGCCTGCGCCGAGGCGTGGCGTGGCGACGGCGAGATCCTGGCCGCCCCCATGGGCCTGATCCCCTCCCTGGGCGCGCGCCTGGCCCGGCTGACCTTCGCACCGGATCTGCTGCTCACCGACGGTGAGGCCCTCCTCCTGGACGCGGCGGGCGAGGTGGAGGGCTGGCTGCCCTACCGGCAGCACCTGGCGCTGGTCACCGGCGGCCGGCGGCACGTCATGATGGGCGCGAGCCAGCTCGACCGGTACGGCAACCAGAACATCTCGTGCATCGGCGACTGGCGCCGCCCCGCCCGGCAACTGCTGGGGGTGCGGGGCGCGCCCGTGAACACGCTCAACAACCCCACCAGCTACTGGGTGCCGCGGCACTCGCCCCGGGTCTTCGTCGGACGCGTCGACATGGTGTGCGGAGTCGGCCACGACAGGGCGGCCGCCGCCGGCCCGTCCGCCACCCGGTTCCACGACGTCCGCCGGGTCGTCAGCGACCTGGGCGTCTTCGACTTCGAGACCGCCGACCGCACGATGCGCGTCCGCTCCCTGCACCCCGGGGTCCGCCCGGCGGTCCTACGGGAGGCCACCGGCTTCCCGCTGCCGGTCCCCGCGGACCCGCCGCGCACCCGCGAGCCCGCGGCCGAGGAGCTGCGGCTGATCCGTAGCGTCCTCGACCCCGGAGGGCTGCGGGAACGGGAGGTGCGGGCCTGATGGACACCGCGCTGACCCGGCTCACCGGGGTCCGCCACCCCCTGGTGCAGACCGGCATGGGCTGGGTCGCCGGCCCCCGCCTGGTGTCGGCCACGGCGAACGCCGGCGCGCTCGGCATCCTCGCCTCGGCCACCATGAGCCCGCAGCGGCTGCGCCAGGCCGTACGTGAGGTGCGCGAACGCACCCAGGGGGCGCCGTTCGGGGTCAACCTGCGGGCGGACGCGGGCGACGCGGCGGAACGGGTGCGCGTCATCGTCGAGGAGGGCGTCCGTGTCGCCTCCTTCGCGCTGGCCCCGTCCCGCGAGCTCATCGGCCGTCTCAAGGACGCGGGAGTCGTGGTCGTCCCCTCGGTCGGGGCGCGGCGGCATGCCGAGAAGGTCGCCGCCTGGGGCGCGGACGCCGTGATGGTGCAGGGCGGCGAGGGCGGCGGCCACACGGGGGACGTCGCCACCACCGTGCTGCTGCCCCAGGTGGTGGACGCCGTCGGCATTCCCGTGATCGCGGCTGGCGGCTTCTTCGACGGCCGGGGCCTGGCCGCCGCGCTGGCGTACGGCGCGGCGGGCGTCGGCATGGGCACCCGCTTCCTGCTCACCTCCGACAGCCCGGTACCCGACGCGGTCAAGGCCCGCTACCTGGCCGCCTCGGTGCGGGACGTCGTCGTCACCGACCGCGTCGACGGGCTGCCGCACCGCATGCTCCGCACCGAGCTGGTGGCCGCCCTGGAGCGCTCGGGCAGGGCGGCCGCCCTGCTGCGCGCGCTGCGGCACGCGGCGGCCTTCCGCCGCCTCTCGGGGCTGGGCCCGCGCGCCATGGTGCGCGACGGCCTGGCAATGCGGCACGGCAGGAAGCTGAGCTGGGGTCAGACGCTGCTCGCCGCGAGCACGCCGATGATGCTGAAGTCCGCCATGGTCGACGGCCGCCCGGACCTGGGGGTGATGGCCGCCGGGCAGGTCGCGGGCGTGATCGACGATCTCCCTTCCTGCGCGGAGCTCGTCGCACGCGTCATGGCAGACGCCGAGCAGACCCTCGCCCGGCTGGCCGGGCTCGCCGCACCCGCCTGAGCACCCCTGGCGGCCCCTCTCGCGCCCGCCCCGCCCCCGCGCGGCACAGGTGGCCCGGCGACCCGGGACCACGCCCCCACACGCCCGGCAGCCGTCGTCTCGGCGAGGGGGGTGGACGACGTCGTCCAGCTACCCACGCCTCCCGGCCGCGCCATCGTCCCGACGCCGGGAAGACCAGCGGCGGCGGAACGACGCCATGGCCCGGCGACATACCCCGCGCACCCCAAGGCCCCGCCACGACCGGCACACGGCCTCGGTCGCGAACCGGCCGCACCGTCGTCCCGGCCGGCTGCTCGACCCGCCAGGCGCACGCCCCTCGACCCCGCCGGCGCCCACAAGGCCCGTCACGCCCGACCGGACCACCCCGAACGCGCCCGGGGAGCGGCGCCGCCGGCCCACGTCACCCGCCCGGGACCTCACGCGGGCGAACGGACCTACCGGCGGTCACCCCACCGGTCGAGCCGCCCCCGGGGAGCGGCGCGCCGCCTTGATCACGTCGGTCACGGCTGTTGCCATGACGCACTATGGCGACGACGCATGAGCTGACGTCACCGGATGCCCGGCACCGCGCGCGCCACGCCGCACCGCCGCGCAGCCGCCCGCACTCCGGGGTCCTTCTGCTCGCCTGTCTGGCGGCGCTCTTCACCGTGGTCCAGCTCCTCCTGGTCGTCGCGCCCGGCATGGGCCTCGGCTGGGACGAGTCGGTCTACGTCAGCCAGGTCTCCGCGGACATCCCCTCGGCCTTCTTCAGCGCGCCCCGCTCCCGGGGCGTGCCGGCCCTCGTGGCGCCGGTGGCGCTGCTGACGGCCTCGACCCTCGCGCTCCGCGTCTACCTGGCGGTCCTGTCGGGCGCGGCCCTCTTCCTGGCCCTGTGGCTCTGGAAGCCACTGCTGGGCACCCGGGTGGTGGCACTGGCCGGGCTGCTCTTTAGCGGACTGTGGGTGACGCTGCTGTACGGCCCCCAGGCGATGCCCAACCTCTGGGTCGCACTGGTGGCCCTGATCGCGGTGGGCTGCTACCTGCGCGCGGCGGCGCCGGGCCGCGCCGGCCGGGGCGCGCTCGCCGGCCTGGGCGCGGCGTTCGCCGCCCTCACCCTGCTGCGTCCGCATGACGCCGTCTGGCTGGCCCTGCCGTTGTGCGTCGCCGCGCTCTTCCTGCGCGGCCGGCGCCGCCTGACGCTGCTCGCGGTGATCGCCGCCGGTGGGCTGCTGGGCGGCGCCCAGTGGGTCGTCGAGGCGTTCACCGCCTACGGCGGCGTCTTGGCCCGGATGGACCGCGCGAACGAGATCGAGGGCGGTCTCGGCTGGCACCTTGCCTTCGCCGACCAGCTGAGCACCCTGGACGCCTCCCACACGCTGTGCCGCCCCTGCGACGCCGTCTGGCAGCACAAGGGTGACGCCGTGTGGTGGTTCGTCCTGCCCGTCCTGGTGGCGGCCGGCGTCGCCCTCGCGGCACGACGTGAGGGGCAGGCGCCCGGTGCGCGGTTCCTGCCGGCCGCGTGCGGCCTGTCCCTGGCGCTGCCCTATCTGGTGCTCATCGACTACGCCGCGCCGCGTTTCCTGCTCCCGGCCTACGCCCTGCTCGCCCTGCCAGCGGCCCAGTGCCTCCTCCTGCTCCCCGCGCGAGTACGGCCGGCGCTGCGGCCGGCCGTCACCGGGACCGTGGTCGCGGTCGTGCTCGCGCAGCTCGTCACCCAGCAGATCGTGCTGCACCGCGCGGTGCGCAGCTCGACCATCGGCAACGGCGACTACGCGCGCATGGCCGCGGAACTGAACCGGCTCGGGGTGCGCCCGCCGTGCCTGGTCACCGGGCCGATGGCGACGCCCGTCGGCTACCAGGCCCGTTGCGCCTCCGGCCAGACCGCGGGGAACAACGAGAACATGACCGCGGCAGGCATCCTGCGGCTGGCCCGCACGCAGCCCGTCGCCGTCCTGACCCCCCGGGGCGGGCAGCCGCCGGCGTACGCGCGGGACTGGCCCTCCCGGCCGCTGCCGAACCTGAGCTACCACCCGGGCTACCGGGTGCACCTCTCCCCCAGGTGACGGCCACAATGGGCGGGTGATCCCGGACGTCCGCCTGCCCTCCCCGCTGGTCGAGCTGCACGGCGACGAGCGGCTGACCGGACGTGGCGTGCGCATCCTCCTCAAGCGGGACGACCTGATCCACCCCGACCTGCCCGGCAACAAGTGGCGCAAGCTCCACCTGAACCTGCGGGCCGCCCTCGACGGCGGCCACGGCCGGCTGCTCACCTTCGGCGGCGCCTACTCCAACCACCTGCGCGCCACCGCGGCCGCGGGCCGGCTGCTGGGCATCGGGACCACGGGTGTCGTCCGCGGCGACGAACTGGCCGGCCGCCCGCTGAACCCCTCCCTGGCGCGGGCCGCCGCCGACGGGATGCGGCTGCACTTCGTCGACCGGGCCACCTACCGCCGCAAGGAGGAACCGGAGGTCCTGGCGGCCCTCCTGGAGCGTCTGGGCCCCGCCTACGTCGTCCCCGAGGGCGGCAGCAACGTGCCGGCCGCACGCGGCTGCGCCGCGCTCGGTGATGAGCTGCGCGGCCTGGCGGACGTCGTGGGCGTGGCCTGCGGGACGGGCGGCACCCTGGCGGGCCTGGCGGCCGGGCTGGGCCCGGGACAGCGGGCCATCGGGTTCCCGGTGCTCAAGGGCGGCGGATTCCTGGCCGGGGAGATACGCCGGCTCCAGGAGGCGGCCTTCGGCGGCCCGCGCGGCAGCTGGCTGCTGGACGACCGCTTCCACCACGGCGGCTACGCCCGTGTCTCGCCCGAGCTGCGGGCGTTCGCGGAGGACTTCGGCGCGCGGCACGGCTTCGTCCCGGACCTCGTCTACGTCGCGAAGATGCTCCACGGCCTGTACTCGCTGGCGCAGGAGGGTGCCTTCGCGCCGGGCACGACGGTCGCGGCCGTCGTGACAGGGCGGCCGACCGGTTAGCCTTGCTGGCATGATCCGAGCCGCGACCCCTGGCGACGTCCCGGAGATCCACGCGATGATCCGCGAACTCGCGGAGTACGAGCGGGAACCGGACAGCGCGCGGGCCACCACGCAACAACTCCACGACGCGCTCTTCGGCCCGGATCCGGCCGTCTTCGCGCTCATGGCGGAGGACGACACCCTGGGCGCGCCCGTGGGCTTCGCGCTGTGGTTCCGGAACTTCTCCACCTGGACCGGGACCCACGGCGTCTACCTGGAGGACCTGTACGTGCGCCCCCATGCGCGCGGCGGCGGCCACGGCAAGGCGCTGCTCGCCGGTCTCGCCGCCATATGCGTCGAGCGGGGCTACGAGCGCTTCGAATGGTCCGTGCTGGACTGGAACGAGCCGTCCCTCGCCTTCTACCGCGCGATGGGCGCCCGTCCCCAGGACGAATGGACGGTACAACGACTGACCGGCGAACCCCTTCGCGACCTCGCTGAGCAGGCCCGTGTCAACAAAGCGACATCTCTTTCGAATTGAGACCGCAGACCACTAGCGACGTTGCGTGCTCGTGCGCCTACTATGGGTGACAGCCGTGGGGTGCCGGGCCAGGGCCCGTCACGGCGGCGGCCGTGCTCCGTCCGGGCGACACCGGGGTACGGATCGCGATAGCGTCGCTGGCGAACCGAACCAGATCAGTGCAATGCCGATGAGGGCAGTGCGTGTGCCACCTTGGAGGTGAGGGTGTCCCAGATCGCAGGCGAGCCCGGGTCGAAGGACTTCGTCGAGGTCCGGCTGCCCGCGGCGGGGGCCTACCTGTCGGTGCTGCGTACGGCGACGGCAGGACTCGCGGCCCGCTTGGACTTCACCCTCGACGAGATCGAAGACCTGCGCATCGCCGTGGACGAGGCGTGCGCCATCCTGCTCCAGCAGGCCGTCCCGGGGTCCGTGCTGAGCTGCGTCTTCCGCCTGGTCGGGGACGCCCTGTGGGTGACCGTGTCGGCGCCCACGACCGACGGCCGCGCCCCGGAGCGTGACACCTTCGCCTGGACGGTGCTGTCCGCACTGGCCGGCGAGGTGGACTCCAGCGTGGCCGACGACAAGACCGTGAGCATCGCCCTGCACAAGAAGCGCGGTGCCGGACCGGGACAGCTGTAACGGGGGAATCGCCGTGAACGATCTGGAAGGCAGCACCCCGGAGGTGCGGGGCCGCCCCGTACCCGCCCCTGCGGCCCGGCCCCACGAGGCGCGGCCGCATCCCGGCACCGGGCCCGTGGCCGGCCTCGGGAGCAGTGACGCGGCCGGGCAGACGGATCAGGCGGATCGGGCGGATCGCATGGCGCAGGAGCAGCAGGAGCAGGACCACGAGCAGGAGCAGGAGCCGCACGGGCGCCACGAGTCCCACGACAGGGCCGGTGCCCGGGCGCTCTTCGTGGAGCTCAGCAAGCTCCCGCCGGGTTCCCCGGAGCGCGCCGAGCTGCGCAACCGGCTGGTCCGCATGCACCTGCCGCTGGTCGAGCACCTCGCCCGGCGGTTCCGCAACCGGGGCGAGCCGCTCGACGACCTGACGCAGGTGGCCACGATCGGGCTGATCAAGTCCGTGGACCGCTTCGACGTGGAGCGCGGGGTGGAGTTCTCCACCTACGCCACCCCGACCGTCGTCGGCGAGATCAAGCGGCACTTCCGCGACAAGGGGTGGGCGGTGCGCGTCCCGCGCCGTCTGCAGGAGCTGCGGCTCGCCCTGACGACGGCGACCGGCGAGCTCTCGCAGCAGCACGGGCGGGCGCCGACGGTGCACGAGCTGGCCGAGCACCTGAAGATCACGGAGGAGGAGGTCCTGGAGGGCCTCGAATCCGCCAACGCGTACAGCACGCTCTCCCTGGACGTGCCCGACACCGACGACGAGTCGCCGGCCGTCGCCGACACCCTCGGCGCGGAGGACGACGCGCTGGAGGGCGTGGAGTACCGGGAGTCGCTCAAGCCGCTGCTGGAGCAGCTGCCGCCGCGCGAGAAGAAGATCCTGCTGCTGCGCTTCTTCGGGAACATGACCCAGTCGCAGATCGCCCAGGAGGTCGGCATCTCCCAGATGCACGTCTCCCGGCTGCTGGCCCGCACGCTGGCCCAGCTGCGCGACAAGCTCCTGGTCGAGGAGTGACGGCCGGACGGAGGTGACGGCGGCGCCCGAGGGCGCCGCGGTTCACTGCTCGGCCGTGCGCCCGATCCCGAGGGCGTCGGTGGCCGCCGGATGGACGAGGAGCACCAGCTCGGCGACGGCGGCCGCTCCCAGTGCGGCGCCCGCCGCGATCATCGCGCCGCCCGCCTGCACCATCGTCCAGGCGACGGGGAGGGCGACGAGCTGGATGATCAGCGCCGGGCCGCGGCTCCAGCGGCGCGCGTGCCACAGGCCGTAGGCGGCCGCGAGCGGCATCGCCGCCAGGGCGAGGACGGTCACACCCCCGGCCTCCGCCTGGCGCGGGCTGTCGGGGTCGCCGAGGATCCCCACGACCAGCATCGCGATCCCCCAGGCCGCCAGGGCGGCGCCTTCCAGTGCCGCTACCGCGGCCGCCGCCGCGAGGCGGGGGGTGCGGCCCGGCTGCGTCGCGGGCTTCTCGTTGCCACTCACCCCAGCAGGGTAGCCGCCGTATCCGGACCACCAGGGGTGCGGCCCGGTACCGCCCGGTAGGTACCCTGGCGGGCATGCGCGCCCTTCTCGTGGTCAATCCAGCCGCCACCACCACCAGCGCCCGGACGCGTGACGTCCTCGCGCACGCGCTCGCCAGCGACCTGAAGCTGGAGGTCGCGGCGACCGAGTACCGGGGTCACGCCCGGGACCTCGCGCGCCAGGCCGCGGAGGGCGGCGAGATCGAGCTGGTCGTCGCCCTGGGCGGGGACGGCACGGTCAACGAGGTGGTCAACGGCCTGCTCCACAACGGCCCCGACCCGGACGGGCTGCCGAAGCTCGCGGTGGTCCCCGGCGGCTCCACGAACGTGTTCGCGCGCGCCCTGGGGCTGCCCAACGACGCCGTGGAGGCCACCGGCGCGCTGCTGGACGCCCTGCGCGAACGCAGCTCCCGCACGGTCGGCCTGGGCCTGGTGAGCGGCACCCCGGGCACGGAGGACGAGGGCGTGCCGGCGCGCTGGTTCACCTTCTGCGCCGGGCTGGGCTTCGACGCGGGCGTGGTGGGACGGGTGGAACAGCAGCGCGAGCACGGCAAGCGCTCGACGCACGCGCTCTACATACGCCAGGTCGTGCGCCAGTTCCTCGCCGACCCCAACCGGCGCGCCGGCGCGATCACCCTGGAGCGGCCCGGCGAGGACCCGGTGACCGACCTGGTGCTGACCCTCGTCTGCAACACCGCGCCGTGGACCTACCTGGGCAACCGGCCGATCTACGCGTCGCCGCGCGCCTCCTTCGACACCGCCCTCGACGTGCTCGGACTGTCCCGGTTGTCCACCGCGGCGGTCGCCCGCTACGCCACCCAGCTGCTGCGTTCGACGCCCGAGCGCGGGCCCGAGGGCAAGCACGCGACCTCGCTGCACGATCTGACGGACTTCACCTTGCATTCGCAGGCGCCACTGCCGTTCCAGGTGGACGGAGACCACCTGGGACTGCGAATGAGCGCAACCTTCACAGGCGTACGCCGTGCACTGCGTGTGATTGTGTAAGCAGAAGGACATAAAGTCCTTTCACTCGAACGTTTAGACTGCCCTGCACCCCATGGAAGTACGGCTGTGACGGAGCCGACACCGAGGAATCAAAAAAAACTTTCTGGAAGGGGTTGTATCCGCAGCCCAGGTTTGCGAGGCTCTTCCTGGCGATCGGGACAGCCGCTCATCGGGCGTCCTCGGTAGCCGAATCCTCACCACTTCCCAGCGGGACCGCACCAGGAGACTGGGCGATGTCCCGTGTCGTGTTGGCGGATTCGTGAAAGCGTTCACATTCACAAGCAACTTGCATGCAACACAAGGAGATGGAGCAGCCATGGACTGGCGTCACAACGCCGTTTGCCGCGAGGAAGACCCCGAGCTCTTCTTCCCCATCGGCAACACCGGTCCTGCGCTGCTGCAGATCGAGGAAGCCAAGGCCGTCTGCCGCCGCTGCCCCGTGATGGAGCAGTGCCTGCAGTGGGCGCTGGAGACCGGCCAGGACGCCGGCGTGTGGGGTGGCCTCAGCGAGGACGAGCGTCGCGCAATGAAGCGCCGCGCCGCCCGCAACCGCGCCCGCAACGCCAGCGCCTGACGCACTCGCTTACCCCCGAGCCGCAGCGCGCAGCACCTCCGAACCGCGCAGCATCGCGACGCGAAGAGCCCCGGCCGCTCCCCGAGCGGCCGGGGCTTCGGCGTTCCCGGGGCCCGGTCGGCGGGCCGCCGTCAGCCCTCCAGCGGCAGTTCCAGGACGACCTTCGTACCGCGCTCCTCGGCCGGGACCATGTCGAAGGTGCCGCCCAACTCCCCCACCACCAGGGTCCGTACGATCTGCAGCCCCAGGTTGCCGGCCCTCTGCGGGTCGAACTCGGCGGGCAGGCCCCGCCCGTCGTCCCGCACCGCGATCCCCAGTTTCTGCCCGCGCCGCTCGGCGGCCACCTCGACGGTGCCCTGCTCGCCCGGCCCGAAGCCGTGCTCCAGGGCGTTCTGCAGCAGTTCGGTGAGGACCATCGACAGCGGCGTGGCCACCTCGGCCGTCAGGATCCCGAACCGTCCGCTGCGGCGCGTGGTGACCCGGCCCGGGGAGATCTCCGCGACCATCGCGAGCACGCGGTCGGCGATCTCGTCGAACTCCACGCACTCGTCGAGGTTCTGGGACAGCGTCTCGTGCACGATCGCGATCGAGCCGACCCGGCGGACGGCCTCCTCCAGCGCCTCGCGGCCCTTGTCGGAGTCCATCCGGCGGGCCTGCAGCCGCAACAGGGCAGCGACCGTCTGCAGGTTGTTCTTCACCCGGTGGTGGATCTCCCGGATGGTGGCGTCCTTGGTGATCAGCTCGCGCTCCCGGCGGCGCAGCTCGGTCACGTCCCGCAGCAGCACCAGGGAACCGTTGTGCGTGCCCTTGGGGCTCAGCGGGATCGCCCGCAGCTGGATGACGCCGCCGTTGCCCTCGATCTCGGTCTCCCGCGGCGCCTTGCCGCCGGCGACGGTCACCAGGGCCTCGTGGCTCTTGCTCCGGGAGGGCGCGAGTTCGGCGGAGACCGAGCCCAGGTGGTGGCCGACGAGGTCGGCGGCCAGGCCGAGCCGGTGGTAGGCGGAGAGCGCGTTGGGGCTGGCGTACTGGACGACTCCCTCGGCGTCGAGCCGGATCAGGCCGTCGCCGACGCGCGGTGAGGCGTCCATGTCGACCTGCTCGGAGGGGAAAGGGAAGCTGCCCGCCGCGATCATCTGCGCCAGGTCGGAGGCGCTCTGCAGGTAGGTGAGCTCCAGGCGGCTGGGGGTCCGTACGGTGAGCAGGTTGGTGTTGCGGGCGATCACCCCGAGGACCCGGCCGGCCCGGCGCACCGGGATGGACTCGACCCGGACCGGGACCTCCTCGCGCCACTCCGGGTCACCCTCCCGGACGATCCGGCCCTCGTCGAGCGCGGCGTCCAGCATCGGGCGGCGGCCGCGCGGCACCAAGTGGCCGACCATGTCGTCCTGGTACGACGTCGGGCCGGTGTTCGGCCGCATCTGGGCGACCGAAACGTAACGGGTCCCGTCACTGGTCGGCACCCACAGCACGAGGTCCGCGAAGGAGAGGTCGGAGAGCAGTTGCCACTCCGACACCAGCAGATGGAGCCACTCGAGATCGGAATCGTCGAGGTCCGTGTGCTGGCGTACGAGATCGTTCATGGAGGGCACGCAAATGAGCGTACCCGCGCTCATGGCAGGGGCCGCCATCCGGTCTTCACAAAGGCCCTCGACGACCTATGATCTGACTGCGCCGACTTATGGACAGGCATTAGTGGTCTAGTCCAGAATTGACGCACAACACGACTTCCACCCTTCCCGCACAGAAGGGTGGAGCGAGGCCGGGGCGCTCTCTGCCCTGACTGCGCCAGGCCTCACGGTCGGTCCTCACGGGCCGCGGGAACCGCACATCCCGCGCGCCACGGGCCGACGGCAGCTCCGGGCTGCGGTGCTGGGCGGGCTGAGGGTCCCGTCCCGGCGCCGCGGCCCGAAGTGACGTCAGGGCACTTCCCGGCTCGCCGCCCGCCCGGTGGGCGGGTCCTAGCGGCTCTCGGCGCGTTCAGCGCGTCTCCGTCACCTTCGCCAGGGCGCGCGGCGCGTCCGGGTCCTGGCCGCGGGCCATGGTGACCTCGTAGGCGAGCATCTGCAGCGGGAGGATCTCCAGGATCGGCTGCACCTCCTCGGCGACGCCCTCGGTCGGCAGGACGAAGCCTGCCGAGGCCGCGTCGACCGACGCCTGGTTGCCGATCACCACCAGGTCGGCCCCTCGGCCGCGGAGCCGGTCCAGGACCGGCCGGAGCGCCTCGCCGCCCTTGCCCTCCGTGACGATCGCGATGACCGGGGAGACGTTGTCGACCATGGCCAGCGGCCCGTGCAGCAGGTCGGCGCCGGAGAAGGACAGGGCCGGGATGTAGCTGGTCTCCATCAGCTTCAGCGCGGCCTCCTTCGCGGTCGGGTAGCCGTAGCCGCGCGAGGTGAGCACCAGGCGTTCGGCGAAGCGGTAGCGCGCGGCGAGCGCCCTGACCTCGTCCTGGCGGGCCAGGATCTGCTCCGCGAGCTCCGGCAGGACCTTGGCGGCGCTGCCGTCGCCGTCCCGCAGCCCCTCCACGAACAGGTAGAGCGCGAGCAGCTCGGCCGTGTACGTCTTGGTCGCCGGCAGCGCCTTCTCGGGGCCGGCCAGGACGTCGATGTGGAACTCGGAGACCTCGGCCAGCGGGGAGTCGGCGTTGTTGGTGACCGCCAGGGTGATCGCACCGGCCTCGCGCGCGGCCCGGGTGGAGGCCACCAGGTCCGGCGAACCGCCGGACTGGCTGACCGTGACGACCAGGCAGTCCGTCAGGTCGGGGCGGGCGCCGTACGCGGTGGTGGTGGACATGGAGGTCAGCCCGGCGGGCTTGCCCAGGACCACCTCCACCAGGTACTTCGCGTACAGGGCCGCGTTGTCGGAGGTGCCGCGCGCGGTGAGCAGGACAAAACGCGGTCCGCGCGCGGCGATCTCCTCGGCGATCCGCCGGATCCGCGGGGCGCCCTCCTCGAGGATGCGGCGCAGCACGGCGGGCTGCTCGGCCATCTCGCCGGACATGATCCGGCCCGGCATCGGCTGCTGTCCGGTCGGCGTCGGGGCGGACATTCTCTGGGCCTCCAGGTGGTGCGGAAGGGGTGGGGCCGCGGCGGACCTCAGTCGCCGGCCTCCTTGCCCGCGATGACCTCCGCGGCCGCCCGCCCGCACACGCGGGCGGCGCCGTGGGTCGCGATGTGCAGCGCGCCTGACGGTGCCGCCTGCGGAACGCCCATCTCCACCACCACCGTGTCCGGACGGGCGGCGAGCAGCGAGCCCAGCGCCTCGGCCATCCACGGGTGACGGTGCACGTCACGCACCACTGCGACGATCCTACGAGCCCCCGCCGACCTCAGCACGTGTGCGGCCGAGGCGTCACCTTCGCGAAAGCTCCCGGTCACCGTGCCCGGGAAGATCCGGTCGAGTTCGGCGGCGACACCCCACGGGGTCTCGTCACCGACGGCGATGTTGGCGACCGGGGTGAAGGCGGCGACGTAGGGCGCCTCGGCGACCGGCAGGTAGCCGTCGGTGCGGGTGACGCGCAGCGCGCGGCGGGCCGCGACCAGGCCGATCCCGGGGTCCGGGGCCGCGGTCGCCCGCGCCGCGGAGTGCTCGGCGGCCCAGGCCGCCAGGCTCCGCACCCGTCCGGCGGCGTCGGCGAGCCGCGCCCGGGGCAGGTCGCCGTCGCGCACGGCGGCGACGATGGCGTCGCGCAGGGCGACCACCGTCTCCTCCTCGGCGAGGCCGCCGCCCACGCAGATGGCGTCGGCGCCGGCGGCGAGCGCCAGGACGGTGCCGCGCTCGATGCCGTAGGCGTCGGCTATGGCGCGCATCTCGATGCCGTCGGTGACGATCAGGCCGTCGTAGCCCAGTTCGTCGCGGAGCAGTCCGGTGAGCGCGGCGGGGCTGAGGGTGGCGGGGCGCTCCGGGTCGAGGGCGGGCACCAGGATGTGCGCGCTCATCACGGCCTTGCTGCCGGCGGCCAGGGCGGCCCGGAACGGGGCGAGTTCGCGGGCGCGCAGGGTCTCCGGGCTCACGTCCACCCGCGGAAGGGCGTGGTGGGAGTCGACGGAGGTGTCGCCGTGGCCCGGGAAGTGCTTGGTGCACGCGGCGACCCCGGCGGACTGCAGTCCCTCGACGTACGCCGCGGTGTGCCGGGCGACCAGCAGCGGATCGGAGCCGAAGGAGCGCACGCCGATGACCGGGTTGCGGGGGTCGGAGTTGACGTCCGCGGAGGGCGCCCAGTTGAGGTTGACCCCGCACTCGGCCAGCCGGCGGCCGAGTTCGGCGGCGACGTCCCGGGTCAGGGCGGTGTCGTCGACGGCGCCGAGGGCGAGGTTGCCGGGGAAGGAGGAGCCGCTGCGGGCCTCCAGCCGGGTCACGTCGCCGCCCTCCTCGTCGGCCGCGATCAGGACGTCGGGCCGTACGGCGCGCAGTTGCGCGGTGAGCGCGGCCAGTTGCCCGGGCGACTCGATGTTGCGGGCGAACAGGGCGACGGAACCCAGTCCCTCGGCGAGCCTGCGCAGCAGCCACTCTGGCGCGGTGGTGCCGTGGAAGCCCGGCTGCAGCACGGTGAGGGCGTCGCGGACGAGGGCCTCGGTGTCCGCGGCGCCGTCGTGGATCTGGCTCAAGGTCTCGGTCATCCCTTCACCGCACCGGCGGTCAGTCCGGCGGCGACCTTGCGCTGCACGATCAGGAAGAAGACCACCACGGGCACGCCCATCATGGTCGAACCGGCCATCATCGGCGCGTAGTCCGTGCCCCGCGAGGTGACGAAGTTGCCGAGCCACACCGTGGCCGTCTGGTGCTCCTGGCTCATGATGAGCATCGCGTACAGGTACTCGTTCCAGGCCTGGATCAGCGCGTAGATGGAGGTGGCGACGAGCCCCGGGGCGAGCAGCGGCAGGATGATCCGGAAGAAGGCGCCCATCCGGGTGCAGCCGTCGACCATCGCCGACTCCTCCAGCTCCTTGGGGATGTTGACGATGAATCCGCGCAGCGTCCACACCGTGAAGGGGAGCACGAACGTCAGGTAGGTGACGATGAGCCCGGTGAGCTTGTCGATCTGGTCGATCTGGTTGAGCAGCAGGAAGACCGGGATGATCATCGCGACCAGCGGCACCATCTGCACGGCGAGGATCGCGACGATCACGGCCTTGCGGCCGCGGAAGACGAAGCGCGAGATGGCCAGCGCCGCCAGCAGCCCGATCACCAGGCCGAGGCCGACCGTGGAGCCGGAGACGATCAGGCTGCGGCCGACCGAGCCCCAGAAGTCGCCGACGTCCAGGGCGTCGGCGAAGTTCTGGAAGGACAGGCTGGTGGGGAAGAACTTGGGGTCGGGGTCGATGGCGTCCTTGGCGGGCTTGAACGCCGTGTTGAGCATCCAGTAGACCGGGAAGCCGGAGACCACCACGACCAGCAGGCCGAGCAGGTTGTAGACCGTCCGCCCCTTGCGCCGGGGCCGCCGGGCGGTGCGCGTCGCCGGAGCGGCGGCCGGCGCCCTCTCGGCGGGAGCCGTGTCGAGCATGGTCGTCACTCCACCTCTCCGATCTTGAGCATCTGGCGCATGTAGACGGCCATCACCCCGAGCAGGAGCAGCACCGTGACGACGGCGATGGCCGCGCCCGCGTCGTAGTCGTTGGCGACGAAGGCCTGGTCGTAGGAGTAGGTGGTAAGCACCTGGTACGCGGGCTCGGGGTGTCCGTCGCGCATCAGGAAGACCTGGGGGAAGACGCCCATGTCCCAGATGACCGACAGCGTCGTCAGCATGACGATGATCGGCTTGAGCACCGGCAGGGTGACGTGCCGGAAGACCTTGACCGGTCCGGCGCCGTCCATGCGGGCGGCCTCCTCCAGTTCCCTCGGCACCTGGGTGAGGCCGGCGTGCAGGGTGATCGCGACGAACGGGATGGCGCCCCACACCACCATGAGGGCGATGACGAGGAAGCCCTGCTTGGTGTCGGTGAACCAGTTGTGGCCGCTGAAGTCGGCCCCCGGCAGCCGGCTGAGCAGCCAGTTGAGGACGCCGTAGTCGCTGTCGAACATCCACTTGAAGATGGTGATGGCGACGACCACGGGCATCGCCCAGCTCGCCACCAGCACGATGTTGATCAGCGCCTTGACCCAGGGCGAGACCCGCTGCATCAGCAGCGCCACGCCCATGCCGACGACGAGCGTGAGCAGCACCGCCACGAGGGTGAAGAGCAGCGTGCGCAGGACGACGCCCCAGAAGACCGAGTCCCCCAGGACGTGGGTGTAGTTGGCGAATCCCTGCCAGTCGCCGGGCAGTCCCTGCCACAACTCGGCCTGGCCGTACTGCTTGAAGGAGAGGGTGACCAGCCGCACCAGCGGATAGCCGAGGACCAGCAGCAGGACGCCGATGGTCGGCGCGAGCAGGGTCCACGGGAGCGCGGCTCCGCCGAAGCGGCGCGGCTTCCGGTCCGGTCCCGCCGGCCGCGGGCGCGGCACCTCGTCCAGCGGTGTGTCAACGGCACTCATCATGTGCTCCTCGGGTACTCCAGTCCCTGGCGTCGCGCCGGGGCCGGCCGCCCTGGGGCGGCCGGCCGGCGTCGATCACTGTGTTGCCCGTGTGCCGGTCAGCCGGCGTTGATCACCGCGTTGATCTGCTCGTCCGCGGACTTGGCCGCGTCCTCGATCGAGGCCTTGCCGACCGCGATGTCGTTCAGCATGTTCTGCAGGATCTGCTTCTTCTCGACCTGCAGCCAGCCCGGGGCGGTGGGGACGAACCAGGTGTTCTCGTTGGCCCGGGCGGAGGCGGCCGTCGCCGGGTCGTCCTTCAGCGGGGCGAGCAGCGACTTGGCGTTGGGCAGGTTGCCCTTGGAGATCAGGACCTTCTGGGCCGCGCTGTCGGTGAAGCCGTTGATCCAGTCGGCGGCGAGGTCCTGCGCGGCGGACTTGACCGGGATGACCAGGTCGGAGCCGCCGATGAAGTTCGGCAGCAGCTCGCCGTTCGGGCCGGGCAGCGCGAAGGTCTCCAGGTTGTCCTTCAGCTTGCCGGTCTTGTCGGTCTTCGGGTCGGCGGCGGCGCCGCCCTCCCAGCTCGCGCCGTAGATGAGCGCGGACTTGCCCTGGCCGTAGACGATGTAGCGGTCGGACTCGTCCTTGTTCTTGTCGCCGTGGAAGTACGTGTCGAGGACGCCCTTCCAGGTCTTCAGGCCCTCGATGGACTTCGGGTCGGAGAGGGTGGCGGTCCACTTGCCGCCGTCCTCCTTGGCGACGTCGCCGCCGGCGTCCTTGACGAAGGCCAGCGCGGTATACCAGTCGCGGCTGGGCTGGTACCAGGCGGAGAACTTGTCGCCGTTCTTCTTCTGGATCTTGTCGAGCGCGTCCGTCAGCTCGGCCCAGGTGGTCGGGGCCTTGGTGACGCCGGCCGCCTGGGCGACGTCCTTGCGCCAGGTGCCGACGCGGGCACCGGCGTAGTAAGGCACGCCGTAGGTCTTGCCGTTGTACGTCACCGAGCCCTCGAGGGCGTCCAGCCAGTCGCCGGAGTTCTCGAACTTGCTCTTGTCGATGGGCGCGAAGGCACCCTTGACCAGGTAGCCGAGGGTCTCGGTGTTGCCCATCTCCACGACGTCCGGCACCTTCTTGGTGGCGAGGACGGCGTCGAGCTTCTGGTTCTTGGCGGTCCACTCGTAGTACTCGTGGTGGATCTTGACGCCCTTGTGCTTGGCCGTGAAGGCGTCGTCCGCCTGCTTGACCAACTCGGGCCAGTTCTTCTGTGCGTCGACCGTCAGCCAGACGGTGATCTCCTTCGGCGCCGAGGCCTTGTCGGAGCCCTTGTCGTCCGAACCGCAGGCCGCAACGCCGGCGACCATGACGGCGACACCGATCGCCGCGATCAGCTTGCGCTTCACAACACCCTCCCCAGGGCAGTGAGTACCAAGTGGTGTAGACCAGTGACCGAAGCTTGGCCTAGACCTTTAGGGGTGTCAAGGGTGTATAAGAGCACCGGACGCGTCCGTTACCGGACCGACATCTGGGCTCGTAACGCGATATGAGCCCTGGCCGTGCCACCATGTGAGCCGCGAATGACGGAGGAGCCGGTGACGGCAGCACGACAGCACTCGGGAGCAGAGGCGATGGAGACCGACGGCGAGGCCGGCACGGCGGTGACGGAGACCGCGGAGGCGGCCGGGACCGCGGCCGGACGGACCGCGCGGGTGCCCAAGTACTACGGCCTGAAGCGCCATCTGCTCGAACTGACCCGGACGATGCCCCCCGGTTCCCCGGTGCCTCCCGAGCGCACCCTGGCCGCCGAGTTCGACACCTCGCGCACCACCGTGCGGCAGGCGCTGCAGGAACTGGTGGTCGAGGGCCGGCTGGAGCGCATCCAGGGCAAGGGCACCTTCGTCGCCAAGCCCAAGGTCTCCCAGGCGCTCCAACTCACCTCGTACACCGAGGACATGCGCGCCCAGGGCCTGGAACCGACCTCCCAGCTGCTCGACATCGGCTACATCACCGCCGACGACCGGCTGGCCGAACTGCTGGACATGAAGGCCGGCGGCCGCGTGCTGCGCATCGAGCGCCTGCGCCTGGCGAACGGCGAGCCGATGGCCATCGAGACCACCCACCTGTCGGCCAAGCGCTTTCCCGCGCTGCGCCGCAGCCTGGCGAAGTACACCTCGCTGTACACCGCGCTCGCCGAGGTCTACGACGTCCGGCTCGCCGAGGCGGAGGAGACCATCGAGACCTCACTCGCCACCCCGCGCGAGGCGGGCCTGCTGGGCACGGACGTCGGCCTGCCGATGCTGCTGCTGTCCCGGCACTCGATCGACACCGGCGGCGAGCCCGTGGAGTGGGTGCGCTCGGTCTACCGCGGCGACCGCTACAAGTTCGTGGCGCGCCTGCAACGACCGTGACACCGGTGCCGTTCCCGGGCCGTGTAGATCGTTTCCATACCGCAATGCGGGTGGGTAGTGACGTGCATCCCGTCCTGACTCTAGATTGCCTGCGCATTACACAGGAGTAAGAGATCAGGACGGAGCCGTAGCAATGTCCGAACCATCCGGAACCTCCGGCCGGCCACCGGTGGTCACCACCACCCGTGTGATCGCCGGTGTCTGCCTCGTCATCCCCTTCGTCGCCATGCTCTGGGTCGGCTCGTACGCGAAGCT
>NZ_JBVKBW010000041.1:0-32573 GCF_055635295.1 Streptomyces sp. NPDC111520 | reverse complement strand
CGCGGCTCGCCCTGCACCCTGCTGGCGATCACACCCGGGTGACAAGACGAAAGCCGGGGGGAGTACGCGCAGTTGCACAGATGGGAAGCCGAAGCGCGTGCGGAGGGCACCGAAGTGCCCGACGTGGTCCCGGTTCCGGCGGAAGGGCCGCTTCGTACGGCCGTGCCGCCCTCGTCGCGTACGCCCCTCGCGCTCCCGGTGGCCCCCGCGGCCGCGGACGGCCGGCACTCGCGGTGCGGCGGCGGCCGGGCCACCGGATACTGCTCACGAGCGACGCTGGAGGTCGGCGATGGGGCGTTTCGACGGGAAGACCGCGGTGGTCACCGGGGGGACCAGCGGCATCGGGCTGGCCGCCGCCGAACGCCTCGCCGCCGAGGGCGCGCACGTCTTCGTCACCGGCCGCAGGCAGCCGGAACTGCGTGACGCGGTCGCGGCGATCGGCCCGGACAGGGCCACCGCGGTGCACGGCGACGTCGCCGTCCCCGCCGACCTGGACCGGCTGTACGCCCGGGTCGGGGCCGCTGGACGGCGGATCGACGTCCTCTTCGCCAACGCCGGCGGGGGCCGGATGGCCCGCCTGGAGGACGTGACGGAGCAGGACTTCGACGACACCTTCGGGGCGAACGTCAAGGGCGTGCTCTTCACCGTCCAGAAGGCACTGCCGCTCCTCAACGACGGCGCCTCGGTCATCCTCACCGGCTCGACGGCGGGCAGCGGCGGGGCGGAGGCGTTCACGGTCTACAACGCCTCGAAGGCCGCGGTGCGCTCCTTCGCCCGGACGTGGGCGAACGAGCTCAAGGGGCGCGCCATCCGGGTGAACACCCTGAGCCCGGGGCCCGTCGAGACCCCGGGGGTCCACACCCTGGCCCCCGGCCCCGAGGAGAACCGCCGCCTGCTGGAGGGCCTGGTCGCCACGGTGCCGCTCGGCCGCATGGGCCGGCCCGAGGAGGTCGCCGCCGTGGTCGCCTTCCTCGCGTCCGACGAGAGCAGCTTCGTCACCGGGGTGGAGCTCTTCGTCGACGGCGGCCAGCGGCAGGTGTGACCCCGCCCCTCCCCGCCCCGCCGCGCCCCACTGGGGAGACGGCCGCGGACGGCCCTGCTTGACACCCGCCGCAGGCCGACCTAGTTTCGTATCGACCACTACATAATTCGCCCCCACCCCCGACGCGGCGCATGCGAACGCGACGCGCAAGGCGCCGTGGGCATCTCCTGCGGCGAAATGTAACAACAATGGTTACAACGAGGCGGGCGATCATCGATCGCGATACGGAGCAATTCCATGGGACAGCTTGACGGCAGGACCGCCATCGTCACGGGCGGCACCAGCGGTATCGGCCTGGCCACCGCGCGGCGGTTCGCCGCCGAGGGCGCATACGTGTTCGTCACCGGCCGCCGCAAGGACGCACTCGACGCCGCCGTGGCGGACATCGGACCCCGCGCCACCGGTGTCCACAGCGACGTCGCCGACCCGGCGGCCCTCGACCGGCTCTACGACGCCGTCGCCCAGGCGGGGCGCCGTGTCGACGTACTGTTCGCCAACGCGGGCGGCGGCAGCTTCTCCACCCTGGAGCAGGTCACCGAGCAGCACTTCGACGAGATCTTCGGGAGCAACGTCAAGGGCCTGCTGTTCACGGTCCAGAAGGCGCTGCCGCACCTCAACGACGGAGCCTCGGTCATCCTCACCGGCTCCACCGCGGGCTCCGTCGGCAGCGAGGCCTTCGGCGTCTACGGCGCGTCCAAGGCGACGGTGCGCTCCTTCGCCAGGACCTGGGCCAACGAACTCAGCGGCCGCTCGATCCGGGTCAACTCCATCAGCCCCGGCCCGATCGACACACCTGGCATCGACGGCCTCGCGGCCGACGCCGAGGGGAGGGCACAGCTCAAGGGCTTCCTCGCCGGCCAGGTGCCGCTCGGCCGGATGGGCCGGCCCGAGGAGGTCGCCGCCGCGGCCGTCTTCCTCGCCTCGGACGAGAGCACGTTCGTCACCGGCATCGAACTCTTCGTCGACGGCGGGGCCAACCAGGTCTGAGCACCACCGGGGCCTCCTTCCCCTGAGCTGGGCCGGGGACGGCCGTCTCCGGCCCCGCCCCGCCCCGCGTCGGGCGGCAACCGCACGCACCGCCACCACCAGCACCACCACCAGCACAGACGGGACACACGATGGACTTGGGACGGACAGGAATCTGGAGCATCGAGCTGCGCACGGCCGACCCCGGCGCGATCGAGGACGCCGCGGCCGAACTCGACGCGATGGGCTGGGGCACCCTGTGGATCCCGGGGCTCGGCGGCGGCGACGTCCTGGGCGACTCGGAGCGCCTGCTCGCCGCCACACGGACGGCGCGCATCGCGGTCGGCGTGCTCAGCATCTGGCGCCACCGGGCCGCGGAGATGGCGGCGGGCCACGCGCGTCTGCGGCAGCGGTACGGCCGTCGGTTCCTGCTCGGCCTGGGCGTCAGCGACGCGGCCGCCGCGCAGGGCGCGGGACGCCCCTACCGGCCCCTGTCGGACATGGGCGCCTACCTGGACGAGCTCGACGGGGCCCCGGCCCCCGTACCGGCCGCAGAGCGCGTCATGGCGGCGCTGGGGCCGAAGATGACCGGGCTCGCGGGACGCCGCACAGCGGGTGTGCACCCGTTCATGGTCACCCCCGGGCATTCGGCGGCCACCAGGGAACTGCTCGGTCCCGGACCCCTTCTGGCGCCCTATCAGGCGGTCGTTCCGGAGCGTGATCCGTCCAGGGCCCGCGCCGCCGCCCGCGGTTTCCTGGGGACGTTCCTGGCCATGGACCACTACGCCCGCAGCCTGCTGCGCCAGGGCTTCACCGAGGAGGACCTGGCCGCCGGCGGCAGCGACCGGCTCATCGACAGCGTCGTGGCCTGGGGCGACACCGAGGCCATCGGCGCGCGCGTCCGCGACCACCACCAGGCCGGGGCCGATCACGTCTGCCTGCACGTCGTCGGGACGGACTCCGCCGTCCCGCTGGCCCAGTGGCGGGAACTCGCGGCGCTCGCCGGCTGAACCGGCGGGCGGCCCGCGGCGCCGGCGCCCTTCCCGGACACCCGGTTGCGCGGGGCTGCGGGTCACCGCCGCCGGACGAGCCCGTCGGGGAGCACGCCGGCGGCGGTCGTCGGGGCGAGCTGCCACTCGATGCTGTCGTGCGGGCCGTCGTACGCCCTGTCGCAGGGTGAAGCCGGAAGAGCGTGCCGTCCCGACCGCCCGTGGGGTTCGCCCAGGCAGCGCCCGATGCCCACGGGTTCGGTGTCGACGCTGCCCGCGATGCGCTCCGGCGTGGCCGCCGGGCCGTCGTCGCGTCGGTCCAGCGCCGTCCGCGCGAGCACGTGGACAGCGACGGCCGGCCTGCTGTCGGCGCTCACGCCACGCCCGCGGACCGCCTCCTGGCTGATGTCAGCCGGCCACCGGCTCCGCGGGCCAGGCGCCCAGCGCGAGCTCGACGACCCGGTGGAGTTCCTCGCGGGTCGCGCCGCCCGCGGCCTGAACGGCGAGGCCCTGGTACACGGTGATGAAGTAGCGGGCCAGATCGGACGGATCGGCCTCGGAGGGCAGCTCTCCGTCGGCCTTCGCCTTGTCCAGCCGCAGACGGAGCGCCGTCTCGCCGGCGGCCCGGCGTGCGGTGAGTTCGTCGCGCACGGTCTGCGATCCGGGCGACGCGGCGAGCCCTCCCTGCACGGTGAGGCAGCCAGGGGGGCAGTCGGGCCGGGTCGTGGCGTCCGCGGCGCCGTGCAGCAGCCGCTCCACGACCCGGCGCGCGCCGGGCTCGGCGAAGGCCTCCCGGATGTACCGGGCGGGGCCGTCGGCGTAGTGGTCGAGGACCCGCTTGAACAGCTCCTCCTTGTTGCCGAAGGCGCCGTAGAGGCTCGGCGGGTTGATGCCCATGGCCCGGGTGAGGTCCGAGATGCCGGTGCCCTCGTAGCCCTGGCGCCAGAACACCTCGAGCGCCCGGTCCAGGACCTCGTCGACGTCGAAGGCGCGCGGCCGTCCTCCCGCCATAGTGACCTCCCGACCCGTCGATCTGTAACGGCCGTTATAATACCGCGCCGACGAGGGCGCGGGAGACGGACCCGCGCCGCCCGGCCGTCCGGGAGGCGGCCTGGCCCGGCATAATTCCCGGGCCGGCCAGGCGGCAGGGGTGAAAGGCTGACCCGGAATCCGCAACGCAGGAAGTGAGCATCCAGTGACCGACGACGACCGCGTGGGCCCGCCGCTGCTGGGCGGGGAGCGCGAGACGCTCCGGGCGTTCCTCGACTACCACCGCGCCACGCTGGCCATGAAGTGCCGGGGGCTCTCGGACGAGGAACTCCGGCAGCAGTCGATGCCGCCGTCCACCCTGTCGCTGCTCGGGCTCGTGCGGCACATGGCGGAGGTGGAACGCGCCTGGTTCCGGCGGGTGTTCGAGGACAACGACGCGCCCATGGTGTGGTCCGACAGGATCGACTTCCAGGCCGCCTACGACGCGAGCGCGTCCACCCGGGCCGAGGCCTTCACGGCCTGGGAGGCCGAGGTGGCCAACTCCCGGCGGATCGAGGAGGCGGCCGCGTCCCTGGCGGTGACCGGGCGCCAGCCCCGCTGGGGCGAGGACGTCTCCCTGCGGATGGTGATGGTCCACGTCCTCCTCGAGTACGGCCGCCACAACGGGCACGCGGACTTCCTCCGCGAGGGCGTCGACGGCACCGTGGGCGCCTGACCGTCCGCGGCGGAGCCGAGGACCGGCGACGCCGGGGAGGCCGGGGCCACGGCCCGGGGTGGCCGATCGCGCGGGCGCCGGAGAAGCTGGGCGTAACGGGCGTTCGGAAAGCCCGTGAACGGACCGAGGTGATCACCGATGTCGGACGAGAGCGTGAACCACCCGGGTCTGATCGTCCCGGTCGGCCACGTGGAGCCCGTACCGCGGCGCATCCGGGCGCAGCTCGGGGGCCGTACCGTCCTCGACACCCGGCATGCCCTGTACGTGTGGGAGTGGCCCGGCTACCCGCAGTACAGCATCCCCATGAAGGACCTCACCGGGGCGGAGCTCACGGACGACGGCCGGGCCGGCCGGCTCGGCCCCGGCCCGGCGCGCCGCCATTCGCTGCGCGTCGGCACCGAGGTCCGCGAGGGCGCCGCCTGGGTGTGGGACGAGGGCGCCCCGGACCGGCTCCTGGGCACCGCGCGCTTCCGCTGGGAGGCCCTCGACGCCTGGTACGAGGAGGACGAGCAGGTCTTCGTCCACCCGCGGAGCCCGTACACCAGGGTGGACGCCCTGCGCTCCTCCAGCGGCGTCCGCGTGGAGGTCGAGGGCACCGTCCTCGCCGACGCCCCGCACGCGGTCACCCTGTTCGAGACGGGCCTGCCCACCCGGTACTACGTCGAGCGCGTCCACGTCGACTGGAGCCGGCTGCGCCCCTCGGACACCGTCACGCGCTGCCCCTACAAGGGCACGACCAGCGGCTACTGGTCCTTCGACGGCGAGGGCGCCACGCACGAGGACATCGCCTGGGCGTACGACTTCCCCACCGCGGCGTGCGCCCCGGTCGCGGGCATGGTCGCGTTCTACAACGAGCACGTCGACCTGTACGTGGACGGCGTGCCGCTCCGCCGCCCCATGGCGACGTCCCGCGACGCGTGGGACCGGCGGCACCTGTGACGGCCTGAGACGAAGCGGCCTGAGATGAAGCCCACGCCCGGCACCGCGGGCAGCGACTTAGGCTGGCCGCATGTCTCAGCAGGTCGAAGTCGTGCAACTGCTGGTGTCGCCCGCGCACCGGTACATGGGGCGGCCCTCGGACGGGCCGTCGGCGGCGGCGGACGGGGAGCTGGTGCACAGCGCCGAGGTGCGGAGCGGGCTCGGGCTCGTGGGCGACCGCTACTACGCGCGGCCGGCCCACCGCAACGCGGCCGTCACCATGATGGCGGCCGAGGGCCTCCCGCTGGACATCGCGCCGGGAACGGACCTGCGGCACACCCGCCGCAACGTGCTGCTCCGCGGTGTCGACATCGACGCGTACGTGGGCACGACCGTGGAACTGGACACCGGGGCGGGGCCGGTCCGGTTCGCGGTGCGGCGCCCCGCCCGGCCCTGCGCCTGGATGGACGCCGTCATCGGCCCGGGGGCGCAGCGCGCGCTGCGGGGCAGGGGCGGGGTGCGCTGCACGCCGCTGAGCGACGGGGTGCTCACCCTGGGCCCGGCCGAGTTCCGGGTCGTGGAGGACCCGCGGGAGGCGCCGTAACGCAGGCGCGTGGGACCCGTCAGGCCGTGGGGCGGGAACCGGACGGCCCGGCCCGGCGTCATTGCTGCGTGCGATCACTGGGGCGAACGGATCACGGGCGGGCGGAACGCGGACCGGCGGATCACGGCCGGGCGGCTACGGTGCCGGACGGCCGCGGATGGCGCGGCCGCCGCCGCTGGGACGGGGTGCCGGCGGCGTTCGCGCTCCTGCTGGCGCTGCTGATCGTGTGCCATGGGGCGGTACCGAACGGTCCCGGCCGGCCGGGGAGCCTGCTGGAGACGTTCCTGCCGTGGCTGGGTGCGGGCGTCCCCGTCCTGCTGTGCGTCGCCCTGCTGCGGCGTTCGGGCGTCGCCCTGTGCGCGCTGCTGGTGCCGGTCGCCGCCTGGTCGGTGGTCTTCGGGGGGCTGCTGGTCCCGCACGGCGGTTCCACGTACGACCTCGTCGCGGTGCAGCACAACGTCAGTGACGAGAACGCCGATCCGAGGGGCACGGCACGTCAACTCCTGTCGGCCGGTGGTGACATGATCGCTGTGCAGGAGCTGACGCCGTCCCTCCTGCCGCAGTTCCGCGCCGTCCTGGACGGGCCCTACCCGCACCACGTCACCTTCGGCACGGTCGGGTTGTGGTCCAGGTATCCCCTTGCGGACGGGCGCAGGACCGACATCCGGCCCGCGGACCTGGGCGAGGACTGGAACCGCGGCCTGCGCGCGACCGCCCGGACGCCGCATGGGGACGTCGCCGTGTACGTGGCCCACCTGCCCTCGCTCCGCCTCGGCGCGAGCGGGTTCGGCTCCGCCAGGCGGGACGAGAGCGCCGCCCTCCTCGGCGCCGAGATCGCGGCGGAGCCGCTGGAACGGGTGATCCTGCTGGGGGACCTCAACGGCACCGTCGACGACCGGGGACTCGCCCCCCTCACCTCGCGGCTGCGCGCCCCGGAGTCGGGGCTCGCGTTCAGCTGGCCGGGGCGGTTCCCACTGGCGCGGATCGACCAGGTCCTGGCACGTTCCGCGACGGTCACGGACGTACGGACCCTGCCCGCGACCGGGAGCGACCACCTGCCCCTCGCCGCCCGTATCCGCTTCTGAGGCCGGCCGGGTGAATCCCGCACCAACGGACCGTTCATGACGATACATCAGCGCAGGGCCGGATGTCAGGCTGGAGTCATCAGCGGGCACGGCGAAGCACGCTGACGATCCGTCAGCCACTTCGGCGCCGGGAGGAGCGATCCTCCGCCGCCCTGCTGACGCAAGATTAACTGATGGGCCGTCACCCGGTTGGACATCTCTTCACATTTTTCTTATCCGGGCCGTCACACCCCCTCTCACCTGCGGAAACTCCCCGCGTGACGCCACGGCCCCACCCCATTCGGCCGTACACCTCCGCCGGTCTCGGGGTGCGGAGCGGCTGCGGATGATCGCCATATAGGTCTCGAGGACGCGCTGGCAGTCGTGCCGGGGGCCACATCCCGCCTGCCCCGTCCACAAGGAGGTTCAGCTCCATGCGTGGTGCTCGTATCCTGGCGATGGCGACCATGACGGCCGCGGCGGTCGTCCTTCCGAACTCGCAGGCGTTCGCCGTGGTCGACGTCAACGTCGCCCAGAGCGGACGCTCCGTCACCGTCACCGCCAGCTCGGAGGTTTGCCAGGCGCCCGGCGCGATGGTGAACGCCAACGCCTTCCCGTCCGGCCTGCTGCGCAACGCGCTCGCCCTGAGCGCGTCCACCCCGGGCGGCCCGCTGACCGGCACCTTCACGATCCCGGAGGACGCGCCGGCGAACACCTACACGATCACCGTCAGCTGCATGATCGGCCCGAAGGCCGACCAGGGCAGCGTCGGCACCCTCACCGTTCCCGGCACGACCAGCACCAGCGGCGACCGCGACGGCGGCACCAACACGAACACGAACAACAACACCAACAACAACAGCAACAACCACAACAGCAACAACGACAACGACAACGACTACGGCGACAACAACCACGACGACGAGTACGGCGACGACTACGAGGACGACTACGGCAACTACGGCCGCGGCCACGGGCGCGACAAGTGCTCGTGGGGCGGGCACGGCCGGGGCGGCCACGGAGGCCGCGGTGACGACAACGGCGACGACAACGGCCGCGGCGGCTACGGCGACCGGGGCGGGTACGGCGACCGCGGCGGCCACGGGGACCGGGACCGCAAGTGCCACAAGCGCCACTACGGCCACGGCGGCCGTGACAACGACCGCGACAACGACCGTGACAACAACAACGGCAACGACAACGACAACGACTACGGCGCTCCCGACACCGGCTTCGGCGGCGGCTCGACCGGCATGAACACCGCCGGGAGCCTCGTCGGCGCCTCCCTCCTGGCCGCCGCGGCGGCGGGCGGGGTGTTCCTGCTGCGCCGCCGTCGCCCCCAGGGCGGCGAGGCCTGACGCCCCGCACCCCTCCGCACGGCACTCCGCCCCGGGCCCGCACACGGGCCCGGGGCGGGCTGCCGTCCACCGCCTGTCGGCCGCACGGACGCAGCCCGGCGGCCGGCCGGCGGGCCCGGCGCCGTTCACTCCACCGGCCCAGGCGAACACTCCCGCCGAACACGGTGCGTGGTGCACTGATCACGCACCGGCAGGTGAAGGAGAGACGTGGCGATGACGGAAGCCCGGACCACCGGCCCCATATCCCGCGGACCCCGGCGCGGGCTCCACCAAGCGGCGCTCGCCGTGCTCTGGACCTGCGCACTCCTGGTGACCGCCTGCGCGGCGGACCCGCCGGGGCGACGCGCGGGCCACGGCCCGGCGGGGCCCACGGGCACCGGCACCACCGCGGCCGTTCCCCCCGGGCTGACCGGCTACTACCGGCAGGAACTCGACTGGAGGCCCTGCCCGGAGCAGCCGTCGTTCCAGTGCACCACCCTGCGGGCCCCATTGGACTACGCCCACCCGCAGGCCGGCGACATCCGTCTGGCGGCGACCCGCAGGAAGGCGACCGGGACCGGCCAGCGCATCGGCTCGCTGCTGTTCAACCCGGGCGGCCCCGGGGAACCCGCGATCACCTCGCTGTGGTCGTACGCCGGGTCCTTCTCACCGGCCGTACGGGCCGCCTACGACCTGGTCGCCGTCGACCCGCGCGGGGTCGGCTCCAGCACCCCGGTCCGATGCGCCACCGGCACGGCCGGCGCCCTTCCCGGCGTGCGGGGCGCGCCGCGCGCGGCCGGTCCGGACCCCGCCGGAACCGGCGCGGCGGAACCGGACTTCACGGCGGCCGACGCGTCGGCCCGGGAGACCGCCGACGCGTGCGAACGCGGCGCGGGGCCCCTGCTCCCCCACGTCGGCACGCTCGACTCGGCCCGCGACATGGAACTCCTGCGGGTCCTCCTCGACGACGAGCGGCTGCACTACCTCGGCTTCTCCTACGGCTCCTACCTCGGTGCGAGCTACGCCGGCCTCTACCCGTCGCACGTCGGGCACATGGTGCTCGACGGCGCCGTCGACCCCAGGCTCGACGGCGTCCACAGCCTGCTGGGCCAGGCCCGGGGCTACCAGATCGCCTGGGACTCCTTCGTCGCCGACTGCGCCGCCCGACCGGCCTGCCCCGTGGGCCACTCGGCCGCCGAGGCGGGCCGGGCGCTGGACGCGCTGGTGGAGTCCCTCGACCGCGCGCCGTTGCGGCAGGGCAAGGACGTCGTCGTCGACGGCGACACCCTCGTCAACGCGGTCACCACCGGACTCCTGGCACCCGCGTGGGAGAAGCTGCGCACCGCGCTCCGCGAGGTGCGCACCGGTGGCACCACCGCCGTGCAGGAACTCAGCGGGGCCTTCGAGGACTCCGGCTTCAGCGGTGACGCGTACCTCGCGATCACCTGCCTCAGCGGCAGCCTGGGGCCGCGCGCCACTCCCGCGCAGGCGCGGGCCGCGCTCCCCGGATTCGTGCGCGTCTCGCCCCGCTTCGGCAGGTACTTCGCCGAGCAGTTGTCCAGCTGTACCCACTGGCCGGTCCCCGCGGACCAGTCGGCCGGTCCCGTCACCGCGCCCGGGGCGGCGCCGATCCTGGTCCTCGGCACCACGCGCGACCCGGCGACCCCCTACTCCGAGGCCCGGGCCCTGGCCCGTCTGCTCTCCTCGGGCCGGCTGCTCACCTACGACGGCGACGGCCACACCGCCTACCTCAGGTCGGTCGGATGCGTCGACGACGCCGTCGACCGCTACCTGACCGGCGGGCGGTTGCCCCCGCCGGGCACGGTCTGCACCTGACGTCCCCGACGAGGTTGGGGGGCGCCTCGGGGTCGACCCTGATGTCCCGGGGACGGCACACGCGATGTGCTGGGGGCCCGCGCCACCGCCCCCGCATCCCAGGAGGAGCCCCATGCCCGTTCCGAGGGCGCTCGCATGAACGGCGGCCTGCTGTCCCTGGCGGCGGCCCTGCTGTCGGCGGTCTGCTACGCGACGGCGGCCGTCACCCAGGAGCGCACCGCCGCCGCCGGAAAGCGGCCGACGGGCCGGCTGTGGACGCCGGCGCTGGTCCTCCAGGCCGCCGGGGCGGGGCTGCACGCGGTCGCCCTGCGGTACGGGTCGCTGACCGTGGTGCAGGCGCTCGGCGCGCTGACCCTCGTCCTGGCGCTGCCGCTGCACGCGGCCGTCGGGCGGCGCCGGGTGAGGCCGCGGGAGTGGCGCGGGGCGGCGCTGACCGTGCTGGGGCTGGTGGCCCTGCTGCTCTCCACGGCGCCACCCGGAACGGAACGGGCGCTGGGCGGCGCCGAGTTGGTCCTGCCGGCCGCGATCACCGCGGCAGCGGCCCTGGCGCTGACCCGGCTGCCCTGGGGGGCTGACCGCTCGGTACCGCGCGCACTGCGCTTCGCGGCGGCGGCGGGCGCGGCGTTCGGGATCGCCTCGTGCCTGACCCAGGGCCTCGCGGTGCGCCTGGCCGCCCAGGGGCTCGGGGCCGCCGTCGCCGACCCCATGCTGCTGGTCGCGGCCGGCTGCACCGGCGTCCTGGCGATCGCGGGGATGGTGTGGTCGCAGGAGGCGTACCGCGGCGGACTGGGCGTCGCGCTGGCGACGGTCACGCTGGCGAACCCCCTGGTGGCGGGGTGCGTCGGTGTCCTGCTGCTCGGTGAGGGCTTCCGGGGCGGCTCGGTCGGCCTGGCGGTGGCGCTGGCGGGGGCGCTGGCCGCGGGGCGGGGGGTGGTGGTGCTGTCCCGGCCGAGGCCGGCGGCGGGCCGCGCGCAACGGGTCCAGGGCCCGCGGACGGCGTCGCCCGCGGTCGCAGACTAGCCGGGGACGAGGGCCAATTCCCGGCGCGCGGCCGCTCGTTGGGTGCAGCATGTCCGCAGTCCGGTCGTGGCCGGGCCGCGCGCCTCGTCCGAGGGGGGTCCCATGTCGCACTGCGCCTGTCCCGCCGTGCTGCCGTCCCGCTGCCGCCCCTGCGCGCACACCCTTCCGCGGCTGGCCGCCTCCGTGCTGATGGCGCTGGCCGTGCTCGTCTCGGCCGGTCTGGGCTTCGCCGTCCACCGGGCGGAGCGCGCGCAGGCGCTGGCCGAGCGGGGCCACCGGCACCTGGTGACGGGCACCGCCCTGGAGGCGACGGGGCCGGTCTTCCACGAGCACGGCATGCGCTCGGTACCGCCGGCCCGCGCCGGCTGGGAGTACCCGCGCGGCCGCGCGCACTCCGGTCGGGTCCCGGTGGGGCGGCCCGTCGAGGCGGGCGACCGGATACGGATCTGGGTGGACGACCGTGGCTCGCCGGCGCCGGAGCCCCGCAGCACGGCCGCGGCCAGGGGGGCGGGCCTGGTGCTGGGCGTCACGAGCCTGCTGCTGTGGTCCGCGGTGGCGTGGGGCGTCCACCACTGCGTGGCCGCGCTCGCGCTGCGCGCGCGGCTGCGGACGTGGGAACGGGAGTGGGAGCGCGTGGAACCGCTGTGGTCGGGCCGGACGCCCTGACCCCGGCCGGTTCGGGCGACCGGCTCAGAGGAAGAGCCGCAGGACCCGCAGTCCTCGTACGTGGTCCTCGCCGGGGCCCGCCTTGAGCTCCTCCGGGGGTTTCCAGTCGGCGTGCAGGGCGGCCCAGAAATCGGTCCACGCCTGGGTCTCCGTCGGCCCACGCCCGACCGCGTCGGTCCCGGGACAGCTGACCACATAACCGTCGCCGTCCTGCTGGATCGTCACCGCCGGCTCGACCATGGCCCACCTCGCGTCCCGGTGCACCCGAATCACATCAAGGGTCACCCGGTCGGCGCCGACGCGCAACAGCGCTCCGCGTGGGCCGTCCGGGGGACGCCGCACGGCCGCGCACGGACGGGGGCGGCCGCCGCCGGGAGGACCGGCGGCGACCGCCCGGGGTCTGCGGGGTCCCGGCGGCGGCTCGCCGGCCGGATCGCCGGGAGCCGCCCGCGCCGTCACCAGGCCAGGACCGCGCGGCGGAAGCCTTCGGCGAGCCGGCGCAGCCGCCTGGCCGCGCAGGCGAAGACCGGGCGGAAGGCCGGGGCGGTGCCGCCGGGGCGGTGGGAGGTGTCGCTCATCTCGGGCGGCCCTTCTGGACGTGCACGGTGTGCGTCGGGACGGTCGTCAGTACGGGAGGGGCTTTCCGGACGGTGTCCGCAGGTCGATCGGAGGGCGCGACGGCGCCGGCTTCTTCGGTCGCTGGACGCGGATGCGGCGCATGGTCATCACTCCTTCGGGAACGCGGCCCGTGCAGGCCGGACCTCTTCAGTCCTACGCCGTGGACCCTCGGGCCCGCGTCTGTGAACGTCCCTGAAGCCACCCCTATGCCCGGTTCATCCCTCCTCCCTTGGGGTGAGGCGTGGCGCCGGGGCGCGAAGTCGCAGCTCAGGGGACCTGCAGAGAAACGCGCGGGCATCTCTGCAGGGAGGGGGCCATCGGCGCTTTACCAAGTCCTTGCTTATATAAGCCGCTGCTGACATAGTGACGGACGTGCACGCATTCGACGTACTCGGGGATCCGGTGCGGCGCCGCATCCTGGAGCTCCTCGCCTCCGGGGAGCAGCCGTCCGGCGCGATCACCGAGGTCATCAGGGGGGAATTCGGCATCTCGCAGCCCGCGGTGTCCCAGCACCTGAGGGTCCTGCGGGAGAACGGCTTCGCCGTGGTGCGGGCGGAGGGCACCCGCAGGCTCTACGCCGTCCAGGCCGCGCCGCTGCGCGAGGTCGACGCGTGGCTGGAGCGCTTCCGCGGCTTCTGGGAGCAGCGGCTGGACGCGCTCGGCACCGAGCTCGCCCGGGGGCGCCGGGAACGGCGCCTGGCACAGGAACAGCGGCAGCCGGGGACGGGACAGGCCCGGGACCCCGGAAGGGAACGGGAAGACACCGCATGAACATCGTGGACGAGATCAACGCCATCCACCGCGCGACCGGCAGCCGGGAGGTCTCCGGCGAGGAGGCACGCACCGTGCTCCTGAGCCGCACCTACGACGCGCCCGTGGAGGACGTGTGGGACGCCTGCACCACCGCGGAGCGGATCGGGCGCTGGTTCCTGCCGGTCACCGGGGAGCTGCGGCTCGGCGGCCGTTACCAGTTGCAGGGCAACGCCGGAGGTGAGGTCCTGCGCTGCGAGCCCCCGAAGCTGCTCCGCGTCAGCTGGGTCATGGGCGGGGCGCCCGGCTTCAGCGAGGTGGAGGTACGGCTGACCGCGCGCGACGAGGAGCGGACGCTCCTGGAACTGGAGCACGTCGCCGTCGTGCCCCCCGGCATGTGGGACCAGTTCGGGCCCGGTGCGGTCGGCGTCGGCTGGGACCTGGGACTGCTGGGCCTCGGCCTGTACCTGGCCGGCGCCGCCGTCGGGCCCGACAAGGCCGAGGAGTGGCAGTTCTCCGACGAGGCACGGGAGTTCATGACCCGCAGCAGCCGGGCCTGGGGCACGGCGTACGCCGCATCGGGCGCCGCCGAGGACACCGTGGCCGCGGCGGTCACCGCCACGACCGGCTTCTACGTCCCGGCACGGCCCGAGTAGGCCCCGCCGGCCGGTGGGCCGGTGAGCCGGTTGCCCCGCCCCGGCCCGCCGGTTTAATGTCGAAACCGGGAGAGGCGGGCGATGCAGAAGAAGGACTTCAGTGACGGACCGTGCCCGGTCGCACGGACCCTGGGCGTCGTGGGCGACTGGTGGTCGCTGCTGATCGTCAGGGACGCGCTCAACGGGGTGCGCAGGTTCAACGACTTCCACCGCGGCCTCGGCTGCGCCAAGAACATCCTGAGCAGCCGCCTCGGCAAGCTGGTGGAGCACGGGGTGCTGCGCACGGTGCCCGCCTCGGACGGGAGCCCCTACCGGGAGTACGAACTCACCGAGGAGGGCAAGGGCCTGCGCCTCGTGCTGCTCGCCCTGCGCCAGTGGGGCGAGACCCACCTCTTCGAACCCGGCGAGGAGCGCACCACCGTCGTGGACCGGGCGACCGGCCGGCCGGTGGCCCCGCTGGAGATGCGCGACGCCGACGGCCGGTCGCTCGGCCCCGACGACGTCGAGTTGCGGTCCCCGGCGCCCTGACCGGCGGGCGGGGCGCCGGACCGCGACGGGGGAAACGCGGTCCGGCACCCGCACCACACGCCTGACCGCGATGGCGCCGTTCATGCGCGCCGGGCACGGCCGGTCCGCGGGGCCCGCCCGGCGTTCAGTGCGGCCGGCCGGCCGGTTCGAGGACGAAGACCGGGATCTCGCGGTCGGTCTTCTTCTGGTAGTCCGCGTAGTCGGGGAACGCCTCGACGGCGCGGTCCCACCACAGGGACTTCTCCTCGCCGCTCACCTCACGCGCCGTCATGTCCCCTCGCACCGGGCCGTCCTGGAGCTCCACCCTGGGGTCGGCGAGCACGTTGTGGTACCAGACGGGGTTCTTGGGGGCGCCGCCCAGGGAGGCGACCACGGCGTACCGTCCGTCGTGCTCCACCCGCATGAGGGGGGTCTTGCGGATCTTCCCGCTCTTCGCGCCACGGGTCGTCAGGATGACCACGGGCAGCTCCCGCATCGTCGTCCCCTCGGTGCCCCCGGAGCTCTCGTACCGCTCGACCTGCTCGCGCACCCAGGTCTGCGGACTCGGTTCGTACTCTCCCACCAGTGGCACGGGGTCCTCCTCCGTCTCGGTCGTACTGAACCGCCCCATCCTCCCCTGCCCGCCGCCGCGTTGCGACCGAGGCGGGCGGAGCCCCCGGTCCTCCGCACCTCCCGCGCCTCCCGCGCCGCCACGTGCCGGAAAAGGGCCGCGCATGGTGACGGCGGGGCGGGGCACACGCGGGTCAGGAGGTTGACGACATGGTTCCCTTGCTGGTTGTCCTGCTGCTGGCCCTGGTCCTCTTCGGGGCGGGTTTCGCGCTCAAGGCCCTGTGGTGGATCGCGCTGATCGTGCTGGTGGTGTGGCTGCTCGGCTTCGTGTTCCGGGCAGCCGAGGGCGGCGGACGACGCCGCTGGTACCGATGGTGACCTGACGGCGTCACCACAGCACGAGGGGCGGGGTCCCCGGCCGCGTACGGCGGCCGGGGACCCCGCCCCTCGTGCGTGGCAAGTGCCGTGGACGGGGCGCCGGTTCGGGCGGGACTCACCGCTCACCTCGCCCGCGGCCACCAGCCGGGGTCCCGTCGCCGCGTCGCGCGCCTCGCCGTCGTCGAGCATCCGTTCCCGGACCGCCGGTTCGAGCGCCGCCGGTTCGAGCGCCGCAGGTTCGGAAGTGCCGCCGCGCCCCGTTCGACGAGCCGGCCGACAGGAACGGTGACTCGTGGACGGCGCCGCTCCGCCCCGCAGCCGCACAGCGGGAGCGGACCGGGCCCCGGCGCTCCCCCGCCGTGGGCCGTCCGGGTGAGGCACCCCCGAGGGGGTCGGCGCAGCTCGGGCGCCCCGCGCCCCCTGGTGGCGGTATGCCCCGGCAAGCGGTTTTTGTCCGGTGGTGGTTTGCTGCGCTTGGCGGCGGACCTGTTCTGAGAGCCCCTCCATGGAGCCGCCGTCCCATCCCCCCTTTTCCGTCACAGCTCAAGGAGGAGCTTGATGTCGGTCTACACCCCCCAGCAGTACGGTCAGCAGCCGCAGCAGCAGTACGGCCAGCAGCAGTGGCAGCCGTCGGCAGGCCAGCAGGCCTACGGGCAGCAGGGCATCGCCCAGCAGTTCATGGGCCCGCAGGGCTACGGCCAGCAGCACTTCGGCCAGCCCGGCATGGGGCAGGGCCAGCAGCAACTGCCGCTGCTGGTGACCGAGTTGTCGCTGCGCTGTGCGGCCACGGCGGTCAACGCCATGGTCGAGCAGGTGCGCGTCGACCCGCAGATCATGATGGGCATCCAGTCGCAGGGCCAGATCCCGCCGCACGCGTGGAGCAGCGTGCTCACCGAGTGCGCCCGCCGCATCGCGCCGGTCGTGCACAGCGCCCTCTGCCAGATCGCCCAGGGCCAGCAGTACGGCCAGCAGCAGTACGGCCAGTTCCAGAACGGCCAGGCGCCGTACGGGCAGTCGCCGTACTTCCAGCACGTCGGTCAGATGCCGCTCGGCATGTGACCGGTCTCCCGGTCGGCCGGGGCGCCCCTCGTGGGCTGCCTCGGCCGGCCGGGGCGTCCGGCCGCGGCAGCGGCGCGGTGTGGTCCAGCGCAAGGTGATCGGTGAAGGCGGAAGCGTGATGAGTGAGCAGCAGGGCAACGGAGGTACGGCGAAGGGCCAGGGCGACGCCAAGGGCGGCCGCAGGCCCGGTGCCGGAGCGGAATCCGGCGCGGCGAACGGAGCGGGCACCGGACCGGGCGGGACACAGCGGGACGGCGCGCAGCCGTACCCGGGCGCGGCCGGGACGTACCCCGGGCAGCCGGGACGGCCGGGCCACGGCGGCCGGGGCCGTTACCTGGTGGCCCCCCGGCCGGCACCCTGGCTGACCGCGGGCGTGCCGCCCGTCGAGGCCTCGGCGCTGTTCGCACTGCTCGAGGAGGACCCGGAGGTGGAGGTGGTCGCCCAGGTGCACCCCTCGCCCCGCTCCCACGGGCCGGAGGCGATCGCCGAGCCCCACCCGATGTGCCCCCCGGTGGCCGTGGTGACGATGCCCCACGAGCGCGCCCGGGCGCTGGCCGTCAACCCCCAGCTGGTGGTCGAGGCCGACCAGCCGCTCGTCCACCCGCCGGCTTCCTCGGCGCGGCCCGACGTGCCGGCGCCGGACCCCGCGACGGAGGTCACCCTCCAGGAACCGTCCCGCGTCACCGTGCGGGTGACCAGCCGCGGTCAGGGTGTGGCGGACGCGCAGGTATGGGCGACCGGCACCGGTTCGACGGCGTACGCCGTCACCGGAGCCGACGGCCGGGCGGAGCTCGTGCTCCCGGCCGACACCCCGGCGACCGTCCGCTCCCTGTACGTGCGTCCGGCGCGCGACCACTGGCCGGTGCGCACCGGCCGTCCGTTCCCGGACGACGTCACCCTGACCGGGGCCGAGGTGGAGGTGGTGGTCCGCTCCCTGGCGGAGACCTTCGAGGGCTTCCCGGACCGGCCGCTCACCGGCTGGGGCCGGCAGGCGATGCGCCTGAACGAGATCCCCCCGACCTACCGCGGCCACGGGGTGTCCGTCGCCCTGCTGGACTCCGGGGTCGACACCGCGCACCCGGACCTGAAGGACACCGTCCGTTCCGGGGCCGACTTCACCCCCGCGGCCGACGACACGGGCTGGCGGACGGACGCGACGGGTCACGGCACGCGCTGCGCCGGCGTCGTCGCCGCCGCGGACAACCGCACCGGGGTCACCGGCATCGCCGCGGACGCCACGGTGCACGCGCTCAAGCTCTTCCCCGGTGGCCGTGTCGCCGATCTGCTGCGCGCGGTGGACCACTGCATCGCCCACGACATCGACGTCGCGCAGATCAACGTCACCTACGAGCAGCCCTCGCAACTGGCGGCGTGGAAGCTGATGGACGCGCACGCGGCCCGCATCGCCGTGATCGCCCCGGCGGGCGACACCGGGGGCACGCTCAGCCCGCTTGCCGCGCTGCCGACCGTGCTGGCCGCGGGCGCCCTGGCGCACACCGGCACCTATCCGCCGGACAGCCCGGCGGCGGCCACCCAGCCGCCGTGGCCCGGCCCCTACCCGGCGCCCTTCACCCCCACCGGGCCCGGCGTGGACCTCACCGCGCCCGGCGCCGCGGTCGTCACCACGGCGCCAGGCGCCGGCTATGCGGTCGCCGAGGGCACCGCCATCGCGGCGGCCCACCTGACCGGTCTGGCCGCACTGCTGCTCGCGCACCACGAGCACCTGCGCGCCACGCCGTACCCGGGCGGCGCGAACCGCGCCGACCAGCTCACGGCCCTGATCCGCGCCGCCTGTCGCCCGCTGCCCGTCACCGAGCCGCTCCGTGTCGGTGCCGGACTGCCCGACGCCCCGACCGCGCTCGGTCTCGGCACCCCGGCGGCGATGCCCGCCCCGGGCCCCGACCCCATGGCGACCGGCTCCCCCTCCCCCAACTGACCCCCGCCCCGCTAACGGTGGTCCGGCTCCGCCCCCCGGACCACCGCCCTCCCGCGCAGCGGGTGCGGGCGAGCACGATGGCCACCGCGCCGGTGCCGCAGGCCACCTCGGCCACCCGCCGGTCCGCGGGCGAGGGGGCCGCGAGGTGGATCAGGGGCCGCGGCGACGGCGTCGTGGTGGTCGTCGTCATAGTCCGCGGCCGGCCGGTCGAACGCCCGGCTCATCGGCGTCGGCGGCCGTGTCGGCTGCGGTGTGGGCCCGTGCGTGCGGTGGCGGTCCTCCCAGGGTGTCGCGCGCGATCGCGACCACGGCCATGTCGTCCTCCAGCGGGGCGGCCACGTGGGCCAGCAGGTCGTCGGTCACCTTCTGTACGAGCTGGTCGGGGCGCCGGTCGCCCCACTCCGCGACCCGGCTCATGAGCGGGTAGAACTCCCCCGCACCGTTGCGGGCCTCGGTCACGCCGTCGGTGTACAGCAGCAGGCGGTCGCCGGGGGCGAAGGGGAAGGTGGTGGGGGCGTAGCTGCTCCCGGTCAGACCCCCGAGGCCGAGCGGGGGCGCCGGTTCCGGGACGTCGAGGGTGGAGACGGTGCCGTCGTGGAGGAGCAGCGGCGGCAGGTGACCGCAGCTGACCACCCGCACGTAGGGCTCGTCGTCCGGGATCTCGACGACGGCCGCGGTGACGAAGCGCTCCCCGATGTCGTTCTCCTCCGGTCCGTCCCATTCCTGGGTGAGTTCCCAGCGGACGCCGGCCTCCAGCGACGCCATCAGCTCGTCCAGCGGCGCCTGCCGGTGCGCGGTGGCACGGAACGCCCCGAGGACGGTCTCGGTGTCGCCGATGGAGCCCAGGCCCTTGCCGCGCACGTCACCGATGAGGAGGCGGGTGGCCCGCGCCGTGCGGGCGACGGCGTAGAGGTCGCCCCCGATGCGGTCGCCGTCGCCGGCACTGCGGTACGCCGTGGCGATGGTCACCGGGCCGGCGTGTCTGGGCAGCGGCCGCAGCAGCACGCCCTGGGTCGCCTGCGACACCTCGCGCAACTCCGCGAGTTCGTGTCTGCGACGCTCGCGCAGGGCGCTGATGAGGACGAGCAGCACGGAGAGCAGTACGAGCGAGCCGAGCTGGACGAGGACGTTCTCCGAGGACAGGGTGTGCCGTTCCGCCCCTGCCGCGATGAGCGCCAGGACGGCCGCGAGACCGATCATGGCACCGCGTACGGCTCCGGCGAAGGCGGAGGCCAGGGCCACGGGGATGACGAGCACGTGGGCGAGGTGGATGTCCTCCGGCAGGAAGGCGTCGGCGACGGGCACCGCCGCGACGATCGCGAGCATCACGGCGAGGAAGACCCTGCAACCCGATCTGACGGGATCCTGGATCGCCGAGAGACGGGACCCGAACTCCATGCGGGTGCCTCCCTTCCCGCACCCGGGCCGGGTGCGACCACGACAGCCCTGCCTCTGGGCGATCTCAACATAAGGGTATTTCGTTTTCTTCCGGACAAAATTCGCGTAAGCAAATTCACTTACGGATGTCCGGCGGCAGGGATGACCGGCCCGGCGGGCGTACGACCAGGTCAGGCGGCCGGCAGCTCGGCCCAGCGGGCGCTCCCGCGGCTGCGCGCGCCGAAGCCGGAACCGATGCCGGAACCGATGCCGAGGCCGTCGACGATGGCGGCCCCGCGGCCGTGCTCGCCCGGGCCGCAGCTGGCGGCCCAGGCGCCGTGCCGCGGCGCGGGTCCGCCGTCCGAGACCTCGACGCGGATGATCGCCGTGCCGTCCACCTCTCCGCGGCGCAGCCGCAGGCGTAGGGCGACCGGTGGCAGCGCGTGCTCGACGGCGTTGGTGACCAGTTCCGACACGACCAGGACGGCGTCGTGGACCGCGTCCTCCGGCACGGACCAGCCGGTCAGCACGGTGCGGGCGCTGCGTCGCGCGACGGCGACGGCCACGGCCCGGTGCTCCAGCTCGCACACGTACACGTACAGCTCGGTACGGGCGGCAGGTGACGAGGTGGCGTACCAGTGCGTCATCTCCATCGCTCCCCACGCCGAAGGGCTGCTCCGCAGCGTCACCGGTATGGGGAAGGGCCCCCTGTCCGTCCCCAACGGATGCGGGGCCCCGGGACCCGCCTCCATGGTGTACCCCGCCGTGACCTCCTGAACCCCACGTGTCACAGGAGTGGCCCGGCGCCCCTCCGGGGCCCGTACCGGGGGCGGCGGGGGCCGGGCGGCCCACGGCGCACGGGCTGCGCGGTGCCTCGTCGAGGAGCGGTCGGCCGGGAGCGGTGTCGCAGTGCGGGAGCGAGCGTGTGGCCGCACGGGCAGCCGGCACTGGCGCCTTCGGTTCGCGCCCCACAGGCATTTGACGGTACGTCATATGCCGGTCGGCGACGGGAAGGAACGCGTCCTCGTCGTCACGCGCGTCGAGACCCTTGCGGCGCGGCCCCCGCGGTCGCCCGCGCCCCGGACCCGTCTGCGATCCTGGGCGCGTGCCGCCCCTGCAGACCACCCCGGAACCGATCACGGCGGATCCGCCCGACGTCGACACCGCCCCGCTGCTCACCCAGTCGCGGCTGGACCTGGCCTTCCTCCACTGGGCGGCCGACCCGGCGGCCATCGCGCCGCTGCTGCCGGCGGGCACCGTTCCCGACACCCTCGACGGCGTCACCTACGTGGGGCTCGTCGCCTTCCGCATGCACCGCGTCGGCTGGTTCCGCCTCCCCGGTGTCCCCTACCTGGGGACCTTCCCCGAGACGAACGTACGGCTGTACTCCGTCGACGCCCACGGGCGGCGCGGTGTCGTCTTCCGCTCGCTCGACGCCTCCCGGCTGATACCCGTGGCGGTCGCGCGCGCCGCGTTCCGCCTGCCGTACCTGTGGTCGCGCATGGCCGTCCGCCGTGAGGGCGACACCCTCACGTACACCAGCACCCGCCGCCGGCCGGGCCCACGCGGGGCGCACTCCCGCATCAGCGTCCGGGTCGGCGAGCCCGTCGCGGAGCCCACCGAACTGGAGCACTTCCTCACGGCGCGCTGGGGGTTGCACAACACCTTCTTCGAGCGGCCGGTCTACCTGCCGAACTCGCACCCCCGCTGGCCCCTCCACCGCGCCGAGCTGCTCCACTGCGACGAGACCCTGGTCACGGCCGCCGGGCTCCCCGCCCCCGTGGGGCCGCCGGTGAGCGTCCTGTACTCGCCCGGCGTCCCCGTCCGCTTCGGCCGCCCCTCCTGGCCGGGCGTCATCCCCACGCCCTGACCCCCCACGCCCTGACCCCGTGGGCCCTGACCTCGCGGGCCCGTTCAGTCGGGCGGGAGGAGCGTGCCCAGCGGGCCGAGGTCGAGGTTGAGGTCGGACATGGACAGGCCGTACTGCGCGCAGAGGCCCGTCATGCGGTCGTGGAGGATCATCAGGGTGGCGCCGAGGCGTTCCTCCTCGTCCTCGGTGAGGTCGCCCGCGTCGACGCGGTGCAGCGCCTGCCGCTCCATGAGCTGACGCAGCAGCTCGACGAGGGTCAGGACCAGCTTCATCAGGTCGCGTTCGACGGTGTCGGGGTCGGTGCTGATCCGGCGCGCGGGCCGGGCCGAGGGGGTGTCGCGGGGGACGGCGGGCAGCAGGCGGAAGGCGCGGGCGGCGGCGTCCGCGACCTCGCCGAGGCGGTCCGGGGGAAGGTCGTCCCCGGGGCGTGCCGGGGGTGTCACGGGCCCGGCCCCGGGCCCCACGGCGGGGGGTTGCGTTCGCTGATGGAGACGATGAGCGCGCGCAGGGAGATGCGGACGAGGTCGATGTCGGCGATGGACAGCACCACGTCGCCGGTGAGGACCACTCCGCCGCTGAGGAGGCGGTCGAGCAGGTCGACGAGGGCCACCTGACGTTCCGCCAGCGGCTCGGGGGCCCGGCCGGCCGCCGTCATGGCGCCGCGTCCGCCACGTCCGCCGGGTCGGCATCGTCCGCGTGATCCGCCTGGTCCGCCCGATCCGCCGCGGGCCCCGGGGTGCCGGGAAGGGCGGCGAAGGAGTACGGGGCCCAGGGGCCGGTGACGTCGACCCGCACCCCGGGCAGTCCTTCGCCGGCGGCGAGGGCGCGGCTGCGGAAGGCCTCGGCCCGTGCGTGCGCGACGAGGAAGGCGTCGTTGAGCACGTTCTCCCCCGCGCCGGCGGCGAGCCGGCCCTGCTGCACACGGTGCCGGGCGTGCCCCGCGGCCAGTTCGCGGCCGATCGCCACGACGCGTGCGGCGGCTTCCTCCGCCGCGCGGTAGGCCTCGTCGCGGGAGTGCCGCTGGGCGTGGCGGGCCCTCAGGTAGGCGCGGCCCGGGCTGAGGTCGTCGGCGGCGCCGGCGGGCCCGGCGGCCGCCGCCGGGGCGTCCACGTAGACCTTGACGCCCCATTCGAGGTGTCCGGTCAGCCGCTCCAGGACGTCCGTGAACGCCGCGTCGTCGTCCCGCAGCACCTGGCGGACGCGTTCGTCGTCGAGGTAGACCGTGGCGAGCCGCAGCGGCAGCACGGTGGTGTGCGCCGAGAGCGCCTCGATGACGGTGTGGTGGGCGCGGGCGACGGCCTCCAGCCAGTCGAGGTCCTCCAGGTGCCGCCGCAGGGCGTCCTCGTGGAAGTCCGCGGCGGGCACCGCACTGACGGCGGCGGCCAGCGGACCGGACGTCACCAGCCGTACGGGGGCCGCTGCGATGCCCGTCAGCGCCTCCAACGCGCCCGCCGGCACGCCCCCGGCACGGAGCACGGCGTACGCGTAGCTGACCCGGTCATCCATCGTCGTCCGCCCCGGTGCCGCCGCGGCGGCGGTGCGTCGCCGAGGAGGAGCGCGTGCGGTGGCGGGAGGCCACGCTGCCGCTCGGGGTGTCCGTCAGCTCCCGTCCCTCCGACAGCTCGCGGCCTTCCCTCAGCGCCTCGACCTCCTCGCGCAGCCGCCGGTTCTCCGCGGCGAGCGAACTCTCGCCGTGGGCGCGCGAGGAGAGCGACGGGTCGTGCTCCCACCAGTCGATGCCCATCTCCTTGGCCTTGTCGACGGAGGCCACCAGCAGACGCAGCTTGATGGTGAGCAGTTCGATGTCGAGCAGGTTGATCTGGATGTCGCCGGCGATGACGATGCCCTTGTCCAGGACGCGTTCCAGGATGTCCGCCAGGTTGGCCGAGGACCCCTGTCCGTAGGCGGACGGCTGGGGAGCGGCCCTCGTGGGGTACGAACCGAGCCGGCCGGCCGGGGAATCCGTCACAGCGTCACCTCGTCTCAGGGCGCGGCCTCACCGCGCCGGAAGGCCGCGATCTCCTCGAGGCGGTCGAGCAGTACCTCCTCGCGCTCCTCGAAGGTCTCCTCGTCGATCCGGCCGGCGAGGAGTTCCTTCTCCAGGGCGGCGAGTTCGCGTTCCACGGGCTCGGGGTCGTAGTACTCCTGCTCGGCGGCCTCCAGCACACGCTCGACGACCCAGCCGACCCCGCGCACCGGCGCCAGGGGGAGGGTGACGATCTGTGTGAACAGTCCCATGAGGCCTCCTCGCCCCGTCACACGAAGCTGTACGGCGGCAGCGGTCCGAGCAGCCGGAAGTCGCACTCCTCGCCCACCTGGTTGGCCAGGCTCAGCTGGGTGGCGAGGAACATCTCCTCCTTGCTGTCGTCCACGAGGAAGGAGACGCTCAGGAAGTCCTGTCCGCCGGCCGCGGTGGCCACGTCGTCTCGGACGAAGGGGCGCAGCGCCTCGACGATGCCCGCGCCGAGCGCCTGCTGGCGGGCCTGCACCTCGTTGGAGATCAGCTCGCCCAGCATCAGCGGCATGTCGGGGGAGCCGGCGCCACCCCGGATCTCCTCGTTCAGGCGTCGTGCCTCGTCGTTCTCGTCGAGGATCCGGCGCAGCAGGGAGTCCTCGTCCCACGAGACCTTCAGGTGGTACTCGGCGCAGCCCTCCAGGTTCTTCAGCTGTTCCCGGAACTCCTCCGCGCGGTCCTCCAGCACGCCGCGCACGGCGTCCTCGTCGGGTGCCGTGAAGCCGAACCGCAGCGGCAGCACCGCGCCGTCGGCCATCAGCCGTTCCTGGACCTCCTGGTGGGCGAGCACGTCCCTGCGCCGGGGGCGCAGGTCGGGAGGGGCCTCGCTCACGACGGCGGAGAGGTCGCCGTTCGTCACCGTCCGCAACGGCTCGGCCGACCCACCGACGGGCTTGAGGCCCTCCAGCCGCACCGGGTGGTCCTTCGAGGTGATGGAGTAGACGTAGACGGCCATGGTCATTCCCTCTCCCGCCGGGAGGCCCGCCTGGTGCTCCTGCGCTGTGGCCGGGGCTCCTCCTCGTACTCCGCTTCCTCCTCCTCTTCCGGCTCCTCCTCGTACTCGTCCTCCTCGTCCTGGCCGTCGCCCTTCAGGGCTCCGGTGACGGCTTCCACGGCACCGGAGAGCGCGCCCTTGGACTTGCCCTTCGCGCCGCCCTCAGTGATCTCGCCCACGATGTCCGTGAGCTGGGTGGGCTGTTTGCGGCCGGACTCCAGGTCGAGGCGGTTGCACGCCTCGGCGAAACGCAGGTACGTGTCGACGCTGGCCACGACGATGCGGGCGTCGATCTTCAGGATCTCGATGCCCACCAGCGACACGCGGACGAAGACGTCGATGACGAGCCCTCGGTCCAGGATGAGCTCCAGGACGTCGTAGAGGCTTCCCGTACCGCCCCTGGAGATGTTGCCGCCACCCTGCGGCACCACGGTCATGGCGCCTCCCTTCAGCGCCTCGTCGTCTCAGAAGCGCCGGTCGATCTGCCCCCGCGTGTAACGGCGGGTGCGTTCGTACGCCACCAGGTCGCCCTCCTCGTCGAGCTTCACGTGATAGGTGGCCATCACGCTGGTGGTCTCGGGCACCCGCTCCAACTCCAGCACCTCCACGTCCGCTTCCCAGCCTTCGTCGACGGGCTTGACCGCCGACACGGACTCCGGCCTGCGGCCGAGGAGTTCGAAGAGCTGATCGGCCGCGGAACGCATCGCCCATGCGGCGGAGCGCTTGCGCGGCCGCTCCGCACGTTCGTCGTCCCGGCCGCGCCTGGTGCCCTTGGCCCGGGCGTTCCTGTCGCTTGCGGCCATCCCCTTCTCCGGTTCCGGAGGAGCGCCACCCCCACTAAGAAACGTACTATTTCAGCATATACACCCCACAACATGTGTGCGGCGCCGAGTCGCTTTCCGAAGGGAACGGCTGATGAAGGACACGACCAAGATCGCTCTTGCCGCCGCAGTCGCCGGTGGCTACGTGCTCGGTCGCGCCAAGAAGGGGCGTCTCGCGTTCGCCATGGCGACCTTCCTCGCTGGTCGCCGCGCCGGACTCGATCCGCAACAACTGGTCACCGAGGGTATTCGCAAGCTCCAGGACGTACCCCAGATCGCCGACCTCAACGAGCAGCTGCGCGGCGAGCTGATGAACGCCGGCCGCAAGGCCGTCACCGCGGCCGCGGACCGCAAGCTGGCAGATCTGGCGGGCGTGTTGCACGACCGCACGGCCCGCATCGGCGCCAAGAAGGACCGCGACGAGGAGGAGGGGACGGAAGAGGAATACGAACCGGAAGAAGGGGAAGAAGAGGAGGCCCCGAAGAAGACCAGGTCCCGACGCCACCGCCGCTCCCGGGCGGAGGAGGAACCCGAGGAAACGGAAGCCGGGGACGAGGAGGAGGAAGCCGAGGACGAGGAGGAGGACGAAGGGGAAGAGGAACCGCCGAGCCGCCGCCGGGCCGCGAGGGGCCGGCAGCCCAGGCCGCGGCGCGAACCCGAGCGCAAGCCGGCGGCGAAGAAGGCACCCGCCAAGAAGGCGCAGCCGGCGGCCAAGAAGTCCGCCGCCGCCAAGAAGACCACGGCCAAGAAGACCGCGGCACCGGCGAAGCGGGCGGCGAAGAAGACCTCCGCGCCCGCCGGCAAGACAGCGGCGCGCAAGGCACCGGCGAAGAAGGCGGCGGCCAAGAAGACGTCCACACGGCGGAGGTAGCCCGATGGCCAGGACGACACAGGACACCGGTAACGGCCAGGCCTCCGGCCTGGACCTGCTGCGCGGCGAACTCGCCGACTTCGTCGGCGCCCAGGTGGGGAACCTGGCCGACAAGGCGGGCGACAAAGTCTCCGATCTCACCGAGCAGTTGGTGGGTGTGGCCGAGAGTGGCGGGGTGCTCCCCAAGGCGGGCCTGAAGATGCTGCAGGGCGAATCACCACTCAAGGCCATCGGAGGCGGCGTGCTCGAGAAGGCGAAGCAGGCGCTCGGCGGCGGCAAGAAGGGGAAGGGCCGCAAGTCCGGGACGCAGAAGGTGACGAACATCGTCGAGGTCCAGGACGTCGGCGTCCCGATCCGGTTCGCCTACGACCACTGGACGCAGTTCGAGAAGTTCAGCGCCTTCACCAAGGGCGTGCGCAGCGTCTCCAAGGGCGACGACACGTCGAGCGACTGGAAGGTCAAGGTCGGCCCCTCGACCCGCGGCTGGAAGGCCACGGTCGTCGAGCAGGTCCCGGACGAGCGCATCATCTGGCACTCCGACGGCGCCAAGGGCACCACACGCGGCAGCGTCAGCTTCCACGAACTCACGCCCACCCTGACCCGCATCGTCCTCGTCGTCGAGTACTACCCCTCCGGGCTGTTCGAGAAGACCGGCAACATCTGGCGTGCCCAGGGCCGGCGGTTGCGGCTCGACTTCAAGCACTTCCAGCGCTACGTCTCGCTCACCAACGAGGAGCCCGAGGGCTGGCGCGGCGAGATCCGCGACGGCGAGGTCGTGCGCACGCACGAGGAGGCCCTCGAAGCGGAGGAGGCCGAAGAGGCCGAAGAGGGCGCGGAGGGCGCGGAGGACGAGGAGTACGCCGAGGACGAGGAAGAGCCGGAGGACGAGGACTACCCCGAGGACGAGGAAGAGGACGAAGGGGACGAAGGGGACGCAGAAGAAGACGACGAGGAGGATGAGGGCGAGGACGAGGAGTACCCGGAGGACGAAGAGGAACCGGAGGACGAGGAGTACGAGGACGAGGACGAGGAGGAGTACGAGGGCGCGCGTCGATGACGCCCCGTCACTCCCCCGGGCCCACGCGCGCCGGCGGACCGTGGTCGCCACGGCCCGCCGCGTCGCGCGTCAGCGGGGCAGGCGGCGGATCTCCAGGGTGTTGTCCACGCGGGTCGTCGGCCGCCCGTCGGGGTCGTTCTGGATGCGCTCGTGCTCGTCGGTCAGCACCACCTCCCACTCCCCCTCCGGGAGGCCGAGGCTCTCCAGCACCTCCTGCGGCGTCGGGAAGTGCACCTCCGGGTGCGGATCGGTCTCCCAGGCGGGGAATCCGGCGTGCCCGACGACGAGCAGCACTCCGCCGGGTGCCACGGCCGCCGCGGCGGCGCGCAGGATGCGCTCGCGGGGCATGTCGTGCGGCGAGTGCAGGAACTGCGCGGAGACGAGGTCGTAGGTGCCCCCGGGGAACGTCTCGCCCAGGTCGTGGCGCTGCCAGTCGATGAGGCCGTCGGGGATGCCCTCCGCCTCCGCGTGGCGGGCGGCCCGCTCCAGCGCGACGCGCGAGATGTCGACGGCGGTGACCCGCCACCCCTGCCGGGCCAGCCAGACCGCGTCGGCGCCCTCGCCGCAGCCCAGGTCGAGCGCCGTGCCCGGCTTGAGACTCCCGGTCTCACGGACCAGGACGTTGTTCGGGTTGCCGCTCCAGACGCGGTCGCTCCCGGCGTACCGGGCGTCCCAGAACTCCGTCTCGGTCCCGGCGCCGGTCGCGCCGATGCTGCCGTCCGTCATGGATGTCGTCTCCTCTGTGCCGCGGGTGTGGACCTGCCTCCGACGATGCGTTCCGGCGCGCCCGCCGGGCAAGCCCTGTTGCCGGTTCGGCAACACGTCCGCACGCCGCCCTCTGCCCCGGCGGCGGGTCCGCGCTTATGTTGGGTGTCATGGACATCACGTCGCGTGACGAGCACCCGCTGCGCAGCCTCACGCTCGACCAGCTACGGCGCCGGACGAGCATGAAGTGGCGTACCCATGCGGAGGACGTGCTGCCGCTGTGGGTCGCCGAGATGGACGTGCCGCTGGCCGGGCCCGTGGCCCGGGCGCTCACGGAGGCCGTCGCGGCGGGCGACACCGGGTATCCGGTGGGCACCGCGTACGCGGAGGCGCTGGCGGACTTCGCGCGTGAGCGGTGGGGCTGGGACGGCCTGGCCGTGGAGCGCGCGTCGATCGTGCCCGACGTGATGCTGGGCGTCGTCGAGATGCTGCGGCTGGTCACGGGTCCCGGGGACCCGGTGATCCTCAACTGCCCGGTGTACCCGCCGTTCTACCAGTTCGTGGCGCACATGGACCGCCAGGTGGTGGAGGCCCCGCTCGGCCCCGGCCTGCGGCTGGACCTCGCGGCGCTGGAGGCGGCCTTCGCCCGGTCCACCGGCGGCGGCCGCCGGGCCGCCTACCTGCTGTGCAGCCCGCACAACCCCACCGGCACGGTGCACACCGCCGGGGAGCTGGCCGCGGTGGCGGCGCTGGCCGGCTCGTACGGGGTGCGGGTCGTGGTGGACGAGATCCACGCGCCCCTGGTGACGGCGGAGGCGGTGTTCGTGCCGTACCTGAGCGTGCCCGGCGGCGAGGACGGGCTGTCGCTGATGTCCGCGTCGAAGGCGTGGAACCTGGCCGGGCTGAAGGCGGCGCTCGCCATGGCCGGGCCCGCCGCGGCGGACGACCTGGCCCGCATGCCGGAGGAGGTCGGCCACGGGCCGAGCCACCTGGGCGTCATCGCGCACACGGTGGCGCTGCGCGAGGGCGGGCCGTGGCTGGACGCCCTGTTGGACGACCTCGCCGGCAACCGGCGGCTGCTCGCCGGGCTGCTGGCCGAGCACCTGCCGACGGTCGGCTACGCCCCGGCGCCCGGCACCTATCTGGCGTGGCTGGACTGCCGGGAGCTGGGCCTGGGCGACGACCCGGCCGCCGCCTTCCTCGACCGCGGCCGGGTCGCGCTCAGCGCGGGCCCCGCCTTCGGCACGGGCGGCGACGGGCACGCGCGGCTGAACCTCGCCACGACCCCCGAGGTGCTCACGGAGGCGGTGCGCCGGATGGCCAAGGCGGTCGGCTGACGGCCGGGGGACACCCGGGGCCGAGGTCTGAAACCTCCCTCGCCGGGTAGTCGCCCCGACGGACCGGGGCAAACACCGGACGAGGCCGCCGGGACCCCGGGCCACACGGACCGGCACCGCGACCGGGCGCCCGGCAGTCGGCGGGTGCCCGGACGCTCCCGGCGGCGACCCAGGGAGGCGAGAACGGTGACGCACGACCCCGCACCCGACAACGGCGGCGCCCTGCGCGTCGTCGTGGTCGGGGCGACCGGAAACGTCGGGACGAGCCTGGTGCGGGCCCTCGGCGACGACCCGGCGGTGTCCCACGTCGTCGGCATCGCCCGCAGGATTCCCCGGGACTGGCGGCCCGCCCGCACAACGTGGGTGCGGGCGGACATCGCCGACGACAGGACGCGCCTGGCCGAGCACCTGCGCGGCGCGGACGCCGTCGTGCACCTCGCCTGGCTGCTGCAGCCCACCCACGACCCGTCGATCACGTGGCGCACCAACGTCCTGGGCGGCATCCGCGTCTTCGAGGCGGCCGCGGAGGCCGGGGTGCCGACCCTGGTGCACGCCTCGTCGGTGGCGGCGTACTCCCCGGGGCCCGAGCGGCACCCGGTCGACGAGTCCTGGCCCACGCACGGCTGGCCGGGGGCCGCGTACTGCCGGGAGAAGGCGTACGTCGAGCGCTGTCTCGACATCTTCGAGCGGGAGCACCCGCGGGTACGCGTGGTGCGCATGCGGCCGGGCTTCATCTTCAAGCGGGAGTCGGCCGCTCAGCAACGTCGTTTGTTCGCGGGGCCGTTCCTGCCGAACAGGCTCGTACGGCCGCACCTGGTGCCGGTCGTCCCGGATCTGCCGGGTCTGCGTTTCCAGGCGCTGCACTCCGACGACGCGGCCGAGGCCTACCGGCTCGCGCTGCACCGTCCCGTACGCGGCGCCTTCAACCTGGCGGCCGATCCGCCCCTGGACGCGGGTGAACTCGCGGCGCTGCTCGGGGCACAGGTCGTCCGCGTGCCGCGCGGGGCGGTACGGGCGGCGCTGGCCGGGGCGTGGTGGCTGCACCTGGTGCCGGCGTCGCCGGGTCTGTTCGACGCCGTGGTCAGGCTGCCCCTGCTGGACACCGGCCGGGCCTGTCGCGAGCTGGGCTGGGAGCCCCGTCGCAGCGCCACCGAGGCGATCGGGGAGTTCCTGGCGGGGCTGCGTGAGGGCGCGGGTGACACCTCGACCGCCCCGCTGGCGCCGGGCGGGGCGGGCGGCCGGCTCCACGAGGTGGCGACCGGGGTCGGCGCGCGGCCGTGAGGGCGGGGCCCGGCACGACACCACGGCCTCCCGTCACCGCGCCACGGTCTCCCGTCACGGCCCGTCGTCGGCGTGGAGGCGTTCGGTGTCCTGCGGTTCCGCCTTGGGCACCCGGTCGTCCGGGCCGTCGTCGTAGGGGCCGCCGTCCGGCATGGTCCGGGCCCTTTCGAGTTCCGCGTTGAACTCCAGGCCGAGCAGGACGGCGATGTTCGAGATCCACAGCCAGACGAGGAAGACGACGATCGCCGCCAGGCTCCCGTAGAGCCGGTTGTAGTGGGCGAAGTTGGACACGTACAGGCTGAAGAGCGCCGAGGCCGCCGCCCAGATGGCCACGGCCAGGGCGCTGCCGGCGCTCACCCAGCGGAAGCCGCCGTGCTTCACGTTGGGGGCCGCCCAGTACAGCAGCGCGAGCACCAGGCCGAACAGCACCAGCATCACCGGCCACTTGACGACGCTCCAGACCGCGAGCGCAGCGTCGCCGACGCCCAGCACCTGGCCCGTCCTGCGGGCGAGGGTCCCGGTGAACACCACGCCGATCGCGATGAGCGCCGTGACGGCCAGCAGCACCACGGGGATGACGAACCTGCCGGCCAGGGTCTTCCACAGGGGCCTGCCCTCGTCGATGTCGTAGAGGGCGTTGGCGGCCCGTATGAAGGTCGCCACGTAGCCGGAGGCCGACCACACGGCGACCACGACGCCGACGGCCAGGGCGAGCCCTCCCCGGCCGACGCCGTGCTGCAGCTGGCCGAGCACCCCGGTCAGCGTGTCGCGGACCGGTCCCGGCGCGAGATCGCCGGCGTTCGCGATCAGGGGTTCGACGCTGGGGCCGCCGAGCAGGCCGATGACCGACACCAGGACGAGGAGGACGGGGAAGACCGACAGCACGGCGTAGTAGGTCAGCGCCGCGGCCCAGTCGGTCAGGTGGTCCGCCCAGAACTCCTTCACCGTGCGCCGGAGCACCACGCGCCAGGACTCCTGGGGGAGCTCGGTGGGTTTGCGGGCACCACCCTGCGTGTGGCGAGCCATGCGCGTTCACCGCCTCGGGGCACACCTGCCCCACAGGAAACACGGACAAACCACTCCATACGGCAACAGGCCGCGGCGCACGTCCAGCGCCGCCGCTCAGTGCTGGAGCGCGACCTTCGCCGCCACGATGACCAGTCCCAGCACCAGGTTCACGAACCCCGCCGACACCACCTCCCAGCGGGACGCACCCACGCGGACGACGGCGGCACCGGCCCATCCGACCTGCTGGGCGACGGCGACGGACAGGGCCAGCCAGGCCGTGCCCTCCAGCCCGAGCCCCAGCAGCGGGCTCACCGCGACGGCCGCCGCCGGCAGCAGCGCCGCCTGCACGATCGGCCACTCGCGGACGCACACACGGCGGATCTCGCGCCAGGTGACCCCTCCCCCGCGCAGCCGGTCGCCGACGAAGCCCGCGTAGACGTGCGCGACCCAGAACACCAGTCCGGTGCAGATCAGCAGCAGCACCAGCTCCAGCCGCGGGTACGGGCCCGCCGAGCCGGCACCGGGCGAGCCGGGCGCGCCAGCGTTCCTCGCGGTCGCCGTCGCCCTGCCAGTCGGCGAGGCGGGCGCCGAAGGCCTGCGGCGCGTCGGCGAGCGCG
>NZ_JBVKBW010000040.1:0-36280 GCF_055635295.1 Streptomyces sp. NPDC111520 | reverse complement strand
ACCGAGGAGGTCACCGCCCGCAAGGGCTGACCCCCGCACCGGACGGCACCACCCACCGGAGCCCCGCGACGCCACCACGGCACCGCGGGGCTCCGTCGTGTCCGTCAACCGCCCAGGTAGCCGCGCAGCAGCCGCTTGCACTCGGCGATGAGCACCGGATCGCCCTCGGGGTCCCGGCGGAAGGCGAGCCGCAGGACCGCGTCGGCCGACTCGAGCGCGACGTGCAGCCGCACGCGGGCGGTCGCCTGGTCACCGTCGCCGAGCAGCCCGCCGACGAGGAACCAGAGCCGGTCGGCGACGGCCGCGTTGTTCTCCAGCACCGCGTCCAGGAGGTGGATGCTGCGGGGGTCCTCGCGGCCGATCGCCCCGAAGTCGACCACGCCGAAGCCCGGCACGGCGCGGCGCATCGCGACGTACTCCTCGACCGCCAGGTCCACCATCGCCCCGACCCGCCGCGGGCGTTCGGCCTCCACGCGGCGGGCGAGCCGGTCGGCGAAGTGCCCCAGGTTCCGTTCGGCCAGGGCGGCCAGCAGCCCGTCGACACCAGGGAAGAACTGGTACAGCGTGCCGATCGGGACATCGGCGCGCCGGGCCACCTCCTTGGTCGTGAGCGCCGGGTAGCCGACCTCGTCCAGCAGCCGCGCGCAGGCGTCCAGGATCCGGTCGAAACGTTCCCGGCTGCGCTGCTGCACGGGACGGCGGCGGAGCGGGGCGGACGGGTCGGGGGGTGCCTGCATGGTTCCACTCTGCCGGATCGGGTGTAGGTTGACGAGGCCCAACATGAGCTTGCCTCATGTTCTAGTGTTCGGTAGAGGAGAGGATCCCGATGTCCCCGCTTCCCGTCTCCTTCAACTGGGGTGCCTCCACCGCCGCCCACCAGATCGAGGGCGCCGTCGCCGAGGACGGCAAGGGGGCGTCGATCTGGGACACCTTCAGCGCCCGGCCCGGGGCGATCCGCGACGGGCACACCGGTGAGTCCGCCTGCGACCATTACCACCGCCACGCGGAGGACGTGGCGCTGATGAAGGACCTCGGGATCGACTCCTACCGCTTCTCGATCTCCTGGCCGCGCGTCCTGCCGGAGGGCCGGGGACGCGTCGAGCCGCGCGGACTCGGCTTCTACGACCGCCTGGTGGACGAGCTCCTCGCGGCCGGCATCACGCCCACGCCGACCCTCTTCCACTGGGACCTCCCGCAGGCGCTGGAGGACGAGGGCGGCTGGCTGAACCGGGACACGGCCCGCCACTTCGCCGAGTACGCGGCCGTCGTCGCCGGGCGCCTCGGCGACCGGGTCACACGCTGGATCACCCTCAACGAGCCCTTCGTCCACATGGTGTTCGGCCATGCCTTCGGCACCCACGCCCCCGGCCGCGCCCTGATGCTGGAGGCGCTGCCCGTCGCCCACCACCAGCTGCTGGCGCACGGGCTCGCCACCACCGCGCTGCGCGCGCACGCCGCGGCCCCCGCGCAGGTGCTGATCGCCAACAACTGCACCCCGGTCAGGACCCCCGAGGGTGCCACCGACGCCGACCACGCCGCCGCCGCGGCCTACGACGCCCTGCACAACCGGCTGTTCACCGACCCGCTGCTGCTCGGCGGCTACCCCGACCTGTCCGCGTACGGTCTGACCGACCCGACGTGGGGCGGCGTCGTCAGGGCGGGCGACCTCGACGTGGTCGCGGCGCCCCTCGACGGCCTGGGCGTCAACTACTACAACCCCACGTGGATCGCCGCCCCCTCGGCCGAGACAGGTCTGCCCTTCGACCTCCTGGAACCGGACGTCGCCGTCCCGGGCCGCCCGTACCCGCGCACCGCCTTCGGCTGGCCGGTGGTGCCGGACGGCCTCACCGAACTGCTCACCGGTCTCGACTCCCGCTACGGGGCCGCGCTCCCGCCCGTCTGGATCACCGAGAACGGCTGCTCCCAGACCGACCGGCCGGCGGAGGACGGCGAGATCAGGGACGAGGCCCGGATCGACTACCTCCGCACCCACATCGAGGCCGTCGAGGCCGCGCACGCCCGCGGGGTGGACGTCCGCGGCTACTTCACCTGGTCGCTGCTGGACAACTTCGAGTGGGCCGAGGGCTACCACCAGCGGTTCGGGCTCGTCCACGTCGACTACGCGACCCAGCGGCGGACGCCGAAGGCCTCGTACCACTGGTACCGGGAGCGCATCGCGCAGGCGCGCCGCACCGCGCCCTGATTCCCCCGAGTCCCTTGGCGCCCCACCGCCTCGGCACTACACTCGCGCGAACATGAGATGACCTCATGTTCTCGGGTGCTGCAGGGGGAACCGCATGCGCCACACCGGTGAGGACGCCGCCCACGTTCCGGACACCACGTCGGCCGAACCGGTCGTACGGGTCCGTCCGGCCTGGACCGCCCTGCTCAGCCTGGCCACGCTGGCCGTCTTCATGGCCTTCATGACCCCGATCCAGATCCTGCTGCCGCTGCAGCTGGAACACATCGACGCGGCGGGGAAGCACACCGCGCTGTCCTGGGTCACCGGCGCCGGCGCCCTGGTCGCGATGGTCGCCAACCCCTTGGCCGGTGCCCTGTCCGACCGGACGGCCTCACGCTTCGGGCGCCGCCGGCCGTGGATCGTCGGCGGCGCGCTGGCCGGGGCGGCCGGACTCCTGGTGACGGCGGGTCAGCACACCGGCCTGGGCGTGGCCCTCGGCTGGTGCCTCGCCCAGGCCGGGCTCAACGCCATGCTCGCCGGCGTCACCACGCCCATCGCCGACCGCGTGCCGGTCGCCCAGCGCGCCGAGGTCTCCGGATGGACGGGCATCACCCAGTCCCTCGGCCTGGTCGTCGGCGCCGTCGTCACGACCACGGTGGTCACCGGGGTCGCCTCCGGTTACGTGACGATCGCGCTGCTGACCGTCCTCCTCGCGCTGCCCTTCGTGCTCCGCTTCGGCGAACCGGCGCTGCCCCGCGAGCTGCGTCCGCCCCTCGACGCGCGCCGCCTGATCGCCGGCCTGTGGGTGAGCCCGCGCCGCCACCCCGACTTCGGCTGGGCCTGGCTGACCCGCTTCCTGATCAACCTGGGCAACGCCATGGGCACGCTCTACCTGCTCTACTACCTCACCGACTCGGTCCGCCTGGAGGACCCCGACTCCGGTGTACTCGTCCTCACCCTGATCTACACCCTGTGCGCGGCGCTCACCGCCGTGCCGGTGGGCGTGCTCTCGGACCGGGTGGGCCGCCGCAAGGGCTTCGTACGGCTCTGCGCCGTCGTCATGGCCCTCGGCGCGGTGCTGCTGGCCTGCGTCCACACCTGGCCCGCCGCCATGGCCGCCGCCGCGGTGCTGGGCGCCGGCTTCGGCGTCTACCTGGCCGTGGACCAGGCCCTGGTGACCCAGGTCCTCCCGGCCGCCGAGCACCGCGCCAAGGACCTCGGCGTCATCAACATCGCCAACTCCGGCCCCCAGGTTCTCGCCCCCGCCGTCGCCGCCCCCGTCATCGCCCACCTCGGCGGCTACACCGGCCTGTACCTCGCGACCGCGCTCGTCACCCTGCTCGGCGGTCTGCTGATCGCCAAGGTGCGCGCGGTCCGTTAGCGGCGCGCGGAGCCGGGGCCGAAGTCGGGGACCGCGACAACCGTGAGCAGCAGGTCCCCCTCGTAGGACCGGGCGTCGAGCGGGGGGTTCGCGAGGAGGAGCCGTGTCGCGCACGGATCGATAGAGGCCTTCGATCAAGCGATAGGAATGCGGTCTTGGACGCGGCACGTGCCGCGACGCGACGATCGAGGGCGTGATCCCCGTCGTCACGGAAGAGCCGCCGTGGGCCGGATACGGGGATGATCCCGAGGAGTCCCCATGCTGATTCCGCGTGCCCGGGGGGCCTGTGCCCCGTCCTGCCCCGAGACCGGTCGCCCTCATGGCGACTGACGCGTCCGGGGCGACCAAGACCGTCGACGTCGCGCCCGGCGAGGCGGAGCCGGCGCCGAAGCGCCGCGGCAAACGCCACCTGCCGCGGCTGCCCCCGCGCACGATCGCCTCGGCGGCCGTCACGACCTCCGTCGGACTGGCCGTGCTGGTGGCGCTGGGCACGCTCACCCACCAGACGGTGCTCGTGCCGCCGCTGGCGGCCACGATGGCCATCGTCACCGCGACCCCCGAATCCCCGCTCGCCCAGCCCCGCCACGTCATCGGCGGCCACATGGTCTCCTGCCTGGTCTGCTTCGGCGTGCTCGCCCTCGGCTGGCACGGGCCCTGGGCCGCCGTCGTGGGCTGCGGCATCGCCTGCGGACTCGTGCTGCTGCTCAAGACGCCCCATCCGCCGGCCATGGCCACCGCCGTCATGATCATGCTGACCGCCCCGTCCGCCACCCACTTCGTCCCCCTGCTGGCCGCGGGCGCGCTGCTCCTCGTCGTGGTGCAGATGGTCTCCGCCCGGCTGCGCCGCGAGGTCTACCCCACGTCGTGGTGGTGAGCGCTCAGCCCGCCGCCGGGATGTTGTGGTTGAAGCGGAACACGTTGCCGGGGTCGTACCGTGCCTTCAGCGCCTTCAGCCGGCGGTAGGTCTCCGGCGGGTACGCCGACGGCGTCCGCCCCTCGATCGCGTCCGCGTGGGACAGGAAGGCGGGGTGCCTGCGGTCGCCCGGCCGGGGCGACACGCGCTCGGTGAGTTCCGTGCCCGAGGCGGCGGTTCGCGCCGCCGCGCCGGGCGCCACGAACGTCAGCGTCAGCAGCGCGAAGGCGGCGTCCCGGTTGCCGACGGAGTTGGGCGTCCCGGACGGCGCGGCCAGCGCGCCGCCGAGGTGCCGTACGTCGACGATGTCGATCCGCGTCTCGGCGTCCGGGCCCACGGTGTCGAGGACGGCCTCGACGGCCTGCGGGGTCAGTTCGTCCAGCACGGCGAAGTGCTCGACGACGGCCCACGGTTCGGGGCCGTCGGGCACGATGCCCAGGCAGTCCGCGAAGGGCATCTCCGTCACCGTGTCCGCGAGCAGCGGTGCCGCGTACCGCATCGGCGCGACGAGCCGGGCACCCTCCGCGGCCTGCGCGAGGCAGGAGACGCGGACGTTCACGGTGAGCGTGCCGCGCATGAATTCGGGGAGGAACGGCACGTCCGGCATCCGCATCAGGGCGAAGGAGGAGGTGACCTCGTCCGGCGCGTCGGCCGTGAAGTCCCGGTAGGCGCGCAGGACCTGCCCGGCGTGCTCCCCGGCGTAGTAGAGGTTGCCCGCGTAGAGCTGTGTCACCGGGAACAGCGTGAACGCCATGGCGGTCACCACGCCGAAGTTGCTCTTGCCGCCCAGCAGCGCCCAGTAGAGGTCCGGCTCCTCGTGCGGCGCGACCCGCCGCAGTTCGCCGTCGGCGGTGACCACGTCCATGGCCTGCACGTGATCGGCCGCCCAGCCGTAGGCCCTGGCCATGCCGATGCCCAGTCCGCCGCCCAGCGTGTAGCCGACCACGCCGACCGACGGTGACGACCCCACCTGCGGCGCGAGGCCCTCGCGCGCCGCCGCGTCGACCACGGGGCCCCACAGGGTCCCCGCCTCGACGTGCGCCGTCCGGGCGCCCGCGTCGACGCGCACCCCGTTCATGCGCCGCGTGGTGATCAGCACCCCCTGGTCCATCGGCAGCGACGGCCCGTGCCCGGTGGTCAGCACACCCACCGGCAGCCCGTGCTCCCCGGCGAACCGCACGGCGGCCTGTACATCGGCCGGCGTCGCCGCACCCACGACCACCTGCGGCCGGTGCGCCACGGCCAGGTTCCCTCTCGCGCACTCGGCGGCGTACTCCTCGTCCCCGGGCGTCAGCACCTGGCCCGAGACGGCGGACGCCAGCTTCCTGACGTCCTGTTCAAAGGGAAGTTCGGTCATGGTTGCCTCCAGAGGGGCTCGTCGCCACAACTGGAACAATTACATGCAAACGGTAAAAAAGAGCCACGTGGACTGCCAATTACTACTGAGTCAAGACCACGGAACGGACGCCTCCGTCCCGGATCGTGAGACGCTCGGTGGCGCGTCCCGCAGGATCACCGGCTCTCCGGCGAGCACGGGCCGCGCGTGACGCGTTCGGCCGTACCCGCACGGACGGATGCCGCGGTCGCGGCGCCCGGACGACCCGCCGGACGCCGCGACCGCGCAGGTCACGCCGAGGCGGTGACCGCCGCGCCGAGGTGCCGGGCGAAGAAGCGGACCGCGCTGTCCGCCTCGAAGCGGGGCAACTCCTTGTGCGTGCCCGAGTTCACGTGCAGGGACTTCTCCTTCGAGGCGAAGGCGTCGAACAGCGCGAGACCCTCCTCGCGGGAGATGTGCTCGTCGTCCCACTGCAGGTCGAACTCGACCGGGACGGTGATCCGCCGCGCCTTCGCGGCCAGGACGTCGGGCCAGTGCTGGCCGAAGACCGCCGCCGTGACCCGGGGTTCGGCCGCCACGAACGGCACGCCGATCGCGGTGCCCATGTTGATGCCCCAGTAGCCGACCGGCCGGCCGGCGCCGATCTCCGGAAGTTCCTGGAGGGCGTCCAGGAGCGCCCGGTACTCGGGGACGGCGAGCTCCGCCAAGTGGTCGTTGTAGCGGACGACGATCGGGCCCTCCGGCTCGCCGGCCGCCCGCGCCCGGAACAGCTCGGCGACCTCCGCCTCGTCGTGCGCCGTGCGCGGGCGGTCGCCGTGCCCGGGTGCGTCGAGGACCGCGACGTGGAAGCCGCAGCCGGTCACCAGGCGCTCCGCCCGGCCGGACATCGCCGGGTGCTTCTTGTGGTTGCCGCCGCCGTGGCCCATCAGGACCAGCGGCGCGATCCCTTCACGGGAGGCCGGCGACCAGAGGACACCGGGGACCCCGGCCACGGTGAAGTCGCGCTCGAGCACGCCGTTCGACGAGGACTCGGCGGTGAACTGCAGGGAATGCATGGGTGTTGCCTTTCGGGAGTGCCTGGTTGTCGAGGCGCTCCCGGCGACACCTACGTCAGTCGCCAGACCGTGACGGCAGGGGGGAGCACCCACGGGGAACCGCGTTCATGGGTCTCACCTCCTCCGGCGACGTCACGTGCAGGCGAAGCTAGCAGAGCGGCCATCGGCGCGCCCGCGCATTTCCGCCCCCGATCCGTGGACATGCTCCACGGCGCCGCATCGCCGAGGCGCCGGGTCAGGCGATCCAGTCCTCGCCGCACCGATGCCGGTCCAGCCCCACGGCCGAGAACTCGTCCTCACCGCCGCCGGCCACCACGCCCAACCGCCGCAGCGCCTGGGAGATCGGACTGCCCTCAGGCGGAAAGGGCCGGCCTTCCGCCACATCGAGCGGCCCCAGCACGAGGGTGCCCCGGTCCCACACGGCGGCTCGCTGCTCGCCCACACCGCCGAAGTACTCGGCCTCCACGTACGCCACCGGCCCAGCGGCCGACCAGTCGGCGAGGCTCCTCTCGAGCCCTTCCGGCAACGGCGAGAAACCGGAACCGCCGTCCCCGCCGACCCCGCCGTCCGTGACGGGGCCGAGCAGGGCGTCGGACAGCGGCAGCAGCGACAGGCCCTGCCCGATCGACGCCGCCCGGGCGCCGGGCAGCTCCCTCACCATGGCACCCAGCACCGCCTGTCCGGCGATCAACGCCCGCAGGTCGTACGCCATCCCCACGCCTTTCCCGGATCGGAGGTCCCGCCCCACCCCGGGGTGGTCATCGCCCGGATTCGAACCGGGGTACCGCATCGGGCGAGCCCGCGTACGGCGTCCTGGGCCGCTGGACGACGCATGACCGGTCGCAGCGTACCCGCCCGCCCGGGAACCTCGCCTCACCGTTGTTCTGTGTCAGTCCGGGTGAGTTGCCCGGACCGGGGGGAGCACACCGGTGCCGGGCTGCCGCATCAGTCCGGGTCGTCGAGTCCCATTCGCCGCCTGAGCGCGGCGCGTATGGACCGGTCAGCGACGGCCATCGTCGAGTAGACGGCGCCCAGGACAGGACCGAAGACCAGGGCGACCAGCACCGATCCGGGTTCCTCGGCGAACAGCAGTCCCCCGAGGCTGGTGGGTACGGCGATGCAGACGCCGAAGCGCACCGGGTGCCGAGCCACCCATTTCTGGAGGCGGGTTCGCGGCAGACCGGCCCCTGTCCGCCGTTCGACAGCCAGGTAGATCCCCATCAGTGACGTCCTCGGACTGTCCATCCGGCACATGCTACGGAAGGCGAACTGGCCGGCCGTCTCCGGTGGTCAGTCCCACCAGAGCCGCCAGTCACGACGCTCCATCAGTTCCGCGGGATAGGTGTCCCAGTCCATGGTGGGGTCCGCGTAGAAGACGTCGAGGCAGGCGAGGTACTGCTCCGCGGTGAGGACGGCAGCCTGGTCGAGCGACGCCGGCGGCGCCGCCACGGAGAGGTACAGCGAACTGTGCCCGAACCCGACCACACGGAGGCCGAAGCGGTCCTCCCACGACCGGAGCACGGCCGACAGTTGCTCGGGCGTCATGCGGTTCGACATCCAGTACCAGCCGACGGCGGCCGGCACATCGGCGCCCCTGCCGACCTGCACCAGCGCGAGGCACCGGGCCTGGCCTCCACGCACGAGCCGGTCCGCCAGTTCGCCGGCGGCCCTTCCGACGGCATCCGCGTCCGCCGCCGCACCGGGCCCCGCCAGACCGGGCCACTCCGTGAAACGGGGCCACGGCTGTTCCTTCCACGTCTCGCGGAAGTACGCGACCGCATCGGCGTCCGCCCCATACGCACCCGCGCGGGGCTCGAAGGAATCGTCCCGGTACTCCAGCAGAACCGGGTACAGGCCCGAACGACCGTGATCGGCGTAAAGGCGCTTCCACCACTCGGCGGCGTCCGGGACGGGCCCGTCGCTCAGCCACACCAGCGGATGGTGCGCCAGGTCCGAGCGCACGGTGGTCCCCGGTGGCAGGTCCGGCCACATGGTGGCGGGGTCTTGGTGCAGCGGCATCGACATGGCCGGACTCTACGAGGCGGGTCCGACAATCCACGGACGGAGCCGGGGCGGCGCTGCGGGCGGAGCACCATCTGCTCCCGGGCCGGCGGCCCGGCGGCGCCGGTCCTTCCGCGGTCGTCGCTCGTCGACACGCCCCTTTGATCTGCGAGGGACGGCACGACTCCTGCCGGTCGGCCATGACCCGTGAGGTAATCGACCCCGCCCCCTCGGCAGGGGCATGGTGGTCGTACCGGGCGGGCGGGGTGGCGCACTCCACCCCGCCCGGCCGGGCCCAGACCGTCCGGACGAGGAGGACCGTGATGTCGCAGAACCGCTACGAGGCCGCCGTGGCCCGCTACTTCGAGGCATGGAACAGCACCACGGACGCGGAGGCGCGGGCGAAGGCCGTGGCCGCCGCGTGGGTGGAGGACGGCACGTACACCGACCCGTTGGCGCAGGTGGCAGGGCACGAGGGCATCGGGGCGCTGATCGCCGGGGTGGGGGAGCGGTTCCCCGGGTTCGTGTTCACGCCCGTGGGGGAGGTGGACGGGCACCACGACGTGGCGCGCTTCGCCTGGGAGCTGGGACCGGCCGGTGCGGAGCCCGGTGCCGCGCCGGTCGCCGGCTCCGACGTGATCACGCTCGCCGAGGACGGCCGGATCCGTTCCGTCAGCGGCTTCCTGGACCGGCTGCCCCCGGCGTGAGGGCCCGGAGGGCGGCGGCGGTCTCCGGGTCGGCGGGCAGGAAGGTCTCGACCGCCAGCTCGGAGACCGTGACGTCCATGGGGGTGTTGAAGGTGGTGGCGGTGGAGATGAAGGACAGCACCCGGTCGCCGTGCTCGATCCGCATCGGCAGGGCGAAGGGGAAGACCTCGGTGTCGTCCCCCGGTGCGGGGGCGGCGGGGTCCTCGGCGTGGCCGGCCGGGGCGGGGTAGGAGGTCAGCTCCTCGTACAGGGCACGCAGCGGCTCGTGGCCGCTCATCGTGATCTGACGCTCGATCCGTTCCAGCAGGTGCCCGCGCCATGGGCGGAAGTTGCGGATGCGTGGTGCCATGCCCTCGGGGTGGAGCGTGACGCGCATGGCGTTGAGCGGTGGCTGCAGCAGGTGCGGGGCGACGCCCTCCAGCAGGGCGCCCACGCCCTGGTTGGCGGCGACGACGTCGTACATGCCGTCCAGGACCAGCGCGGGGTACGGCTCGTAGGCCGCCAGGAGACGGTCGAGGCCCTCGCGCAGCGGGTGCATCGCGGGGTCGCCCAACGGGGTCTCCGGGTACGCGGGGGCGTAACCGGCGGCGATGAGAAGCGCGTTGCGCTCGCGGACCGGTACGTCGAGGTGCTCGGCGAGCCGCAGGACCATGCCCTGGCTGGGCCGGGAGCGCCCGGTCTCGATGAAGCTGATGTGCCGGGCCGAGCTGTCGGCGCGCAGGGCGAGTTCCAACTGGCTGACGCGCCGCCGCTCCCGCCAGCCGCGCAGCAGCGTCCCCACACCCGCCGTGGTCGTCGTCATGCCCCGACCGTAACCCAGGTGCGGGGGCCGGTGCCGTCGGGAATCCTGCCGGCCGGACTGCTCAACGAGCCGCCGTTGTAGGGGAGTCCTTGGTGAGTGCGAGGAGGCGGTAGACCGGGTCGGGGCGGGCGGTGTCCGGGGCGGGGAGGGCGGCCAGGCGTGCGGCGAGGGTCTGCGTGTCGCCGTCGCGCAGGGAGAGCGCGGAGGCGAACTCGCCCGCCGCGATCCGGGTGGCGAGGTCGTGGGGGGCGCGGCCCTGGCCGTGGCCGGTGAAGCGGGCCCCGCCCGCCGGGCGCAGGCCGTGCGCGGCGGCCTGACGTACCACCCGTTCCTCCGCGTCGTACGCCTCCCGGGTGCGGTACGGCGCGAGGAGCGCGTCGACGTCGCTGCCCACGTCGTGCCCGGCGTCCTTGTCGACGGTGGTGACGAGCACCCCGCCGGGCCGCAGCACCCGGGCGCACTCGGCGATCACCGCGGCCGCGTCCGGCAGCAGGTGGAGCACCCACACCGCCGTCACCGCGTCCAGCGAGGCGGTCGCGAACGGCAGCCGGTGCACGTCCCCTTGGACGATCCCCGGCCCCACCCGGCCGGCGGAGAGCCGGGCCATGGCCAGGGCGGCGTCGACGCCGAGCACCCGCAGCCCGGGCCGGCCGGTGTAACGGGCCGTCACCAGGCCGGTGCCGCAGCCGATGTCGAGCACGGTACGGGCCGGGCTGGGTATCAGCCCGAGCACGGCGCCGGCCGCCGCCTCGGCGCGGGGGACGCCGCCGCGGGTGGCGTCGTAGATCGCGGCCTGCTCCTCGTAGTCCAGCACGCCCGTAGGCTAGCCGCCTGCCATCTACCCGGCGGTAACCGGCTGCCCCTAGTCTCACGCTGTCCCCGCGACCGAGCTCCACCCGACTCCAGGAGAGCCCGTGAGACACGGCAGAGCCGCCGCGTGCGCCCTCGTCCTGCTCCTCGCCTCGTCCGCCGGCACGGCAACCGCCGCCGGAACCGCCGCCGCGGTCCCCGCCCCGGCCCCCACCCCGACCGCCGCCGCACCCCAACTGCGCCTGGTCACCAGCAACGTGATGATGCTGCCGCGCACCCTCTACCCCAACTGGGGCCAGTTGGAGCGCGCCGACCTGATCGCCGCCTCCGGCTACGTCCGGGGCGCCGACGTCGTGGTCTTCCAGGAGGCGTTCGACAACGGGGCGTCCGACCGGCTGCAGGCGAACCTCAGGGACCGCTACCCCTACCAGACCCCGGTGCTGGGCCGGTCCAGGAGCGGCTGGGACCGTACCGAGGGCGCGTACAGTTCGCTCACGCCCGAGGACGGCGGGGTGACGGTGCTCAGCAAGTGGCCGATCCTGGAGAGGGTCCAGCACGTGTACGGCGACGCGTGCGGCGCGGACTGGTTCTCCAACAAGGGCTTCGTCTACGTCGTCCTCGACGTGAACGGCACCCGGGTCCACGTCGTGGGCACCCACACCCAGGCCGACGACTCCGCCTGCGGCAGCGGTGTGGCCGCCAGCGTGCGCGCCGCGCAGAACCGGGAGATCGACGCCTTCCTCGACGCCCGTGCGATCCCCGCGGCCGAGCCGGTGGTCGTCGCGGGCGACCTCAACACGGACGCGGGCGGCGCCGAGTACGCCCGCATGCTCGCCGACCTGGACGTGGCGCCGCCCGACGCCGCCCCGGGCCCGGCCGACAGCTTCGACCCGGCGACCAACTCCGTCGCCCACGACCGCTACCCCGACGACCCCGCGCAGCGCCTGGACCACGCGCTCCTGCGCAACGGCCACGCGCGCCCGGCGCGCTGGGACAACCGGGTGCTCGACGAGCACTCCCCGCGGTGGTCGGTCACCAGCTGGGGCACCACCTACACCTTCGACGACTACTCGGACCACTACCCGGTCGTCGCGGGCGACGTCTGAGCACGCCCGGGCGCGGCGGCCAGCCGGGCCGCCGCCCCGCGGCGTGCGCGCGTCAGTTGAAGGAGAACGGGTCCGGGCCGAGGCGCCCGCCGTCGTCGAGGGCGTCGATCGCGGCCAGGTCCTCGCCGTCGAGCTCGAAGCCGAAGACGTCGATGTTCTCGCGGATCCGCGACGGGGTCACGGACTTGGGGATCACGACGTTGCCGAGCTGGAGGTGCCAGCGCAGGACGACCTGGGCCGGGGTCCTGCCGTGCTTGGCGGCGACGGCGGCGAGCGCCGGCTCGTCGAGGAGGCCGCGGCCCTGGCCGAGCGGTGACCAGGCCTCGGTGGCGATGCCGTGACCCGCGTGGAAGGCCCGCAGTTCGCCTTGCGGGAGGTGGGGGTGCAGCTCGACCTGGTTGAGGGCGGGTACGACGCCGCCCTCGTCGAGCACCCGCTGCAGATGGGCGACCGGGAAGTTCGACACCCCGATGGCCCTGGCGCGGCCGTCGGCGTGGATCTTCTCCAGGGCGCGCCAGGTCTCCTGGTACAGGCCGCGGGCCGGGGCCGGCCAGTGGATCAGGTAGAGGTCCACGTAGTCCAGGCCGAGCTTGCCGAGGGAGGCGTCGAAGGCGCGCAGGGCGTTGTCGTGGCCCTGGTCGGTGTTCCACAGCTTGGTGGTGACGAACAGTTCCTCGCGCGGGACGCCGGACGCGGCGATGGCGCGGCCGGTGCCGTGTTCGTTGCGGTAGAGCGCGGCGGTGTCGATGCTGCGGTAGCCGGCCTCCAGGGCCGTGGCGACCGCGGTGGCGGCCTCGTCGTCCGGGACCTGCCAGACGCCGAAGCCGAGCTGCGGCATGGTCACGCCGTTGTTCAGGGTGATGTCGGGAACCTTGCTCACGGTCAGGTCGTCCTCACTTCGTCGGAGCCGGACTCGCAATTCGTTCATCGTACAACGATCTCCGCGGCGGAGGCATTCCCGGGCGCCGCGGGTGTCCCGGGCATCGCGGGCGCCGCTCCGCGCCGGGGTCGCCCTACGAGTGGTAGAGGGCCTCGATCTCGCGGTTGTACGCCTTCTCTATCGCCCTGCGCTTCAGTTTGAGCGACGGCGTGAGCAGCCCGCCCTCCTCGGAGAACTGCCCGGCCAGGATGCGGAAGGTGCGGATCGACTCGGCCTGGGAGACGAGCGTGTTGGCGGCGACGACCGCCCGCCGGATCTCCGTCTCGAGGTCGGGGTCCCGGATCAGCCTGGCGATCGGCAGCTGCGGCTTGGCCCGCATGGCCAGCCAGTGCCCGATGCCCTCGGGGTCGAGGGTGATCAGCGCGCCGATGAAGGGCCGGTCGTTGCCGACGACGACGCACTGCGAGACCAGCGGGTGGGAACGCACCCGGTCCTCCAGCACCACCGGCGAGACGGACTTGCCGCCGCTGGTCACCAGGATCTCCTTCTTCCGCCCGGTGATGGTGAGGTAGCCGTCCTCGTCGAGGGCGCCGAGGTCTCCGGTGGCGAGCCAGCCGTCGTGCAGCACCTCCGCGGTGGCCTTGGGGTTGTTGAGGTACTCGCCGAAGACCTGCCCGCCGTACACCCAGATCTCGCCGTCGTCGGCGATGTGCACCGTGGTGCCCGGGATGGGCAGGCCCACCGTGCCGAAACGTGTCTGCTCGGGCGGGTTGGCGACCGCGGCGGCCGTGCTCTCGGTGAGCCCGTACCCCTCGAAGATCCGCACGCCCGCGCCGTCGAAGAAGAGCCCCAGCTGCCGGTCCATCGCCGAGCCGCCGGAGAAGGCGTGCCGGACCTTGCCGCCGAGGGCGGCGCGCACCTTGCCGTAGACCAGCTTCTCGTACAGCTGGTGCTGCATCCGCAGCGAGGTGCTGGGGCCGGGGCCCGTGCCGAAGGCCCGGGCCTCCATCGCCTCGGCGTGCCGCACCGCCACCTCCACGGCCTTCTCGAAGGGCCCGAGCCTGCCCCCCGCCTCGGCCTTGCGGCGGGCGCCCTGGAAGACCTTCTCGAAGACGTACGGCACGGCGAGCACGAAGGTCGGCCGGAAGGAGGCCATCGCCGGCAGCAGTTCGGCCGCGGCCAGGTTGGGCTGGTGGCCGAGCCGGACCTTCGCGCGGACGGCCGCCACCTCCACCATGCGCCCGAAGACGTGGGCGAGCGGGAGGAAGAGGAGTGTGGACGCCTCGTCGCCGCGCTTGCTGTGGAAGACCGGCTCGTACCGGGCGACGACGTTGTCGCTCTCGGCCATGAAGTTGCCGTGGGTGATCACGCACCCCTTGGGGCGGCCGGTGGTGCCCGAGGTGTAGATGATCGTCGCGATGGAGTCCGGGGTGACCGCCGTGCGGTAGCGGTGCACCAGCTCGTCGTCGACGCCGTGGCCGTGCCGGGCCAGTTCGGACAGCGCGTCGGAGTCCAGTTGCCACAGCCGCGTCAGATGGGGGAGTTCGTCGACGACCGCGCCGATCGTCATCGCGTGGTCCTCGTGCTCGACGACGCAGGCGACCGCCTCGGAGTCGTGCAGCATCCAGCGGACCTGGTCCGAGGACGAGGTGGGGTAGATGGGGACGGGCTGGGCGCCGATCGCCCACAGCGCGAAGTCCAGCACGGTCCACTCGTAGCGGGTACGGGACATCAGGCCGACCCGGTCGCCGAAGCGGATGCCCTGGGCGAGCAGGCCCTTGGCCACCGCGAGGACCTCGTCGCGGAACCCGGCGGCGGTGACGTGCTCCCAGTCCGCGTCGTCCGCCTTGCCGCGGCGGCTCAGCACGATCCGGTCCGGCTCTTCGTCGGCATTGACGAACACCGCGTCCGCCAGACCGCCGACCTGGGGTGCCGTCACCAGTGGGGGAATGGTGAACTCGCGCAACGTCGCTCCTCGACCACTTGGGCGGTCACAGAACGTACCCGATACCACGTGCGCTGGGGAGGGGTGTGACATTCGGCTGTGAAGGCCCGCGTGGGCTCCCTCACACCGGCGTGACGAGCCGATTCCCGGTTACCGCAAGGAACATGGCGCCGGAGGGCGGTTTCCGGGCGGACCCGGGTCCGCCCGGACTCTGCACCAAATCCCCTCGCGGGGATCACGGCCGCTCTACAGCCCCCACCGGCTCGGGGGCCGCCGCCGGCGCCGCGCCGCCCGGCCGTTCGCGGACGAGGACGAGGACGACCGCGCCCGCCAGCAGGCCGGCGACCCCGGCCGCCAGGGCCGCCGCGTCCAGGCCCGCGGCGAAGGCGGCGTGCAGCGCGTGGTCCGCCGCCGCGCGCTGCTCGGAGGGGACCCGGGCCAGCAGTTCCCGGGCGCCGCCGCCCGCGAGGGCGCGGGCCGTGTCGTGCGGGGCGGGGGCACCGGACGCGCTCAGCGAGTGCTCCATGCGCGTGGAGAGCAGGGTGCCGAACACGGCGACGCCGAGGGCGTACCCCAGTTGCCGGAAGGTGTTGACGGCGCCGCCCGCCATGCCCGCGCGCCGTGGCGGAACGGAGGCCAGCGCCGCGCCCGCGATGGCCGGGTTGACCAGCCCGACGCCGAGGCCCGCCAGCACCAGGCCGGCGGTCAGCGCGCCCCAGCCGGAACCGGCGTCCAGCAGCGTCTGGGCCAGCGCACCGGCCCCGATGAGCACCATCCCGCCGCCGATCACCAGCCGGTACGACGCCCCGTGCAGGAAGCGGCCGCCGACTGCGGAGGCGACGAAGGCCGCCAGCGCCAGGGGTATCAGCACCAGTCCGCCGCGGACCGGGCTCAGCCCGAGCAGCGTCTGCAGCCACAGCGAGGTGTAGGGCAGGAAGCCGAAGGCCGTCCCGCTGAGCGCCAGCGCGCCGACCATGATCGCCGTGAAGGAGGGGTTGCGGAACAGCGCCAGGTCCAGCATCGGCTGCTCCGCACGCCGCTCCACCGCCACGAAGACCACCAGCGCCGCCACCGCGCCGGCGAACGTCCACGCCGTACGGGCCGACGCCCACCCGGCCTCGTCCGCGCGGATCACCGCGAAGGTGAGCAGCCCGGCGAAGGCGGTGAAGGACGCCGTGCCCGGCCAGTCGATGCGGGCCCCGCCGTGGCCCCGCGACTCCTTCACCACCCGCAGTGTCAAGGCGATCGCCGCGACGCTCACGGGCAGGTTGACGTAGAAGATCCAGCGCCAGTCCAGCGCCTGGGTGAGCAGCCCGCCGAGCACCGGGCCGAGCGCCGCCGCCGCGCCGCTGACCGCGCCCCACACGCCCAGCGCCACCGAGCGGTCGCGGCCCTCGTAGGCCGCGCCGAGCAGCGAGAGCGTCGTGGCGAACATCGCCGTCGCGCCGACCCCCTGCACCGCCCGCATCGCCACCAGGACCCCCGCGCCGGGAGCGAGTCCGCAGGCGAGGGAGGCCGCCGCGAACAGGGCCGTGCCCGCGACGTACATCCTGCGCCGGCCGATCACGTCGGCCGCCGAGCCGGCGCCCAGCAGCAGCGCGGCCAGTGCCAGCGCGTAGACGTCGATCATCCACTGGAGGTCGGAGAGCGACGCGTCCAGGGCGTCCGCGATGTCCGGCAGCGCGACGACGACGATCGTCACGTCGATGAGCAGCATGAAGGTGCCCAGACAGACCGCCATCAGCGGTCCCCACTTGCGCATGGTCCTTCTCCGTTCCGTTCTTCCGTTCCGTGGAGGGTCCTCCGTACCATCGCGAGTGGGCCCGGACTTCTTCCAGCCACGGGCGCCATCGCGAAGGAATCCGACACGAACAGAGAGAAGGCGCATGGATTCCCACACACTCGACGAGCTGGACATGCGGCTGGTGCACGCCCTGCAGCTCGACGGGCGCGCCCCCTTCAGCAGGATCGCCGAGGTCCTCGGCGTCTCCGACCAGACCGTGGCCCGCCGCTACCGGCGGCTCCGCGGCGACTTCGGGATGCGCGTGCTCGGACTGCCCGAACAGGAACTCCTGGGACGCACCCGCTGGGCGCTGCGGCTGCGCAGCACCCCCGAGGCCGCCGAGTCCCTCGCCAAGGCGCTGGCCCGGCGCGACGACACCGCCTGGATCTCCCTGATGTCCGGCGGCACGGAGGTGATGTGCGTGACCCGCCCGCGCAGCCACGACGAGCACGACGCGCTGCTCCTCGGGCGCCTGCCGCGCACCCCGAGCATCGTCGAGATCGGCGCGCACAGCATCCTGCACACCTTCTACGGCGGCGCCCTCGGCTGGTTCGCCAAACGCGGCGCGCTCAGCGCCGAGGAGGTCGCCGCGCTGCGGCCGCCGCCGCCCGAGCCGCCCTCCGGCACGGTCGTCCTCGACGCCACCGACGAGGCGCTGCTGGCCGTCCTGGCCCGGGACGGCCGCGCCTCCTACCCCGAACTCCACCGCACCACCGGCCTGTCGGAGTCCGCGGTCAAGCGCCGGCTGGAGCAACTGCGCGGCTCGGGCGTGCTCTACACCGACGTCCAGCTCGACACGGCGTGGATCGGGCACGACACCCGCGCCATCTTCTGGATCACGGCCGCGCCCGCCGCACTCTCCTCCGTCGGGCAGGCGCTGGCCGCGCACCCCGAGACCGCCTACGTCGCCGCCACCACGGGAGCGTCCAACCTCGTCGCCGTGGTCATCTGCAGCAGCACACCGCAGCTCTACCGCTACCTCAGCGAGTGCGTCGGCGCCCTGGACGGGGTCCGGCACGTGGAGACCGTGCCGTCGCTGCGCCTGGTCAAGCAGATCACGACCGAAGGGATCCGCTGAGGATCGCCGCCGCGAGGGCGTCCGCCGCCTCCTGCGCCGCGGGCCGCCGCCGCCCGTGCAGCAGCACGAAGTCGACGCCGCCGAGCTCCGGCAGCCCGGCACGGGCCGGCACCCGCACCAGGCCGGGCGGGATCAGCCCCTCGGCGTGCGCCATCACCCCGAGTCCGGCACGCGCGGCGGCCACCAGCCCGCTCAGCGAGCCGCTGGTGCACGCGATGCGCCACGCACGGCCGCCCCGCTCCATGACCTCCAGGGCCCGCGCCCGGGTGATCGCGGGGGCCGGGTACAGGATCAGCGGTACGGGCCGCTGGGGCTCGGGGCGGTAGCGTTCGCCGGCGATCCACACCAGCCGGTCGCTCCACACCAGCTGGCCGTGGGTGTCCCCGGACGCGCGCTTGCCGAGCATCACGTCCAGGCGGCCGGCGGCCAGCTGCCGGTGCAGGGTGGCCGACAGCTCCACCGTCAGCTCCAGGTCGACCTCGGGGTGGTCGCGCCGGAAGCCCTCCAGGATCTCGGGCAGCCGGGTCAGGACGAAGTCCTCCGAGGTGCCCAGGCGCAGCCGGCCGCGCAGCCGGGTGCCCGCGAACCACCCCGCCGCGCGCTCGTTCGCCTCCAGGATCGTCCGGGCGAAGCCCAGCATGGCCTCGCCGTCCTCGGTCAGTTCCACGCTGTGCGTGTCGCGCGTGAAGAACCGCCGGCCGGCGGCCTCCTCCAGCTTGCGCACGTGCTGGCTCACCGTCGACTGGCGCAGGCCGAGCCGGCGGCCGGCCTGCGTGAAGCTCAGCGTCTGGGCCACGGCGACGAAGGTCCGCAGCTGCACCGGATCGAACACACGGCCAGCCTACCGCCCCCATCGCGATACGTGATGACAGTGAGTGCGGTCAAAGTCATTTACGATCGCCCGGTCAGCGGGCACTCTGGAGAGGGTCCCGTCCAGCACCGATGAGGAACCACCATGCGCCGCCTGCGTTACCCGTCCTGGCTCCCTGTGGACCCGTACATCGCGGCGCTGCTCGGCACCGTACTCCTCGCGGCGCTGCTGCCCGCCCGGGGCACCGGCGCACACCTCGCAGGCGGGGCGTCCACCGGGGCGGTGGGGCTGCTCTTCTTCCTCTACGGCGTGCGCCTGTCCACCCGTGAGGCGATGGACGGACTGCGCCACTGGCGCCTGCACGGCACCGTGCTGGCCGCCACCTTCGTCGCCTTCCCGCTGCTCGGCCTGGCCTCGGGCTCACTCGTGCCGTACCTGCTGACGCCCGAGCTGCACACCGGGCTGCTCTTCCTGTGCCTGGTGCCCTCGACCATCCAGTCCTCGATCGCCTTCACCTCCGTCGCCCGCGGCAACGTGGCCGCCGCCATCTGCGCCGGCTCCTTCTCCAGCCTCGCGGGGCTCGTCCTCACCCCGCTGCTGGCCGCGCTGCTGCTCGGCGGGAGCGGCGCGGGCCTCTCGGCGGACGCGGTGCTCGGCATCGTGCTGCAGCTGCTGGTGCCCTTCGTGGCGGGCCAGCTGCTGCGGCGCTGGATCGCCGGCTTCGTCACCCGCCACAAGAAGGTCCTCGGCCTGGTCGACCGGGGCTCGATCCTGCTGGTCGTCTACACGGCGTTCAGCGAGGGCGTGGTGCGCGGCATCTGGCACCAGGTCACGCCGCTGCGCCTGCTGGGGCTGCTGCTCGCCGAGGCCCTGCTGCTGGCCGCGATGCTCGGCCTGACCTCGTACGGCTCGCGCCGGCTCGGCTTCCCCCGCGAGGACCGGGTGACCATCGTCTTCGCCGGGTCGAAGAAGAGCCTGGCGGCCGGACTGCCCATGGCCTCGGTCCTGTTCGGGGCCCAGGCCGGGCTGATGGTGCTGCCGCTGATGCTCTTCCACCAGATGCAGCTGATGGTGTGCGCGGTCCTCGCCAAGCGCTGGGCACGGCAGGCGGAGGCCGCGCAGGCCGCTGAGGCCGCCGCGCCCGCCGCCGCCCCGGCCGTCGCGCGGTCCCGGGAGGTCGTGGCCGGCCGCAGGTGAACCGGGCCCGGCCGGCCCGGCGGCGGGCCCGCTCAGCGCAGGGCGCCGACCACGAGGACCGCGAGCGCCATCGCCAGGAACAGCGCGTAGGCGACCAGGGCGCGCCCGCGGTCACCGTGGCGCAGCTGGCGCAGCAGCACCCAGGCGAAGATCCCCGCCTCCAGCGCCGCCCCGGCGACGCCGGCGGTCGGGTGCCACAGCCCCACGAGCACCGCCACGGCGCCGAGCGTGTGCAGGGTGCCGAGCAGGGTGACCACCCACAGGCGCCGCCCCTCCAGGACGCCCAGCCGGGTCAGCTCGTCGAGCCGTTCCAGGCCGGGCCGCGCGCGCATCAGCTGGGCGACCGCGGAGGGGACGACCTCCAGCAACAGGAGGACGGTCAGCGCGACGGCGAGGGCGAACACCCGGACAGTCTGCCGGACGTTCGAAGGCGCTCAGTCCGTGCGGCAGATGACGAACCCCGGGTAGGGGTGGCGGCCGGGCCGGTCGCCGATCTCCTCGACCGCCCGCCGGACCTCGCGGAGCTGGTCCACGCTCATCTCCAGCGGCGGCTCGTCGGGCTGGTGGGTGGTGCGGACGGGGTAGTCCACGCCCGGCTCGCGGGTCATCTCGATGTGGCAGCCCAGCACATGGGTGACCGGGCGTTCCGCGGCGAAGGCGACCAGCCGGTCGAGGGTGCGGCGGAAGGCGGGCCAGTCCTCGACGTACAGCCGGCCCGGGTAGACGGTGTCGCCGGTGAACAGGAAGCCCGTCGCCGGGTCGTAGTAGGTGACGGCGGAGGCGTGGTGGCCGGGGGTGGCCAGGCACTCCAGGACCCGTCCCCCGAGGTCCAGGCGTGCCACGCGGTCGGGGTCCTGGGTGAGGCCGAGGAAGTCCCAGGCGTCCTCGCGGTCGGCCGGCACCACGACGGTGTCCGGGCGGCCGGCGAACTGCGCGTCCCCCGCGACGTGGTCGCCGTGGGCGTGGGTGTGCAGGACCAGCAGTTCGTAGCCCGGCCGCTGCAGGGCGGGCGGGCGCAGTTCGAACAGCTCGTCCACGACCTCCCGCAAGGGGAAGAACTCCTCCTCCGCGGTGGCCCCGGTGTCCAGGAGCACCGCGCGGTCGTCCCCGAAGAGCAGGAAGAGGAACGGCGCCTCGTAGTGGACCGCCTTGTTCTGCCGCAGGACGAAGGTGCGTTCGTCGTACTCGAACACCTGGATGTCCGGGTCGGTGTTGTGCTTCGCCGACGGCGACCCGTGGATCCAGCGCACGTCGAGCGGCTCCGGTGCCGAAGGGGCGGACGCGTTCATCGGATCTCCTTCGGGCGGTCGTGCCGCGGGGGCATCGTTTTGTGCGCCCCGCGGGTCGGGAGGGACACTGTCCACGTGACCTCGGAGGCAGCGGTGGCGACGCACGTCCACCCTAGCGGCGACCCCGCCCCGGACCGCGACGCCGGCCGGGCGTCCGGTACGGCGGCGCCGGAGCCGCCGGGCACCGGCACCGGCCACGAGGGCCACGGCGCCGCCGCGCACCGGCCCGCGCACCGCCGCGGGCAGGGACACCGCGCGTCCCGCGCATTCCTCAGCGAACCCGACGGCAACGACACCGGGGCCGTCCCCACGGAGGTGGCTCCCTGATGGCTCCGCGCCTCGTGCTCGTCCGGCACGGCCAGACCGAGTGGTCCCAGACCGGCCAGCACACCGGCAGGACCGACATCCCGCTCACCGAGGAGGGCCGGGAGGCCGCCCGCCTGCTGGGCAAGCGGCTGTCCCGCGCCCCCTGGCACGACTTCCCGGGCGCCCGGGTCCGCACCAGCCCCCTTCAGCGCGCCCGCGACACCTGCGAACTCGCCGGTTTCGGCGACCGGGCGCAGACCTGGGACGCGCTGCGCGAGTGGGACTACGGCGAGTACGAGGGCCGTACGTCCCCGGAGATCCGGGAGGAACGCCCCGGCTGGGTGATCTGGCGCGACGGGGTCGTCGGCGGCGAGACCTCGTGGCAGGTCGCCAACCGCGCGGACGAGGTGGTGGCCTGGGTCAAGGAGGAGGACAGCGACGCGGTCGTCTTCGCCCACGGACACTTCCTGCGCACCCTGGCCGCCCGCTGGCTGCGGCTGGACCCGATGCGCGGCATGGTGCTGAGCCTGGCCCCGGCGTCGCTGTCGGTCCTCGGCTGGGAGTACGGCGACCCCGCGATCACCCTCTGGAACGACACCGCCCACCTGCAGTGACGCGCTGACCCGCGGGGTGCCCGCCGGCGTCAGCGGGCCCAGGGCGGGCTGATCCGCGACCCGTCGGCGAGCACCGCCTCCAGACCCACCCCGGTGGTCACCCACACGGAGGCGGGGCCGTCACCCGGGTTCTCCAGGGCCAGGCGGGAGCCGGCGGGCGCCGTGGCGACGTCACCGGGGGACAGTTCGTACGCCTCCCCGTCGATGGTCAGGCGCGGACCGCCGGACAGGACGAGGAAGACCTCCTCGCGGCTGATGGTGTGCGCGGGACCGGCGGTCCCGGCGGGCACCTCGCCGCGCCACGCGCACAGTTCGGTGCTGCCGGTGGCGGTGCGGGCGTACGACACGAAGCGGACCCCGTGCAGGTCGTGGACGACGGCGTCGGCGGAACGGACGACGGGCATGCGGACTCCTGTTCCCGGATAGGCAAGCAACTTGAGCAAGTTGCTTGCCTATATGCTCAAGCTGCTTGCGCACTGTGTCAAGGTGGCCGCATGAAGGACGAAGAGGCCCTGGCCATGGCCCTGGGCGTGAACCTGCTCGCCGCCGCCGGAGCCCTCACCGCCGCGATCCACGACGGCGTCGTCAGCCGCGGCTTCCACGACCTGCGGCCCGCCCACGGCTTCGCCTTCGCCCGGATGGCCGCGGGCGGCGCGACCGTCACCGAACTCGCCGCGCACCTCGGGGTGACCCGCCAGGCGGCCGGGCAGCTCGTCGACGAACTCGATGCCAAGGGCTACGCGGAACGCCGCCCCCATCCGGACGACGCCCGGGCCCGGCTGGTCGTCCTCACCGACCGCGGCCGTGCCTGCACCCGAGCCGCCGACCAGGCCGCCGCCGAGGCGGTACGCCCCTGGGCCGGCGTGCTCGGCGAGGACCGCCTGCGCGCCCTCGTCGCGGACCTCGGCCGCCTCGCCCCGGGCGGCCCGGTCCGTCCGACGTGGTAGGCGGGACCCCGGCGGTGGGCGTCACCGGCGACTTCGAGACCCACGGCACGCCGCCCGTGCTGACGCGGCGCGGCCGCGGCGCCCTGCCCGCGCAACGCGTCGCCGCCGAGCGCTGCCGCGACGTCGGCCGCCCCGAAGCACGGCAGCGGCCCGGCCGGATCGACGAGGGGCGGGGCCGGTGACCGCCCCCGAGGGGCGGGACCCGGCGGCCGTCGCCCGGCGGGCCGTCCTCGACCACCTGCTGGGCCTCGTCGCGCGGTCCCCGCTGGCCGACTACCTCGTGCTGCGCGGCAGCATGGTGATGCCTGCCTGGGTCGGAGCCGCCGCCCGCGAACCGGGCGACCTCGACTGGATCGTCCCGCCCTCCCTCGCGGTGCCGATCGACCCGCTCCACCCGCCCCCGTACGTCGACGAGCGGGCCGCCGTGCAGCAGTGGCCGGAGGCCGCCGACGGCGCCGCCCGCCCCGAGATCTGGGCGGACGAGGAGTTCGGCACCGGCGGGCAGCGGGCCCACGTCCCGCCCGAGGGCCTGCACTGGATCGTCGACCCGGAGACGGACGGCTCGGACGCCCCGGACGGCCCGCCCGGCGAACTGCTCGAACTGGTCAGGGCCCACCCCGACGCCGCCCCCGGCGTACGCCTCGACCCGGAGGGCGCCCGCGACGACGGCAGTTGGACCTACGCGGAGTACGACACGCCCGGCGTGCGCCTCGTCGTCCCCTGGCACGCGGACGGACTTCCCCCGGGCGAGGTGAGCCTGGACTTCGCCCGCGACGAACGGCTCCCCGAGCCGCCCGTCCTGACCGCCGTACCGCGCGCCGACGGCGGGCCGCCGGCCGTGGTGCTCACCCCGAGCCGTGAACTCTCCCTCGCCTGGAAGCTGTTGTGGCTGCAGGCCGACGCCGCCGCTGAGGGCCGGGCGCAGGGGAAGGACCTCTACGACGCGGTCCTCCTCGCCGAGTCGCCCGACACCGCCCTCTCCGCACGCCTGCTGCACCGGGTGATGAGCCGTGAGCCCGGCCATCCCGCGTCCGCTCCCCGCCTCGCCGAGGTCGCCCCGCACTCCGTCGACTGGGACGCCTTCCGTGCCGTCCACCCCCACGTCACGGGCACGGCCGCGGACTGGCTCGACCGCCTGTCACGCGCGCTGGACGGTGTTCTGGCAGACCGTCACTGACGTCCCGGCCGCCGCCGGGCGCCGCCCGGCGGGCCACGGAGATGTGCCGTCATCCGGATGCCCGGGAGCCGGGTGGTTCGCCGGGCCGGGCGGGCCTACGCTCGGTGATGCGGGGCCGGCGGCCGCTTCCCCGGTCCCGGCAAGGCCACCGACGCAACGAAGGGCCGGACCACCGTGGCAGCAGCGACCAGCACCGCGCCGGTGTACGTGACGTACCAGCGCGGCGCCCTGCACGACCTGCCCGACGACCCCGGCGCGTACGACACCGTGCTGGCCGGCGTCGCGCGGGAGGCGCTCGCCCGGATCACCCCGGAGGGCTGCCTGGAACGGCCCGGGGCGCTCCTCGACGTCGGCGACACCTCCCTGGGCGTCACCTCGCTGCTCGCCCTGGCCTGGCAGCGCTCCGGCGGCGCCGGGGGCATGCACGCCCACCTCGCCGAACCCGTACGCCGCAGTCTCGACTTCCACCTCCGTGAACGCGTGTACCGCCGCGACAACCCGGGCTACCCCAACCTGCGCCGCCGAGACTCCGGCGTCCCGTACGCCCGTTACCGCCTTCCCGACGGCGAGCACCCCCTCGGCGACTGGCCCAGCACCGTGTGGGCACTGCTCCAGGCCGTGAACCTCCTCGACGCCGCCGACGGCCTGCTCGGCGGCGAGCACCGAGCCGCCCTCACCGACCTGGCCCTCGGCTACTGGCGCCGGCTCACCGAGGTCACCTTCTTCAACCCCCAGGACGCCACCAACCAGGCCATCGGCTGCGTCGTCGGCGGTCTGATGCTCGCCCGCCACCTCCCCTCGTCCGCGGGCGCGGCCATGCGGGTCGCCGCGCTGCGGTTGTACGCGGAGGAGGTCCGCGCCCGCCGCCTCCCGGACCGCGGTGCCCTCCTGCCCGCCGAGCACGGGGGTGCGTACGACAACAACTACGGCCCGATCTCGCTCTCCTTCCTCGCCCAGGCCCACCGGGTCAGCGGCGAACCGGTGTTCGCCGAGGACGGGGACGCCCTCGCCCGCTACATCGACGCGCGGCTCTCCGTGTGCGGCTACGACGTCGGCGGCCCGCGCTACAGCGAGCAGCACTGCGGCTTCGAAGGGGTCCTGGGCCTGCGCTACTTCGGCCGGCGGGTGCGGCGCGACCTCGGGCGCTACCTCGGCGACACCCGCTGGGCCCGGCACGCGGCGGGCCCCCACGGCGACCTCGACGGGCACTTCGCCTTCATGCTCGTCTGGCAGGTCCAGGACCGCACCCCCTGGCACCGCACCCCGCGCACCGGCCCCGTCCGCCACCAACTGCGCCTGGGCGACGTCTCGGTCGCCTTCGACGACCGCCTCACGCCGTCCCTCGTCGAGGCCGGACGCACCCTGCTGCTGCCTGTGGCCGTCGGCCGGCAGCACGGCATCGGGCTCGCCGACCGCGGTCTGCTGCTCACCCGCCCGATGGGCCGGATCAGGGTCCGCGACGCACAGGCGCCCGGGCTCGCCGCGAAGCTGGTGACCAAACCCGTCGTCGCCCAGGAACGGGCCCTGGTCCACACCCGGTGCCTGTACGTCACGGACGGCACGCGGCTGTGGTTCGTGACCGTCCTCGAACGGCGCCCGGGCGACGAGCCCCGCCTGCTCGCCGGCCTGCCGTACGTGACGGCCGCGCACGGACGCCTCGTCAAGATCGTCACGGCCGGCGGCGTCCACTTCGCGGACCCCGGCGTCCGCCACACCACCAACGGCAGTCTCGTGCTCGGCGGAATGGCCGTCACGGGTGCCGCCGGACTGAGCCTGACGACGCCCGGCACGGACCACGGGGACAGCGCAGCCCGCTTCAACAGTCCCGCGACGATCGGCCTCACCCAGGAGGAGGCGGCCTTCGGCCTCGCCGCCGACGCGCGCGGCTTCGGCAACCCCGACGAGGGCTGGCGCCATGTCGTCGCCACCACCGCCCTGGAGGTGCCGCCCGTGCCCACCGCTCCCGACGGCCTCCACGTCCTCGCGGTGCGGTACGCCCCGGCCCACCTCGCCGGCGAGCCCTTCACCCCGTCCTTCGACCTCGCCGGGACCGACCTCGTCGTCAGCGCGGGGGAGTTCACCGCCGTCCTCGGTCCTTGGGAGGGGGACGAAAACGGCGAGCCGACACTGCGGCTGACGCACTGACCTCGGCGCTCGTGACCGCGCACCCAGCCCCCGTACCCGCCGAGTTCGTCCGCTTCGCGGTCGCGCTGGAACCCGACGAGCTCGCCTTCGGCCACGCCACCGGCCGTGTCACGGACGAGGACGCGCGATGGCTGGCCTTCCTGCGCCGGTGCGACCTGGGGGAGCGCGGGGGGAGGTTCGCCGCGCTGGCGGAGGCGGAGCCGGAGGTGTGGCGGCAGGCCGCCGCCGACGCGGGACCCGGTGCCGGGCGGGTCTGGGCGTACCTGGAGGGGCTGCGGCGCGGCGAGCACGACCCCGCCGGGCGGCGGGAGTTCCTGGTCGGGCGGGCGGCGGCCGGGCGGGGCATGAACTGGGCCGACTCCTCGGCGCTGCTCGGCACCGACCGGCCCGAGGAGGTCGACGCCGCCTTCGAGCGTGGGGAACCGCTGGTGGGCGTCGCGGTCATCGGGCTGGCGCTCACCCACCCGGACGCCGCCGCGATCCTGCCCCGCGTCGCCCGCGCGCTGGAGGCGCCGCACGAGGAACTGCGCCGCCAGGGGGTCGTGGCCCTGGCCCACGTCGCCCGGCTGCACGCCACGGTCGACGCCCGCTGCCTGGAACTGCTGCGCGGCCTGCCGCCCGGGACCGAGGCCCACGACGACATCATGGCGTACGTACCCTTGCGCAGGCTGCCGTGGTGGCTGCGCGCCCCCGGTTGCGCCCGCCGCCTGCGCTTCCTCGTCCGGCATCCCGGCAGCCTGCTGCGCAGTCGCCGGGGGCGGCGGGGGCCGTGAGGGCCCGTTCCGGTTCGCCCGGTGGCGGCACGTGAGGGCGGTTAGCATGCCAGGAGGACGTGATCGCGGTTAAGGAGGCGGGTCCACCATGGCGGACGACGTCACGATCCCCGGCATCGACCCCACGGCCAGGCCGAGCGGCGCGGGCTGCGCCGACTGCGGCGCCGGCCAGGGGCCGGGCTGGTGGCTCCACCTGCGCCGCTGCGCGCAGTGCGGGCACATCGGCTGCTGCGACTCCTCGCCCTCCCAGCACGCCACGCGGCACGCGAAGGAGGAGGGCCACCCGTTCATCACCAGCTACGAGCCCGGTGAGGAGTGGTACTGGAACGTCGAGACCGAGGAGTACTACGACGGTCCCGTCCTGCCCCCGCCGAACTCCCACCCGGAGGCCCAGCCCGCGCCTGGCCCCGCGGGCAAGGTCCCCGAGGACTGGCAGGCCCTGCTGCACTGAGGACGCACCGCGCCCCCGCGGGCGTCGCGGCTACGCGTCGCCCTGCGGCAGCCGTACCCGGGCCAGCTGCCGGGACTGCGCGACGAGGCGGCCGGCGGAGTCCCACACCTCGGCGTCCTCCTCCATGTAGCCGTCCGCGAAGTTGCGCGTGGAGTGCTTGAGCCGCAGCCACCCGGGCTCCGGCCTGGCCCGGACGTGGGCGGTCAGCTCCAGCGTCGGCGCCCACCCGGGTATCCCCAGGTCGAAGCTGGCCGGCGGCAGGGTGTCCACGGCGAGCAGCAGCATCAGCGGGTCCGGCTCGCGGCCGTCGGGCATGCGCAGCCAGCCCTGGACCAGGCCGCGGCCCGAGGGGGCGCCGACCGCCCAGCCGACGGTGTCCGGGTCCAGGCGCAGTTCGATGCGCTCCAGCATCGGGGACGTCTTCAGGAACTCCGGCGGCGCCGCGTCGGTGCCGACGCAGTCCTGCGGCGGCGGCATCTGCGGGGGAGTGGCGGAGGTGCGCACGTCGCCCGCGTGGTCGTGGCCGTCGAGGTCGCCGTAGGTCGCGAGCGCCCGCAGCCGCTCCTCGCCGTCCTGCACGAGGGAAACCACGCCGGTGGAGACCGTACGGCCGCGGCGCAGCGTCTCCGTGCGGGCGGTCACCGGGCCCGGCAGCGAGGTCGACAGGTAGTAGGCGCTGATCGAGAACGGATCCCGGTGCCCCTGTCCGTCGCCGCCCAGTTCCTCGGCGAGCGCCCGGCCGGCGAGGGCGAGCAGCAGACCGCCGTTGACGCCCATGCCGATCCGCCAGCCCTCGTGGAGCTCGGCGTCGTAGACCGAGGGCTCGCCCGGACGTGCCGTGACGGCCGTCTCGCGGTCGAATCCGTACTTCTCATGCATCGTCAGTGTTCCTTGAGGTCGAACGAGGTGAAGAGCGCGTCGAGCGCTTCGTCGATGGACGTGGCGCCGGTGCTCAGGGCCAGCGAGCCCCACAGCCACAGCTGCGCCACGCCGTGCAGGCCGGACCACACGGCGCCGGTCAGCGCCCGGGTGTCCGCACCGGGCCGCCAGCCCTCCGCCTGCGCGGCGCGCACGAGGACGAGGAGGTGGTCGTCGAAGGCCGACAACCCGGCCCGGCCGAGTTCCTTGTCCCGGGGGTCCAGCAGGTCGTGCCGGAACATCAGGGTGAACATCGCCGGTCGTCCCAGGGCGTACGCCACGTAGCCGCCGGACCCGGCCCGCAGCCGCGCGGCCGCCGAGGCGCCCTCGGGGCACGCGCGCACGGCCGCGCCGGCGCGGGCGCCCAGTTCCCGGAAGCCCACGGTGGCCACGGCGGACAGCAGCGCCGCCCGGTGCGGGAAGTGCTTCAGCGGCGCCCCGTGCGAGACGTCGGCGCGCCGTGCGATGGCCCGCAGGGTCAGCCCTTCGACGCCCTCGTCGTCCAGGACGGCGAGGGCGGCGTCGAGCAGGCGCGCGCGGGGAGCGGTGGACATGGTGGACAGTGTCCACTGCGAGGTGGACAGTGTCTACCTCGGGCCTTCGGCTACGGCGGGACCGGCCGGCGCAGGGGGCGCACCTCGCCGGCCGGTCCCGCACGCGTGTACGCGGGCCGGGACGGGTCAGACCCGCCCGGCCGCAGGCGCGGGCAGGGCGATCCGTTCTTCGCCCGCGTACACGTTCATGGAGGTGCCTCGAAGGAAGCCGACGAGGGTGAGTCCGGACTCGGCGGCGAGGTCGACCGCGAGCGAGGACGGAGCCGAGACGGCGGCGAGCACCGGGATGCCGGCCATCACGGCCTTCTGGGCGAGTTCGAAGGAGGCCCGCCCGGAGACCATCAGGATCTTCCCGGCGAGGGGCAGCAGGTCCTGCTGGAGGGCGCGGCCCACGATCTTGTCCACGGCGTTGTGTCGGCCGACGTCCTCGCGGAGGTCGAGCAGTTCGCCCTCGTCCGTGAAGAGCGCGGCCGCGTGCAGGCCGCCGGTCCGGTCGAAGACCCGCTGCGCCGCGCGCAGCCGGTCGGGCAGCGCGGACAGCAGCGCGGGCTCGAGCCGCAGCGGCGCGGGGTCGGTGATGGGCCAACGGGCCGTGGTGCGCACGGCGTCGAGGCTGGCCTTGCCGCACAGGCCGCAGGAGGACGTCGTGTAGACGTTGCGCTCCAGCGTGATGTCGGGGACCGGGACCCCGGGGGCGAGGCGCACGTCCACGACGTTGTAGGTGTTGGACCCGTCGACGGTGGCGCCCGCGCAGTACACGATGTTCGCCAGCTCCTGCGCGCCGCCGAGCACGCCCTCGCTGACGAGGAAGCCCGCCGCGAGCGCGAAATCGTCGCCGGGGGTGCGCATCGTGATCGCGAGCGGTTTGCCGTTGAGCCGGATCTCCAGCGGTTCCTCGGCGACGAGGGTGTCCGCCCGGTGGTCGACCGCCCCGTCCCTGATCCTCAGTACCCGACGTCGTTCGGTGACCCGTCCCATGTCGATCAGTCCCGGTTCTGTACGCGCTGGAAGCCGAATCGGCCCTTGTTACAGAGGTTGCCACGGGTGGCAGCGCCGTGGTCCGGCACGGTCACCTCGACGAATCCGTCGGCCCGGGGTTCTCCGCTTCCCGGACGAATACTGTGTACAGTATTCGTCTGCTAGGGGTCAAGGGGTCGTAAAAGCGGTCCCCGGCCGGCGTCCGGCCGAAGGGAGTTCGGCCGCAGTTCGCGGGGCGTTCCGAGGGCGTTCGGCGGGGACCTGAGCCGACGGGCCCGACCGCCCCGGCCGGGGGGAGTGCGGCAAGGGTGCGGCGCGGCCATCGGCGCGCCCGGTGCGTCGCGGGACACGGCCGTCGGGAGCCACGGCGCGGACGACCTTCCGCGCGGGGAAGGGAAGGCGACCTTCAAGGTGCGCCTCACCCCCGGACCGGACCGGCGCCCCGCGGCCGCACCGCCCCGACCGGTGAGGAGACGTACGGCGAGGGCCGGGTGCCGTCCGCCACCCCCCGGCACCGTCCGCGTGACGGAGGAAGACGTCCTCCGCCTCGTCGCCGGACTCCCGGACGCCGCCGTCTGCCCGGCGGCAAGCGTGCGCGACCCCCGTCTCCGCGGACCCGGGCGCAACGACGCCGCCGGCCTGACCGCGCTCACCGTCGTCCTCGTCGACCGGGCCTGCGGTCCGCGCAGGGAGGCGCAGGCCGCAGGGGTTTGACGCACTGCGCCCGGGCTGGGTACAAACGTGCGACTCCACCGTCCCGTACGCCACATGGGGGGCTTCGCGCTCGTGAGCACCACGGACACCGACCAGGGCACCGAGCCTCCGGTCACCACCTGCTACCGGCACCCCAAGCGTGAGACGTACGTCCGCTGCACCCGCTGCGACCGTTCCATATGCCCGGACTGCATGCGCGAGGCCGCGGTCGGCCACCACTGCCCGGAGTGCGTGAAGGAGGGCGGCCGGAGCGTCCGCCAGGCGCGCACGGTCTTCGGCGGCCGGGTGGCGGCCTCGGGCGTGCCCGTGGTGACGTACGTCCTGATCGCCCTCAACGTCGCCGCCTACCTCGGCGAACTGGTCCGCTCCGACCTCGTCGCGCGGTTCGGCGGCCTGGGGCAGGGGCTGCTGGGCCCCGACGGCCTGCCCTACGTCTACGACGGCTCGGTGTACCCCGGCTACGAGGCCATCGGCGTCGCCCACGGCGAGTGGTACCGCCTCATCACCTCGGCCTTCCTCCACCAGCCGCCGGACCAGGGCACCTTCGGGATCCTGCACATCCTGCTCAACATGTACGCGCTGTGGACCCTCGGCCCGGCCGTCGAGGCCCAGTTGGGGCGGATCCGCTTCGTCTCGCTCTACCTGCTCTCCGCCCTCGGCGGCTCCGTGCTGGCCTACCTGATCGCCCCGCAGCAAGGCGGTGTCGGAGCCTCCGGCGCGATCTTCGGCCTGGGCGCCGCCTACTTCGTCCTCAGCAAGCGCCTGCGCAACGACCCGATCGGCGGGCGGCAGCTCCTGATCGGCCTGCTGGTGTGGATGGCCGTCTCCGCGGCCGTCACCTCCTGGCATGCCCACCTCGGCGGCCTGCTCGCCGGCGGCGCCGTCGGGCTCGTCCTGGCCCACGCGCCGCGGAAGCACCGGGCCCTCTGGCAGGCGGCCGGGATGACGGCGATGCTGTTGTTGCTGGTGACCCTGACCGTCCTGAAGACCTCCCAGCTCACCGGGGCCGCATAGCCGGGCCCCGCGCCCGGGGAGTGTGAAGAGCGTCACCCTTGGGCGTGGTGTCCGCGCCGGGCGGCTGCGCGCGTAGACTGTAGACGAAAGCCAATCATCCCCGGAAAGGTTGGGGCGTCGATGCTGTCCAGCGGGCTGTCGCAGGGATCCGTGCCCAAGCTCCAGCGTCCGGGCCCCCTGCGCGAGCAGGTGTACGAAGCGCTGCTCGAGCTGATCATCACCCGCTCGCTCACCCCGGGCCAGCACCTGGTGGAGACCGAACTCGCCGGCCACCTCGGGGTCTCCCGGCAGCCGGTGCGCGAGGCCCTGCAGCGCCTCAACACCGAGGGATGGGTGGACCTGCGCCCGGCCCAGGGGGCCTTCGTCCACGAGCCCACCGACGAGGAGGCCGACCAACTCCTGGTCGTCCGCGCCCTGCTGGAGACGGAGGCGGCCCGCCTCGCCGCGGCCAACGCCACCTCCAAGGGCCTGGAACGGCTGGAGGAGCTGTGCGAGGCGGGCGAGGCGGCGGTCGCCGCCGACGACGTCGACGCGGTCGTCGCGGCCAACGCCGCCCTCCACGCCTGCGTCATGGAACTGGCCGGGAACACGGTGCTCGCCGAACTCGCCCGGCAGGTCGAGCGGCGCGTGCGCTGGTACTACACCCCGGTCGCCCGGCAGCGCGGCATGCAGTCCTGGGTCGAGCACCGCGAGCTGATCGCGGCCATCGCCGGACGCGACGGCGAGCGGGCCCAGCAGGTCATGCGCGCGCACACCGAGCACACCAGGACCTCGTACCACCAGCGGTCGCACGAGGACTGAGCGCGCCGCCGGTCGCCCGCCCCGCCGGGCTCCCGTCGCCTCAGAACAGCGGTTTGCCGTCGAACCGGCCGAGGTCCTCCCGGTACAGCTCCACGTTGACCCCGTTGGGATCGCGGATGTAGAGGCTGTCCTCCACGCCCCGGTCCGGCCCGAGGTACTCCGTGCCGGTCTCGTCCAGCCGGCGCTTGGCCTCGGTGAACTGCTCCGCGGTCACCGACAGCGCCAGGTGCTGCAGCCCGCCGATCGTCTCGTGCTGCTCGGGGTGCTCGTGGCCGGGGAAGTCGAAGAACCCCAGCAGGTTGCCGTGGCCGATGTCGAAGAAGAAGTGGCTGGAGCCCGCGTAGTCCCGGTTCTCCACCAGCTCCACCAGCGGGAACCCCAGGAACTCCTGGTAGAAGCGGATGGTCTCCTCGACGTCCCGGCAGATGAACGCGACGTGGTGCACCCCCGCCGCCCGCGTCGCCGGTCGCGCCGCCGGCTCGTGCAGGTACCTCCCGCGCAGTTCCTCCCGCCGGGCCCGTACGGCTTCCAGCTGCTCGCCCTGCGGCTCACCCATGATCGATCCCGCCTCCTCGTACCCGCGCTTAATGCGGTGCGCGGGAAGTTATACCCGATTAGCCTCCGGGCATGGTGTCCTTCGACCGACTCGTGGCCTTCGCCCTGGTATCGCTGGTGCTCGTGGTGATCCCCGGCCCCAGCGTGCTCTTCGTCATCGGCCGCGCGCTCGCCCACGGGCGCCGCGTCGCGCTGACCTCCGTCGCCGGCAACACGCTCGGCTCGTACGTCCTGGTGGTCGCCGTCGCCCTCGGCGTCGGCCCGGTCGTGGAGCGCTCGGCGCTGCTGTTCGCCGCCCTCAAGCTGGCCGGCGCCGCCTACCTGGTGTACCTGGGCGTCAAGGCGCTGCGGCACCGCAGGGACCTCACCATGGTGTCCGGGAACGCGGGAGCGGCGCGCGGCGCCCTGCGCACGCTCGGCGAGGGCTTCGTGGTCGGGGTCTCGAACCCCAAGACGATGGTGTTCTACGCGGCGGTGCTGCCGCAGTTCGTGGACCGCACGGCCGGCCACGTCACCGTGCAGATGCTGCTGCTCGGCATCGTCTTCAACGTGATCGCCCTGGTCTCGGACAGCGCCATGGGCCTGGTGGCGGCGGGCGCCCGCTCGTGGTTCGCCCGGTCCCCGCGCCGTCTTTCGCTGGTCGGCGGCGCCGGCGGCCTCGCGATGATCGGCCTCGGCGTGACCGTCGCCGCGACGGGACGTGCCGACTGACCCCCTTCCCGCTGGTTAGGCTGGGCGGATGGACGACGGACACGTGGACGACACGGCCGCCCTGGAGCGGCTGCGCCACCTGCGCGGCAGCATCGACAATCTGGACGCGGCCCTGGTGCACCTCCTCGCGGAACGCTTCAAGGCCACCCAGCAGGTGGGCGAGCTGAAGGCGGCGCACAACATGCCCCCGGCCGACCCCGGGCGCGAGGCGGAACAGATCGAGCGGCTGCGGCGGATGGCCGAGGACGCCCACCTCGACCCGGCCTTCGCGGAGAAGTTCCTGAAGTTCATCGTCGAAGAGGTCATCCGCCACCACAAGGCGATCGCCGCCGACCGCTCGGCCTGAACGCCGCGTGGGCCCCGGTCGTGGCGTTCCACGACCGGGGCCCACGTCATTCCGGCACCGTCCTCCTAGGACACGGGGGTGGTCCGGGGACGCCGCGGTGGACGGGAGGAACACCCGGTCGTCGGGCACGGCGTGCGGTGCCGGAGCCCCGGGTGCTCTCCGGTGGTCACGTCAGATCGCCTCCCTGCTGGTGGGCTGCGGGTTGGGCGTGATGTCCTTCTTCTTGGGGCGTCCCGGCGGGGTGAGGAAGAGCGCCACGAAGCCGGCGAACAGCGAGATCGAACCGGCGAGGGTGAATGCCCCGCTGTGGCCCCAGTGGCTGACCACGAAGGCGCCCATGCCGGAGCCGAGCAGACCCGAGACCAGCTTGGAGCTGTACACCAGGCCGTAGTTGGACGCGTTGTTGTTCTCACCGAAGTAGTCGGCCGTCATCGCCGCGAACATCGGGAAGATCGCGCCGCCGCCGAAGCCGGAGATGGACGAGAAGATCAGGAACAGCGGCAGGTTCTTGATGTCCGCCGACCACAGGATGCCGTACTGCGCGAGGCCGAGGACGAGGCAGACGAAGATCAGGCACTGCTTGCGCCCGTAGCGGTCGGACAGCCAGCCGATGACGCCGCGGCCCGTGCCGTTGACGATCGCCTTCAGGGACATGGCCGTGGCCACGATCCCGCCGGCGAAGCCCGCCTCCTCACCGATGTCGACCTGGAAGGCGATGCCGAAGATGTTCACGCCCGAGGTGCACAGCAGGCAGAACCACATCAGGGCCACCCGGCCGGTCCGCCACGCCTCGGCGGGGGTGTACTGCCGCACGGCGGGCGGGTTCTTCTCCATCGCGCGCCGGGCCCGCGGGTCGTCCGGCACCTTCAGCGGGTCGACGTCGGCCGGCCACCAGTTCTTCGGCGGGTCCTTGAAGAAGTAACCGGCCACCGCGACGGTCAGCGCGAGGAAGACACCGACCGAGACCAGCACCCAGCGGAAGTTGGTCAGGTTCATGTAGCCGGTGAAGAGGAAGACGAACGGCACCGAGCCGTAGGCGAAACCGCCGTTGACGAAGCCGGTCTTGCCTCCCTTCCGCTCCGGGTACCACTTGCCGACCATGTTCACGCAGGTCGCGTACACCATGCCGGCGCCCATGCCGCTGAACATGCCGAAGCCGATGTACGCCACGACGACGTGCGGTGCGTACGCCAGCGACAGGTAGCCCAGGAAGGTGCCCAGGGCGCCGCACATCATCGCGTAGCGCGCCGGCAGCTTCCCGGACTCGCGGAGCTTGCCCGCCGGGAAGGCCACCGCGGCCTGGAAGAACACCCAGACCCCGAGCATCCAGAAGATGTGCAGACTGCTCCACGAGTGCGCGGTGTGGAGCGTGTCCTCGGCGGACGCGAACGCGTACTCCGCCGAGCTGATGCCCATCATGCCTACCCACGGCAGGATGACCATCCACTTGCGCTTCCGGCCCATGATGTCCAGGTCGGTCTCGCCGACGCGGAACACCCGGCCGTTGTGGTCGGTCACCTCTCGGTAGGTGACGGGTGTTTGGGACGTCGATGTCGTTGACGCCATTGTCATGATTCCCCTGCCTCGAAAGAGTCTGGCCAGCGCCCCCTGGACCTGGGGCCGGCACGGGTCGGTCTCCGTGGAGTCCGACTCGTGCCGGCCCCCGTGCTCTTTTCGTGCTGTGCGGCGGGCCCGGTCCGCGCGTTCCTCGCGGTCCGGCCCCGTCACGGGTGGTGCTCCGGTCAGGGCAGCCCCGCTGCCCCGGCCCACCGGTGGACGGTGCCCAGCACCGCCGCCGGTTGCTCTGTGGTGTGCGACCGTACGTCGTCGCGCCCGTCGGTGTCCGCCATCGGTCAGATCACCCCGTCCGTCCGCAGTGCCGTCAACTCCTCGGTCGTGACACCCAGTTCGCCGGTGTAGATGTCGTGGTTGTGTTCGCCGAGGAGGGGTGAGCGGTGGATGGTGGTGGGTGAGTCGGAGAGTTTGAGGGGGTTTCCGAC
>NZ_JBVKBW010000039.1:0-38384 GCF_055635295.1 Streptomyces sp. NPDC111520 | reverse complement strand
GCGGCGAAGTCCCGCTGCCGGGCGGTGTCCGCCGGCGCGGCGCCGGTGGCCTGCGCCGTCAGCGGCACGGCCACCGAACCCGCGACCACCAGCGCGCCGGCCGCGGCCAGCAGGCCGGGCCGGCGCCGTTTGGCATGCCGGCGGGTGGATGTCTCTGAAGTCATGAACGATCCCAAATCTTGAACGAAGGGGGCCGATTCCCCCGGCCACACTGCGATGTGACGTGTCGCCGCCCCGTGGAAGGCTCGCGGATTCTACTCACGCCGCACCCTGCGGAACTGAGGCGCCGTCACTATCGAGCCACGCGCGCCCGGTCGGCCGTGGAATCCCGAACCGGGCGGCCGCGCGGGAAGGGCGCGGGGGTCCATCAGCCGGATTCCCGGCACCCGCCGCGACTCCCGTTCCCGCACCGGGGATCCGGCAGGGAGGGAAGGGCGCGGGCCGTGTTCGCGGACGGATCCGGCCGCTGTGTCGCAGTCGCACGGCGCCCCTGTGCGTCACCGCCCCGACGGTGGAAACTCACGGAGATCCTCTTCCTGTCCGGACGGGCGTGCACACGGGAGCCGCGGGCCCCGGCCACATGGCGCTTGCTGCGTCAAGGAGTAGATCAAGGGAGAGCTGCATCATGCAAGTAAGTGCCGGGACATAGCAGCCCCAAAGCGGGCATTCATGGTCCGGTCGCGGAGCAGAAGTCCATTCCTTGGAATGAATCACCGCCTTGACAGGTGACGTCGCCGTGTGCCAGTGTCGTCACCACTTCAATGGGTGACGAGACGGTCGCCACCGGAACGGGAGAGGCTGCGTGAGCCAGGCTGTGGAGTACGACTACGTCGTGGTGGGCGCGGGAACGGCGGGCAGCGTGCCGACCGTGCGCCTGTCCGAGGACGGCGACGCCCGCGTCCTCCTGCTGGAGACGGGCGGGTCCGAGGTGCCCGACGCGATGCCGGTGCCCCCCGCGTGGCCGCGGCTGCTGGGCACGTCGTCCGACTGGCGGGCGTGACCATGAGCGACCAGGAGAACCGGGCGGAGCGCGGGGCCCCCGTCGCACGCCGCGCCATGCTCGGCATGCTCGGCGCCGGGGTCGCGGGCGTCGCCGCGGCGCCCTGGCTGCAGCGCGGCTGGGAGAACTTCCTCGGAGCCGCCTCGCAGGCGGACCCCACGGGACTGACCGGAGTGCTGCCCAACCCGGGCGGCTTCCGCTACTACAGCGTCGTCGGCTCGGTGCCCCGCAAGGACGCGCGAAGCTACCGGCTGAGGGTCAACGGTCTCGTCGACCGGCCGCGCACGTACACCCTCGACGAGCTGCGCGCCCTCCCGCAGCGGCGGATCGTGCGCGACGTGCAGTGCACCGACGGGTGGCGGGTGGCGGACACCCCCTTCGAGGGCGTGCCGCTGTCGGACCTGCTGGACGCCGCGGGCGTCCGTCCCGACGGCAAGGCGATCCACTTCACCTGCTTCGACGGCGTGTACACCGAGAGCCTGACCCTCGAACAGGCCCGCCGCCCCGACATGCTGGTCGCCCTGAAGATGCAGGACAAGCCGGTCAGTCATGAGCACGGCGGCCCCGTCCGGCTCTACGCCGCGCCCATGTACTTCTACAAGTCGGCCAAGTGGCTGTCCGGAATCACCGTGACCGACGAGGTCGTCCCCGGGTACTGGGAGGAGTACGGCTATGACGTCGACGGCTGGCTCGACGGCGCCGACCGGCGCGGCGGCGCGCAGGCCGCCTGAGCGCGCGGCGCGCGTGCTGCGGTTCACCCCGGCCGAGCGCTGGGTGCACCGCGGCACCGGTCTGCTGATGCTGCTCTGCCTGACGACCGCGGCCTGCCTCTACCTGGGGCCGCTGGCCCAGCTCGTCGGGCGGCGCCACCTGGTCGCGACGGTCCACGAGTGGTCGGGGATCCTGCTTCCGCTGCCCCTCCTGCTCGGCCTGGCCTCCCCGGCCTTCCGCGCCGACCTGCGCAGGCTGAACCGTTTCGCCTCGTACGACCGTCGCTGGCTGCGGGCGGCGCGCAAGCGTCTGACCGCCCCGGACCTGCGGCCCGCCGGCAAGTTCAACGCCGGTCAGAAGCTCTACGCGGGCTGGCTCGCCGGGGCCGTGCTGGTCATGACGGGCACCGGGCTGCTGATGTGGTTCACCGGGCTGCTGCCCGCGGTCTCCCGCACCAGCGCGATCTTCGTGCACGACGTGCTGGCCTGGGCGATCGCCCTGGTGGTGATCGGGCACATGCGCAAGGCGTTCCAGGAGCCCGAGGCCCGGCTCGGGATGCGGACGGGCTACGTGTCCCTGGGCTGGGCGAAGCGGTGGCACGCCCACTGGCTGGAGGAGGACGGCCCGGCGGCGAAGCACTCCCGGGAGCCCTGAACCGCTCCCGCGCCCGCACGGCAGGCGGCCGGTCCCCGATCCCCGGGGCCCGGCCGCCTTGCGTGTCGCGGGGCTACGCGCCGCGCGCGCCGGACACGGCCGGCGGCTTGGCCGCCTTCTTCCGCGCGCGGTACGCCGCGGCCTTCACGCGGTTGCCGCAGGGGTCCATGGCGCACCACTCGCGGCGGCTGCCGTGCGAGCGGTCGAGGTAGATCTGCGTGCACTCCGGCCTGCTGCACTCCTTGACCAGCTCCGCGTCAGGGCCGCTGAGCAGCCGCACGGCCTCGCGGGCCAGCGACGACAACGCCTGCTGCGCCGTCGCCTCGACCCTGCGCCCCTCCTTGGTCAGCTGCGGTACGGCGGACGGCCCGCGTGCCGCCGCGTTGAGGAGCGCCAGCGCGTCGCCGTCGTAACCCCTCTTGTTCAGGGCGGAGCTGACGAGCGAGAAGACCGCCTCCCGGAGGGAGACCGCGTCCGCCACGTCGTTCGGCTGCGAGCGCACGTCGACGTCGACGAGTCCCGACTCGCGGAACCAGGCGTCCAGGCTCTCCGGCGTCGTGAGCATCTCCTGGGGGTCCGGGTTGCGGCGGCGCCTCAGGGTGCCCACGAAGTCCAGCACGGGCAGACCGCACTTGAACACATGCATCATGTCACCATTTTGACAGGTGACGAACAAGAGGGCAAGGTGCCCGCGCCGACGACTGTGCGGCTTCCCCTCCCGGGCCCGGCCCGGGGCCGGGCCCGGGAGGCGACCGGGGTCAGGAGACGACGGGGGGCGCGGCGGCGAGCAGGTCGAGGGAGAGCTGCCACAGACGCGCGGCGCTCCGCGGGTCGACGGCGTGGGCGGCCACCCCGCGACGCAGGCCCGGCCGGTGCGGAGCGGCCTCGGCGCAGTCCTCGAAGTACCGGCCGGTGACGCCCTCGACCAGCGGGGACGCCGCGAGCAGCACCGAAGTGGCGGCGCCCTGCTCGACGTTCTTCACCGAGACGCCGTCGCTCCGGCCCGGCTCGAAGGACGCGGGGGCGTTGAGGGCCGATCCGATGTGCCGGGCGAGGTTGGTCTCGGCGATCCGGCCGGGGTTGAGGGCGTTGACGCTGATGCCGTCGCCGGCCCAGCGCGCGGCCGCCTCCACCGCGAAGAGCACGTTTGCGGTCTTGGACTGGCTGTAGGCGGCCCAGGCGTCGTAGGGCCGGCGCTCGAAGTTGACGTCGTCGAAGAGGACGTCGCCGTTCACGTGGCCGACCGAGGCGACCACCACCACGCGGGCGTCACCGGCGGCCCTGAGGGCCGGGCGCAGTCCGGTGGCCAGGGCGAAGTGGCCGAGGTGGTTGGTGGCGAACTGCAGCTCCCAGCCCTCGGGGGTGCGGGTCTCGGGGGACGCCATGACGCCCGCGTTGGCGACCAGGATGTGCAGCGGTCCCTCCCACGCGGCGACGAACGCGGCGACCGACGCCCGGTCGGCCAGGTCGAGGGGGGCCGTCAGGACCCGCGGGTTCCCGGTCCCCGCGGTGATGGCGGCGGCGACCCGCTCGCCCGCCGCGGTGTCGCGTACGGCCAGGGTGACCTCGGCGCCCGCGGCGGCGAGGGCGCGTGCCGTCTCCACGCCGATGCCCGAGGAACCGCCGGTGACGACGGCCCGCCGCCCCGTGAGGTCCACACCGGCGACGACCTCCGCCGCGGTGGTCCGCGCTGCGAACGGGGTGGTGATGAGTGCCTGCTCGGTCATGCCGTCTGCCTTCCTGTGCGCCCCGTCCTGCGGAGCGGGGATGGGATGTCCGCTCTCCAGGCAAACACCGGGAAACACAGGTCAGGGGGGTGGAAGCAGGCCCCGTCCGACAGGGGTCCGGCAATACCCCCCAGGGCCGGGCCGACGGGCCCCCGGGGGCGTCGCGGCGTGGCAGGGCCGGCGATCGCCCCGGCCCGGGGCGGCCGGGATCAGGCGTGGTCGCCCTGGTCGCTCGCCACGTGCTGCAGGGCGACGGTCAGCGCGGCGAGGTCCTGGCCGCCGAAGTGGTCCACCAAGTGGCGCCGCACGCTGGCGAGATGCGTCGGCCAGGCCTGCTCCAGACGCTCGAACCCGGCGTCCGTGAGCACGGCGTTCCAACCACGGCCGTCCTCGGCGCACTTCACGCGCTCCACCCAGCCGTGCTTCTCGAGCCGGATGACGACGCGGGTCATCCCGCTGAGGGAGAGGCTGCAGGCGGCGGCGAGTTCACTCATCCGCATCGCGCGGTCCGGGGTCTCCGACAGGTACATCAGCGGCGAGTACTCGGAGAGCGGCAGCCCTGCCCCCTCGACCATGTCGGCGTCGACGGCGCGGGGGAGTTCCATGAGCACCCGGCCCACCGCGCGCACGAACGCCTCCTCGCTCGCGCTGAGGGGCTGCAACCGCTGCTTCGTGGACGCCATTACTCCACTGTAGCTGCTTGACCGGTCAATGAGCCTCCCTGTCCGCCACTCGGGTGCGGGCACATGCCTTTGACAGTTGTCGACCGGTCGTCTAGCTTCAAATAGGCGACCGGTCAGTTAGTACCGGTTCGATCATCCCCCCATGGCAACACAACGAAAGAAACGGAGTGCCCTGTGGCCACCCCCGTCAAGCTCGCCATCGTCTACTACTCGTCGACCGGCACCATCACCGAGATCGCGAAGGAACTCCACGACGCCGCCGTCAAGGCCGGCGCCGAGGTGCGCCTGGTCAAGACGGCCGAGCTGGCCCCCCAGACCGCCATCGACACCAACCCGGCCTGGGCGGCCCACCACGCGGCGACCGCACACCTCCCGCTCGCCACGCCCGAGGACGTCGAGTGGGCCGACGCCGTCATCTTCGGCACCCCCACCCGCTTCGGCAACGTCTCGGCGCAGCTCAAGCAGTTCATCGACACGCTCGGCGGCCTGTGGGCCGAGGGCAGGCTGATCGACAAGGTCTTCAGCGGCTTCGTCTCGAGCGCCACCGCGCACGCCGGCCAGGAGGCCACGCTGCTGTCCCTCTACACCTCGATCCACCACTTCGGCGGGATCACGGTCACCCCGGGCTTCACCCAGCCGTCCAAGTTCGTCGACGGCAACCCCTACGGCACCTCCCACGTGGACGGCCAGGGCAACAACCCCGTGGACGAGGTCACCCGCACCGCGGCCCGCGTCCAGGCCGAGCGGGTCGTCCGGGTCGCCGCGCAGCTCAAGGCCGCCTGACCCGTACCGGCACCCCACCGGCAGCGGCGCCGCGCGGCCCCACCACCCCGACACCGGAGCCGCGCGGCCCCACCACCCCGACACCGGAGCCGCGCGGCGCCGCCCCCACACCCCCACCGAACCCACGAACAGGGAGATGCCCCACCATGCGCGTCGAGATCTGGACCGACACCGCCTGCCCCTGGTGCTACGTCGGCAAGGCACGCTTCGAGCGGGCCCTCGCCGGCTTCCGGCACCGGGACGGCGTCGAGGTGCTGCACCGGTCGTTCGAGCTCAACCCGGACGCCCGCAACGGCTCGACGCCGATCATCGACGCCGTCGCCGCGCAGTACGGGCGCACCCGCGAGCAGCAGGTCGCGCGCGAGGAGCAGGCGGCCTCCGAGGCCCGCAAGGAAGGCCTGGGCTTCCGGATCGGCGGCCGCGTGTACGGCAACACCTTCGACGTCCACCGCCTGGCGCACCTGGCCAAGGCGCGCGGCGTCCAGCAGGAGTTCCTGGACCTCGCCTTCCGCGCGAACTTCGCGGAGGAGCGCTCCGTCTACGACCGGGAGACCCAGCTGGACCTGGCCGCCGAGGCGGGACTGGACCGGGCGGAGGCGGACTCCGCCCTGGCCGACCCCGGCGCCTACGCCGCGGAGGTACGGGCCGACGAGCGGATGGCCACGGAACTGGGCGCCGGCGGCGTGCCCTTCTTCGTACTGGACCGGAAGTACGGCGTGACCGGGCTGCAGCCCGCCGAAATGTTCACCCGCGCCCTGGAGCAGGCCTGGGAGGACCACACCACGGCCCGGCCCTGACTCCTGGTCGCGGGGGGGGTCCGGCAGTACCCGTCTGCGGCCCCCGACCGCGCGGCGGGCGTCGTAGCGTGGAGGAGATGGACGCGCACATGACCGGGACCGGGACCGACGGCCGGAACACCGCACTGGGTGACTTCCTGCGCTCGCGCCGCGCGAGGATCTCCCCCGAGCAGGCAGGCCTGGCCCCCACGCCGACCGCCCGCCGCGTGCCCGGACTGCGCCGTGAGGAGATCGCCGGGCTGGCCGGCGTCAGCGTGGACTACTACGTACGCCTGGAACGCGGGCACCACGTCAACGTCTCCGGCACGGTCCTCGACGCCATCGCCCGCGCCCTGCGGCTGACCGACGACGAGCGGGAGCACCTGTTCGCCCTGGCCAGGCCGGCCCGCCCGGAGTCCCGTCCGCAGCCGCCGCAGCGCGTGCGCCCCGCCGTGCACCACCTGCTGGAGACGATGGCCGACGTCCCCGCGGTGGTCGTGGGGCGGCGCACCGACGTCCTGGCCTCCAACCGCCTCGCCCGCGCGCTCTACACCGACTTCGAGGCGCTCCCCCAGCGGGAGCGGAACATGGCCCGCTACATCTTCACGGACGAGGGCGCCCGCACCCTCTACGACGACTGGGAGGGCGTGGCGCGCACGTCCGTCGCCGCGCTCCGCCTCTACGCGGGCAAGCACCCCCACGACCCCCGGCTCGCCGAACTCGTCGGCGAACTCTCCGCACGGGACCAGGACTTCCGGGCGTGGTGGGACGACCACGACATCGAGCGCCGCACCTACGGGGTCAAGCACTTCCACCATCCGGTGGTCGGCGAACTCACCCTGCGGTACGAGGCCCTGGCCGTCACCGGCGATCCCGACCAGATCCTCGGCGTCTACACCGCGGATCCCGCGACCGCCTCCGAGCGCGCCCTGCGCAGGCTCGCCGAGTGGGCCGCGGACACCGGCCCCACCGTCCGGGCCGTCTGACGGTTGACGTCGGCAGCATGCCACCGCCCGGCCCACCGACGAGCACGTCCCCCGCACGTCGAGGGGACCCGGGCGCTTCCTTGGGTCCCCGGCCGGATTGTGTACGTCGCATCGAGTGGACGATCATGAGCCCGATGAACACGGACCACTGGGCGGTGCTCGCGGACTCGGAGCGGGAGCAATGGGGGTGTGTTCCCGGTCAGTCGGTCGGGCCGCTGAGCTTCGGAGTCGGTCGACGTACAGCGGTGGAGATCATGGCGGGGCCGAGTCCCACGAGCATCGACCGGCCGTGAAGTCCTACTTCGTCGAGGGCGTGGGCTTGACCTGCGTGCTCGTCGACGGGCTGCGCGGTCCCCAGGTCACTTGCGACGGAGTCCGCCTGATCGGCCGTGTGCCGTCGGAGCTGGACGCGGAGATGGACGCGCGCGCCGAGGAACGTGGCCTGGGCATCACCTACAGCCTCTCGGGCGACCTGTCCTGGCCCGGCTTCGACTTCGACCGAGGCGGGCAGCGCGCCGGCGGTACGGTCGTGAGCTGGGCATCGTTCTTCAACACGGCAGGGATCGCGGGCACCTCCTGGGACATCACTCCCGCGGAGGTCTGGCATCACCAGTAGGCCGCGGGGATGAAGGTGCCGGCGGCTCGGCGCCCACGCCCCGTCGGGCACCACGTGCTCAACCATGTCCGTGCCGGGAGGACGAGCCGTCGCCCAGCGGTACACCGAACGAGCGGTCTCCGAGCTCCGGCGGGAGCCGCTGCGGCTGACGCCGCACACACGGCACGACGGCGGCCCCGGACGCCTTTGTCCGGGGCCGCCGTCGCGGGCCCGCTGCGCTCTCCGGCCGCGCCGGTCAGCGGCCGGCGGTCTGCCCACCGTCCACGGGGAGGGTCACACCCGTCACGAACGGGGCGTTCTCCAGGTAGAGGACCGCCTCAACGATGTCCTCGACCTCGCCCATGCGCCCGACCGGGTGCAGCGCGGCCAGCCACTCGTGGTTCTCCACCGCGTGCATCGGGGTCTTGATCGTGCCCAGCGCCACCGCGTTCGCGCGGATCCCCTGCGTCGCGTACTCGGTCGCCAGCGCACGGGTCGCCGCCTGCAGGCCGCCCTTCGTGAGCGAGGCCAGCACGGACGTGATCTTCGCGTCCGCCTGGTCGCCGAGGCTGCTGGAGATCTGGACCACGTGGCCGCCGCCCTGCTGCAGCATGCGCTCCACCGCCAGCTGCGTGATGCGGAAGAAGCCGTCCACGTTGATGCCGAGAACGGCGCGGTACTCCTCCTCGGTGTACTCGGTGAACGGCTTGGCCACGAAGACGCCCGCGTTGTTGACCAGCGTGTCGACCCGGCCGAAGCGCTCCACCGCCGTCGCGATGACCCGCTCGGCGGTCTCCCACTCGGCGATGTCCCCGCGGACGGTCACCACTCCCGGGTCCGTCGATTCACCGATGTTCCGCGAGGTGGCGACGACGGCGTAGCCGAGCTTGCGGTAGCCCTCCACCACTCCGGCGCCGATGCCCTGGGAGGCACCCGTGACGACCGCGACCTTCTGACCCTGAACGCTCATGGTGTTCCTTCTCGTGGGGGATGTCCTACGGGCCCGGCGCACTAGACGACCGGTCACCTTCATTAAAGGTAGACGACCGGTCGAGAACTGTCAAAGACCCTGCGCGGAAGCGACGCCGTCGGGGGACGCACCCCGGACGCCCGGCGGGTCCATGCGGTGCGGGAAGCCGATGCGCAGCGCGAAGGCGGCCGCGGCGGCGGCCAGGACGACGAGTGCCGCCAGGACCAGCGCCTGCCGGTAGCCGTGGCGCAGCAGGGGCTCGACGGCCAGCGGGCCGAGGATCTGGCCCACCGAGTACCCGGCGGTCAGCAGCGCGACCGCGCGCGGGAACCGCAGATGGGTCCCGGCGGCCAGGGCCACCGTGCTCACGCCGATGAAGGTGGCGCCGAAGAGGAACGCCGAGACCAGCGCCGCGGCCGGCCCGCCGACCACGGCCGGCAGCGCGATCCCCGCGGCCTGCACGACCAGCGCCGCGAGCAGCACGTCCGGGCGGGTCCAGCGCCGTCCCAGCCATGCCCACAGCGCGGCGGAGGGGACGGCCGCCACTCCGGCCAGCACCCAGGCCCCGGTGCCGAGCCGGCCGGGCGAGCCCTGGTCGATCGCGGCGACCAGGAAGGTGCCGGCGATGATGTAGCCGACGCCCTCCAGGGTGTAGGAGACGAACAGGGCGCCGAACCAGCGGTGCGTGCGCGGCGCCCCGGCACTCCCCCGGGCACCGGGGGCCGGCGCGGGCACCGCGGCCGGCGCGGAGTCCGTACGCATCGTCCACGCCGGGACCGAGAGCAGCGCGGCGAGGGCGGCGGAGGCCCACCACGCGGCCCGCCAGTCGGCGAAGCCGCGCAGCAGGAGGACGAGCAGTCCGGACAGCGCGATCCCGGCGCCGACCCCGCCGAAGCCCCAGCCCGGCAGGTGGGCGGGGTGCTCGCGGAGCCGCCCGAGGAGGGCACTGACCGCGATCACGAACACCGTCGCGCTCACCGCGCCCGCGACCAGGCGGAGCAGCAGCCACACCGCCGTCGTGTGCGTGAGCGGCATGGCCGCGAGGCTCACGACCAGCAGCAGCAGCGAACCGCGCAGCACGGCGGCGGAACGCGTCAGCCGGGGCAGGAAGGTCCCGGCGAGCGCGCCGACGAGGTAACCGACGTAGTTGGCGGTCGCCAGGTGCGCGCCGGCGCCGGCCGTCAGGCGCGCCTGGGCGTGCATCAGGGGCAGGATCGGGGTGTAGACGAAGCGGCCGACCCCCATGGCCGCCGCCAGCGCCGCCGCGGCCCGGACCACGTGGCCCCAGGGCGAGCCGGACGGGCCGCCGGGTGCGGCGGCCGGACGCTGGATCGTTTCGCTCATGACATCTTCCTCGACGGGCGGGTACCGGGGCCGGAACGGACCACGGCCCCTCGTCGCGACCGTGTCGGGGCGACGGGGAGCCGTGTGGAGGTGCCGGGGCGGCGGAGCGGGCGCTGTCAGGCGTCGCCGTCCGGCCTCCCCGGGTCGTTGGGGTGCGACTGCAGGGCGGTGACGACCGCGGACATCCACGGCCACAGCGGCAGGGTGCCGAGCACCGTCCCGTACAGCCCGGCCTCGTCGTCGGCACGCCACAGCCCGATGCTGCGCAGCTCGCCCACCGGGCGCCACAGCCGGACCAGGTGCCCGGTGGCGGCCAGTTCCCGGGCCCTGACGGCCTCGGCCGCACGACGCCGGTCGACCTCGGCCGGGTCGGTGCCCTCGGGAACGGTGGTGGTGAGCTCGACCAGGAACTCCTTCACGGTGTTGCCTCTCCTAGAACCTGGAAAACAGCCGGTGGCTTCTTCGGGCGGGCGGGCAGCCGGGGCCGGTGGCACACCGCCGGCCCTCCGCACCCCCACCCTGCGCCCGCGGGCCGGGGCGGCGCCACGACCGGTTCCCTCCCTGCTGGGAGGCGCAACCTCGCAACGGGCCCCGCCCGGTGGGCGGGTGGACCCGCGGACTCAGTGGTCCGTGACGATGCGCGAGACGTGGTACGCGCGGATCAGCCAGTCGCCGCCCTCGCGCCGCAGGACCAGCGAGAGGTGCACGGGGGCCGTCCAGCCCTCCGCGCCCCGGAAGACGACGTCGGCGAAGCCCCCGGCCACCTGGTCGCCGATGCGGTAGCCCTGGATCTTCCCCACGTCCGCCCAGCGGTCCTCCGTCACCGCCCGGTAGTAGGCGCGCACCGCTTCCCGGCCGGCCGTGGTCTCGGGGCCGAAGCCCTGGAACAGGGCGTCGGAGGTGAACAACTCGGCCATCTCGTCCGGCCGGTGACCGTCGAAGGCGGCCTTCCAGCGGGACACCACCTCGTGCATCGGGTCGTTCGTCGTGTCCGTCGGGTCAGCGCTCATGTCGGTTCTCCTCTGGGTTCAACGGTGGAAGGGGCGGCGGCCGTCCGCGAGCGGGAGGGCGACCGGGCCGGGGAGTGCCATGATAGTCGACCGGTCTATTAAATATGGTCGTGCGGTCGTACAGTGATACCCACATACGTCGCCGCCCCGCGGGAGGAACACTCACACCATGGTCTCGCCACTGGTCGCCCTCGGGGTGGACACCCCCGTCCTCGCCGCGCCGATGGCCGGCGGCCCCACCACGCCCGCGCTGGTCGGCGCGGCCGCCCGGGCCGGCGGCCTGGGCTTCGTGCCCGGCGGGTACCGCACCGCCGCGGCGCTGGCGGAGCAGATCGCCGCGGTCCGGTCCGAAGGGGTGGTCTTCGGCGTCAACCTCTTCGCGCCCAACCCCGTCCCGGTCGACCCCGACGCCTTCCGGCGCTACGCCCGGGCCATCGCGCCCGACACCGGGAGGCACGGCATCGACGCACTGGCCGCGGAACCCCTCGAGGACGACGACCAGTGGGCGGACAAGGTCGCGCTGCTGCTCTCCGACCCGGTACCGGTGGTGAGCTTCACCTTCGGCATCCCGGAGTCCCCGGTCGTCGCCGCGCTGCGCTCCGCCGGGAGCCTGGTCGTCCAGACGGTCACCTCGGCCGCGGAGGCCCGGGCCGCCGCGGAGGCGGGCGCGGACGCGCTCGCCGTGCAGGCCTCCGCGGCGGGCGGGCACTCCGGCACGCTCACCCCACAGCGCATCCCGGCGGCCGTGCCGCTGGAGCAACTGCTCGGCGAGGTGCGCGCGGCGGTACCCCTGCCGCTCGTCGCCGCCGGCGGCCTGGCCACGCCGGCCGCCGTGGCCGGGGCGCTGCGCGCCGGGGCCGACGCGGCCATGGTCGGCACCGTCCTCATGCGCGCCGACGAGGCCGGCACCTCCGCGCCGCACCGGGCGGCACTGGCCGACCCGGCACGCACCGGGACGGTGGTCACCAGGGCGTTCACCGGACGCCCCGCGAGGGCGCTGCGCAACGAGTTCACCGACCGCCACACCGACGTGGCGCCGGCCGGCTACCCGGCCCTGCACCACCTGACCGGCCCGATGCGCAAGGCGGCCACCGCCGCGGGCGACCAGGAGCGGATCCACCTGTGGGCCGGCACGGGCTACCGTCAGGCCACCGAGGAGCCGGCCGAGCGGATCCTGCGCCGGCTGGCGTCCGGAATCTGATCCCGTACCCCCATGGGCGGGCCGCCCACGGCGGCCCGCCTCCCGGTCCCCGTCAGCCCAGGGGAACGCCGAGCAGGACCTCCAGTTGCGCGATCGTCTGCGCGGGGTCCTTGGCGTGGACGCCCGCGAGTCCCAACTCGGCCGCGGGCGCGAGGTACTGCTCGGTGTCGTCCACGAACACGCAGGCCTCGGCGGGCAGTCCGAGCTTGCCCAGCGCCAGTTCGAAGATGGCGGGCTCGGGCTTGCGCATCCCGTGGTGCTCGGAGATGACCACCGCGTCGTACGAACCCTCCAGGTCGTAGCCCTCGTAGAGGTCCCACGGCGCGAAGCCGACGGAGTTGGAGAGGATCCCCACGCGCACCCCGGCGCGCCGGGCGGCGGCCGCCGCGTCGATCAGGGCCGTCTCCGGCCTGAGGTCGGCGAAGATCCGGCCCATCAGGTTGCCGGGGGCCACACCGAGGCTGCGGGCGGCCGCGGCGTTCCACTCCTCCTGGGTGATCGCGCCGCGCTCGAGGTCGTGGGTGCGGCGGACGCCTTCCTCGTCGAGGTAGAGCGCGGTGATGCAGGCGCCCTCCGCCAGTCCCTCGCGCCGCTCGAAGGCGAGCACGGCGGGCAGCAGGGGCGTGGTGAGGACACCGCCGAAGTCGAGGATCAGGCCGGTGCGGTGGGACATGACGGAACTCCAGCGATAGCGACGAGGACGCGTGCCACCGCGATGCGGACGCGGCAGCCGCGTGGTGGGCGTCCGCCGGCGACGGTGCCGCACGGTGCCCGGGGGAGGCCGGCCGGGCGCGGCGGCCGGACGGGCGGCACGCGCGGGGCGACGACCGGACGCCATCCTGCCACCCCCCTCCACGCACCGGCCTGCCACCCCTCCCCCGAACCGGACACCACACCTGCCATTCGTCACCACCTTGACCGGTGACGCAGTCGCGTGCAAGGGTTGCCGACGGGAGAACCCCAGGAAAGTGAAAGAAGGTTGGGAATGATCGACAGGCGGAGCTTCGGCAAGGTTTTCGGTGCGGGCGCGGCCGCGGCGTCACTCGCGGGACTCACGGGCCTCACGTCACAGCCGGCTTCGGCGGCGACGACGCACGGGCCTGCGCCGAGCACCGGCGGACCGGCCCCCCTTCGCGGGACGCACGCCTCCCTCGGCACCCTCAAGCAGGTCGACGCGGGAGTCCTGAACATCGGTTACGCCGAGTCCGGCCCCGCCGACGGCCCCGCGGTGGTGCTCCTGCACGGCTGGCCGTACGACATCCACAGCTACGTCGACGTCGCGCCCCTGCTGGCGGCCGAGGGGTACCGCGTCATCGTCCCCCACCTGCGCGGCCACGGCACGACGCGCTTCCGGTCGCCCCGGGCGTTCCGCAACGCCCAGCAGTCGGTGGTCGCGCTCGACGTCATCGCCCTCATGGACGCCCTGCGGATCGAGAAGGCCGTCCTCGCCGGGTACGACTGGGGCTCGCGGACCGCCGACATCATCGCCGCGGTCTGGCCCGAGCGCTGCAAGGCCCTGGTCTCCGTGACGGGTTACCTCATCACCAACCGCGAGGCCAACGAGCAGCCGCTGCCGCCGAAGGCGGAGTGGGCGTGGTGGTACCAGTACTACTTCGCCACGGAGCGCGGCCGGCTCGGCCTGCAGGAGAACCGGCACGACCTCGCCCGCCTGGTCTGGGAGTTCAACTCCCCCACGTGGGAGTTCGACGACGCCACGTTCCGCCGCACCGCCGCGTCCTTCGAGAACCCGGACTACGTCGCCATCGTGCTCCACAACTACCGCTGGCGCCTCGGCCTCGCGAAGGGCGATCCGCGCTACGACCGCCTGGAGGCCCGGCTCGCCGCGGGCCCGATGATCGGCGTGCCCACCATCACCCTCGACGGCGAGGCCGATCCGTTCACCCCCGCGGGGGACGGAGCCGCCTACCGCGCCAAGTTCTCGGGACCGTACGCCCACCGGACGCTGAAGGGCACAGGCCACAACGTGCCCCAGGAGGCCCCGGAGGCCTTCGCGACGGCAGTGGTCGACGTGGACTCCTTCTAGCCCCGGGGGCCGGTTCGGGGCGGATCGGGGGTACGGCACCTGTGGTGCCGTACCCCCGATCCGCCTCGTTGCGTTGTACGTACCTCGCCGAGCCGTCCGGGCACAGTGCGGACGGGGGCGGGGTCAGCCGAAGGTGAACGAGTAGGCGCTGAGCCCGGGCGAGAGCCTGAGCTCCAGGACGCCCTGGCGGGACGACCCCCCGCTCACCACACGGCGGATGCCCGGGGCGCCGGATACGGAGAAGGTGCTCGTCCGCCCGTCCAGGGTCGCCGTGACGGTTCCGGTGCCGCCGACGTCGAGGTAGACGTCGCGGGCGAAGAAGTCGAGCGCGATCCCGGCGTCCCGCCCGCTGGTGACCGCCTCCTCGCCGGCCCTCCACGTCCCGGTCAGGGCGGCCTGGCCGGGAAGGAGCGCCTGCGGACGGGCGAACTCACCGCTCCCCGTCCTCACGGGCCCGTTCACCACGGCGGCGCTGCGGCCCGCCCCCAGCGGGATCTCGGGGGTCTGCCTCCGGTCGGTCGGGGTGCCGTCGGGCACGTCCGTGGGGGGCGGCAGCGCGGCGCCGGGACGGGCGTCGGCGAGCAGCCGCCGGATCAGCGACTCGGTGCCGCCGTAACCGCCCTCGCCGACGGCGACGTGCCTGACCCTCCCGCGGGCGTCGATCAGGTACTGCGTGGGCCAAGCCTGGTTGCCGAAGTTCTCCCAGGTCTCGTACGCGTTGTCCAGGGCCACCGGGTACTCCACGCCGAGCCGCCGCGCACCCGCCGCGACGTTGCCGGGGTCGCGCTCGAAGGCGTACTCGGGGGTGTGCACGCCGATCACCACGAGGCCGTCGGAGCGGTAGTTCTCGTACCAGGCGTCGACGTGCTCGATGGCGCGCTGGCAGTTGATGCAGGAGTAGGCCCAGAAGTCGACGAGGACGACCTTGCCGGCCAGCGCCCCCTTTGTGAGCGGCGCGTCCCGCGGAGTGTTGAGCCACTGCTGGATCCCCGATATCTCCGGTGCCGCACCGCAGTCCAGGAGGACGGCCGCGGGTTCCGCCGCGCAGGAGGCCAGGTCCCGTGAACCGGAGGAACCGTGCCCGCCGGGGAGCCCGGGGCCGGCGATCGCGTCGTTGACGCGGGAGGTGTAGTCGGGGACGGCACGCTGCACGATGTCGGTGAGGTTGAAGGTCAGGCCGAAGGCGAGCACGACGAAGGTCAGTCCGGCGGCGAACCGCACCCCGCGCTGCCGCTCGCGGAACGCGCGCACCCGTTCGCCCACCCGCCGGCCGGCCAGCGCGAAGAAGAGCAGCGGCACCGCCGTGCCGACCGCGAAGGCGAAGGCGAGCACGACCGTCCCCGGGCCGATCCGGTGGGTGGCGCCGGCGACGGCGATCGCGGCCAGCACGGGACCCGCGCAGGGCACGTACACCGTCCCGAGCACGAGTCCCAGGAGGAAACCACCGCGCCCGCCCCCGACGCGCCGCTGCCCGATCCTCGCGAACGGGCGCTCCAGCAGGTCCTGCACGGCCGGGAACATCATGGCCAGGCCGAGCAGGAGCAGCACCCCGAGGCCCGCCCACCGCAGGATGTCCGGCGGCACCGGCAGGGCGCCGAGCACGAGGGTGCCGAACAGCGTGATGAGACTGAAGCTGACGACCAGTCCGGCCATCACGGCGTACGGCCGGCTCCGGCGCGCGGGTTCCGCTCCCTGCCGGGAGGCCGGGACCCCGCCCGAGAGGAAGACCAGGGGCAGGACGGGGAGCACGCACGGGGAGACGGCGGTGACGAAGCCGCCGACCAGCCCGATGAGCAGCAGCGTGAGCAAGAGGACCTCCGGGCGGGGCGGTCGGGGACGACCTACCCCTGGGGAACGGCGCGTGCCGGGACCCGGGGGCCCTGGCACACGTGGACGAACGGTGCCGCCGCGCCGGGCGGCGGCGGGCGACGGCCTCAGGCGGCGGTGGCCCCGACGGTCGCCGGGATGGCGAGCGCCGTGGAGCGGGGGCGGATCCGGTGGGCGCCCGCGCCGAGTTCACCGGCGGTCTCGAGGCGGAGCACGGCGCTCAGGCCGTACTCCCCCTGCCCGTGCCGGTGGTGGCGGGCGACCCCGGCGACGACGGCCACGTCCCGCGCGCGCACCGTGCGCCGTGCGGCCGTGATCCCCACCGCGCCGAGGACGCGGGAAACCCGGTCGGCGGCGAGCAGTCGCCCGGGGTTGGTCGCCCGGCCCTTGCCGCCGGGCGGCTCCGGCACGACGAGGGTGAGGTCGAGGGGCCTGTCGGCGGACGCCGCGCTGTCTTCGCTGCGACCCGCTCCGGTGGCGGTGACGATCGCGGTGCGGTTCGTCTCGGTCACATCGGTCCCTCTCTCTCGCGTCATCCCTGCTGATCCCGGACCGGTCATGACCCGTCGGATGGTGGCGACCCTGACAGAGCCATCGTCACCTGTCAAACAGGTGACATACACCTCGAACCCCTCCACCAGTGAGACGAATCACCTCCTTGACAGGTGACACCAGAGGGGACATCGTCGAGGAGAACGAAAACCCTGCCCGCGGAGGAGACGACGCGATGCCGCCCACGCAACAGAAGACCCCCGACGCCGCCGCGGCGGCGCGCAAGGCCCGCTTCGGCAAGCTGCCGGAACGCGTCCGGCCGGAGCAGATGGTCCAGGAGAGCCAGGTCACGGCACCCGACCCGGCCAGGAACGTCTACGCCGCCGACGAGTGGCTCGTCCGCTACTGCCTGTGAGACCGGCCGGCCGCCGCACACCGGCCGGAGACGGAGGTTCCCCATGCGCATCCCCAAGCCGCTCCTGGCGGCGTCCCTGATGGTGCTCGCGGCTGCCGTGAGCGTCGCCTGTTTCGCGCAGGTCGTCTGAGCATCCACCCCGACCCGCCACACCACGCCGGCCCGCCCCGACCATCGTCGGGGCGGGCCGGCGCCGTCACGTCCGGAACCCCGCCGGAGCTCACGGACGGCGGCGCTTGACGCATTCGAGACGACCGGTCATATTGGTTTTCCGACGCAGGCCGCCCCTCGCTCCGGCGCGAGGTGCGCGGCCTGCGTCGCGGCCGGGCGCCGCCGTTGCCGTGGCGCACCGACCCGGCCGCCCCCACCCCCACCGGTCGACCCGTCAGGAGAAACATGTCCACGTACCGCGCATTCGAGGTCACAGGCGCCCGCACCTTCGAGCTCGTCACCCGCGAGGTCGTCGCCCCGCCCGCCGGGCACGTCCGGCTGAGGGTGGAGAGCTGCGGTGTCTGCCACACCGACGCGCTCGCCGTGGAGGGCCTGCGGGCCGACCCCGCGCAGCCGGTCGTCCCCGGTCACGAGGTCGTCGGCGTCATCGACGCCGTCGGCGAGGGCGTGACCACCTGGAGCGTCGGCGACCGGGTCGGCGTGGGCTTCCTGGGCGGCCACTGCGGCGAGTGCACGCCCTGCCGTCGCGGCGACTTCGTCAACTGCACCGACCAGTCGCAGGTCGGCACCACCACCGACGGCGGTTACGCCGAGGTGCTGATCGCCCGCGGCAGCGGCCTGGTCCGGGTGCCCGACGAACTCTCCCCCGCCCTCGCCGCCCCGCTGCTCTGCGCCGGCCTCACCATGTTCAGCGCCCTGCGCCGGCTGGACGTCCGCCCCGGCGGGCTCGTGGCGGTCCAGGGCATCGGCGGCCTCGGCCACCTGGGCCTGCAGTACGCCGCCCGGCTCGGCTACCGCGTCGCGGCCGTCGCCCGCGGCCAGGAGAAGGAGCGGCTCGCCCTCGAACTCGGCGCGAGCCACTACATCGACAGCTCGGCGTCGGACCCCGGGGAGGAGCTCCGCAAGCTGGGCGGCGCGGACGCCGTCGTCGCCACGGCGACGAGCGGCACGTCGATGACCCCGCTGGTCCCCGGGCTCGCCCCGCGCGGGCACATGGTCGTGGTCGGCGCCTCCATGGAACCGATCTCCGTGACCACGCCCGACCTGATCTTCGGTTCGCGCGCCATCAGCGGCGTCCTGACCGGCTCCGCGATCGACAACGAGGACAACCTCGACTTCAGCTCGCGCGCCGGCATCCGCCCGATGATCGAGACGATGCCGCTGTCGCGCGCGCCCGAGGCGTACGCGCGCATGATGTCCGGCGAGGCCCGCTTCCGGGTCGTACTGGACGCCGCCGCCTGACCCGGAGGGCCGCGTGCCCTGCCGGGTGTATGTTTGACAGCTCGGAGACGACCGGCCATATTGCGGTGCGGAAGAGGTGGTGTCATGGCCCGGCAGAGCATGCGCGAGGCGATCGTCGACGCGGCGGTCGCGCAGTTCCACGCGAAGGGGTACAACGCCGCGGGCGTGAAGGACATCACGGACGCGGCCGGAGTGCCGAAGGGGTCGTTCTACAACCACTTCGACAGCAAGGAGTCGCTGGCCCTCGTCGCGCTCGACCGCTACGGCGCGGGCCGCCGGTTGCACGAGCTGACGGAACCCGGCACCCCTCCGCTGGCCCGGCTGCGCGCGCACTTCGAGCTCCTGCGCGACGAGACCGTCGACGCGGGCTTCACCCGGGGCTGCATGTTCGGCAACTTCGGCACCGAGATCGCCGACCACAGCGAGACGCTCCGCGAGGGCGTCCGCGTGTCGCTCGGCCACTGGGCGTCGTTGATCTCCGGCACGCTCGCCGAAGCACAGCGCGCCGGCGACCTGCGGGCGGACCTCGACGTCGAGCGGACGGCCCGGTTCGCGCTGAACGCCTGGGAGGGCACGCTGATCGCCGCCCGCTCCGGCCGGTCGGGCGGGGCCTTCGAGGACTTCTTCGCCATGGTCTTCGGGACACTGCTCGCACCCCCGGCGGCCGCGTCCTGACGCGTGACGACGGGACGGTGCCGCGCGCCCCACGGCGCCCGGCACCGTCCCGTCCGCGTCCCCGGCCGTCCGCGACCCGCGGGGCGCCGGCCGTGCGGGCCCAAGTGGGGCCGCCCCGAACCTGGTTGGTGCGCGGGGACGGTCGCGGCGTCCGCGCCGCGGGCCACAACCCCCCGATTGGCCCTGGCCGCCCGCGCACGCACCTCCGTACGCTCGCGACATGCGGATCCGTATCGTCGACGCCTTCACCGACCGCCCCTTCGCCGGCAACCCCGCGGGCGTGCTGCTGCTGGACACGGACAGCTTCCCCGAGGACGGCTGGCTCCAGCGGGTGGCCGCGGAGGTCAACCTCTCCGAGACCGCGTTCGCCCATCCCACGCCCGCCGCCCAGGACGCGGACTGGGCCCTGCGCTGGTTCACCCCCAGGGCCGAGGTGAACATGTGCGGGCACGCCACCCTCGCCACCGCGCACGTCCTGCACGGCACGGGCGCCGCCCGCGGCCCGGTGCGGTTCAGCGCCCGCTGCGGCGTCCTCACCACGACCGCCGCCGACGACGGCACCATCACCATGTCCTTCCCGGTCGCCCCGCTGACCTCGGCCGTCGTCACGGGCGAGATCTCCGCCGCGATCGGGGCCGACGTGCTGTCGGTGCACGAGACCGGTGACGACGTGGGCGACCTGCTGGTGGAACTGGTCGACGAGAAGACCGTCCGGGCGCTCGCCCCCGACATCGCCGCCGTCGCCGCGCTGCCCTCCAAGCGCGGACTCATCGTGACCGCGGCGGCCGAGTCCCCGGCGACGACCGGCTACGACTTCGTCTCACGCGGCTTCTTCCCGGCCGTCGGCATCGACGAGGACCCGGTCACCGGCAGCGCCCACACCGCCCTGGCGCCGTTCTGGTCGCGCCGCCTGGGCCGCGACGAGCTCACCGGGCTGCAGGCCTCCGCACGTTCCGGCCTGGTGCGCACGGTGCTCAGCGGCGACCGGGTACGGCTGAGCGGCCGTGCCGTCACCGTGATCGACGGCGAACTGCACGCCCACCCCTGAGCCGTACGGACCTCAGGCGGTCGGCAGCCACCCCACCTTGCCGGCGAGCAGCGCGTAGCCCACGAAGGCCACGATGTCGATGAGCGCGTGGGCCGCCACCAGCGGCCCCACCCGGCCCCAGCGCCGGTAGAGCAGCACGAAGACGACGCCCATCGCCATGTTGCCGATGAGCCCCCCGATGCCCTGGTAGAGGTGGTACGAGCCGCGCAGCACACTGCTGGCCACCAGCGCGCCGACCGGCGTCCAGCCCAACTGGCCGAGCCTGCGCAGCAGGTAGCCGACGACGACGACCTCCTCGAGCACCGCGTTCTGGATCGCGGAGGCGATCAGCACGGGGATCTTCCACCAGACGTCGGGCAGCGACTCCGGCACGACCGTGAGGTTGAACCCGGAGGCGCGCGCGCCCAGGTAGAACAGCAGCCCGGTGCCGCCGATGGCCGCGGCCAGGGCGGCGCCGCGCAGCAGGTCGGTCCGCGGGCGGCGCAGGTCGAAGCCGATGGCCGGCATGCCCGTGCCCTCACGGGCCAGCAGGTGGGCCACGAGCGCGACCGGGACGAGCGCGGTGGCGACGCCGAACAGCTGCCAGGCCAGGTCGAGCCACGGCCGGCCCGGGGCGTGCGAGCCCACGAGGGTGGCCGCCTGGTCCTTGAGGCCGCCGGGCCTGGTCACCGAGCCGATGAAGCTGATCAGCGCCGAGAGCGCGCTGGCCCCGAGCGACAGGGCGAGCACCAGGAGGGTCTCACTGCGCAGGGTGCGCGGGGCGAGCCGCTCCACCGCCCCCGACCCGCCGGGCTCCACCGGATTGCTGTTGACTGATGCCTCCACCCGCGCCATCCTGCCTCATCCGCCCGGCGGCACGGGCGGCGGCTCAGCGTTCCAGCGGCCACTCGTGCACGGGGGCGCCGGTGTGCATCAGCTCGCAGTAGCGCAGGGTCATCGCGGCCAGTGCCCGCTGCCGGTCCAGTCCGCGGTCCAGCTCCTGGTGGAAGGCGACCGCCTGCCACTCGGCGCCGTTCATGCGGGTGCGGCAGCGGCCCTCGATGATGCCGAGGTAGTGGTCCCGGTCCACCGGGTCGATCCCCCAGGCGTCCAGTCCCGCGGACGCCATCGGCAGCAGCTCGTCCAGCACGAGTTCGACGGCTCCGACCTCCACGAGCCCGCTGCCGCGGCCCTGCCGGGGCCAGGTGAAGACGGCGTCGACGCCGTGCCGGCACGCGGCGTCGAAGTTGGCCGCGGCGGCCGCGAACGGCAGCCGGCTCCACACCGGGCGCGAGGCCTCGGCGAGGGAGCGCACGAGCCCGTAGTAGAAGGCGGTGTTGGCGAGCACGTCGGCGACGGTGGGCCCGGCGGGCATCACCCGGTTCTCCACCCGCAGGTGGGGCACCCCGTCGACGACGGCGTACACCGGCCGGTTCCAGCGGTAGATCGTGCCGTTGTGCAGCGTGAGTTCCTTCAGCTGCGGCACCCCGCCCTCGTCGAGGACGTGCAGCGGGTCCTCGTCCTCGCAGATGGGCAGCAGGGACGGGAAGTAGCGCACGTTCTCGGCGAACAGGTCGTACGCCGAGTCGATCCAGCGCTCGCCGAACCAGGTCAGCGGGCGTACGCCCTGGGCCCGGTGCTCCTCGGGGCGGGTGTCGGTGGCCTGCTGGAAGAGCGTGGGACGGGTCTCCCGCCACAGTTCGCGGCCGAACAGGAACGGGGAGTTGGCGCCCATCGCGACCTGGGGGCCGGCCACCACCTGTGCGGCGTTCCAGACCGCGGCGAAGCGCGCGGGGGTGACCTGGAGGTGCATCTGCATCGAGGTGCACGCGGCCTCTGGGGCGATCGAGCCGGAGACGCAGGTCAGCCGCTCCACTCCGGAGATGTCCAGGGTGATGTCCTCGCCGCGGGCGGCCAGGATGCGGTCGTTCAGCAGCATGTAGCGGTCGACGCGGGAGAGGTTGGCACCGACCAGGTCCTGGGCGCCGAGGGTGGGCAGGATTCCCACCATCACGATGCGGGCGCCGACCTCGCGGGCCTTTCTCTCGGCATATCCCAGGCCCATGCGCAACTCTTCGGCGAGCCGGTCGAGGACCCGGCCGGAAAGCCGGTGCGGGGCGATGTTCACTTCAATGTTGAACTGCGCCAGCTCGGTCTGGAAATCACGGCTCGCGATGCGCTCGAGGACCTCCTCGTTCATCATGCGCGGCAGCCCGTCGCGGTCGGTGAGATTCAGTTCGATCTCCAGCCCCATCAGATTGCGGGGACGGTCGAACCGCTTCTCCTCCAGCAGTCGCTCCAACCCCAGCAGGCACTGCTTCAGCTTCCGTCGGTACCGCTGGCGGTCGGCCAGGTCGAACCCCGTGGCCGCGACCTTTTCCCCCATCGGAGGTCCTTCCTCGAGTGGGCCGTGATCACATCATGCCCAGCCCTGAGATCGATAAGGCCCCCGGCGCCGCCCCCGAACCGCTAAGCTGGCCACGAGCACCGTCTCGCGGCACATTCCGGGGGCATGTACGGAATTCACATGCCGACGGTGGCCCTCTCGTGAAAAACACCGACGAGATTCAGCCATCCGCAGTAACGCGGAAAGCGCAGTTCACGGCGTCGGCAACGGTGCAATCGGGGAGCTATTACCTGTCCAGGGTGACCGGGAACCGCCTTGCCCGTAATATCACTGACGGCTAGATGAAACACTGCGCGAACACTCCTCGTATATCCTTCGTTCACAGGCAGAGCCTCCGCGACCCGCCGCGCGCCCGCGACGCTTCCGGCCACGGGAAGGGATCCGCATGCCCACGCTGATTCCGTACGTCGCCGCCCCCACGCGCCCCGCGGATCCGGGCTGTCCCGGCCTGCCGCCGCAGTTCCATCAGCTCCACCGCTGACAGCGCTGTCCGCACCCCGCCGAACACCCCCCGTGTCTCCTCATGAGAGGCCGCCCACCATGCCGCTGCAGGTAGCCCCAGCCCCCGCTCCCGCCCTGCGGAGCGTTCTCGCCGCCCTGAGTTCCCCCACCGCCGTCCGCGAGGCCCGCACCCCCTCGCTGCGCAACGCCACGGGGCCACTGGTCGCCGAGCACCCTCTCCCCCTGCACGTCCTCGACCCCGTGATCACCGAACCGGGAGGACTGCCCCGGGCGCGGCTGACCGGCTGGCGCTTCCACATCCGGGCGGGCGAGAAGGTGGCCGCCGCGGGCGAGACCGTCGACACCCCGGACGGCTGGGCGTTCTCGCACTTCTGCGAGGGCCCGTACCTCGCGTCGACCGAGCGCGCGTTGCGCCAGGCCGACGCGCTCACCACCCCCTACCAGCCGCACCTGCTCTCGGTACCGGGGCTCTACATGCTGACGCTGTGGCTGCACGGGGACCTCTCGGCCGACGCGGGCTCGGCCCAGCCGGCCCACTCCGACCTGCTGATCCCGCTGGCGCCGGCGCCGCCGGGGATCGCCGCGCACCGCATGCACCGGCTCTCGGACCTGGTGCCGGTGCTGACCCTGCGGCTGGCTCCGCCACCCCTGCTCGGCACCACCGCCTGAGGCTCGCGGCTGGGGCGACCTCGCACGCCTCCGTGACCGTCCGGTCACGGAGGCGTTGCTTTGTCCGGGCAACCGCCCGCGAGAGTGAATGCGTCCCCAACTAACGAGGACAGCTCACGCGAAATCCCTGCGGAAATCCCTCAGTAGAGCAACACTGGGACCGACCGACTGAACGGGGGAGCGGCATGACTGAGGTTCCTACCCAAGGCAGCCGTACTTCACACCACTCGCAGCGAAAGACGTCGTCCATGTGCCCGCACCAGCCGCAGTGCCCGTCCGCCGGCAGCCCCGACCGCGAGGCCGCCCACATCACGGCCAGCCACCCCGAGCAGGGCTGGAGCCTGCTGTGCAACGGCGTCCTCCTCTTCGAGGACACCGGTGAGCTCCTCCCCGACGGGCGGATCATCGCCCCGCACCGTCCGCTCGGCAGCGGGCACATCGTCACGGCGGCCTGACCGGGAGGGGAACGACAAAGGGCCGACCCCGCTGGAGCAGCGGGGCCGACCCTTGAGCGGTGTCAAGCGCCCTTACGCGTCGTACTCGTCCAGCGGCGGGCAGGAGCAGACGAGGTTGCGGTCGCCGAAGGCGCCGTCGATGCGGCGGACCGGCGGCCAGTACTTGTCCGCGGCCGACACACCGGCGGGGAAGACCGCCTCCTCACGGGAGTACGGGTGCTCCCAGTCGCCGCCCAGGGCCGCCGCCGTGTGCGGGGCGTTGCGCAGCGGGTTGTCCTCCTTGGGCCACTCCCCCGAGCCGACCCGCTCGATCTCGCCGCGGATCGCGATCATCGTGTCGCAGAAGCGGTCCAGCTCCGCGAGGTTCTCGCTCTCCGTCGGCTCGATCATCAGCGTCCCGGCCACCGGGAACGACATCGTCGGCGCGTGGAAGCCGTAGTCGATCAGGCGCTTGGCGACGTCGTCGACCGTCACGCCCGTCTCCTTGGTCAGCGGGCGCAGGTCGATGATGCACTCGTGCGCGACGAGCCCGCCCGGGCCGGTGTAGAGCACCGGGAAGTGCGGCTCCAGACGCTTGGCGATGTAGTTCGCGCTGAGCACCGCCACCTGGGTGGCGCGCTTGAGGCCCTCGCCGCCCATGAGGCGCACGTACGCCCAGGAGATGGGCAGGATGCCGGCCGAACCCCACGGCGCGGCCGAGATCGGGCCGACGCCCGTCTCCGGGCCCGCGGCCGGCTGGAGCGGGTGGTTGGGCAGGTACGGGGCGAGGTGGGCGCGGACCGCGACCGGGCCGACGCCGGGGCCACCGCCGCCGTGCGGGATGCAGAAGGTCTTGTGCAGGTTCAGGTGCGACACGTCGCCGCCGAAGTGGCCCGGCTTCGCCAGACCCACCAGGGCGTTGAGGTTGGCGCCGTCCACGTAGACCTGGCCGCCCGCGTCGTGCACCGCGGCGCAGATGTCGCCGATGTGCTCCTCGAAGACACCGTGCGTGGAGGGGTAGGTGACCATGAGCACGGCGAGCTCGTCGCGGTACTGCTCGATCTTGGCGCGCAGGTCCTCGACGTCGACCTCGCCGTCGCCGGCGGTCTTCACGACGACGACCTTCATGCCGGCCATCACCGCGCTGGCGGCGTTCGTGCCGTGCGCGGAGGACGGGATGAGGCAGACCGTGCGCTGCGTGTCGCCGTTGGCCCGGTGGTAGGCGCGGACGGCCAGCAGGCCGGCCAGCTCGCCCTGGGAACCGGCGTTCGGCTGCAGGCTGACCTTGTCGTAGCCGGTGACCTCGGCGAGGCGGTCCTCCAGCTCGTGGATGAGCGTGAGGTAGCCCTCGGCCTGCTCGGCGGGCGCGAAGGGGTGCAGCTGGCCGAACTCGGGCCAGGTGACCGGCTCCATCTCGGTGGTCGCGTTGAGCTTCATGGTGCAGGAGCCCAGCGGGATCATGCCGCGGTCCAGCGCGTAGTCGCGGTCGGCGAGGCGGCGCAGGTAGCGCAGCATCGCGGTCTCGGAGCGGTGCTGGTGGAAGACCGGGTGGGTCAGGTAGTCCACGTCGCGCTCAAGGCCCGCGGGCAGCGCGTCCTCGGTGGCCGCGTCCAGGGCCTCGACGTCGCCGCTGACGCCGAAGGCGCCCCACACGGCGGCGAGGTCGGCGCGGCCGGTGGTCTCGTCGCAGGCGATGCCGACCAGGTCGGCGTCGACCTGGCGCAGGTTGACCCCGGCCTCGCGGGCGGCGGCCACGACCTCGGCGGCCCGGCCGGGCACACGCGCGGTGACGGTGTCGAAGAAGGCGTCCGTGGTCACCTCGACGCCGCCGGCGCGCAGCCCGGCGGCGAGGACCGCGGCGTAGCGGTGGGTGCGGCGGGCGATCTGCGCCAGGCCGTCGGGGCCGTGGTAGACCGCGTACATGCCGGCCATGACGGCGAGCAGCACCTGCGCGGTGCAGATGTTGCTGGTGGCCTTCTCGCGGCGGATGTGCTGCTCGCGGGTCTGCAGCGCCAGGCGGTAGGCCCGGTCGCCGTCGGCGTCGACGGAGACGCCGACCAGGCGGCCGGGCAGGCTGCGGGCGTGCGTGTCGCGGACGGCCATGTAGCCGGCGTGCGGGCCGCCGAAGCCCATGGGCACACCGAAGCGCTGGGTGGTGCCGACGGCGATGTCGGCGCCGAGCTCGCCGGGGGAGGTCAGCACGGTCAGGGCCAGAAGGTCGGCGGCGACGGTGACGATCGCGCCGAGCCCGTGGGCCTGCTCGATGACCGGCTTGAGGTCGCGCACGGCACCGGAGGCACCCGGGTACTGCAGCAGCACGCCGAAGACACCGCGCTCGGCGATCTCCGCCGGGATACCGCCGGCGAGGTCGGCGACGACGACCTCGACGCCGGTGGGCTCCGCGCGGGTCTCGATCACGGCGACGGTCTGCGGGAAGGTTTCCGCGTCGATCAGGAAGACGCCGTCCTTGACCTTGCCGACCCGGCGGGACAGGGCCATCGCCTCGGCGGCGGCCGTGCCCTCGTCGAGCAGCGAGGCGCCGGAGGTGGGCAGCCCGGTGAGGTCGGCGACGACCGTCTGGAAGTTCAGCAGGGCCTCCAGGCGGCCCTGCGAGATCTCCGGCTGGTAGGGCGTGTACGCCGTGTACCAGGCGGGGTTCTCCATGACGTTGCGCAGGATGACCGGCGGGGTGAAGGTGCCGTGGTAGCCGAGGCCGATCATCGGCCGCAGCACCTGGTTGCGGTCGGCGAGCGAGCGCAGCTCGGCGAGCACCTCGGGCTCGGTGCGGGCGCCGGACAGACCGAGCGCCTCGGCGCTCTTGATGGTGTCCGGGACGGCGGCGGCGGTCAGCTCGTCCAGCGAGCCGTAGCCGACCTGCGCGAGCATCTTGGCCTGCGCACCGGCGTCGGGGCCGATGTGACGCTGCTCGAAGGGGATGCCGCGCTCCAGCTCGGAGAGTGGGATGCGGTTGGCGGTCATCTGCGGAGGCCTCCTGGTCTGGCGCGACACGGCCTCCCCCTCTGTCATCTGAACCTGAGAGCTTCACCGTCCCGCACGTGCCGGGACGGCTTTCACCGTCGGTGAGGAAGTGGCCGCGCACGGTGCGTGCCGCCCTTTCCTGCTTTCCAGAGTGACCTCACCCATGCGGTACGGATGCCTGAGAGATTCCGGGGAGGGTTTGCTCCTTCGGCGCCCGGCGGGCGGTTCCCCGCGTGCCAGGACTCTCCCGCAAGGGGTCAGCAGCCGCTGTCAGCGTACCAGCGCGGTCCGGTGACGGGTCATGTGACAGCCGCCACCTTTCGTGCCTAAATAGGATTAATCGCGACCAGTTGGAGGGACCGTGCAGACCGGTATCGATCCGCGCAGCCTCATCGGGCGCAGGGCCTTCGACCGCAACGGGATGAAGATCGGCACGGTCGACGAGGTGTACCTCGACGACGCCACCGGGGAGCCCGAATGGGCCGCGGTGCGCACCGGTCTCTTCAGCCGCGACGCGTTCGTGCCGCTGGAGCCGAGCGAGTTCACCGGGGAAGAGCTGCGCGTGCCGTTCGACAAGGCGCTGATCAAGGACGCCCCGGACTTCGGAGTGGGCCGGCACCTCTCGCCCGAGCAGGAGCTCCAGCTCTACCACCACTACGGCATGAGCGGGCCCTCGCTGTCCGGCCCGGTGCCGGAGCCCCCGCCGGACCGCGACTTCGGCACGCTGGCCGGCGACAGCTGACGCGGGAACCCCCGCGGGCCCGGTAACACCAGGGGGAGCGGCTCGGACGGTTCCAGCTCCGGGTCCGTCACCGCGAACGTGCGCACCCGCCCCGGCACCACCGAGCCCGGCTCCTCGAAGCGGACGGTGACCCTGCCGACCCCGCTGCCCTGCACCCACCCCGCGCCGTACTCGCGGTGCCGTACGTCCTGGCCCGGCACCCAGCGCCGCTCCTCGGGCGCCGCCTCCCGGACTTCCTCCGCGGGCCGCTCCGGTGCCCCCTCGGACGGGCCCGCCTCCTCGCCCGCCGCCTCCTCCTCCCGCTCCGCCGCCTGGGCGAACAGGTCCTCCTGCGTGAAGTCGGCGAGCCCCGCGACACCGACCCCAAGCAACCGGACGCCGCCCGTGATGTCGACGGCCTCCAGCAGCCTCGCCGCGGTCTCCCGGACCACCGACAGGTCGTCGGTGGGCGCGCGCAGGGTCTCCGAACGGGTCAGCGTCGTGAAGTCGTACCGCCGCACCTTCAGCACCACCGTGCGGCCCGAGCGGCCCGCGGAGCGCAGCCGGCGCACGCAGCGGTCGGTCAGCCGGTCCACCTCCAGCCGGACGCGCACCCGGTCGGTGAGGTCGACGTCGAAGGTGTCCTCGACCGAGATCGACTTGCTCTCGCGGTCGGCGACCACGGGGCGCTCGTCGATGCCCAGGGCCATCCCGTGCACATGGGCGCCGTGCGCCTTGCCGAGCAGGCGGACCAGCTCGGCCTCGCCCGCCTCCACCACCTCGCCGACCGTGAGGATTCCCGCACGCCGCAGGTGCTCGGCGGTCGCGGGACCCACGCCGGGGAGCGTGCGCACCTGCATGGGGGCGAGCAGTTCCCGCTCGGTGCCGGGCTCGATGACGACCAGCCCGTCCGGCTTGGCCTGCTCCGAGGCGATCTTGGCGAGCAGCTTGGAGCCCGCGAGCCCCACCGAACCCGTGAGCCCCGTCGCCGCCTTGATGTCCGCCCGCAGCCGCTCCCCCACCGCGCGCGGGTCGTCCGCGATGCCGCCCGCCTCCAGGTCGACGAAGGCCTCGTCCAGGCTGAGCGGCTCGACGAGCGGCGACAGCCGCGACAGCAGTTCCATGACGACGTCGCTGATCTGCCGGTAGACGGCGAAGCGCGGCATGAGGTAGGCCGCGTTCGGGCACAGCCGCCGGGCGTGCGCCATCGCCATCGCCGAGTGCACCCCGTACACACGGGCCTCGTACGACGCGGTCGCCACCACCCCGCGCGGCCCCACGCCCCCCACGATGACCGGCTTCCCCCGCAGACTCGGCTTCGCGGCCTGCTCGACGGCGGCGAAGAACGCGTCCATGTCCAGATGGAGGATGACCGGCGCGCTTCTCACAGTCACCGATGGTGCACCACAGGTCCGACATCCGCCGTACACGTGTACGGCGGACGGGTGGGCGCGGCCGGTTCCGGCCGGTCAGCCCGCGCGGTTGCGGCGCCGGGCCAGCTCGTCACCCGGGTTGTGGCCGACCAGGGTCTCCCCGGTGTCGACCCGCTCGGAGTGCAGTTGGGACAGGGCGGCCTCGACGTCCCGCCACACCACCCCCACGGCGATCCCGAAGATCCCCTGACCGCCCTTGAGGAGGTCGACGACCTCGTCCGGGGAGGTGCACTCGTACACCGTCGCGCCGTCGCTCATCAGCGTCATCCGGGTGAGCTCCGCGGGCGCGCTGGACCGCAGGTGCTGCACGGCCGTGCGGATGTTCTGGAGGGACACGCCCGTGTCGAGCAGCCGCTTGACGATCTTGAGGACCACGACGTCCCGGAAGCTGTACAGCCGCTGCGTCCCCGAGCCGTACGCGGGCCGGATGCTGGGCTCCACGAGCCCGGTCCGCGCCCAGTAGTCCAGTTGCCGGTAGGTGATGCCGGTCGCCGCGCAGGCGGTGGGCCCGCGGTAGCCGAACGTCTCGCCGGCCCCGTCCGGCGGTGGTCCCGAGGTGTCGCCCGAACCCCCTCCGGGGGGCGTCGCGGCGTTGCGGGCCAAGGCCCCGCGCATCGGATACGGGCCGCCAAAGGCCGTACCGTCGCCGGTGCTTCTCACGCCGACCTCCCGTCCCTTCGCACCCCTCAGGGCACGCGCACGTGCCATCGGGACTTTCCTTCTCGACGGTAGGCAGTCACTCCGGGTGCGTCAACGATCGCCACGCTCGGCACGCCGAGTGATATCAACCCCAGAGGTGGTTTCCCGTGTCCATACCGGGGGTAAGGCTGCACGAATGGCCAGGGCGGGCCTCACTGGCTGCTGGTGCCGAAGTCCTCGGGCGAGATCTGGTCGAGGAACTCGCGGAACTTCTCGACCTCGTCCTCCTGCTCGTCGGGAATGGCGATGCCGGCGTCGTCCAGCACACCGTCGCTCCCGTAGATCGGGGTTCCGGTGCGCAACGCGAGCGCTATGGCATCCGAGGGACGCGCGCTCACCTCCACGCCGCTGGCGAACACCAGCTCGGCGTAGAAGACGCCGTCGCGCAGGTCGGTGATCCGGACCTCGGTCAGCGTCTGGCCGACGGCCTCGAGCACGTCCTTGAACAGATCATGGGTCAGCGGCCGCGCGGGCGTCATGCCCTGTTGCGCGAAGGCGATGGCGGTGGCCTCCCCCGGCCCGATCCAGATGGGCAGGTAGCGGTCGCCTCCCACTTCCCGCAGGAGCACAATCGGCTGGTTGGAGGGCATTTCGACCCGGACACCCACGACGTCGAGCTCGTTCACACAGCAACCCTAGGCCGTGCCCGGCAGGTTTGGGTAGTCGGGACCGGCCCGGCCGGCCGCCGACCGGGCGTGTCCTGGCCACGTCGGCTCAGAAGAGCCGCACCCTGAGCGCGGACTGCACCAGCGCCGCGTGCAGCCGTACCGACAGCGCCGCCAGCTCCCGCGCGGTGGCCTCCGCGTGCGTCCTGGTCTGCGGATTGCGGTGCCTGCGCAGCGGCGCGACCACCTGCTCCACCAGGCCGGCCTCACGATCGGCGGCGGCCTTCACCGCGCGCAGATGGCGCGGTTCGAGCCCGAAACGGCCCAGATCGGCCACGATCTTGGCGATGTTCACCGTTTCGGCGTCGTAGTCGCCGTCAGGACCGGTCTCCACCAGCCCGTACGCCTCCCACTGGGCGAGTTCGCCCGCTTCGGCGCCCGTGGCGGCCAGCAGCTCCTCCCGGCCGATGCGCAGCGCCGCGGGTGCCTCCCGCTCCACCGGACCGACCTCGATCAGCTCCCGGGCCTCACCGGAGGCCGGGGCGGGCAGCGGCAGCGGCTCGCCCCGGTCGAGGGCGTCGAGGTGCTCGCGGATCACTTTGAGCGGAAGATAGTGGTCGCGCTGGATGCGCAGGACGTGCCCGAGCCGTTCCACGTCCCGGACGGTGAACTTCCGGTACCCCGACGGGGTGCGCTGCGGCTCCACCAGCCCCTCCGCCTCCAGGAAGCGGATCTTGGAGATGGTGACCTCGGGGAACTCCTCCCGCAACTCGTTGAGCACCGCTCCGATGCTCAGCAGCCGGTCGTCCGCGGTGGCGGTGCCGTTGCCGGCACCGCCCGACGGTGTACGAAGCATGAACCTTCCCTCGTGGGGGTCAGGCGCCCCACTGGCTCGCGTAGAAGACCAGTCGGTACTTGCCGATCTGTACCTCGTCGCCACTGGACAGGGTCACCGAGTCGATCCGCTCGCGGTTGACGTAGGTGCCGTTGAGGCTGCCGACGTCGGCGACCGTGAAGGAACCGTCCTGCTGACGCCGGAACTCCACGTGACGCCGAGAGACGGTGACGTCGTCCAGGAAGATGTCGCTCTCCGGGTGACGGCCGGCCGTCGTGAGCTCACCGTCCAGGAGGAAGCGGCTCCCCGAGTTGGGACCCCGGCGCACCACCAGCAGCGCGGAGCCCGGGGGCAGCGCGTCGACGGCGGCCTGGGCCTCCGGGGACAGCGCCGGCAGCGTGGTCTGTCCCGTCGCCTCGGCCTCGTACGCCTCGATCCCCGAGATGGAGATCGTGGACGTGGTCTCGGAGGCACGCTCGGACGGCACTCCGGCACGCAGCGGCGCGCCGCAGTTGGAGCAGAAGCGGCTCGCTTCCGCGTTCTGGAACCCGCACCGCGTACAGACCGGCAAGGACCCTCCACCCGTGCTAGAGGCTGATGGTTGCTGGAAACCTATGCGCCCCGCAGCCGCAGGGTCAACAGAAACCGCACCAGGACCGCCCGAAATGTCACCGCCCGGAGCAGCGGTCTCGTCACGGAACAGCGGGCGCTCCTCGCCCGGTCCCTCCCCCTGCGCGTGCCGCGGCGCGCGGTGGCGCGCCGTGGGGCTGTCACCAGCCGGACGCGAACTCTTGCCGAACCACTTACCGAACAACTTCACGGGCGATTCCCCTTGAACGACACAGACCCGCCCGTGGGGCAGGACGAACCCTCAGTCACGACGAACACACAGTTTCTCTCACGCACCACCCCAACGGTGCGGCGACCCCCCGCATTCTCCTGCTCTCCCCCGCATACCCCACTCGCCCCCGCATCACCGGGTCGACGACTGAGCGTAGTCAGGCTGCTCCGACGGCCGCAAGGCGTCGACAACGATCTTCTCCGATCGCGTCACGTCCGCTGTGGCCTGCTCCTTCTCCAAAGTCTGTACCACGCCGCCCGGGATGTTCAGGGCGGGTTCAAGATCCTGTGGATTGCCGATGACCTTGAAGCGGTAGGGCGCGTTCACCTTGTGCCCGTCGATCTGGACACCACCGCCCGAACCCTGGGTGAAGTAGGTGTCGGCCACGACCCGCACGTCGTTGATCTGGATCGCCTCCGCGCCCGCGGCACGCAGCTCCTGGAGCGCGTCGAGCAGCATGTCGGCCTCGACCGCGTCCTCGGGGTCCTCGATGGTCAGGGTGATCCCGGGACCCTCGACGGCGACCGTGCCAGCCAGCACCCCGAGCTGCTCGGCCTTCTGCTCGGTCTGCTTGCGGGCCTCCTCGGCCTGGTCGGAGCTGTTCTCCAGCTCCGTGCGCTGCTCCTCCAGGCGCCGGCGTTCGTCGCCCAGCCGCTGCGAGCGGTTGTCCAGCTCGTCCAGGATGCGCACCAGGTCCTCCTGGCGGGCACCGCGCAAGGCGCTGGTGTCACTGGTCGAGCGGACCTGGATGGCCAGGCCGAGGCCGAGCACGAACAGGAGCAGGGCGACGATCAGCTGGGCCCGGGACACCCGCGGCGGCCACAGCCCGGCCTTGAGCCGCTGCCGGCCCGTCGCGGTGGGCGCCGACGCCTCGAGCTCCCTCGGCCGTTGCTGCCGGACCGGCGCGGAGGGCCGCTCCGGCGCCGGCTCGGCGGGCGGCATCGGGGCGGCGGCGGGCAGCTCCGGACGTGCCACGGGCGGCTCCGGACGCTGAGGCCGCTGCGGCCGGAAGGGCTCCGCGGGCCGCTCGGGTCCGCCGCGCTCCGCCGGCCTGCGTGGCTCCCCGGGCCCTCCCGGAGCGCCGGGGCGCGGCGCGTCCGGGCGCTCCGGTCGCTCCGGGGTCTGGTCGTTCTCGTCGCTCATCGTGCTGTCACGCCCGGAAGACATGGCGGCGAATCGCCGCGGCGTTGGAGAAGATGCGGATGCCGAGGACGACGACCACACCCGTGGAGAGCTGCGCACCCACCCCCAGCTTGTCGCCCAGGAAGACGATCAGCGCGGCCACGACGACGTTGGACAGGAAGGAGACCACGAAGACCTTGTCGTCGAAGATCCCGTCGAGCATGGCCCGCAGACCGCCGAAGACGGCGTCGAGCGCGGCGACCACGGCGATCGGGAGGTAGGGCTCGACCACCGTCGGCACGACGGGGCGGACCACCAGGCCCACCACCACTCCAACGATCAGGCCCAGTACGGCGATCAATGCGTACCCTTCCCATTTCCGGATGCGCCCGCCGACGGCCCGGTCGACGGGACCGGGGTCGCGGAGCGGATGATCAGGCTAGGAGCCGCGGGCAGTTCCAGCCTCTGCTTCTCGGAGACGCGCGTACGGATCCCGTAGTTCTCCTGCAGGACGTGCAGATACTGCCCGTCCGCACTGTCCCAGAAGGACGTGCTCAGCTTCTGCGGGTCCCCGATCGCAAGGACCGTGTAGGGCGGTACCAGCGGCCGGTTGTCGACCAGTATGGCGTCACCCGCGGCACGGATGGCCGACAGCGACGTCAGCCGCTGCCCGTTGATGGAGATGGCCTCCGCCCCCGACGCCCAGAGCCCGTTGACGACGCGCTGCATGTCCCGGTCGCGGACACGGCCGGTGTCGGAGAAGTCACTCGTCGTGCGCGGGTCGTTGCCGCCGCCCGACGAGGCCTCCTTGGCGTCGTCGACCTCCAGCCGGATCCCCGGTCCCGTGACGGGCGTGGCCCCGGCGAGCAGCGCCACGCGCTCCGCGTCGCCGTCCTGGGCCTTGAGCGCCTGGCGCTGCCTGGCCGCCACGTCGTCGCGCAGCTCGTCCACGCTCTTCTGCAGATCGTCCGCGGTGCGCGTCTCGGACTCGATGCGGTCGATGAGCTTCTGCCGCTCCTTGGCCAGCGTGGGGGCCGCCACCTGCGTCTGCGCCGCGCCTATGGTGACCACCACGGCGGCCAGCACCAGGCCCAGCGCGAGCACCAGGCGGCCCCGCAGCGTTCCGGGCAGACGGGACGTACCGGTCGCGCCCCGGCGGGCGGCGGCCTCGGCGTACCCGTCGTCGAGGCTGTGCTCCATGACGTTGGTCAGCAGCGACATGGAGGCGTCCGGGCGCCGGGTCACGGCCCTCCCAGGGGCGCTGCTCCGATCGGGGTGCTGCTGCGGCATGCCGCACATCGTCGCACGTCCCCGCCACCGACCTCGAACGGGCCCCTCCCGACGCGCCGTTCATCGCGTCGGGAGGGGCCCGTCGACCGAAGACGATCGCGTCAGCGGCCCGCGCTGTCCACGATCCCCGACCACTCGTCGAGCAGCGCCTGTGCGGAGGCGTCGTCCGGGCCCTCCGCCCACAGGTGCGTGACCGCCTCGGCCGGGTCGGGCAGCACCATCACCCAGCGGCCGTCCGCCTCGACCACACGCACGCCGTCGGTGGTGTCGACGTTGCGGTCCCCGGCCTCCTCGACCACCCGGCGCATGACCAGGCCCTTGACCGCCCACGGCGTCGCCAGGTCCCGCTTGAGGACGTGGGCACGGGGGATGCGGGCGTCGATCTGGCTCAGGGTGAGCTGGGTACGTGCCACCAGGCCGATCAGCCGTACGAAGGCCGCGGCGCCGTCGAAGACGCTGCTGAACTCCGGGATGATGATGCCGCCCTTGCCGTCCCCGCCGAAGATGGTGGTGTCCTGCCGGCCGACCCGGGTGAGGTCGTCGGGGGAGGTCGTCGTCCACTCCACCTGCGTGCCGTGGTACGCCGCGACCTGCTCGGCGATGCGGGTCGTCGTCACGGGGAGCGCCACCCGGCCGCTGCGGCGCTCGGCGGCGACCAGGTCGAGCAGGACCAGCAGGGCCCGGTCGTCCTCGATGATCTTGCCGCGCTCGTCCACCAGCGACAGCCGCTCGCCCACCGGGTCGAAGCGGACGCCGAAGGCGGCCCGCGAGGACGCCACGATCTCCCCGAGCCGCACCAGGCCGGCGCGCCGGCTGTCGGCGGTCTCGGTCGGCCGGGCCTCGTTGAGACCGGGGTTGATCGTCAGCGAGTCCACCCCGAGCCGGCCGAGCAGGCTCGGCAGGACCAGGCCCGCGCTGCCGTTCGCGGCGTCGACCACGACCTTCAGCCCGGACTCGGCGATGCCCGAGGTGTCCACGGCCCGCAGCAGCGCGCCGGTGTAGGAGTCGAAGACGCTCGCCGGGAAGTTCAGGTCGCCGATCTCGCCGGGGAACGCACGCCGGTACTCCTGGCGCGCGAAGACCCGGTCCAGCTTGCGCTGGCCGGCCGCCGACAGGTCGGCGCCGCGCTCGTCGAAGAACATGATGTCGACGGAGTCGGGGATACCGGGACTCGTCCGGATCATGATGCCGCCGGCGCTGCCGCGCGCGGTCTGCTGCCGCGCCACGGGCATCGGCACGTTCTCCAGGTCGCGGACGTCGATCGCGCTGGCCTGCAGCGCCGAGATCACCGCTCGCTTGAGCGCCCGCGCACCACGGGAGTGGTCACGGGCGGTGGTGACGGTGGCGCCCTTCTTGAGCGTGGTCGCGTACGCGCCGGCGAGCCGCACGGCGAGCTCCGGGGTGATCTCCACGTTCAGGATGCCGGAGACACCCCGCGCGCCGAAGAGGTTCGCCTGGCCCCTGGACTCCCAGATCACCGAGGTGTTGACGAAGGCGCCCGCCTCGATGGTCTTGAACGGGTACACCCGGACGTCGCCCGCGATGATCGACTCCTCGCCGATCAGGCACTCGTCGCCGATGACCGCGCCGTCGTCGATCCGCGCCGCACGCATGACGTCGGTGTTCTTGCCGATGACGCAGCCGCGGAGGTTGGTCTGGGGCCCGATGTAGACGTTGTCGTGGACGACGGCCTTGTGCAGGAAGGCGCCGGACTTCACGACGACGTTGGAGCCGATCACCGTGTGTTCGCGCAGTTCGGCCCCGGCCTCGACCTTGGCGTAGTCACCGACGTAGAGGGGACCGCGCAGCGTCGCGTCCGGGTGCACCTCGGCGCCCTCGGCGACCCAGACACCGGGCGAGATCTCGAAGCCCTCGAGGTCGACGTCGACCTTGCCCTCGAGCACGTCGGCCTGCGCCTTGATGTAGCTCTCGTGGGTGCCGACGTCCTCCCAGTAGCCCTCGGCGATGTAGCCGTAGATGGGCTTGCCTTCCTTCATCAGCTGCGGGAAGACGTCACCGGACCAGTCCACGGACACGTCGGGCTCGACGTAGTCGAAGACCTCGGGCTCCATCACGTAGATGCCGGTGTTCACCGTGTCCGAGAAGACCTGGCCCCAGGTCGGCTTCTCGAGGAAGCGCTCGACCTTGCCCTCCTCGTCGACGATGGTGATGCCGAACTCCAGCGGGTTGGGCACCCGGGTCAGGCAGACCGTGACCAGCGCGCCCTTCTCCTTGTGGAAGTTGATCAGCTCGGTGAGGTCGAAATCGGTCAGGGCGTCACCCGAGATCACCAGGAACGAATCGTCCTTCAGTGCGTCCTCGGCGTTCTTGACGCTGCCGGCGGTGCCGAGTGGCTTCTCCTCGTTCGCGTAGGTGAGGTCCATGCCGAGTTCCTCGCCGTCGCCGAAGTAGTTCTTGACGAGGGAGGCGAGGAACTGCACGGTCACCACGGTCTCGGTCAGACCGTGCCGCTTGAGCAGCTTGAGCACGTGCTGCATGATCGGCTGATTCACGACCGGCAGCAGCGGCTTGGGCATGCTCGAGGTCATCGGGCGAAGGCGCGTGCCCTCGCCGCCGGCCATCACGACGGCCTTCATGTCGGAAGCGTCCTCCTCAAAGAGACGACTGTCTTGCCGACGTCACCCGTGCTCTCTCTCACGCGGACCGTCGCGGTCCCCCGGACCGCCGGTCACGCGCGGGGTACCCGGCCGGAGGCTCTCCTGCCGGGTACGCGGGCTCAATCGGCCGTGGCGTCCGCCCTGACGAGTCGGCGGACCTGGACCACGTAGAGGATCCCTGCCCACCAATACAGCGTTGTACCCCATCCGGCGAACGCCCATCCGAAAATAGCAGCGAGCGTGTTCAGCCACCCGTCGCCGTCGCTCAGCAGCAGCAGGGGGAAGGCGTACATGAGGTTGAAGGTGGCGGCCTTGCCCATGAAGTTGACCTGCGGCGGACCCCAGCCGCGCCGACGCATGACCAGGATCGTCACGCCCATGACGGCGTCCCTGGCCACCAGGATGGCCGTCAGCCACCAGGGTAGGATCCCGCGCCACGTGAGGCCGACGAGCGTGGAGACGATGTACAGCCGGTCCGCGGCCGGGTCGAGCACCCTGCCGAGGCTGCTGATCTGGTTCCAGCGGCGTGCGAGCTTCCCGTCCAGGTAGTCGCTGATCCCGCTGAGGGCCAGGACGAGCAGCGCCCAGCCGTCGACCTTCGGACCGCCGAACTCGGGCCACAGGATGAGCCACAGGAACACGGGCACGCCCAACAGCCGTGCCATGCTCAGGATGTTGGGGATCGTGAAGACGCGATCCGTCTGCACCCTTGTCTCCTGGACCTCCACCGGGGGCCCCTCCTGTTGAACGTACGCTCCGATGATTCCACCCGACCTTACATCAGGGCATGAAAAAGCCCGCCGCCGGGCCTCTCAAGAGGCTCCGGCGACGGGCGTATAAAGATTGTTCGGCGGCGTCCTACTCTCCCACAGGGTCCCCCCTGCAGTACCATCGGCGCTGAAAGGCTTAGCTTCCGGGTTCGGAATGTAACCGGGC
>NZ_JBVKBW010000038.1:0-42416 GCF_055635295.1 Streptomyces sp. NPDC111520 | reverse complement strand
CTCCGTGTGGTGCAGTCCTAGACAGCTCCACCACACCGGAGGTCTTCGCCTTGATCAAGCCCCCGCAGGTGTCAACAACGCTCGTGATCAATACAGCTAGAGCGCGCCGCGCTCCACGCAGCCGCGCAGGAACGCGGCCTGCCCGGCGTGCTGCAGGTCGTCCGACACCACGCTGACCAGCCGCACCGCGAGCGTCACCGGCGGATCCCAACTGGTGTCGACGACGCGGGGGAAGTCCGCCTCGTGCAGCGTCCGCAGATAGCCCAGGGTCTGCTCGCAGACCGCGTCGTGATAGCCGGTCAGCAGCTCGCCCGAGTCCACGCGCAGCGCTGCGACGTCCTTCGGGCGGTGGCCGTACCCGGTGTCGTACGGCGCGAAGGGCACGTCGAAGCGGTCGGCCCAGCCGGCGTCGGTCCACAGCTGCCCGGTGCCCGCGACATCGGCAACGTGGTCGTCCTGAATGCGCGTCAGGTGCCAGACCAGCCAGGCGATCGAGTTCGCGCCCTCGTCCGGACGCGCGTGCAGGCCCTCCAGGGGCACGCCCTCAACGGCCTCGTGCACGGCTTCCTGGATCCTGCCGAAGGCGTCGGCGAGCAGTTCCGCGCTCTTCATACGTGCTCCCTCGGTCTCCTCTGCCCGGCGGCCGCAGCCCGCGGCGCCCCTGCGCCCACGCTAGGCCCGTCGCCCCGCCGCGGCCACCCAAGGCTCCGGCGACCGGTGCCCGGGCCCCGCGTCAGCGGATCGCGAGGACCAGGTGCACGACGTAGTGCTCCTCCACCGTGCCGTCGGGGAAGTGCCGGGTCAGCCGCTCCCGTTCGGCGGCGAGGAAGGCCCGGGCGCGCTCCTCGCCGATCACCAGGAACGCCGACTGGGTGCCGATGTTCGCCAGGTGCACCTCGACGGGCACCCGCCGTGACCACGGCACCTGGAGCTCGGTGAACCCCGGCCCGTCCGGCAGCCGCCCCGAGCGGGGATGGGACAGCGCCGCGAAGAAGCCGCGCAGCCGCGCCTGCTCGGCGGCGATCCACGGCACCGAGGTGTCGGGGTCGTTGCGCCACAGCGCGAACGCGCCGCCCGGCCGCAGCACCCGCAGGGCCTCCGGAACCGACCGCCGCGGATCGGTCCAGTGCCACGCCTGGGCGTACGTCACGAAGTCGAAGGTGCCGGACGCCAGCGGCAGCCGGTCGCCGTCGCCGCGGACCAGGCCGACGTCCGGCAGGTTGCGGCGCAGCTCCGCGGCCATGCCGTCGCCCGGCTCCACGGCCACGACCCGGGCGCCGCGCCCGTGCAGCAGCGCCGTGGCGATGCCCGTGCCCGCGCCCACGTCGGCGACGAGGGCACCGTTCAGCCGCTGCCCCGCCAGCTCCTCGACGGCGTCGAGGAGGGCCGGCGGGTAGGAGGGCCGGTTCGCGGCGTACCGTCCGGCGGCCCGGTCGAAGGAGCGGGCACGAGGTGAACTGCTCATGCCCCCATGATCCCCCGCCCCGGGCCGCCCGCCGCGGCCGGTCAGTCCCAGCCCGCCGAGCCGTGGCCCCCGGCCCCCGCGGCGGGACGGATCCACCGTGTGGCCAGGAACGCCAGGCAGCTGACGGCGACGATCAGCAGTCCGGGGCCGATGCCGCCGCCGCTGCCGATCGCACCCAGCGACGTCGAATCGCTCGCCGTACCCGGGTACACCGGCGCGCCGCCCGGAGCCGTCGGGGCGGCCGGCACGCCCGGGGCCGCCTGCTGCCCGCCCTGACCGCCGCCGGCGCCGCCCGTACCGCCTCCGGCGCCCCCGCCCGCCGCACGGGTGGGCGCACCGGCGGAGGCGGGCGGCGCCGCGCCGTCCGGAGTCCCGCCGCCGACGGCCGGCGTCGCCGCGTCGCCGCTGTCCGCGGCGCGCGGCAGGTTCACACCGAGCGCCGCCATCGCCGAGGTCACCGGCTGGAAGAAGGTGATGCCGCCGGCGGTGCAGTCACCGCTGCCGCCCGAGGTGATCCCCAGCGCGAAGCCCTGCGCGAAGAGCGGGCCGCCGCTGTCGCCGGGCTCGGCGCACACGGAGGTCTGTATGAGACCGCCGACCGTCCCCTCGGGGTAGTTGACCGTCGCGTTCAGCCCGGTGACCTGACCGGAGTGCAGCCCCGAGGTGCTGCCGCTGCGGAAGACCTCCTGCCCCACGAACGGGTCGGCGGCGCCCGTGATCCGTACCACGCGGCCTGCGCCCACCCCGACCACGCTGCTGTGGTCCGAGCCGTCGTTCTGGTACTGCACGAGGGAGAAGTCGCCGCCGGGGAAGGAGGTCGAGACGGTGGTGCCGACGGGCTTGGTGCCCTGGTTGTCGGCGAACCAGCCGGTGCCCGGCGGGCCGCAGTGACCGGCCGTCAGGATGAAGTCGGTCGTCCCGTTGGTGACGTTGAAGCCCGCGGAGCAGCGGCTGCCCCGGGTCAGGATCGGCGCGGCCCCCGCGGTCCTGGTCGTGAAGGACGCCTCGGTGCGTTCCATGCGCACCTGCCCGCCGATGCCGTCCGCCACGGACTTCAGCCGCGCCCACTCCTCGGCGGAGACCGTGCTGTCGGCCAGCACGAGGACCTCGTTGGAGACCGGGTCGACCGACCAGGCCGTGCCGGGCACGCGCGGCGCCTCGCCCAGTTCGCCGGCCGCGTCCCGCAGGTCGCGCGTGCTGTAGCGGACGACCTCCGCCCGGGCGCCCGCCTCGGCGACCTCGGCCGCGGTCGCCTGGTCGGTCACGGCGACCACCGGGCGGCCCTGGTCGTCCACCCAGCTCCCGCCCGTCCGGGCCTCGCCGAGGCGCGCCGCCAGGTCCCTGGCGAGGCCCGCCGCGTCCGTCGCGCCCCGCGCGCCGTCCGGGGCGTCCAGCACCTGGCTGCCGCCTCCGGTCCGCGTGCCGTCGGGGGCCGCCCCGAAGGCCTGCGACATCAACACTCCGCCGCAGACGACTCCCGCGACGGCCACGAGCCGCAGCGCGCGCTGCACCTGACGCCGTTTGCGCCTCACCGTGCCCCCAATATCCGCTTCCGTACCTGCAGTCACCGGCATCCGCTGCCGCTGGTCCCGAGCGGGGACCCGGCCTTCCATACGTGCGGGGGAGCCGCGGTGCTCACCGTTCGCGGCGAGGATGCGGAACGCGCCCGGGTGCCGGGGGCGGGGAACGGCTCTATCGTGGCTGCGTCGCCGGAGCCGGCGATCCATCGAGCCATCAAGGAGCGGCATGGGCGGTCAGTTCGAGGCGGTCGTCGAGGTCGGGCGACCCGTGGCGGAGGTCTTCGCCTTCCTCGCGGACGGGCGCAACGACCCCGAGTTCAGCCCCCGCGTCCAGGAGATCGTGCGTACGCCGGACGCGCCGACCGCGGTCGGCACGGTGTTCACCAGCACCGTGAAGGACGCCGGGATGAAGTCCCGCCGGGAGTTCCGCATCACCGAGTTCGACCCGCCCCACCGGATCCGCTGGACCGAGCAGTCGAAGAACCTGGTCACCGCGGAAGGCGGTTACGACCTGGAGGCGGTGTCCGAGACCATCACCCGGGTGCGGATCTTCAACCACCTGGAGGGGCACGGCCTCGGGAAGCTGCTGGTGGGACTGGCCCTGAGCGCCGCGCGCAAGGACGCCCCGGCGTTCGGTCAGCGGATCAAGGCCGCCGTCGAGGCCTCCTGACCCCGCCCTCCGGTCCGTCCGCCGCCGCCCGGCCGCGTCGCCGCCGGCGGCGGGCACGGGTCACCCGGGCCCGCCGCCGACAGCGGACCCGGGTGACGTACTCGGCGCTCTCGCCCGCGCGCCGCGGTCGTCGGCCGGGAACAGCGGAACAGCGGCCGGGAGGCGCGGAGGTCCACGCGAAGGTTCAGTAGCGGAGCACCGCGGCGATCCGGTCGTGCTCCACGAGGCTGTCCGGCGCCACGAAGTGGACCTCGGCGCCCTTGTCGAGCGCGCTCTCCACCAGTTCGTCCACGATGTCCTCGCGGACGCCCTCCTCGAAGCCGCCCGCCTCGGGCGCGTCACCGTCCACCGGGATGAGGTGACCCTCGCTCAGGCGCACCGCGCGCTGGAAGTCCTCCTCGACCACGACCAGTTCGGCGCGGCCCTCGCACACGGACTCCCACACCTCGTCCAGCCCGGCCGCGAAGGTCCTGCGGCTGCGGGCGTCCACCAGCCTGCGGCCGATCCGTTCCGCCTCCCGCTCGGCGAACTCCCGCTGCGCCGGGGCGAGTTCCTGGAGCAGGGCCTGCACGGGGCCGTTCGCCAGACCGCCCTTGTGCACGACCGCCACCGCGGCGTCGGCGGCGTTGCCGACCTCCTTGAGCAGGGCGACCGCGTCCGGCAGCCCGACGACGTACAGCGGCCGGTCCTCGGTGGCCAGCAGCGAGGCGAGCGCGCTGTCGACGGACCGCAGGAAGCGCCGCGTCTCTTCGTCCCGGAAGGTGCTCGGGTGGTCCCCGACCTGCTCCTGCCGCTCGGGGTCCCACTGCACGGGATCGGGCTCCAGCGGGAAGCCCTGCGCCTCCTGGGGGTGCAGCGCCTGGCCGGTGCCGCTCCAGAGGGTGGCCCGGTCGGCCGCCACCGTGAGTACCCAGTACGGGCGCGCCCTGGCCTTCGCGGCCACCAGGTTGCGGGTGAGGAAGCTGTCGCTGAGCACCACCCGCTCGGGCACGGCCCGGGGCAGCGTCCAGATCTGGTGGTCCCGCTCGGTGGCGTACATGACGAGCCCGTCCAGCGAGTAGCGCAGGTCGACCTCGGCGGCGGCCGCCTTGAGCTGGGTCTTGATCGCCATCCGGGCCCGGCGGGACGCCTCGGGGTCGTGCTCGATCCGGCGCTCGGCCTCGGCGAGGAGATTGCGCAGCCGCACGGCGTCCTGGGCGTTGTCCGGTTCGCGCCGGTGCGTCGGCATGGTCAGCGACACCGCCGGATACGGCCTGGTCGCGCGCAGTTCTCGCAGGGCCCCGACCGTCAGGGCATCGGTTTCCATGATCGCCTCCCGGAGGGGTCCGCGGTCGCTCCCCGCGGACGGGTGCGGCCCACACTCCGAGACTCGCACACCAGCCGGGCCGCCGCCTGCCGGGGAGTGCCCGGGCGGAGCGGCGTTCAGGCGCCGTTGCGGTGCTGCGCGCCGAATCCGGAGTCCCAGGCCCACATGTGGGTGCAGCCGGGGCACTGCAGATGCACCACGGGCCCCTTGTTCGACAGCAAGTACCGCCAGTGGTCGGGGCAGTTGCGGCCCGCGGCGCAGGTGGCGCACTCACGGTGGTCCGCGCAGCGCGGGCAGGGGACCCACGCCCGTCGGCCGGGGTCGGCCGTGGGGTCAATCGGAATCAGCACCGTCGTCCTCCCCGGGCGTCTCGCGGGGCGGCAGCACACCGGCGGCGACGAGCGTGCGGTACACCGCCTCCTGCTCCTCGTCGAGGCCGGAGTAGAGCAGCCGGTACGCCGCGTCCTCCTCGCGGAGTACGGCCACCGGGTCCCAGTCGTCGCCGAGGGCGGCGAGGACCTCGGCCCGGCGGCGGGTCTCGTGGTCGGTGAAGTCCAGCTCGAACGCGTGGAGGCGGTCCGGGGTGTCGTCGTCGTTCATGTCGCCCGCTCCCGGGGCAATCGGGGATGAATCCACTCTGTGTAACAAAGTGTCGTGCCCAGGGGAAAGCTTTTGCGGTCCCGATGTGACGAACTCCATGCGGCTCCGCCGCTGGTCAGGGACGTACCAGCGGCGGAGCGCCAGGGGGCCGGGCGTCGGGCGTCAGGCCGGGGCCCGGGGCCCGGGTCCCGGCTGCCGTTCAGGAGCGCCGGGCGGCCTTGCGGCGCACCGTCCCGAAGGACAGCAACGGCTTGCGCGGGGCCGGCTCCGCGGCCTTGGTCCGCTTGCCGGCCCGCGCGGTCCGCCCGCTCCCGCCGGTCTTCCCGGACGTCCCGTCCGTGCCGGCCCGGCGGCCCCGGAACCCCCTCGTGATCCTCGACGTCCTGCCGTCGCCCGCGGTCTTCGCTGCCGGGGCCCCGGCGGTGGCCGCCGGGCGGACGGCGTGCACGGCCCGGCCGAGACGCCGCCCGAAGAGCAGGTAGCCCAGCAGCGCTCCCGCGGTGTTCATGATCACGTCGTCGACGTCGAAGGCGCGCCCCTGCACCACCGCTCCCTGCGCGAGCTCCACGAGGACCATCACCAGGCCGGTCGTCACCACCACGCGCAGTGCCCCGCGCGCCTTCGGGGCCAGCACCGGCAGCAGCACGCCGAAGGGCATGCCCAGCAGCACGTTCCCGCCGACCTGCCGCACCGCACCGGCCACCGTGTACCGCTCGTAGTACTGCCGCAGCGAGGCACCCGGCTGCAGGTTCGCGTGCGCGAGCCCTTCGGAGGCGTACGACGGCGCGAGCGTCGCCCGGGCCAGCACCGCCCCGAACGCCACCATCGCCACGAACGCCAGCGCCATCGCCGCCCATCGGACGAGCGCGGCCAGTGGTGACCGCCGCACCTCTTCCGTTCGTTCCGGCGCACGCCCGCGCACCGCCCATCGAGCCACCGACTTCCCCCTCCTGTGGTCATTCCGGTCGTGGTCTCCCCGTGTCACAGACCGGATACCCCGAGCGCCCCCCCGGAATGCGGGTGACCGCCACCCCGTGTCGGTCAACTCGGCGGCGCCGCCTGCTGAGGAGGCGGCGGTGGCGCCGGGCGCGGGCCACCGCCCGCACGTCCCGTCGCCGGCACCAGGGCGGGCGCCCGGCTGATCGCCAGGACGGCCGCGTCGTCGCCGAGGCAGCCGCCCGCGTGCGCGAGGAGGTCGGCGCACAGGCGCTCCACCAGCGCCTCGGGATCGCCGGGCGGCTGTCCCGCCAGGTGCCCGGTGAGGGGGTAGAACGTCCCGGACACGTCGCGCGCTTCGACGACCCCGTCGGTGTACAGCAGCAGGGTGTCGCCCGGCTGGAAGGCGAACGTGCGCACCGTGGGCTCGCCGCCGTCCCCGCCGGCGAACTGCGTGAGCCCCAGCGGCGGGGCCGGCGCGGGCATGTCCAGCGAGCTCACCCCGCCGTCGCGCAGCAGCAGCGGAGGGGGATGACCGCAGGTGACGACGTGGACCACCGGATCGTCGTCCGGGATGTCGGCGACGACCGCGGTGACGAACGACTCCGCCTCGTCCCCGGCGGGAGCGGCCTCCTCTGCGGGATCGGTGAGCTCCGAGGAGAGGGCCTGCTCCAGCCACAGCACGAGGGCCGGCAACTCCGCCTGCCGATGGGCCACGGCCCGGAAGGCGCCGAGGGTCAGCGCGGCCTCGTTCACCGCCTCCATGCCCTTGCCGCGGACGTCCCCCACGATCACCCGGGTCCCGGAGTCCGTCCGCACCGCCGCGTACAGGTCCCCGCCGATCTGCGCCTCCTCCTCCGCGGCCAGGTACACCGAGGCGATGCGCAGCGGTCCGATGCGCCCGGGGATGGGACGCAGCAGCACCCGTTGTGCGGTCTCGGCCACCGATCGCAGCCGCGTCACCTGCCGCTCGTGCGTGACCCGCAGATGCGCGAAGAACGTCGCCAGCACCGACATCAGGGCGAGGACGGCGATCTGCGCCGAGTGGTTGAGGTCCAGCGGCGTCGTGCGCAACCCGGCCACGACGATCTGCGCGGCGACCGCGACCCCGCCGACGACCATGGTCGTCCGGACCCCCGCGAACGACGCGGTGATCGCGGGGGCCGCCACCAGGAACGGGCCCAGATGGACCTCGGGCGGGGCCATGACGTCGACGACGGTGACCAGCAGGACCAGCACGAGCATGGCGGCCACCAGCAGGTGCCCGGGCCGCCACGACCGCCCCCACTGCTCGAGGCGTCGTGCAACGTCCATGACTCTTGGATACACCCGCGTCCGCGGCCCTGCCTGCCCGCGGCTTCCCGCGTCTTCAGGAACGCCACTTCTCCCGGACGACCACGGCGTGGACGCGCCAGCCCGACGGGGTGTGGCGCAGGCCGAAGGTGTAACGGCCGCCGCACACGAAATCGGGGGCGGTCGACTTCGTCCCCGGGCCCGCGAGCCGCATGGGGTTGACGTAGTCCGCCTCCGCCTCCGCCTCTGTCCCGGCCTCCGTCCCGGCCGACGGCGGGGCCAGGGTGATCCGGCGGTTGACGATCAGGTGCTGGCGCACGGGGAACAGCCGCATCGTCGAGGCGAGCCAGTCCGCGACCTCGACGGCGGGACCGGCGATGCCGCCCGCGGAGGTGTAGTCGGCCCGGCCGTCCGCGGTGAACAGCGCGACGTACGCCGCCCAGTCGCCGTCGTCGACGGCCGCGGCGTAACCGCTGATCAGCTCGTCCACCGCCAGCCGGTCCAGCAGGGTCTCCCACCGCGCTCGCGTCGTCATCGGCACAGTGTCGGGCACCCGGCGCGAAGAGCCAAGACACGTGCGGCGGACGGAACGCGCCACGACGTGCCCCGCGTGGTCACCCGGGGAGCGGGATGCGCATGCTCACCGAGCCCCGCAGGTCCAGCCACGCGGCGGACGGCCCGCGGACCAGCCGCAGGACCACGGTGTCGCAGCCGGGACAGCGCGCGACCAGCCCCGGGGCGTGGTCGTAGACGCGCAGGCCCGCCACCGGCCCGGTGAGCCCGCAGCCCGTGCAGCGGCCCTCGGCGGCCGTCATGTCCACCGCGAAGATCTCCCGGAGCGGTCCCGCCAGCGCGTTGCCGTCGGTGTAGGTGTCCGTGCCCCGTGCGCTCATCCCAGCCTCCCGTCGGCCCGGCCGTCCCGGCGCCCCCCACCCTACGCACCCCGTGACCACCCCGCCCGCCGTACGGCCCGCGCCCGCGCCGCCCCGTCGGACCTCCCGCGAGCCGTCGCCCCCCACGAGGCGTCCCGGTTCCCCACGGCGCGGGGGACCCCGTCAGCGCGGTTCGAGCGTGAGCAGCGGTTCTGCGAACACGGGCGACGGCGCGTCGGGATCCGCGGCGACGGCCTGTTCGAGGCGACCGAAGCCGGTCTCCACCTCCTCGGGGGTCAGCTGGGCGAAGAACGAGAGGGTGCGCAGGCGCAGCCGTTCCAGCACCTCGCCGCGGGTGCCCGGGGAGGGCTCGGTGACCGTGCGGTAGCCGACGACCTTCCAGCCGGCCGTGGTGAACATCGCGATGACCTCGTGCAGCGGCTGGAAGATCGCGGCGTCGGCCTCGTAGCCGCGAGGGAAGTGCTCCAGCCACCAGGGCCGGGGATGGTGGTCGCTGAAGTTCCCGCGCAGCAGCAGCCGACCGCCGGGCCTGAGCACCCTGGCCAGTTCCCGGACCGCCCGGGGCTTGTCCCGGACGTGGTGCCAGGAGAGGAACATCAGGGCGTAGTCGGCGCTCCCGGACGGGACGGGCATCTCCTCCGCGCTGCCGGCCAGATACCGCACGCCGGGATGCCCGGACCGGGTCCGCGCGACCTCGCGCATCCGGACGGACGGCTCGACGCCGACGACCGGCCCGAACGTCCGTGCCAGCGCCGGGGTGAACCTGCCGGTCCCCGAGCCCACGTCCAGCCCCGCCAAGGGGCGCCGTTCGGGCAGCGCGGCCTCGAAGGCGTCGGTCCACACCCGCAGTTGGTGCGCGGACAGGGCGCGGCCGCGCGCGTAGTCCCGGTACTGCTCCCTGTCGTAGTCGATCGGCCTCATCGCTTCTCCCGCGTCAGCCGGGTGACCGCAAGCGTCGTCCTGATGTGCCGGGCCGGCACGTCGGGACGGTACGGGCCGCCCCGTCGACCCCACAAGTGGGCCTGCCCGGCCGGGGCGTGGGGTGGCCGGTGCCGTCCCGCCACCCACCAGGACGGGGCGACGACCCCGGCCCCCACGCCTCCCGGAAAACCCGTTGCCCGACCGCCCGTCCATCGCCCATCATCTCCGGCATGGATCTGTGACCAGTGGCGCATGTGCGGAACGAGGACGGGTCGAGTCACTCCCCGTCCCGCTCCGCCATACCGCTCGAAGCCCGCACCGCGTGACCGACGCGGCCCGCGGGCTTCTTCACGCGACGTGATCCACGACGTCGCGCCGGCCGGCGTGCCGCGTTCCGCGGCGCCGGCCGTACGCCACTGATTCCGGAAGGCATCCCCCAACGCCGCACGGCGAAGCGCGATGCCTCCCGCGCATGCCCTGGAGCCCGCCGAAGCCATGAGTCGATCCCGTATCCGCAGTACCCGTGTGCCCACTGACGCCGGAGGCGTCGTCGACGTCGACATCGACCGGAAAGCCCTGTGGGTGGTCCGGGAACTCGGTCTGCCCGCCGTCGTCAAGGCGTGCGTCTCGTGCAGGTCCACGCGTCACCGTCCCACCGGGAAGATCCGCGTGAACGCCAACGGCAAACTCCTCGACGTCTGGTTGCTGATCTGCTGCGAGCTGTGCGGCCGTACGTCGAAGATCCCCGTCCACGAGCGTGTCCACGTGCAGGCGCTCGACAGCGAGCGGCTGCTGATGTTCGAGAACAACGACCCGGCCATGGTGCGCCGACTGGTGATGGACGGGGCGCCGGCCGGCAGGGCCTCGTACCGGCTCGACTGGAGCGGCACATGGGAGCTGGAGACCGACATGCCGTTCCACGAGACCGACCCTGAACGCCCGGTGCCGCTCGAGGTCTTCGTCAGGTTCGAACTTCCCGCGCCCATCCGGGTCGAGAGGCTCCTCACGGCCGGCTTCGGCCTGAGCCGGTCCACCGTGCGGGGCATGGCCGCGTCCGGGCTGCTGCGCCTGCCGGGCGCCGTGGACGCCAGGGTCCGGGAGGACTTCACCTTCTGCGTCGTCCCGCCCACACGGGCCGGAGGCGCGTGGGTGAGCGACTGACCCCGGGGCCCGCCGAACGGAGCCGCCTCTGCCGGGTGGAAGAGGCGGCCTCCGGTCCGGTCCGTGCGGAGGCTGCCTGCCGTCGGTCTACAGGCCGGGCCGGACGACCCCCGCGTAGAGGCGCAGTTCGGAGGGTCCGGTCGGCACCTTCCATCGGCGGAGCGCGTCCGTCGCACCGTCCGGCCACGCCCCCTCCTCCTGCTCGGCGACGAAGCGCACGACACGTTGCTGCGCCTCGCTCAGGTCGCCGAAGCACTGCGGCGGTTCGGCGGGATCACCCGGGAAGACCAGGGTGAACAGCGTCTGCGCCGTGTAGTACCTGTCGTGGAACCCTTCGCGGCCCGTGCAGCCGGCCAGGCCGGTCAGCATGGCATCGACCGCCCGGAGCGACGGGGCCTCGGACGTTCCGGACGCTTCGGCCAGGGCCATCGTCGCGAGGCCGATGTAGGAGCCGCTCAGGAACGACATGGTCCCGGTCTTCCCGGGCGGCCGGGCGACGGCCTCCGTCAGTGTGTCGACCACGTCCGGGCCGGCGATGCCGAACCGGGTCAGCGCGAAGGCGGAGGCCCAGCGCAGCTCGGCGACCGGGCTGTCCAGGTGGCGCCCGATGAAGGGGACGGCCGCGGGCTCGCCGAGCAGTCCGAGGGCGACCAGGCCCGTCGCCGCCGCTCCTGGTGAGCGTTCATCGGCGACGAACGCCTTCAGGAGCGGTACCGACGTGGCGGCGGACTCGGGGAACCACGCCAGCAGGTTCGCCGTCTCGGCCCGCAGTTCGGGGCTGTCGGAGGCGAGCAGGACGGAGAGCGGGGGAAGCGCTTCCCGGACGGCGTCGTAGCAGCGCACCACCGATTCGGCGGCGGTGAGGATGTGCTCCCAGGTCTCCGCACGGTCCTGGCGCTGCTCATCGTCAGCCGCCTTGCCGATCCAACGGGCCCAGTTGTCGGCCTCGCCGCGCAGGTCCTCCAGTTCGGCGCGGTCCTCCGCGGGGTCGTACCCGTTCGGCAGGTGGTTGTTGTCCAGTCCGATCGCGATGGCGCCCAGCAGTCCGACGATCCGGTGCCTGTCCGTGATCCTCGGGTCGAGCGCCATCCGCACGAGGAACGGAACGGTGTGCACCGCGGCCTGCGATCGCGTGCCCTGGTGCACGATGTGGCCGGCGAGCAGCACATGTGGCGGGTACGGGCCCTCCCACACCCCCGTCTGCATGGCCCGGAGGTGTCCGGGGACGTCGTCCGCCGCGCCGTAGGAGTGCCGCAACCGGGCCCAGGGCACGTCGTCCAGGCCCGCGAGAGGATCGTCTTCCGTCACGGCAGCAGATCCTGGCACACCGGGATCTCCCCCCTGCGGTCCGGATGCCCGGCCGGGCCCGGTCGGTCGTCGCGACGGCGGCGCGGGCGGGGCGCGGCGCGGATAGCCTCGGGCCATGCCGAGCTTCGAGATCACACCGATAGGCACGGTCAGCAACGACCGGACGGACGTGCAGCACACCGACAACTGGGGTGCCGTTCGCAGCACCATCACCGTCGACGAGCGCTTCGGCGAGTCATGCCTCCAGGGCCTGGAGGGCTTCTCGCACGTGGACGTCCTCTTCGTCTTCGACCGCTTCCCGGAGGACGGCGACGACCACCGCGAACCCCGCCCCTACCGCGGCCGTTCCGACCTCCCGCCCGTCGGTGTCTTCGCCGGGCGCGGCCCCCGCAGACCGAACCGCATCGGGGTGACGTCCTGCGCCATCGAGTCCGTCCGCGGCCGCGAACTGACGGTGGTGGGCCTCGACGCGGTCTCGGGCACCCCGGTCATCGACCTGAAGCCGACGATGCGGGAGTTCCGCCCGGAGAACGTCGAGCAGCCCGAATGGGTCGGCCGCCTGATGTCGGAGTACTTCAAGCGCTGAGGTGTCGCGGCCCTGGGAGTGTCCGGGGCTGCGTTCTCAACGTGCCGGGTAGGCGGGGCATCCGGGGTCGCGGGAGCGCCACGCGCCCGGTGGCCGGCTCAGGCCGTGCGCGAGGAGCCACGTCGTGGCCCCGGCCAGGCCGCGCGCCGAGTCGAGGGGGGAATGGTGGGAGCGCGAGGTCTCGGCGACGGTGTGCCCGCCGCAGTCCGGCTCGCGCTCGCACGGCACCCCGACCTCCGCCTCGACCTCCCACGGCGGACCCTGGCGCCGATCCCAGAGGCAGCGCCTCGGGATGTACAGCCGCGCGTGGAAGGAGACCTCGGGTACCTCGACGGAGCCGAAGACCCCTGCGAGCGTGAAGCCGTCGACGCGGTGGAACTCCAGGCCACCGCCGGTGCGACCGGCCTCGACGCCGAGGTGCCGGGCCAGTCGGCGGACGTGCTCATCGGCCTCGGCCAGTGCCGCGCGTACGGCGCCGGCGGCCTCCGGATCGGGGAACACCCAGTGCACATCGCCCCGCCCGAGCGGGATGGCTTCCTCCACGGGCACGAGTCTGACAGCCGCCCCGGAAAATGCGTGGCCCGTCCGTCGCCGTACGTGCCAAGGTGGAGCCACCGAAGGGGCGTAGCTCAGCCCGGCCAGAGCAGCGGACTCCAAACCCGCACGCCGCAGGTTCAAATCCTGCCGCCCCTGCAGACGACGGCGCGGCCGAAGCCCTCGGACCTGGGAGGACCTGGCTCCTGCCGCTCCAGGAATCCGGGGGCACCTCTATCGAAGATCGTCTGCTCGCTCGATGCTCGCTCGAAGTGACGGCTCGCCAGGGAGTTGATGGGGCGGCCGTCAACGGGGCCACGGGGCCAATGGGCTCGGCATGTGGCCATACTGAGAGGTCATCTCAATTGGCCTGGCCGCGTGCTTGAATGCGGGTGGCATGGGAGCGGGCTCTGTCGCATGATCACGCCATGACGAGTCCTGCCGCTTTCAGGGACCAGACCAATTGGTCCGATGGCTACTACGAGCCGGCCATTGAGGTTGGATCGAGTGATGATGCCCGGCTTGAGGCAGTCCTGCGTGCTCTGTGGTCCGCCGCAGACGTCCACGGGTGCTTCGGGCAGAGAGACCGTGAACCTGAGGAACAGGATCCCGTGCCGTGCACGGTTGGCTCATTGACCGAGTTCGGCCACCTCCACGGTCAGGTCCGTCTACCGACGGGCCAACTGGTTGTGTGTGGCTGTGTGGCGATCCGCGGCGGTGACGAAACCGGCGACTGGCTGGACTTCTATGTCCCCGTCGGCGCGTTGGGTCACGCGGGTCTTGCGTACTGGGACGGTCGTCCGTTCTTCAGGTCCGACATAATGGACGAATGGCTAGCTGCCATCGGGACCGAAACCTTCCAGAGCGCCTCCTTCGACCTGGCAGTCATCGGCTTCGACGTCTCTGGTTGCACCGACGTATCGACGCTGGCAGGAAGGTTGCCGCAGAGACGGGACATCGGATACCTGCTTCCACAAGGCAACGTCCTGCACTATGGCGCCGCCAACACCTGAGCCTTGCCGTTCCGGGTGGGCATGAGCCTGCGCTGGCAGATGAGGGTGCGGGCGATGTGGTGGGCAATGCCACGTTGCCGTAGCCATCTCCGCAGGTCTGCGTAGTCGTAGGCTCTGTCCGCGTGGAGTTTCGTGGGTCTGCGCCGACGCGGACCACGGCGTGAGCGGATCGACGGTATGCCGCGGATCAGGGGAATCAGGGCCTGGCTCTCGTGGGTGTTTCGCTGCTGAGACCCCGATGGAGACGGGCAGACCGGAACCTTCGGTGATCAAGTGGATCTTCGAGCCCTTCTAACCCCGGTCGACAGGATTCGGGCCTGTCAGGTCCCCCCTTTCGAGGCCCGCATGTTCACTGAGTCGACCGCGCACCGACTCCAGTCCAGATCCCCACGCCAGCCGAGTCCATCGAGCACCAGGCGGTGCGGCTTGGCCGACACCGGGGCCTTGCTCCACTGCGTGAACCGCCAACCGGGGAAGCCGGCGGTCGGCGCTTCACGTTCTGGGAACTTCCGGACGGCACGCCGGTGTCCATGGCAGGGGTGACGCCGCTGGTCGCGGGCCAGATGCAGGTGGGCCCCGTCTACACCCCCGGTCATGCGCGCGGCCGCGGGTACGCGGGTGCGGTGACGGCCGAGGTGAGCCGTGCCGCGCTCCGCGAAGGCGCGGCGAGGTCCTGCTGTTCACGGACCTCGCCAACCCCACGAGCAGGGGCGGGCGTCCACCAGCGCCTCGGACAAGTTCACGTTACGGACTTCCACGCGTTCGACCTACCGTGGTCAGGATCTGCGTGAAGCATTGGAACGCTGAGGCGCATGGACTGCGGACGGGGTTCTAGTCATCGACACTTCGGGAGAGGGACCTCACCTTGAGTACCTGCCCGGTTTTGGTGTTGATGAGATGAGCCGAGGCGTAGACTTCCTCGTCTCCGATCTCGGTGTTAATTGCTGCGCTGTTCATTCTGAATACTTGCTCCATTTTGTGTCCCTGGGCTCGCGGCTTGAGGGAGACTGCCTTCGGGCAGCCCTGCGCGAGGACGTCATCAGAGAAGTCGTCTTGCTCCCAAATGGTTGAGCAAGTCTGGTACGTGGTTTGATCCGCGATGTTCGCAGCTGTGTAGCTGATTTTCCACGTGACCGTCAGAATGAAGACACTGCCGTCCCACCGCACGACCAGCTTTGCATTGCTGAGTGTCGCTGCTGGCAGTAGCTTGGGCGAGGTCCCAACTGTGGGAACTTCGGCGGTACGCGGCGCTGTTGCGGCTGATGCCGCAGGCAAACTTCCCATGAGAGTCAACGTTGCTGCGGTAGCTACAAGCGTTTTCCGATTGCGCATGATGACCCACCCTCGGCGAGGTCCGGTCGTCAAACCTCATCAGCTGAGCTAAGGAGTTCCCATCCGTGGGGTGTGGGCATAAGCGCGTTTGCGCTACTCTCCGCGCTCCGGGGGCGATTGGCGTGCTGAGAAGTTGACGCGTGAAATAGATTGCTCATGGTCGTAGCGGCTAGGGTGCTCCGCCGTAGCGCGCTTCAACCTCAGGATATCTCTGGCTTTGGAAAGCGCTAGCGCTACCGGCCTCGAACGTAAAGGACCGGCCAGACGGAGGTGTCGGGCCTTACGCCGCTCCGGTCAGAGGTGACTGGTCAAGCAACCTTCGTCTCCTCGGCCCACTGGCTCAGCAGGCGCTGGTACTCCGCGGTTCGCTACACCTCGTCAGCACGCGTCGTGGCCGCCGACCTGTGGCGCAAGGCCCCGCGCGCTCTGTGCCCCGAGGCCGGCCGCCTCGCCGAAGCGGTCGGCGTGAACGTGACCGCCAGACCGCCAACGCCCCAGCAACACCCGTGTCCAGACCGTAGTTCGCGTGGAGGGGCACCGGCCACACCAGACGCCAGCTCCCCCAGATCCGCCAACACGTGCCACGGGCGGCGGTGCCGAGCGCCCAGATGAGGCGCAGTCCGGAGCCTCATCTCCGACTGGGGCTTTGACGTGTCCGTAGGATTTGTCCGGGCGATCTTGGCCATAGGCTGAGTGCGGAAGGATCAAGCCAAGCAGGTCGTGGGGCAGGGGGACGGGTTGGGCCGGCAGGAGAGGTACCGCAAGGTGATCGGACCGCTGCTGCGAGCCGGGCTCGAGGTGATACCCGACGCGGTCCCGGGCTCGGCGATACCTGATGTCCTCGGGTACGAACGAGAGCGGGTTTTCGGGTTCTGCCTGGTCGATTACGACGATCCTCGATTCGTGGAGCGGCTCAACAAGGCCTGGTACGAACTCGCCACGTCCTCCGGCCTGATCGACGACAATCGCGAATCCTCCTCGAGCTGCCCAGGGGAACCCGGACCGCCGAGGAAGCCCGCCGGCGACGCACGATGCGTGTCTGGCACCGGGTCCGCCTGCTGGAACGGTGGGACATCATGGGGGCCGGCGCGGCGACGTTCCTCGGCGTCCGCGCCGGCCACCCCGGCTTCGCCATGCTGGCCCTGGACAACAGCGTCTGGCTCCTGGCCGACACGTACGAAACGGGTGCGGCCGTGTACGCGGTGCGTGATCCCGCCGGCTCTCCAGGGGTCCTCCGGGAGTTGGAGTGCCTCGCCAGGAACGCCAAAGACCGGGAGTTCCGAAGTGAAGTCATCGCTTGGCTTGAGAGCAGGCAACAGCGCTAGACGACAGATGCAGACATGGTTGGGCGAAGAGGTCAACAGTTGCGGGCCGAGTGAGCTCGGGCGGCCGACGCCGAGGTCTTGGACAGGAACGAGCGCCCAGCGTCGTGTGGGCGACAGAGACAGGCCGAGAGCGGTCTCGACCGCGCCCCGGATCATCAGGTCCGAAGCCAGATGACCACCGTCTTCCACGGCCCGAACCGTTCCGGCAGGTCACGCCGCTGCACACCGGTCCGCACCCGGTGCAAAGTCCCGTGCCGGTGATCCCTCCACCGGCCACAGCGCCTATTGCTCACCGGCAGGAACGACCGCATCCGTTCCCACTCGGCATCGCTCATCACCCCGCCCCATGTCCACACCAACGACCCGGACGCCGAGTAGTCACATGATCGGCCGGACGACAGGCGGACGGGGCTCGTCCCTCGGGCGCCCCGCTGGAGGGACTCGCCCGGGGGACGTCAGAGACGGACCGTCATCTCCACGGTCACGTCGTCCCCGGCGGTGATGCCCTGGGGCCGGCGCACGGCGGCCTTCAGCGGCAGCAGGTAGCCGCCGTCCTTGGGGAAGAGCGAAGTCGTGAAGGCGGTGTCGCCGATGCGGGCCTCCACCGGGATGACGCCCCAGCCGTAGGTGGCCATCGCGGCGACCTCGCGGATGTGGGCGCACTCCTCGTCCGGCACGGCCGCGAAGTAGTACGGCGCGGGCCCGCGCCACTCGATCACGCGGCCGGCGAAGACGAGCTCCATGGGGTCGGTCCTCTTCCTGGAGGGCGGCGAGACCGCCCCAGCGTACCGACGGGTCCCGGAAGCGGGGGGGGATTGGTCCGTTTCCGTGGTGACTGATGGTGTTTCAGGAGCCGGACGGGGTGGCGATCAATTCACTTCCCCTGGGTGAAAGCGCAGGGCAACAGGGTGACTTGAGCCTAGAATGGGGGCTCCGCGATCACCCCGCGTCCAGGGCGTGGGCAGGACTGTGAGGGACCGGATGAGCCAGGAGCGAGAGCCGCTGCCGACCGCGATCGACACCGGGATTCCCAGCGTCGCCCGGATGTACGACTTCCTGCTCGGCGGCAAGGACAACTACGCCGTCGACCGCGAGGCCTCCGAGGAGCTGCTCAAGGTCGTCCCGAGCACGAAGGAGCTCGCGGTCAACAACCGCAGGTTCCTGCAGCGCGTCGTGGGCGTGCTCGCCCGCGAGTACGGGATACGCCAGTTCCTGGACCACGGGTCCGGCCTGCCGACGCAGGACAACGTCCACCAGGTCGCCCAGCGCGTCGACCCGGCCGCGCGCGTGGTCTACGTCGACAACGACCCGATCGTGCTGGCGCACGGCCGCGCGCTGCTGGAGGAGAACGAGAACACGGCCGTCATCCAGGCCGACTTCCGTGACACCGACGGCATCTTCGGCAACCCGGAGGTGGAGCGGCTGATCGACTTCGGCCGGCCGGTGGCGGCCCTGTTCGTCTCGGTGATGCACTGCATCCCCGACGAGGACGACCCCGCGGCCCTGGTCAGGCGCGTCGCGGAGCGACTGGCGCCGGGCAGCTTCCTCGTGGTGTGCCAGCTGGTCAGCGAGGACAAGTCGGTGCGCGACTTCGTCACCGAGTTCATGGACGCCAGCACCCAGGGCAACTGGGGCCGGGTGCGTCAGGAGGCAGACGTCCACCGCTTCCTCGACGGCCTGGAGATCCTCGAGCCGGGACTCGTCGAGGTGTCCACGTGGCGCCCCGACACCGATCTGGCCCCCCGTCAGGCCACGCAGGAGTGGATCGAGTTCGGCGGGGTCGGCCGCAAGGCCTGAGTCACGCGACGGTCCCGGGCCGGCAGGGCCGGCCCGGGGGGCGTCCGCGTCGGCTCACGACAGCTGCTTGAGGAAGTCCCCGAGGAATTCCGGCGTGCGGACCGGCGGCTCGGCCTCGGCGCTGAGGCGGTCCATCACGGCCAGGTAGTTGTCGACGTCGTCCTGCTTGTCCAGGTACAGCGAGCTGGTGAGCTGCTCCAGGTAGACGATGTCGGGCAGGTCCGGTTCGAGGAAACGCAGGATCGTCACCGGACCGCCCGCGGTGGCCAGACCGCCGACGCTGAACGGCGCGACCTGCAACGTCACGTTGGGCAGCGCGGCCGCCTCGATGAGCCGCTCCAGCTGGCGCGACATCACCTCCGCGCCACCCAGCGGGCGGCGCAACGCCGCCTCGTCCACCACCGCCCACAGCCTCGGCGGGTTGGCCCCGTGCAGCAGGTGCTGGCGCTCCATGCGCAGCGCGACCCGGCGCTCGACCTCGACCCCGGACGCCCTGGGGTGCCCGAGCCGGATGACGGCACGGGCGTACTCCTCGGTCTGCAGCAGACCGGGGACGAACTGCACCTCGTACGTACGGATGACGGACGCGGCCTCCTCCAGGCCCACGAGCGTCTCGAACCAGCCGGGGAGCACATCGGCGTAGCGGTGCCACCAGCCGGGCGTGTTGGCGTTCCGGGCGAGCTTGAGGAAGTCCGCGCGCTCGGTCTCGTCGGTCACGTCGTACAGGGTCAGGAGGTCGGCGACGTCGCGCTCCTTGTAGCCGACGCGGCCCAGTTCGAGGCGGCTGATCTTGGCGTGGGAGCCGCGGATCGCGTCACCCGCCGCTTCGCGGGTGATGCCCCGGGACTCCCTCAGCCTCCGCAACTGGGTGCCGAGCACGATGCGCAGCACCGTCGGACCACCGCGCGGGTGCTCCAGGTACTGCCTTATCGACGGTTCGTTGCTCGGCCGCATCGCGGTCATGCCGGCTCCCGTGGTGACTGGGCGAACCGCCAGTGTCTCACCGAGTGGCGCCCGAATACAGCCGCATCCCATGGCATGCCGACGTTTTGTCAGTCCGTCATGTCGTCGAAGTCCCCGTCCTTGACGCCCCCGAGGAAGGCCTCGATCTCCGCCCGCGTGTAGATGAGCGCAGGTCCGCCCGGGTGGCGGGAGTTGCGCATCGCGAAGCCCCCGCCGGGCAGCGCCGCCAGCTCGACGCAGTTGCCGCTGGGGTTGCTCCGGCCGCTCTTCCTCCAGACCGCGCCCTCGATGTCGGTGGCCGGTACGCCGTTGTCGAACTCCCGCATGGCTACGCCTCCTTGACGGGCCATCTGCACGTGCAGATGCACGTGCAGATGTACTTACCCTTGCACTTACGACTGTAATTGCAGATGTGCTTGCACGGGTAGGGATCCGACGGGGATAGTGGTGGACGCAGACAGCACCGCGCCCCCCGCCCGACAGCTCTGCGGAGTTCCCGATGACCACGCATCCGGTGATCCCCCTCGACTTGGGTCTGACCGAGGACTCAGGGTCGCGCTTTGCCGCGTGCGGCCTGAGCGGCGACCTCCATGCCGCAGGTTCCGCACGGCAGTTCACGCGTGCCACCCTGAGCAACTGGGGGATGCTCGCGATCGTCGACACCGCCTCGATCGTCGTGTCGGAGATGCTGACCAACGCCGTCCGTTACGGCCTCGATGACGCGGCGCACGAACCGCTGTCCAGCCGGCCGGTCTGGCTGGGGCTGCTCCGCCGCGACGAGTCCGTGCTCTGCACGGTCGCCGACCCGGGGTCGGGCATCCCGGTGGTGAAGGAGCCGGACTGGTTCGCCGAGACGGGGCGGGGACTGCACATCATCGACTCGCTCAGCGAGTCCTGGGGGTGGACACCGCCCGACGAGGCGGGCAAGTCCGTCTGGGCGCTGATCTCCGCGCCCATGTGACTTCCGCCCGGCGGCGTCGCGCAGTACGGACGCCGCGGGACGGGGGAACGGGGGCCGGAGACGCCGCGGCGGGGCACCGGGGGGATGCCTCGCCGCGGCCGGACGGCCGCTCGCCCCGCGCGCCGCGGGGCCCGGCGCGCTCGCGCCCCTGCGGCAACTCCCCGATGAGGCCCGGCACCCCTTGCGGCCCCGCACCGGTGCGGGATGGGGCCCTCGGGCGGGACGACCGGGATCGTGTGTGACGCGTCCGACAGCGCGGCGTCCTCGCGGCGGGGGCGGGGGCGTGGGGGAGGCCCTCGTGCGGCCGGTTCCCGCGGTCGGCGGGGACCGGCCGAGCGGTGCCGCGACCTCGATTCCGGCTGCCGTGCCGTGACCCAGGCTTTGCCTTTCCCGGGAGAGGAATTCACCTCCCGTTGACGCACCGCCATTTCCCGCCGCCCTCCGCCCGATTGTGTTGCCGGGGCGTGTGCTAGCGTTTTTGTGGTTCACGTGTGACAACGATGTCAGACGCTCCGGGCCCACGGACCTGATCCGTCCGCGTTGGAAAAGCCCCTGCTCGGCAGGGTGGCGCTCCCGGGGCGCGGCGTGGCACGCCCGTTCTCCGAGTTCCACAGAAAAGCACTGCGAATCATGCAAGAAAGCCACGCGGTCTGGCTCCCGTACCGGTCCGGTGAATTCCCCGGACCGCTGCCCGACGGCCCCTCGTACCATTTCTGGGACGGCCTTTCGGCCTTCCCCTCCGATCCCCGGGACGTGACGTTCGCCGTCGTCCCGCCCGTCCCCGCCAAGCAGCACGAGATCCTGGACCGGCTGCTGCGCGCCACCGAGCGGCTGGAGGTCCTGCAGCTCCTCAGCTCCGGGCACGACTACCTCGCCCCCTTCTTCGGGCTGCTGCCCCCCGGCACCCGCGTCGCCACCGCGAACGGCGTGCACGGCGAGGCCACGGCCGAGCTGGCGGTGACGCTGCTGCTCGCCTCCGAGCGCGGCCTCGACGACTTCACCCGCCGGCACGCCCAGGGCGAGTGGCGGCCCCGCGTCTTCCCCACGCTCTCCGGCAAGGAGGTCCTGGTCGTCGGCCAGGGCGCGGTCGGCAGGGCCGTGGCGGCCAGGCTCGCCCCGTTCGGCTGCCGGGTGGTCCGGCTGGCCCGCACCGCGCGCGACACCGCGGACGGTCACGTGCACGGGTTCGCCGAGCTGCCCGGGCTGCTCCCCTCCGCCGACGCCGTCGTGCTGTGCGCGCCCCTGACGGACGAGACCCGCGACCTGATGGACGCTCCCCGCCTCGCGCTGATGAAGGACCGGTCCGTCCTGGTCAACGTGGCCAGGGGGGAACTGGTCGACACGCAGGCGCTGGTACGGGAGGCCGGACGGGGACGGCTGCGTGCCGCCCTGGACGTCACCGCGCCCGAGCCGCTCCCCAGCGGCCACCCGCTGTGGTACCTGCCCGGCATCCTGATCACCCCGCATGTCGGGGCCTTCACCGACGCCTTCACCCCCGCGTCCCTCGCGTTCATCACGCAGCAGCTGCACCGCTACGCGCAGGGCGAGCCCCTGGTGAACGTCCTGCCGCAACTGGCGGCCGCGCGCTGAGCCGCGGCGGGCCCCCGGGACGCCTCCCGGGGGCCCGCCGGCCCGGCGCGTCACCCCCAGGGGGCGGCGCGTTCGGCCATAAGGAACCCGTACGGCCTGTCGGGGCGCCCCGCCGCGCCGCGTTGGGTGAGATGACCGGATGGAACTGCGGGAGTTGCGGGTCTTCGTCGCCGTCGCGGAGGAGGGCGGGATGTCCGCCGCCGCACGGCGCCTGCACGTGAGCCAGTCGGCGCTGTCACAGACCGTCACCGCCCTGGAGCGGCAGCTCGGCGTCAAGCTCCTGGTGCGGTCCAGCTCCGGCGTGCGGACGACGGAGGCCGGGGCGGTGCTGCTCTCCGAGGCGCGGGCCGTGCTCGCCCGCCACGACCAGGCCGTACGGGCGATGGCGGCGATGACGGCGCATGGCGAGGGCACCCTGCGTCTGGGCGTCCCCCTGGAGCTGCCGCCCGACCTGCTGACCCCCGTGCTCACCGAGTTGTCCCGGGCCTACCCGGACACCCGGGTGCAGGCCCGGCACCTGTCCACGGCGGCTCAGCTGGAGGCGCTGCACGCGGACGAGCTCGACGTCGGCCTGATGCGTGAGCGCCCGGCCGGGCCGGAGTTCGACGCGATGCTGGTGGTCAGGGAGAACCTGGGGGTGCTGCTGGCGGCAGAGCAGGCGGCCGAGCTCGCGGAACCGCGCGGCGTGCGCCTGGAGTCCTTGGCGGGACTGGAGTGGGTCGGCTTCCCCCGGGTCGGCAGCCCCGCCTGGTGGGACGAGCTGACGGCGGTACTGCGCAGCCACGGGCTGGACGTCGGTCCCGAGACGGGCGCGGGCGATCCGCTGATCGCGGAGGTCAAGCTGGCGGCCGTGGTGACGGGACGGGCCTTCGCGCTGGCGCCGCCGAACTGGGCGCAGCCGATCCCCGAGACCGTGACGTGGTGGCCGCTGATCGGGGATCCCCTGGTCCGCAGGACGTGGGCGGTGTGGCCGTCGAGTTGCCGCCGGCGCGACCTCGGCCACTTCATCGCCGCGTTCGAGCAGCCGGCGTCGCCGTAACGGCCCGCTACCTGGGGGAGGCGGACGGGACGGCCGGCGCGGAGGCGCGCTGCCGGTGCCGGGCGGCCTTCGCGTTGTTGCCGCAGCGCTCCATGGAGCACCACTTGCGGGGCCTGCCGTTGCCGGGGTCGAGGTAGACCATGCCGCAGATCCCGGCCGCGCAGGTGCGCAGCCGGTCCCGCAGGCGCGGGTCGGTCACCAGCGTGATCAGGTCGCGGGCGACGACGGAGAGCAACTGGGCGGACGACAGCGGTTCCGTGCCGCCGTCCGGGCGCCCGTCGGGACCGAGGCGCAGGCGCGGCGCCGGTGGGTCGACGCGCGCCAGGTCGTTGAGCAGACCGACGGATCCCTGCCGCGGCGCGCGGCCCTCCACGGCCGTGGTGACGACATCGGTGGCCGCGGAGCGCAGCTCGTGGAGGGCTCCGAGCAGGGCCGTCGCGTCCTCACCGCCGCGCAGGCGCAGGCCGACGCCGCGGCACCAGGCGCGGAGCCGCTCGTGATCGCCGAGCCGTTCCACGGGGGTGCTCGGGCGGCGGCCCACCGTGGCGACGAGGTCGAGCGACAACGAGCCCGCGTCGAAGCGCAGTTCACGGACCCTGGCCGTGACGCGGGGGCGGGGGGTGGCCGCTGCGGGCTCGCTCATGTGACGATGGTAACCCTGTAGACGGTTATCAAGGCGGTCGGACCGGGAAGGGAGCACGCGATGCGCATCGCGGTCGTGGGAGCGGGCGGGGTCGGGGGCTACTTCGGCACGCGGCTCGCGGAGGCGGGCGAGGAGGTCACCTTCGTGGCCCGCGGCCGGCACCTGGAGGCGATCCGCGCCAACGGCGGCCTGGTCGTCCACAGCCCGCTGGGGGAGTTCCGGGCGCCGGCCGACCGGTTCGTGCCCGACATCCGCGACGTCGGCCCTGTCGACGTCGTGCTGGTCGCGGTCAAACTGTGGGACACCGAGGACGTCGCCGCCGGGCTGCGGGGGCTCGCCGAGGCGGGCGCACGGGTGATCTCCCTGCAGAACGGCGTCCGCAAGGACACCGTCCTGCGCCGGCACCTGCCGCACGAGGCCGTGTGGGGCGGGGTCTGCTACATCTCCGCCGTCATCGAGGAGCCCGGCGTGGTCTCCCACCGCGGCACGATGCAGAAGCTGGTCTTCGGGCCCTACGACCAAGAGGGCATTGCCCGCGCCGAGGAGTTCCGCGAGGCGTGCGAGAAGGCCGGCGTCGAGGCGGAGGCCAGTGCCGACATCGCGCGGGTGGTGTGGGAGAAGTTCGTGTTCCTCACGGCCCTGTCGGGCACCACCTCGGCCGTGCGCCAGCCGATCGGCGTCGTCCGCGCGGATCCCGCGACGCGTGGGCTGCTGCGCGACGTGATGGCGGAGGCCGTCGCCGTCGGCCGGGCCGCGGGCGTCCACCTCGACGAGTCCTTCGTCGAGGGGCAGATGGCGTTCTGCGACACCCTGCCCGCCACGATGACCTCCTCCATGCACAACGACCTGGAGCAGGGCAACCGCCTGGAACTGCCCTGGCTCAGCGGAGACGTCGCCGACCTCGGGCGCGAACTGGGCGTCCCCACGCCCCGCAACCGCACGCTGGCCGACGTCCTCGCGCCCTACGCGCAGGGCTGGCCGCGCCGGCCGTGACGGTCACCGGGTACGGGTGGGGGCGGGGCCGCGCGGCCCGGCGCGCCGGTGCGGTCCTGCGCCGTCCGGCGGGGTAGACGTATCGGGCAGTCACCGCACCGGAGGGGAGAGGGACATGGCCGAGGACGTCGCCGGGATCGTGCGCAGGGTGGTCGCCGGATGCGCGGAGGTGGCACCGGAGGAGATCGGGCCGGACACGAGCTTCGCCCACCTGCGCCTGGGCGACCGGGCCAAGCAGCGGGCCGCCGACGCCGTCGAGCGCGAGGTCGGGGTGATGCTGCTGGCCGACGAGGTCGAGCGGATGGGCACGGTGGGGGACCTGGTCGAGCACGTGGCCGGCAAGCGCGCCGAGCAGGAGGCCGCGGAGGCCCCGTGACGGACGGAGGCCGCGTGACGGACGGAGGCCGCGTGACGGACGGCGGCCGCGTGCCCCGTCCGGCACGGCCGGGGCGCCGGGCCGTCACGCGGGCGGGGCGGATCCCGCGTGGACGCGGATCTTCGACTGCCCGTGGCCGCGCAGTTCCCAGTCGTCCATGAAGCGGGCCGTCAGTCGGTGCCGGGCGGCCAGTTCCACCAGCGTCTCGGTGCGGTAGTAGAAGTCCTCGCGCAGCACGTGGTGTTCCTTCCCCTCGGTCCGGTCGAACGTGAAGTCGAACCATCCGCCGGGGGCCAGGATGCGCGCCACGTTGGCCAGGCACTCGTCGATGACCTCCAGCGGCGAGTGGGAGAAGACGCTGTGCGCGTGGACCACGTCGAAGTGGCGGTCCGGGAGGAAGTCGAACGTCAGGTCGTGGGTGAGGGTGAGGTACGGCAGCTTGGACTGCAGGCACCGCTCCGCCACGGTGCGTTTGGCGGCGATCAGGATGTCGGGGGAGATGTCGATGCCGTAGTAGTGGCCGGCGTCGAGGTAGTCGATGAGGAGCCGGCCCGCGCGCAGGTTGCCGCACCCGATGTCCAGCAGCCGGTGCCGCGGCGACAGGCCGTGCTCGCGCAGGTAGTCGAACTGCAGCGCGCCCAGCGCCAGCCAGCGCTCGTGGCTGCCGCTGCCGACGGCCGCCTCCGGGTCGCGCGCGGTGTCGCTCGCCATGACGGCCCGGTAGTACGCCACGTGGTCGCGGTGCCGGTGGGCCAGCCGGCGGTCCCGCGCGGCCCGGCGCACGTGGGCGGCGACCCGCGTGGGGTGCCGCAGGGCGTAGCCGACCTTGTGGGTGAGGCTCGTCCGGTCGGCCCGGAGGTTCTTCCTGGTGGCCATGGCGCGTGCTCCCTCGGAGGGTCGGGGGGCGGTCCGCTTCCGTCCCCTCCCGGGAGGCTGCCACGCGGCGCCCCGTCGTTCCCCCGCCGAACGGGTGGTGCGGATACGTGTGCGGGGCGCCCCCGGCCGGGGGCGCCCCGCACACGACGGACCCGGGTCAGCCGGTGAGGCGGTTGATCTGGCGGAGCTTGTTGGTGGCGTCGAGGGCGGCCACCTTGTACGACTCGGCGAGGGTCGGGTAGTTGAACACCGCGTCGACCAGGTAGTCGACCGTGCCGCCGCAGCCCATCACCGCCTGGCCGATGTGCAGCAGCTCCGTGGCGCCGGAGCCGAAGCAGTGGACGCCCAGCAGGGTGCGGTCCTCGGTCGACACCAGCAGCTTCAGCATGCCGTGCGAGTCGCCGATGATCTGGCCGCGGGCCAGCTCGCGGTAGCGCGAGACACCCACCTCGAAGGGCACGTTGTCGTCGGTGAGCTGGTCCTCCGTACGGCCGACGAAGCTGATCTCCGGGATCGTGTAGATGCCGATCGGCTGCAGGCCGTTCATCGCGTTCACCGGTTCGCCGCAGGCGTGGTAGGCCGCGAGCCTGCCCTGCTCCATGGAGGTGGCCGCCAGCGCCGGGAAGCCGATGACGTCGCCCACGGCGTAGATGTGCGGCACGGAGGTGCGGTAGTGCTCGTCGACGGATATCCGGCCCCGCTTGTCGGCGGCGAGGCCCGCCTTGCCGAGGTCGAGGGCGTCCGTGAGGCCCTGCCGTCCGGCCGAGTACATGACGGCGTCCGCGGGGATCTTCTTCCCGCTCTGCAGGACGGTGAGGGTGCCCGTCGGATGCCGTTCCACGGCCGCCACGGTCTCGCCGAAGCGGAAGGTGACGGCGAGGTCCCGCAGGTGGTACTTGAGCGCCTCGACGACCTCGACGTCGCAGAAGTCCAGCATCCCCTCGCGCTGTTCGACCACCGTCACCTTGCTGCCCAGCGCGGCGAACATCGAGGCGTACTCGATGCCGATGACGCCGGCGCCGACGATGACCATGGAGCGCGGCACCCGGTCCAGGTTGAGCACGCTGTCGGAGTCCATCACCGTGCGGTCGTCGAACTCCACGGTCGACGGTCGGGCCGGGCGGGTCCCGGTGGCGATGACGATGTTCTCGGCGGTCACCAGCACCTCACGGCCGGACGGGTCCTCCACGGCGACCGTGTGGTCGTCGGTGAAGCGGCCGGTCCCGGTGAGCATGGTGACGCGGTTGCGGGAGAGCTGGCTGCGGATCACGTCCACCTCGCGGCTCACCACGTGCTGGGTGCGCGCGGTGAGGTCCGCGATGGTGATGTCCTCCTTGAGGCGGTAGCTCTGGCCGTACAGGTCCCGCTGGGTGAGCCCGGTCAGGTAGAGCACGGCCTCGCGGAGCGTCTTGGACGGGATGGTGCCGGTGTGGATGGAGACCCCGCCGACCATGTCGGGGCGGTCGACGACGGCGACCCGGCGGCCCAGCTTGGCCGCGGCGATGGCGGCCTTCTGGCCACCCGGGCCGGATCCGATGACGAGCAGGTCGAATTCGGTCACCGGACGAGTCTGTCAGGCCACCGCGTCCCCGGGAAAGGGCTGTCGGCGATGAGCCCGGGGAGCGTCCCCGAGCCCCCCGGCACGGGTACGGGACCCGTGCCCGGGGGCCCGCCGGGGGACGGGGCATACGGGGGTCCGGCCGTTCGGGCGCCCGGCGGTCCGGGCGCCCGGCGGTCCGGACGTTCAGCGGACCTGGGCGGGCGTGACGACCTCGGTGATGCCGCGGGCGGCCAGGTGCGCCGCGTCCGCGGCCCGGTCGGCGAGCACCAGGGCGGGCCGTGCGCCCTGGGCGGTCAGCTCCGCCCACGCCTCGAACACCTCGCCGCCGGGGGCGCAGCCGGCCCGCCGGGGGACCGTGACGCTGTCGCCCACGTCCACCACGAGCGCGGTGGTCCGGGGCGGCGGCGCGTAGCCGCGCTCGCGCAGCTCCGCCACGGCGCGGGCCACGGCGGTTCCGGCCGGCTTGACCTCGCGGTCGTTGGTGAGCAGGCCGAGGGTGTACTCGAGTTCGGGGAAGTCGGCGAGCGAGCGGGCGACGTCGTGCGAGCACCACCAGGTCACCCCCCACACGTCGGCGCAGTCCAGGGCGCCCGCGATCGTGGCGGTGGCGAACGCCGCCGCGTGCTCGGGGGGCACCACCGGCGCGGGGGCGCCGACCTCCTGCAGCCAGACCGGCCGGTGCGGGTCGGTGGCCCAGGCCTTGGACAACTCGATCATGTACGCCGCGTGGTGCTCGGTGGCGACGCCCGCGTGGCCGTGGCGCTGCGCGGTGCCGTTGAAGACCCAGGAGTGGACCGCCGTCGCGAAGCCGAGCCGGGCGGCCTGCGCGGGCGTGAAGGCGTGGTCGTCCTGGTACCAGGCGGCGTCGTACTCGGCGTGCAGGTGGAGCCTGCCGGGGGCGCCGCGTTCGCACGCGTCGAGCATCAGGCGCAGCCAGGCTTCCGCCTCGGCGGGACCGATGGGGTCCGGGTCCGGGTGCGGCGGGCCGGAGAACTGGTTGATCTCGTTGCCGACGGTCATGCCCAGGAAGTTGGGCCGGTCGGCGAGCGCGGCGGCGAGGGTCCGCAGGTACTCCGCCTCGGCGGCGACGACGTCCGGGTCGGTGAAGATGTTCCTGCGGTGCCAGGTGGCCGTCCAGGAGGGCAGGAAGTCGAAGCTCGACAGGTGGCCCTGGAGGCCGTCCACGTTGACGTCCAGGCCGTGTTCGGCCGCGGCGTCCACCAGCGCGACCAGCTGCTCCACGGCGCGCGGCCGGATCAGGGTGCGGTTGGGCTGGAAGAGCGGCCACAGGGGGAAGACCCGTACGTGGTCCAGGCCGAGGCGGGCGATGCCGTCGAGGTCGGCGCGGACGGCGTCGAGGTCGAAGTCGAGCCAGTGGTGGAACCAGCCCTGGCTGGGCGTGTAGTTGACGCCGAAGCGCGGTGTCATGGCGGTTCCCGTGTTCGTACGAGCTGGGGCGGGCGCGCGGCGGCGGAACCGGTGGTCGCGGGGCGGTCGGGGGTGTCCGTCCCGTGATCGGCGCGGCTGGGGGAGTCGCCGCCGGCGCCCACGACAAGGTGACATCGCGCCCCGGGAAAGTCAACTCGCCCCGGACATCCGCCCCTTGGGGTAGAGAAGCCGCAGGTCAACGGCGTGTGAACGGAATTCGGCCAACGGCACTAATGCGCTTTAGGAGCCTTCCGCTCAAGCGCTTTAGCGCTCCGCCCTCCCGGCCGGGGGATACTGGTCTGCGTGCCGCGCCCGCCCGGGGCCCGGCGCGCACCACGTCAGCGGACGATCCGAGGGGGCCCACGATCGCGGCGCACGAGCCACCGGTGGAGCCGCCGCCCGCTGCCCGGACCGGGCGGCGGGCCCCCGCCCGGCGCCCCACGATGAAGGACATCGCCCGGCGGGCCGGCGTCTCCGAGAGCGCCGTCTCCTTCGCCCTCAACGACCGCCCGGGCGTGTCCGAGACCACCCGCCGGCGCGTGCGGCGGGTCGCCGACCAGCTCGGCTGGCGGGCCAGCACCGCCGCGCGGGCCCTGTCGGGCGAGGGCGCCGCGACCGTGGGCCTGGTGCTCGCCCGTCCGGCCAGCTCACTGGGCATCGAGTCGTTCCTCCTCCAACTCGTCTCGGGCATCCAGGAAGTGCTGTCCGAACGCCACCTCGGCCTGCTCTTCCGGGTGGTGGCGGGTGCCGAGGAGGAGTGCGCGGTCTACCGCAGCTGGTGGGCCGAGCAGCGGGTCGACGGGGTCATCGTGGTGGACCCGCGGATCGGCGACCCCCGGACCGTACTGCTGGACTCCCTGGGCCTGCCCGCGGTGGTGGTCGGCGGCCGGGACGTGGACCGCGAGCCGCAGGTGCCCGTTCCGTACCCGGTGATCTCCAGCGTCCGGGTGGACGACGCGGCCGCCATGGGCGCGATCGTCGAGCACCTCGCGGGGCTGGGCCACCGCCGTGTGGTGCACGTCGCGGGCCTGGCCGGGCTGGCGCACACCACGCGCCGCATCGCGTCCCTGCGGGCGGGGGCCGCGCGGCTGGGGCTGCCCGGTGTCCGCTCGGTCACCACCGACTACTCCGAGGGCCAGGGCGCCGAGGCCACCCGCCTCGCGCTCGGCGGGCCCGAACCGCCCACGGCGATCATCTACGACAACGACGTGATGGCGGTCGCCGGCGTCGGCGTGGCCCTCGGCCTGGGCCTGTCCGTACCGCGCGACCTGTCGGTCGTCGCCTGGGAGGACTCGGTGCTCTGCCGGGCCACGCACCCGCGCCTGACCGCCCTGGACCGCGACGCGACGGCCTTCGGCCGGCGCGCGGCGGAGGAACTGGTCCGCCTGCTCGGCGGGCGCCCGGCCCGCGACGTGGCCCAGCCGACCCCGCGACTCGTCGTCCGCGGCAGCACGGCGCCGCCGCGCGGCTGAGCCCCCGGCCGGGCACGTCGAGAGGTCAGTCTCCGGATATCCCGAAGAAGCCGACGTGCGTGGGTTCTCCGTGCGAGTGGAGGAGCACGTAGTGCCCGGTCCAGCGCAGCTCCTGCTCGTCGAGCAGGGTCACGTCCTCGGCTCCGCGCGACCTGCGCGGCCTGGGGGAGGAGGGGGCCTTGGCGCGCTCCATGGCGTCCTCGAACTGCTGTGGGGTCGGCTCCGCCGTCCCGAAGTGGTGCACCAGCCTTTCGGGACGCAGCGGACGCAGTGTGCAGTAGTCCCAGTCGTTCCTGCCGGGACCCGCGGGTGTGTCGATGATGCGGCGGACGTCCAGTATCGAGTGGGTGCCCGACTCCTCGACGGACTCGTCGGCGTAGAGCGCCGCTCGATCGCCGTACTGCTCGTCGTCGCCGTAGAGCTCCTGGAAGACCTGCTCGTGCAGGGCTTCGAGCGTGGCCTCGATGCTCCCTCGGTACGAAGTGACGTAGTCCCAGCCGGTGGCGCCCATCGCCTGTCTCCGATCGTCAGCGATCATCCCGCCTCACGGTAGGGCCACGGTCTGACAGCGGACCTGGTCCCCACACGCCCGAAGCGGCCGCTCGAGCGCCGTGGTTTTCGCGGCTCGCCCCGGTCCGCGCCATGGCGGCCGGGCCGCCACGGGCCGGTGTGCCCCGTGCGGCGCGGGTGCGCTCAGGCCGTCGCGTGCGCGGTGGGGCGGGGCCGGGCGCTCGGGCCCGGGGTGCGGTCGACCTCTTCCGGGGCCTGGATCACATGGCCCTCGTCGCAGACCAGGCGGGCCCGTACGGGTGCGCCGCAGTCGTGGTGGGTGGCCAGCAGCGCGGGGCCCTCGGGGTCGGCGAGGTACTTGTCGCCCCACTGCCGCAGCGACGTGAGCAGCGGGTAGAGGTCGCGGCCCTTGTCCGTGAGCACGTACTCCGACCGGCGCCGCGCGCCGGGTTCCTGATACGTGCGCAGTTCGAGGAGCCCCTGGCCGACCAGCCCCCCGAGCCGGTCCGCGAGCACCGAACGGGAGACGCCGAGGTGGTCCTGCAGGTCGCTGAAGCGCCTGATCCCGCGGGTGACGTCGCGGAGGATCAGCAGCACCCAGGACTGGCCGACGAGCCCCACGGCCCGGCCGACGGAGCAGTTCGAGGGGTCCTGGTCGAGGTATTCCATGGTCCGGATCCTACCTGAGTTCTTCAAGAGAACTCAGGCGTGGTAGCGTCACACCCAGAGCTAGGTTCGAAAGTCGAACTCAGCGGGAAAGGGAACAGCTGATGACGAGCCCGAGCGCCGCCACGCACCAGGCCGTGAGCGTGGGAGCGACCGACGCCACGAGCACCCCGAGGACGCCGGATCCGGAAGAGGGGAGGAGGCGCTGGATCGGCTTCGTCGTCGCGAGCCTCGGCCAGATGGCGATGTTCGTGAACATCACCCAGACCACCGCCGTCCTCGCCCCCCTCCAGCAGGACCTGCGGGTGTCCGGCGCCCAGCTGGTCTGGATCGCCGGGATCTACTCGATGATGGTCGCCAGCTTCGTGCTGTCCGCCGGGACCGTCGGCGACCGCCTCGGCCGGCGGCGCGTCTTCGCCCTCGGTGTGCTGCTGCTCGGCGGCGGCAGCCTCGTCACCTCGCTGGCCTCGGGCGCCACCGGCGTCATCGTGGGCCAGGCCCTGATGGGCCTCGGCGGCGCCGCCATCCTGCCGAACAGCCTGTCCCTGGTGACCCACATGTTCGCCGAGCCGCACGCCCGGACCCGGGCCGTCGGCATCTGGGTCGCCGTCTCGGGCATAGGCCTGGCCTTCGGCCCGGTGGCCGCGGGCCTGATCCTCGAGCGCTGGTCCTGGCACGCGGTGTTCCTGGTCAACGTCGTGCTGGCGGTGCTGGTCCTGGTGCTGACCCCCCGCTTCGTCACCGAGAGCAGGCAGCCCGGACGTCACCTCGACCCGCCCGGCCTCGTCCTCGCGGTCCTCGCCATCGGCGCGCTGAACTACGGCCTCGTCGAGGGCGGCCACACCGGCTTCGGTACCGGCCGCGCGATCACCGCCTTCGCGGTCGCCGCCGCCTCGCTCGTCGCCTTCGTCGTCCACGAGGCGCGGACCCGTACGCCCATGCTCAAGCTGCGGCTCTTCCGCGGCCGCTCCTTCGCCACGGCCAACGTCGTCGCGATGATCGCCCAGTACGCCTTCGTGGCCACCGCCTTCGCCCAGGTGCTGTACTTCGAGCGGATCCGGCACGAGTCGATCCTCGACGCGGGCCTGCTGCTCCTGCCGCTGATGGGCTCCTACGTGCTGGTCAGCTACGTGGCCGCGGGGATCGCACGTCGCATCGGCTTCAAGACGACCCTGGGCATCGGCGCCCTGCTCGCCGCTGCGGGTACCCTGCTGATGACGGCCCAGACGCCCACCTCGTCGACGGAGGTGATCGTGCTGCTGATGGCGCTGTTCGGTGCCGGCGCAGGTTTGGTCCTGCCGCCGAGCACGGCCGTGGCCGTCATCAGCGTTCCGCACACCGACGGCGGCATGGCCAGCGGCACCGTCAACCTCTTCCGGCAGGTCGGCGGAACGCTCGGCGCGACCGTCACGGGCACCGTACTGACCAGCGGCCTCGCGTCCCGTCTGCCCGGCGAACTCGCCGACCGCGGTGTCCCCTCCGGCGTCGCCGGCCAGGTGACCGAGGCCGTCGGCACCGGCGCGCAGGGTTCCGCGCTGCCGGCCGCGCTCCGCGACACCGTCACCGCCGCCGTCGGCGACGCCTTCACCGGGGCCCTGCACCTGGCCGTGCTCATCCCCGGAGTGGGCCTGGCGGCCGCCGCCGTCGCGGCCCTCGTCCTCGTCGGCAGCCGACCGGCTCCCCAGGCCCACTGACCCCGCCCACGGCACCGGACGACAGGAAGGAAGCACGATGACGGAGAGGAAGGACCCCGACCTCGATCCAGAAGCCGCCGGAGCCTTCCTGCGCGCCGTCGGGCTGCGGTTCGACACGATCAGCGCCCAGGAGGTCACCGCCCACCTGGAGGCCACGGAGGAGCACCACACCCCGTGGGGGATCACCCACGGCGGCCTCTACTCCACCGTCATCGAGAGCGTGGCCAGCGTCGGCGCCTCCTACGCGGTGCGGTCCGAGGAACGGTTCGCCGTCTGCGTCGGCAACCAGACGGACTTCCTGCTCCCGTACGTCAGGGGCCGCCTCGACGTCCGCGGCACCCCCCTGCAGCAGGGCCGGAGCCTGCAGCTGTGGCTGGTGGTGATCACCGACGCCGCGGGCCGCCCGATCGCCCGCGGCCAGGTACGCCTGTTCAACCGGTCCCTGCCCGCGTGACCCCGGCCGGGGGCCGCGGGCGGGGACCGCGCACGGAGCCGCGGGCGGCGGTCCCGCGGCTCACACCGCCGGGCGGAGCTCCTGCGTACAGCACTTGATGCCCCCGCCGGCCTTGTGGAACTCCGTGAGGTCGACGGGGACGGGCACGTAGCCCCGCCCGGCGAGCTGCTCGACCAGCCCCGTCGCGGCGGGCGCCACGAACACGTGCCGCCCGTCCGACACCGAGTTGAGGCCGAACGCCAGCGCGTCGTCCGCGGTGGCGACGACCGCGTCCGGGAACATCCGGCGCAGCACCTCACGGCTCCCGGGGGAGAACGCCCCCGGGTGGTACGCGATGTTCGCCGGGCCGTCGCCGGCACCGTCGTCGAGGACGAACAGCGCGGTGTCCAGGTGGTAGAAGCGGGGGTCCACCAACTGCAGGCCGATCGTCGGCACGCCGAAGAACTCCTGCACCTCGACGTGTGCCGCCCGGACGGTGCGGAAGCCCGTACCGGCGAGCACGACCCCGCCGACCGGCACCAGGTCGCCCTCCCCCTCGCAGACCGACACCGGGCGGTGCACCTGGTAACCGGCCGCCTTGAACCAGGCCGCGTACTCGTCGGCCTCCGGGCGGCGTTCGGGCGCGTGGAAGGACGAGCCGAACACCCGCCCCTCGACCACGAGCGCGGAGTTGGCGGCGAACACCATGTCGGGCAGCCCCGGGACGGGCTCGACGGACTCCACCGTGTGACCGTGCTCCCGGTAGGCCCGCACCAGCGCGGCCCACTGCTCCCGGGCCAGCGCGGTGTCGACCCGCACGCCCTCCCGCATCCAGGGGTTGATCGCGTACCGCACGTCGAAGTGCTCCGGCGGGCAGACCAGATAACGCCGGGGGCGGGCCACACGGTTCTCGGGCACGGCGAACTCCTCCGCTTCCTGCGGGACGGCCGGGGGGAACGGCTCAACGGTAGGAATCGCCGGCCGCGCACGACAAGATCCGGGCGCTGCGCGCAGGCGCAGCGATGCTGCGTCGAGCGGCCCTTCAGCGCAGCTCCGCTGCGCCCTCCGCGGCGGACCGCCCCGCCCCCGCCTCCGGGCTCTCCGGCAGCAGGTGCGACAGCACCATGTAGCTGATCGTCTTCCGGATGAAGGGCTCGGTCCTGATCCGCTCCAGGACCTCCTCGAAGTGCCCGACGTCGGTGGCGCGGACGTGCAGCAGCGCGTCCGCGCCGCCCGTCACCGTCATCGCCGCCGTGATCTCCGGGTGGTTCCTGACGACCTCGGCCAGCCGCCGGGGCGGCGCCGCGCCCTCGCAGTACACCTCCACGTACGCCTCCGTGCGCCAGCCCAGCGCGGCGGGCCGGACCGTGGCGGTGAAGCCGGTGATGACGCCGGACTCGCGCAGCCGGTCGACGCGCCGCTTGACGGCGGTGGCCGACAGGCCGATGTCCGCGCCGATCTCGGCGAAGCTCGTCCTGGCGTTCGCGATCAGGGCCGCGACGATCTTGCGGTCGAGCTCGTCGAACGGCACGGGTCTGTGGACCATGCCCGGTGCTCCTTCCCTCAGGCGTCCCGCCCGGCCGTTCAGCCGTCCCGCCGAGCCACTCAGCCGTCCCGCTGGGCCGCGACCAGGGCGTCGCCGGTCTCCGTCCGGTAGTAGAGCACGGAACGGCCCGCTCGCCGCCGCCGCACCAGACGGGCGTCCAGCAGCACCTTCAGATGACGCCCCACCGAGCCCAGCCCCTGGCCCGTCAGGGCGACCAGCTGCGTGGTGCTCAGCGGTGTCGCCAGCAGCACGAGGACCGCCGCACGCGCCGGGCCGAGCAGCGCGCCCAGTGCCTCGGGGACCGGCTGCCGGCCAGCCTCCGCCAGTGCCCCCGAGCACGGGTACACCACCGCGTACCGCACCGCGTCGTCCCAGGACACCCAGCCCGTCCGCGGGGTGACGGGCACGAACATCAGGCGGGCGCCGGACAGGTCGCGCGGCGGGTAGTCCCGCGTGTTGATCTGCAAGCGGCCCTCGCCGAGCCAGCGCATCCCCCGCCGCAGGTCGTCCAGCGCCTCCGCCCAGCCGCCGCGGCCCAACTGGGCGGTGCGCGCCACGATGTCGGCCTCGATGACCCGCCTGCGCCGCGGCCACTCCGGCAGCACCGTGTGCGTCCACACCCAGGCGACGACGTCCGCCGCGCGCTCCGGCAGGTCCGCGCGGCGCAGCAGATCGGGGAGCGGTCCGCCGAGCGACACGGTCAGATGCTCCCGGGCGGCGTCCGGCGGGGTCCGCCGGATCCGCTCCAGCTCCTCCTCGAAGCCCGCACCCCCCTCCCCGGTGGGCGTGGGCGTGAGGAAGTCCGCGTTCCAGGTGCGCCCCAGGGCGGCGCGCACCAGCAGCCCGGTCACCGGGTCGGCGGCCAGCCGCTCCCGGTACGCGGGCAGGTGCGCGTCGAGCCAGCCGCGTTCCCCGGGGTGCGCGGCCGTGCCCCGGTCGAGCAGCTTCAGGGCCGCGATCGCCTCGGCCAGCGGGGAGACGACGAACCGGCTGCCCACCAGCGTCTCCGCGTCGACCAGCCACCAGCCCATGCCCCGCCCTCCTCAGGTCTCGCGCCTCGGGTTTCGCGCCTCGGGTTTCGCGCCTGTGCGAAACATTAACCGCCCGATCCGGCGGCCCCGAGACTCGGGCCATGCGCACCTACCAAGAGCTCTTCCGCACACGGGAGTTCACCCCGCTCTTCCTGGTCTCCACCGGACAGGTCGCCGCGCAGACGGTGAGCGGACTGGCCCTGAGCACCCTGGTCTACGACGCCACGGGATCGCCGCTGCTGTCCGCCGTCGCCATGTTCGGCCCGTCCCTCGCCCAGGTGGTGGGTGCGACGACCCTGCTGTCGGCGGCCGACCGGCTGCCGCCGCGCGCCGCGCTCACCGCGGTCGCCCTGCTCTTCGCCCTCGGCACCGCCGTACTGGCCGTCCCCTGGCTGCCGATGTGGGCCGTCTTCGTCATCCTGCCCGCCGAGGGCCTGGTGGCGTCCCTGGGCGGCGGCGTGCGCTACGGACTGCTCCACGAGATCCTCCCCAAGGGCGGCTTCCTGCTGGGCCGTTCCGTGCTGAACATGGCGACCGGCACCATGCAGGTCTGCGGCTTCGCCGCCGGCGGCCTGCTGCTGGCCGCCCTGTCCCCGCGCGGGATCCTGCTCGCCGGCGCGGCCCTCTACCTCGCGGCGGCGGCGGCCGCCCTGACCGGACTGCGCGCCAGGCCCCCGCGGGCGGGCGGCCGCCCCTCCGCGGCCGAGACCTGGCGGACCAACGCCCTGCTCTGGTCCGCCCGGCCGCGCCGCTACGTGTACCTCGCGCTCTGGGTGCCCAACGGCCTGGTCGTCGGCTGCGAATCGCTGTTCGTGCCGTACGCGCCCGACCACGCCGGACTGCTCCTGGCGGCGGCCGCGTGCGGCATGCTCGCCGGCGACACCCTGGCCGGCCGGTTCGTCCCGCCGTGGTGGCGGGAGCGCGCGGGGGCGGCGCTGCGGCTGCTGCTCGCCGCCCCCTACCTCGTCTTCGCCCTGCACCCGGCGCTGCCGCTCGCGGCGGCCGTCGTCGCCCTGGCCTCCGTCGGCTACGCGGCGAGCCTGCTGCTGCAGGAGCGGCTGATGGCCCTCACCCCGGACGAACTCAGCGGCCACGCCCTCGGGCTGCACTCCTCGGGCATGCTCGCCTGCCAGGGACTGGGCGCCGCCCTGGCCGGGGCCGTCGCCCAGCACATCTCCCCGGCGACCGCGATGACGGTCATGGCCGCCGTCTCCGTCGCCGTCACCCTGGTGCTCGCCCCCGGCCTGCGCCCGGGCACCGCGGACGCCGTCAAGGACGCCGCGCCGGCCCCCGGGGCGTCCCGTCGTCCAGTCCCGTGACCCGCATCGTGATGTTCAGCCGGCCGGAGGCGAGACCGGTGTCCGGGTCGCCCGTGCCCGGGTGCACCTTCGGCACCGCGTGGTAGGCGAAGCGGGACGGGCCGCCGAAGACGAACAGGTCGCCCGAGGCCAGTTCCAGGTCCGTGTACGGGCGGTTGCGGTTCTCGGTGTTGCCGAAGCGGAAGACGCAGGAGTCGCCGATGGTGAGCGACACGACGGGGGCGTCGCTGCGTTCGTCCTTGTCCTGGTGCATGCCGAGCTTGGCGTCGCCGTCGTAGAAGTTGATCAGCGCGGTGTCCGGGGTGTAGCCGTCGCCCGCCGCCGGGTCCTCGTACGCCGCGACCAGGGCCCGGCGGCCCAGCGCCACCATCCAGTCGGGGAACGGGGCCACCCGGGCGCCGTTCACGTCGTCCGCGGTCCGGGTGTACCGGTACGGCTGCCAGTGCCATCCGACGCAGACCGTACGGATGGACATCACCCCGCCGCGGGGCAGCCGGGTGTGCCGGATCGGCACCGGGCCCATCGCCCAGGCACGGCACGCGACGACCAGTTCCCGCTGCTCGTCCAGGGTGAGCCAGCCCGGCACGTGCACCGCGCCCGGCGCCACCCGCAGGCGGGGACGGGGGATGAGCGCGCTCACCGGGCACCATCCGTCCATGGCGTGGCCGTCACCCAGCCCCGGTCCACGCGCCACGTCCCGCCGTCGGCGGTCGCGCCGCGCAGGCCCTGGAGCGTCCCCGCCCCCGCCGCGGCCACCACGCGCGCGTCGGCGAGGGAGGCGAAGCCGTACGTACGCGCCGGGTCCCACGGCGTGCTGTGGCGCAGCCGGCGGGCCAGTTGCGCCCACCCGGCCGGTGCGGCCGCCACCACCCAGGCGTCCGGGGCGGGCGCGGTGAGCCGCCGAGCGGCCCGCAGCCAGGACGCGGCCCGTTCCGGCCAGTCCACGACGGCCGCGACGGTGCCGCCCGACGCGCGCCACTCCGCCGCGAACGCGCCGGCGGCGGCACACGAGACGGCGTCCCGGCTGTGGCCGACGGCCACGACCCGCACGCGGGGGCGGGCGTCACCGAGCAGGCCGAGCAGGGCGGTGAGTTCGGCCCCGGTGTGCGGGCGCGGCCCCGGCACGCCGTCGAGCACGGCCAGGTCGTCGGGCGGTAGCAGCGGCGAGGGCGCTGCCTCGGTGGGTGCGTCGGGGTGGGTCATGGCGTTCCGCTCCGTCGGTGTCGCCTTCCATTGTCGGTACCGCTCCGGCAGGCAGCGGGCGCAGGGCCGGTAGCCCGCGGCGAGCGCCGTCGCCTCGTCCGCGAAGAACACCCGCTCCCGCACGTAACCGCCGCGTGCGAGGGCCCGCAGGGCGGCCGGGCAGTCCAGGCGGCCGTACAGCCGGCCGCGCCGGTGCCCGCCCAGCGTCCCCGGGACCGCGCTGCGGAACGGCAGTCCGTCCGGGCCGGTCAGCACGTACCGCGTCACGCCGCGTCGTGGAAGACCAGGCCCAGGGTGTGGCGGCGGCCCTCGCGCACGGTGCTCACCCCGTGCCGCATCGGGCCGGCGGACCAGCCCCGGGCCGAGCGCACGGGCCGGTCGCGGGTGGTGAAGACCAGCGCGTGGCCCTGGGGCAGGGTGGTGGACGAGCCCCGGGTCTGCGCCCGCGGCCGCTGCTCCGTCATCAGGAACTCGCCGCCGGTGTAGTGCTCGCCGGGGACGTCGAGCCCGATCACGACCTGGAGCGGGAAGACGAGGTCGCCGTACAGGTCGCGGTGGAGGGCGTTCCAGTCGCCCGCGCCGTAGCGCAGCAGGATCGGTGTCGGGCGGGTCTGCCCCGCTGCGTGGCACGCGGCCAGCCACTCGTCGAAGGTGTCCGGCCAGGGCGCGGGCTGCCGCAGCCGGGCGGCCCAGTCGCGGGCGACCGGCAGCAGCCGCGGGTAGAACGCCGCCCGCAGGGCCCGCACGGGCTCGGGGACGGGGTACGCGAAGTAGCGGTACTGTCCCGAGCCGAAGCGGTGGCGTGCCATGTCGACGGTCGAGCGGAACCGCCCGGGCTCGTCGTAGAGCGCGGCGACCGCCCGGCACTCGGCGGGGGAGAGGACGGGGCGGGCGGTCAGGGCGCTGCCGTGGGCGTCGAGTCCGGCGGTCAGCGCGGCCCAGTCCTCGGCGTCGACCCGCTCGTGGAAGGGTGGCGCAGGATGCGTCGCGGCGGTGGTCACGGCCGTCGTCCTCATGCCGTCCCGCGCCCGGCCTCGAGGTCCAGCAGCAGCCGTTTGCGTTCCACCCCGCCCGCGTAGCCGGTGATCGCGCCCTTGGCGCCGACCACGCGGTGGCAGGGACGGACGACCAGCAGCGGGTTGCGGCCGATCGCGGTGCCGACCGCGCGCGACGAGGTCCGCGGGATGCCCATCGCCTCGGCGACGTCCGCGTAGGTGAGCGTCGTGCCGTAGCCGACGGTCTCCAGGGTCTTCCACACCTGCTGCTGGAAGGCGGAGCCCGCGGCGGTGAACTCGATCTCGAAGTCCGTCAGTTCACCGGCGAAGTACGCCCGCAGCTGGCGGGTGATCTCGGTGAACGCGGCGTCGTCGGCGCGCGCTCCGTCCGCGAGGTCCGCGGCGACGAGGCCGCCCTTCTGGTCCGGCACCGACAGCGAGGAGAGCGCGGTGCCGCCCTTCGCGGTCGGTGACTCCTCGCCGACCAGCAGCAGTTCGCCCAGCGGGCTGTCGAGCGTCGTGTAGACCGTCATCGGTCCTTCCCTTTCCTCACACCTTCAGTGACATCTACGATTCTGTGGCGGTTCGTCACCGATGTCCGGCGGGATTCGGACGTCGCATTCCCACCGGCCCCTTCCCACCGGCCCCGTCCTGCCGGATCCCGCCCGCCCCGGTCAACCGGCGCTCCACAGCAGGTGCATCGCGTAGCTGCGCCACGGCCGCCAGCCCTCGGCGTCCTCCAGCGGGACACCGGCACGCGCGGCCCCCGCGCGCACCGCGACGTCGCCCTCCAGCAGCACGTCGGGATCGCCCAGGGCGCGCATCCGGATGTAGCCGGCCGTCCACGGCCCGATGCCGCGCAGCGCGAGCAGGTCCTTCTCGGCGCCGTCGCGGTCCGTACCCGGGTCGAGGACGACGTCGCCGTCGACGAGCGCGCGGGCCAGACCCCGCAGCGTCTCCCGCCGGGCCCGCGGCATGCCGACCGCCTCCAGGGACGCCCCGGCGAGCGCGTCGGCGCCGGGGAACAGATGGGTCAGGCCGCCGCTCGGAGTCGTCAGCGGTTCGCCGTGGGCGGCGACCAGCGCCGCGCCGAGCCGCCGCCCCGCCGCCACGGAGACCTGCTGCCCCAGCACCGCGCGCACCGCGAGTTCGTGCGGGTCGGCGGCCCCGGGGGCGCGCAGACCCGGGCGGTTCCGGGCCAGGGCCCCCATCGACGGGTGTGCGGAGAGCCGTTCGGCGACCGCGTACGGATCGGCGTCGAGGTCGAACAGGCGCCGCACGCGTTCCGTTCCGGTGGTCAGGTCGCGCAGCGCGGCCAGGTGCAGCCGGCATTCGAGCCAGTCGCCGCCCCGGGCGGGCGCCGCCTCCTCGACCTCGGCGAGCGCCGGTCCGTGCGGCAGCCGGAGGGTGCGCCGGTAGACCCTCCCGCCCGGAGGGCCGGTGATCTCCTCGACGCCGGCGATCGCCCGCGCCGCCAGGTAGTCGAAGACCCGCCCGGTGTCGTACGGCCCCCGGTACGCCAGCCGCAGCGGAACCCCGGCCGCGGCGTCCGCGGAGGCGTGGGCGTGGCGGGCGGGGCGCGCCTGCCGCAGCGCGGTCGGCGTGAGCGCGTACACCTCGCGGACCGTGTCGTTGAACTGCCGTACGCTCGCGAAACCGGCCGCGAAGGCGATCTCCGCGGCCTGCATGTCGGTGGTCTGCAGCAGGATCCGCGCGGTGTGCGCACGTTGCGCCCGCGCCAGGGCGATCGGGCCGGCCCCCACTTCGGCGTTGAGCTGCCGCTGCACCTGCCGCGCGCTGTAGCCGAGTCGTGCGGCCAGCCCAGCGACGCCTTCCCGGTCGACGACGCCGTCCCCGATCAGCCGCATCGCGCGTCCCACCACGTCGGCCCGCGCGTTCCACGCCGCGGAGCCCGGCACCGCGTCGGGGCGGCACCTGCGGCAGGCCCGGAAGCCCGACCCCTGGGCGGCCGCGGCGGTGCGGAAGAACCGGACGTTGCGCCGTTTGGGCGTCACCGCCGGGCAGCTGGGGCGGCAGTAGATCCCTGTCGTCGTCACCGCGAAGAAGAACTCGCCGTCGAAGCGGGCGTCGCGGCTGCACACCGCCTCGTACCTGCTGTCCTCGCCGGTCGTCTCGCTCGTCACCCCTCCACTGTGCGGCATCGCGGGGGCGGGCCGCCGGCGGGTTTCGGACGTCGCGTTTCCCCGGATCCGCGACGGCGTGCCGTGCGCGCCCCGGCCGCCCCGCCGATCCTTGAGGGGTGACAGCCGGCTCCTCCCCCCAGGAGGCCACGGCCCCGGAGGCGCCCGCGACCGGCCGCGCCAACTACACGGGCGCCGTCTACGGATCGCTGCTGGCCGCTGCGGCTCGTCCGAGCCGGCGCCGTCGACCGCGAGCACCTGGTCCAGGGCGGTGAGCAGGGCGTACGCCGCGCCGTCGTAGGCGGCCTGGAGGATC
>NZ_JBVKBW010000037.1:0-44349 GCF_055635295.1 Streptomyces sp. NPDC111520 | reverse complement strand
ATGGGCCATCGAGGAGTGCTTCCAGACCGCGAAGGGCGAGTGCGGCCTCGATGACTACCAGGTCCGCCGCTACGACGGCTGGCACCGCCACATCACCTTGGCCATCGCCGCCCACGCCTGCCTGACGGTCCTGCGAGCCCGCGAGCTGGATGCCGGGAAAGCAGAAACGGATCCTCCGACCTGATCCCGCTCAGCCTCCCCGAGCTCAGACGCCTGATCACCCGACTCACCCACCGCCGACCACACTCCATCGACCACGTCCTGCACTGGTCACACTGGCGACGCCGACGACAACACCAAGCCCGCACCAGCCACTACAAACGACGCGGTCACATACCACCGGAAGCTGCTCACCTGTCAGAGCAAAGACCGTTGCAGTACTAGCCCCTGGTGATTGCGGTTCCCCTCGGGTCTAGCGCACTCGTCGGGGGCGGAGACGCTCAGAGCGCGTCGAATTCCGTCTGGAGCGCGTCCGCCGTGGGGGCTATGACAGCCGCCTCCCCCTGGAGGACCGCAGGAAGATGCTGGCGCTCGTCCTCGTGGAAGATCAGTGCGCGGCTGTTCTGAGGGACAATCGAGGCCCCTAGCGCTGTCGCCAGCCGGGCGAGCACGCCGCTCATCGCGCCGCGAGCAAAGTGTGTCGCTGTCACGCACGACATTCCGTCCTCGCCCTGAGACGAGTGATAGAGGTCTGCCTCGCCCCCGTCCTCCGCGCGGATTTGGGAGAAGCCCTCCTCCAGGCCGCCCGCTACCACGTACGGCTCCGTCACCTGTCGGAATCGTTCGACGTCCAGGGCGACGACCTCGCCGTCCGCGAACCGGAGCAGAAAGATGCTGTAACTCACGGGCACAATCTGCCATTGCCATGATCCGCCGGACAGGCCCTAGGTGTTCTGCGCGTGTGGCTCATCGAGCACGCGGACGTCGAGCCCTGAGATCGCAAGGACCAGTCGTTCCCGGTTGAGTACCTCAACACGGTCAGCGATGCCCTTGCGGATCCAGAAGCTCGCGATGCCCGCGACTCGGGCCAGACCCTTCACCCCCGTCACGTCCAGAAGGTTCGGGGGCCTTCCGCACACCGACCACACCGGAGCAGCCGAAGCAGCCGAAGGAAGCGGCCGCTCGAGAGCGTGGGGCCACCCCAGCCCCCGGATGCGTGATGCGTGATGAGCCGGGAAGCCGGTCACGGATGTGCTGGTGGCAGCCCGGGTGGAACGGCTCCCCTTCGGTGCACGCATGGTCCGCGGCCTCATCGAGCGCGGCGTAGGTCAGGCAGCGCCGCTTGCGCCACCGCGGCCACTCCGCGTATGGACAACCGTCAGGTCACAGGCCACCACCTTCTGCACCGCCGCCAGAGGCGCGCCACCAGGGCACGGGAGCGGGTTGACGGGTTCCAGCCGTCACGCGCCCGGCACGGCCTCGGCGTCCAGGACCGGCAGACCACAGCGGTGCCGGGGACGGCTGTGGTCCACACTCCGAAGGTCCCCGAGAAGACCGGGGGCGAGATAGCGGGTGTAGAGCAGCCCGCCATGGGACGAACAGGCAGGAGCGGCGCGGCCGGTGGCCTTGCAGGGCGCGGAGTGCGCGAAGGCCTGGCGCGCCTGTGACAGGGTTGTTTGTGCCGGAGGTTGTTATTCCGACGTGGTGGGAGGGCTCAGCAGTGTCTTCAGTGCGCTGTCCGTGGCCTCCTTCAGCTTCTGCGAGTCGGTCAGGGTGTTGAGGGACAGAGTGACCTGGCGGCTGTTGTCGGCTGTGGTGAAGCTGTAGGTGCTGTATCCGGGGGCACTGCCGATGTGGCCGTAGGCGGTGCCGTAGGAGGGGTCGGTCAGGCGGCTGAGGCCGAGCCCGTAGTCGATCGTGCCGCTTTGTAGTGGCTGGGCGTCCTGCATGGCGTGAAGCAGGCGCGGCGGCAGCAACTTTCCGCCGATCAGTGCGCTGAAGAAGCGGTTGAGGTCGTGGGTGGTGGAGATGAGTGAACCGGCCGTCGATGCCCAGGACATGCTTACTTCGGTGATGTCGTTGAGCGGGGAATCCGGGCCGTCAAGGCGGAGGTAGCCGTGTGCGTGCGGGCCGGGAATGCGGACTGAGCTGCCGGGAAAGTGCGTGTGGTTGAGCCTGAGGGGCTGGATGATCCGGTCGGTGATCTCCTGCTCGGCACTGTGGCCGGTGACCTTCTGGATCAGCATGCCGAGCAGGATGTAGTTGGTGTTGGAGTAGTGGCCGGCGCTGCCGGGGGCGAAGTAGGGGCCGTGCCGGAAGGCTTCCGCGAGCAACTGCCGAGGCGACCAGTGGCGAAAGCGGGCCTGGTAGAGCTGTGAAAGGCTCCCATGCCACAGGGAGTCGGTGTAGTTGTACAGTCCGCTGCGGTGGCTGAGCAGCTGCCGGACGGTGATGTCGTGCCCGCCTGGCACCACGCCCGGGAGGTAGTGCTCGATGGGTGCGTCCAGGCGTACCTTCTTGTTGGCGACGAGCTGCAGCACCGTGGTGGCGACGAATGTCTTGGTCGTGCTTCCGGCGCGGAACCGGCCGTCGGTGGGCGGGAGTCGGCGGTGGTGCAGGTCGGCCCTGCCACTGGTGCCGGTCCATGTGCCGCGGGCGTCGTGTACCTCGGCAACGACGCCCGGCACGCCCGCCGCGACGAGGTCGTCCAGGGCCTTGCGCCATGCGGCGTGGTCTGCCCCGCCCGGCCGGTGTGCCAGGTCGGTGCACGTGGCCGCGGCGGCAGCCGCGGGAGGGGCCGAGACGGCGAAGGCGGGAGCAGCCGCAGGCACGGCCAAGGCTCCGGACAGCACGGTGGCGGCGGCGAGCAAGGGAAGGTGCATGAAGAATCCTCTCAAGCACAGGTGTCATCTACGGTTCGGGTTCAAACGCGCCGCCGCGCCCTCTCCCAGAAGGGGCGGGACACCGGCTAATCACCCGGTGTGCCGCCCGGATGGCGAGCGACGTCCATGGAAAGGCGGCGCGGAGTCCAGCCTGGCGCCCGGAACACCGTCATCGCCTCAGCCTCGTGGCGGAGGTTGCGTCTCCCCCCGACAGGTGAGCGCTCATCTGCGCTGGTTCCGAAGGCGGACCGGGCAAGAGACCGTGCTGCGGCGACTGCAGGCAGCGGCCGGAGGGCAAGGAGGGCCGGCGGAAAGCCGGTCACGCAGCGGCGGACGCGCTGGCCGGCTCCAGCCAGGTGTGTCTGCCCGGCAGGAATAGGGACCACAAAGCCCTGGTCCCGATACGTGGTATTTGTGACCGGTTCCGGCAGCGATCGTGCTGCGTCGGCGAGTTAGATTCGGCGGTACAAGCTCCTGGGGCGGTACGGCGCCATGGGCCGTATCGCAGGCGTCGCAGGCGTCGGGCGCCCCGGCATCAGCCCGGCATCGGTCGCACCCCCTGAAGAGCGGCCTGCCTGTCCATGTTTCCCCATGCAGAGACACCGGTGCCCCCGGCGGATCGTCGTCGCCGTGGGGCGTCGTCCGCACAAGGACCGCTATGCCGGCCGTGACCGTCGAGGATCTCCTGATCCTCCCCCGCCTCCCCCGCCCTGACGCTGCCGCCACCGACCGCCCCGTCCACCGTGTAGTCACCGCACACCAGCAGCGGGAGGGAGCCGGCTTTGTGGTGCGCCGTCCGTTCCCAAGTGCTGCGTTGCCCGACGCGGACCCGTTCTTGCTGCTCGACCACGTCGGTGAGACCGTCTACCAGCCGCATCAGGCCAAGGGCGCGCCCCGGCACCCTCACCGCGGGTTCGAAACGGTCACCTACGTCATCGACGGCACCGTGGTACACCACGATTCCAACGGTGGCGGAGGCGTGATAGCAGACGGGGACACCCAGTGGATGACCGCAGGGTCGGGCATCCTGCACGACGAAGTCCCCAGCGAAGAGGTCCTCGCCAAGGGCGGTCTGAGTCACGGCATCCAGTTGTGGGTGAACCTGCCGCGGACCCACAAGTGGGCGCCACCGCGCTACCAGGACGTCCGGGCGGACAGGCTGCAACTGCTGACCTCCCACGACGGCGGTGCGCTGGTACGCCTGATCGCCGGAGATCTCGGCGGCCACCACGGTCCGGGCGTGACCTACACGCCGATCGTGTATGCGCACGCGAGTCTCCCTCCGCAGGCACAATTGCGGACGGCATGGGATCCGCAGTACAGCGCGATGGTCTATGTGCTGCAGGGATCGGGGAGCGCGGGCGCAGACAAGCGGCCCGTGGAGGAGGGGCAACTCGCTGTGTTCGGAGCGGGAGATGCCATCACCGTTCAGGCGGGGCCGTCCCAGCGCGGCCGGACCGGGCGTCTTGAGGTACTCCTGCTGGGCGGCGTGCCGCTGCGGGAGCCGATCGCCCGCTACGGCCCGTTCGTGATGAACACCCAGGCGGAGATCCGGCAGGCCATCGAGGACCACCTGCAGGGCAGGATGGGACACATTCCCGCAGCCCACCTGGACGGCGGCACGTCGTAAGGGACGGTCCGGCCAGGACGCCCGAGGACCGCAGGGCCGGCCCACCTGCGTCGCCTGCCGGTACGGGCAGCCACATCGGCGATGGTGACCGGCCCGCCCGCCGCCGACGACGGCCCGCATGCCTGTGCGGCCGCCCTGCGACGTACCGTCGAAAGGTGCTCCGAGAACAAGTCACCGGGCCGCGGAGCCGTGACTTCGCGCCGACCGCGGATCCGGGGGCGGACTGCGCCCATGGGTGGACTGCGCGGAGGGCCAAAATCGTGGGAAACGGGTCCGGGGGCCCGGCCATGACCACACCGGCGCACCCGGTTGCCCACGATGTGCCGGGCGGATCCCCCGCGGCACAGGGACCCCGGAGGTCGCCATGCTGTCCCGTCCGCGTCATCCCAGCCCTGCGGCTCACCAGACCGTCTTGGCCGTGGACGCCCCACGCCGCACGACGCTGCCGGTGGCGGGTCCTGTCCAAACAGCTGTGGTGGCGCTGCCCGCCGAGCCTGCCAGCGTGAGCGTCGTCCGCCGCTGGGCCACCGGCCTCCTCACCCTGTGGGGGGTCAGTGCGGACGACCTCGGCACGGCCGCCCTGGTGATCAGTGAGCTGGCGGCCAACGCAGTCCGCTACGGCCATGCGGAAATGAGCATCCGCCTCCTTCAGCAGGCGAACTGGCTGTATATGTGCGTGACGGACTCCGGAGCTCCTTTGGCGGCGCACCGGGTTGTCATCCCGCAGGAATTGGCCGAGCACGGCCGCGGCTTGGCCATCGTCGAGGCACTGGCCGAAACGATCGAGGTGACCCGCGAGCCGGAAGGATGGCGTGTGGGCGCGGTGCTGCGCGTGACGACGGCCGGGAGACCGGCGGCGAAACCTGCCGCCGGCGTGGCGTGACCCGGTGACCCCGCGCGTCGACGCGTGGGCTTCCTGCGTCGCCGGCCAAGCAGGGTCGCAGCGGGCCGGCCCCGTCCTGCCGAGGGCGTTCGTCGCAGCAGCGTGGTCCGCGTTCGCAGGTGAATGTGTATGCGGGCACCGGAATTTCGCTGTGCGATGGGGAAGGCAGTCGGATGGTGGCGGCGGCTGTCCTCGTGCACGGCGAGGCCTGGTCGTCAAGGACGGTCCGTTTCGTTGTCGCAGGGTGGGGTCAGGGGCAGGACGGCGCAAACGAGGAAGCCGCCGCCGGGTTGCGGGCCGGTGTGCAGGGTGCCGCCGGCGGCGATGACGCGTTCGTGCATGCCCACCAAGCCGTGGCCGCCGCCGGGCGGCACCACATGGGGGGCATGGGTGTCGGCACGCGGGCCGTCGTCGCGCACCGTGACGGTCAGGCAGTCCGGCTGCCAGTCGAAGGTGACGGCTGCGTGCGTGTGCCCGGCGTGCTTGAGCGTGTTGGTCAGCGCCTCCTGTGCCACCCGGTAGGCGGTGAGCTCGGTGCCGGCCGACAAGCGGCGGGCGACGCCCGTGGAGGTCGCCTCCACGTGGAGCCCGGCTTCACGCAGGGAGTCCAGCAGTGGGGGGATGTCACTGATCGCCGGCTGCGGCGAGCGCCCCGCCACCGCCTCGTCCTCCTCCGTGCGCAGCAGCTCCAGCAGACGCCGCAGCTCTGCGATGGTGGCCCGGCCGGTCGCCTCGATGGCAGCGTGCAGCTCCCGGGTCTTGCCCGGGTTGCTGGTCTGGACGCGGTCGGCGGCAATGACCTGCACGATCATCAGGCTCACATGGTGGGCCACGATGTCGTGCAGTTCACGGGCGATCCTGGCCCGCTCCTCCACCACGGCCGTGCGCGCCAGCGCGACCTGCTCCCGCCTGAGCGCGGCCGCATGCTCCAGCGTCTCGGCCGCCATGGCATGGCGGGCCCGCACCAAGCAGCCCAAAGCCCACGCGGCGACCACCAAGACGGCCACAACGAGGGCCGAGCCGAGGCCGCCGGCACCACCGATCAGTACCTCGGTGCCGCCGGCTGCCAGTACCGTCCCGGCCAGCAGCCGGTAGGTGGGACAGCGTCCGTAGCGGACGGTGGTGAGGAAGACCGCCACGGCGACGGCAAGCAGCACCGTGCCGATGGCGGTGCCAGCGCCGGCAACCGGTGCGGGGATGGAGTGCCGGGCCTGCAGGACAGCCGCCGACGCGCCGACGACCAGCAGTGCGGCAACCGGCCACCGACGGTGCACCGCGAAGGGGGCTCCCACCATCAGGGCCAAGGCGATGCCCACCGCGTCCAGGCCGTGTCCGGTCGGGTACGCAGGATCGACGGCTTCCGTGAGGGCGGCCACCGCCAGCAGGGGGGCGAGCAGGAGGTCAACTGCTGCACGCGGTAGGCGACGCCGGGCAAGGGCCTCCAGACGCCCATGCCTGCGCGCCTGTTGTGGAAGAAGAAAACGTCTGTCGATGACAGCCAAAGCGGCCCCTTTCGCGTTACGGACTCGGCAACGTGCAAGAAATCCGGCGGATTTCCGAATCCGGCGCGAAATGAAGGCCTTGGCCCGTTCGGCGGGAAATGCGGCCGAATATGCGGGCGGGCCGGACGAAAGGGAAGGGGCGGTCAGTGGGCGTGGGCGACGGCCGAGTGGGCCGTGAAGGTGGTCCTGAACCGCGCCCGGTACGTGCCCGGGGTGACGCCGCGTTCTCGCTGAAAGGCGCGGCGCAGGGTCTCCTCGGAGCCGAAACCCGAGCGGCGGGCCACGACGTCCAGCGGGTCGGTGCCGGACTCGAGCAGCCCCTGCGCCGCCTCGATGCGGATCTGCTCCACAAAGCGGGTCACGGTCAGCCCGGTCTCGGTGCGGAAGATCCGGGTCAGCTGGCGCACGCTTATGCCGACCCGCCCGGCCACCGCCTCCAGGCTGTGATCGGCGGCGGGGTCGGCCGTGACGTCGTCCATCACCTGCCGCACCACCTGGTGGCGGGGCTGCCGGGCGGCTTGGCGGACGCTGAACTGTGACTGGCCGCCCGGCCGGGCCATGAAGACCACCAGATACTTCGCCGCCGCACGCGCCACCTGGGGCCCGAAGTCCTCCTCGACCAGTGACAGGGCCAGATCGATACCGGAGGTGACCCCGGCGGAGCTGATGACCTTCCCGTCGCGTACGAAAATGGAGTCGGTATCGACCTGGATACAGGGGAAGTGCCTGGCCAGGTCGCCGGCCAGGCACCAGTGGGTGGCCGCTCGGCGCCCGTCCAGCAGTCCCGTGGCCGCGAGCGGGAACGCACCGGCGCACACCGAGGCCACCCGGCGGGAGAATCCTGCCAGGCGGCCGATCCCGGCGATGAGGGGAACGTCCGACACCGCCGTGCGCCAGTCGGGGCGGCCGGGAATGATCAGGGTGTCGATTCTGCCGGTGAACTCCTCCAGGGCCACATCCGCCGCCAGCCGCGCACCCGCCGTGGTCACCACCTCCCGCCCCGCGCAGGATGCGGTCAGCAAGCGGTAGCGGGCGCCCTGGTCGTTGGCGGCGGCGAACACCTCCAGCGGACCGGTGACGTCCAGCAACTGGACGCAGTCGAACAGCACCATCACCACCAGGTGCGGCCGGATCCGCCCGCTTCGCCCGTCCATGGGAAAATCCTCCGCCCGCCCCCGCCTACGGGCAAGGCGGTCACCCACCGTGGTCAGGCCCACCGCCTAGTGCGGCTGCCACCTGGCCTGCGGGCACTGCGCCGCCGGGTCCGGAAGACGCCCGGGGGCATTCCGGCTGCGTAGTACGGAAACGCGCACGGTAGGCACCGGGGGCAATCCCGAATTCGCGTTGAAACGCACGGCGCAGTGTTTCCGCGGATCCGAATCCGCTCCTGCGGGCGACCGTGTCCAACGGGTCGGTGCCCGATTCGAGCATCCCCTTCGCTGCCTCCAAGCGGATCTCCTCGACGAACCGGGCGGCCGTGGTGCCGGTCTCCTGACGGATCAGCCGGGTAAGGTGGCGCACGCTCACCCCCGCCCGGGCCGCCAGCGCGTCCAGCCGGTGATCCACATGGGGAGCGGCCGCCACAGCGTCCAGCACTGCGCGGACCGTCGCGCTGTGGCAGTACCGCGCGCGCAGCCGGACACTGAACTGGGACTGCCCGCCCGGCCGGGCCATGAAGACCACCAAGTCCTTGGCCGCGGCCCGCGCCACCTCGGACCCCAGATCCTCCTCCACCAACGACAGCGTCAGGTCGATGCCTGCCGTCACGCCCGCCGAGGTGATGATCCGTCCGTCACGGATGAACAACGCATCGCGGTCCACGTGCACCGACGGGAAGCGGGCGGCCAACTGGTCGGCCTGCCGCCAGTGGGTGGCCACACGGCACCCGTCCAGCAGGCCCGCGGCCGCCAGTGGGAAGGCCCCCGCGCACAGGGAGGCCACTCGGCCGGCCGAGCGGGCCAGCCGCGTCAACTCCTCGATCAGCCCGTGGTCTTCCACGGGCACGCGCCAGTTGGGGCTGCCGGGAACCATGAGCGTGCCGATCCGCCCGGACCACTCCTCAAGCATCCCATCGGCGGCAAGCCGCAGCCCGGACGTGGTCCGCACCTCCTTACCGCCGGGAGACAGGGCAACAACCTGGTAGCAGCCGCCGTGGACGTTGGCGGACGCCAGAACGTCCATCGGCCCGGTGACGTCCAGCGCCTGCACCCCGTCGTAGAGGACCATCACGACGAGGTGGGTACGTGGACGCCTGCCTGCGCCGGACGGGCCGTTCGAGGTGATCATGACTGCCAGGTTCGGGCCATGCCTCACGGCGGGGCAAGGACCGATACCCCTCGTATCCGGCCATCACTGCGCACGAGAGCCGAACCGGGGCGGGCCGGGCAGTGTGCGGGGATCGGGCGGGCGGCTCCTGCCCGCCCGATCCCCGGCACTCACGACGGGAGCGCAAAGTTCAGGCAGCAGGCGCATCGTCGGTCGGTCTGGCCGGCGTAGAAGGCGATGTCGGAGGAGCCGCTGGTGGCCATGTCGAAGACCGCGTGTGTCCCACGCCGTAGGCGCTCACATAAGTGGTGGCGGTCGCGACGCGCCAACTGGGAATGTCGGCTGTTACGGACGATGCCTTACGCATGTCCGGCACGGCGCGTTCACCGACAGTGACCAAAGGCGCACCGCCGCCGGTGGGGGTGCGCCCTACGTCCCTATCCCTGGCAGACCCACGTTCTCCTCATCCGGTGCCTCCGTCTGTACGGATGCCACGGGCCCGGGCCACCCGGGCGATGCTCTGATAACGCAGGTGTCTTGGCTCCTGCCAGCGGCCATGCGTACGGCCCCCTCTCTCGCTGGTGGGCGAGAGAGGGGGCCGGCCAGGGGTGGGCGAGTCCGGATGTCTACCCTTCTTGCGGGTCAGTGCTGCCGGCTATCGGCCACCTGGTAGGCGCGGATCACCGTCTGGTCGACGGAGTTGCCCGCGGCGTCGGTGGCCAGGATGCGCAGCGAGACGAAACCGCCCGCCGGGTTGGCGGTCCGGGCCTGCCACCGCCCGCCGGGCTCCTTGGCCAGGTGCAGTGGCGTCCAGGTCGTGCCGTCGTCCACGGAGGCCCACGCCTTCATGGCGGTGATCCTCGGCAGCGAGGCCTCGATCTGGTAGCTGGTGAGGCCGAAGGAGAACCGCTTGCCCGCGGGCGCCCGGTTCTTCAGGTCCACCGGCACCTCGTAGTCCACCTGCACCAGGGGCAGCGCCGTAACGTCCTTGGTGCGGCGTGAGGTGAAGGACCACTCGGTGTGCGTCCTGGTCCCCACCTGACTCCAGCTCAGGCCTTCCCGGTCGGTGTCGTAGACGTACCGGTACGCCGCCGGGGACGGGTCCGCGGCGCGGTACATCGCCATGCTCGGGTTGAGGTAGTCCGCCACCTTCGTGCCGTTGCGGTAGAGCGAGCTGGTGACCTTGCCCAGCATGCCGGGCCCATTGTGCTCCCGGCCCGGGCCCGCCCCGTCGTCGGCGGCCGACACCGCTAGGCCCATGTCGTCGGCGTGGCGGTACGCACCCGGGTCGGCCGGCTTCGGCTGCGGATCCAGGATCGCCTCCATGATGGAGAAGGGTGCGGTGTGGGTCGGAACCCGCGGCCTGATCACGCTGCGGCCGTAGGTCTCCTGCAGGTGTGTGCCGGGGGTCAGGCGGCGATACTGCCCGTGCGTCGATTCGTCAAGGCCGGTGCCCGCTGCGAACAGCCGGCCGACGCTGGTTTCATAGACGTCACCGTTGGCCTGGTGCCATTCCTGGATCCGTGTATTCGTCGGCCGCTCGTACTTGTCGCTCTGTTGCATCAGGGTGCCCAGCGGGGTCCGCAGGACCCGGAACTGAGTTATCCAAACCTGTGCGCGTTCGCTGTGGTAGACACGATCGATCAGCGCGGAGTTACGTGCCGTCAACACGCCCGTCACCGGCGCGTCCGGGATCTGGTGCTGGGCCTGTACCGAGCCGGAGTAGGTGTAGCGCTCGCGGGCGACGGCGTCGAAGGAGAACGTTCCCCGCCCGCCGTCCAACATGTGGACCAGGGCCTGACCTTCGTCGACCGTGAGCCGGATCACCGGCAGGGGGAGCCCTTGGGGATAGTAGAGGTGCATCTCTTGGGCACGGGTGACGCCGATCAGGCCGATCGCCCCGCGCTCGCGGGAGCGCCGGGCCACCGGCACCACCTCGATGGGCTTGTCCACCTCCACGACGACGACCGCACCGCGCAGGTCGTGCTTGCGCAGCTCAGCCTCGGTTCCGGTCCTGACGTGGATCAGCGGCACGCTGCGACGGCCGTCCAGGCGCGGTGACTCGATCACGTAGTGCGGGTGCAGTCTTAGCCGCTTCCCGGCCGTTCGGCCGCGGTCGGGGATCTGGGCGGTCGCAGCGCTGAACAGGGGCTCGTGTCCCTCCCACCCCAGGTTGAGCAAGTAGTCACCCGAAGTCACCGGCTTGGTAGGCAGCGCCGAGACCCGGATGCCGTGTCCCGGTACGGAGGACTGGAACGCCCAGACGTCCTCGCCGGAATTCCGTCGCATGCTGGTCACCAGCGCCCCGTACGGATCGGCGGGCCGGGGGGTGCGCAGCGTGACCGGGTGCGCCTTGCGGGCGTCCAGGGTGATCTCGGTGTCCCTGGTGAGATCAATCTCCGGCACGTCGGCGACGGTGTATTCGGTGTGGTCGTCTACCGTGCCCGCCGTGCAGGTGTGGATCATGGAGGCGAGGCCGTAGCGGTCCTCCGGGAGCGTCATCGTGATGACGCCGTCTTCCGGCAGGCCCAATTGGGCGACGTTTCCGTTCAGGTCGTAGAGCATGTTCGGCTCCACGAAGCACGGCACGTTGCCGTGGGCATCCCGGAAGCGGAGGGTGAGTTTGTGGTCCGGCGCACCGATCCGCAGCGCCACCGAGGTGCGGACCACGTCGGTGCCGCCGCGCTCGGTGGCCACCAGCTGGGTGCCGTACAGCCCGGCCGGCCGTGCTCCCGCAGCCGCGTCGACGGTGGCCGTCGCGGTGCCACCTGCGGGGACCGTCACCGACGGGTTGCGGAGGCTGAACAGACCGGACGGCGCTGCCGCATTGGCCGCCAGCGCCAGGTCAAGGGTGACGTCCTTGTCGTCGGTGTTGCGGTACGTCACCGTACGCTCCAGGGGCGGCAGGGGGGTGCCGGGCGCCGGAGGTTTCATCGAACCGAACTCGACAGCCGCGTCGGCCATCACCCGCTGGGTGATCGCACGCGCCACGTCGACTCGTCCGCTGCCACCGGCGTACGGCGCGTCGGGCTGCGCCTTGGTGCTGCCGACGAGAACGTCCTTGAGCCGACTGGCAGTCCAGTCCGGGTGCGCCTGCTTAAGGATCGCGGCTGCGGCCGCGACGTGCGGCGTGGCCATCGAGGTGCCCGAGACGCCGATGTAGTGCTCGTCGACGATCGGATGGCCGCCGAGCTGGGTTCCCGCCGCCCGGGCGGCGACGATGTCGACGCCGGGCGCGGTGAGGTCCGGCTTGACGGCGAAGTCTCCGATCCGCGGGCCGCGACTAGAGAAGGGGGCCAGCACGTCTTGCTTGCTGACTGCACCCACGGTCAGGGCGGAGTCGGCAGCACCAGGCGACGCCACCGTGCTCTCGGCGCCAGCGTTTCCAGCTGCTATGACGAACAGGGTGCCGTACTTCGCGGTGAGGGCATCGACCTCACTGGACAGGGGATCGGTGCCGTCCGTGGCGCCCCCGCCCAGGCTCATGCTCACCACCGGCGCACCAGTCTGAGCGGCCCAGTCCATGCCCGCGATGATGGCCGAGTTTGTGCCCGAGCCGCCGTTGTCGAGGACCTTGCCGACATACAGCTGTGCTCCCGGCGCCGCGCCCTTGCGCCGACCGTCCGAGGCGGCACCACTGCCTGCGATAGTGCCGGCGACATGGGTGCCGTGGCCGTTGTGGTCCACGGCATCCGGGGTCGGGCTGAAGTTGCGGGCCTCGACGATCTTCCCGACCAGATCCGGGTGATCCGGGTCGACGCCGGTGTCGAGGACGGCGACCTTCACCCCCTTGCCGTCATAGCCGGCCTTCCATGCCTGCGGGGCACCGATCTGCGGCACGCTCTGCTCCAGGTCGGCCGTTACCTTGCCGTCCAGCCAGACCTTGGAGACGCCTGAGGTCAGACGGGTCGGCGCGGAAGCGCCCGCGGCGGCCGCGGCCCCCTTGGCCGGGACCTCGGAACCGGTCAGGGATGCCCAGAACTCGCCCACCCGGCCCTTGTCCGCGCTCAGCGCCGCTCCGTCGATCCCGGCGAACACCCGGGTCCGACGGCTGCCCTCGGGCACGGCGGCCTTGGCGGCGAGCTTCACCCCGCCCTGGGCGCGAACGCCCGACGGCGAGCCGTAAGTAACGATCAGGGGCAGCGACTTGGTGTGCGCGTCGTCGTAGCCGTACGACGCCAGCCGGGTCACATTGAAGAGCTCCTTGTCGAGCTTGCCGGCCTTGATCAGCGGCAGCGCAGAGTACGGGTACACATGGATCTCACCCTTGACGGTGGCAGTCATGTGCCCACTGCTGCCCGGTGCTGGGTGCACGGCGGCCAGTTGCTTGCCGTCCGGTCCGGTGGCGAGCTCCACCCGGTCGCCGGTGATCAGCGTGATCTGCCGGCTCCGGCCGAACGGTGCCTCGGCCGCGCTCGCTACGCCGGCCTTACGGGGTTCCGGAGAATGCCCGGAGGCTGGGACGGCGCCGGTGGCGAGCAACGCCACCGCGCATCCCGTGACTGCCAGTCGATGTCTCCACGACATGAATGAGCCCTCACTTGTGGTCGGGGGTGATGTGTCACGGCCCGTCGGGGCGCGGACCGTGACACCAGGCCACGCCCTTGACGGGGGCCGTGCCGCCGCTTCTCCACCGGGGTGCCGGCGAAGTAACGTCGTCGACGGCACTCACCAACAGCTGAGCGGCCGTCAGTCCTGGAGCCTGCACGGTGATCCGGATCCGGACACGCGGATGCTCCCAGGTAACGCGATCACCGGTCAGCCACAAGAGCGGACACGAAATCCCCAACTCCGGCCACCCAGGGCCTGTGTGTTGCCGTGAGCAATCGGCTGTTCCGCAAGTGATCCCCGACCCGAATCAGCCAGGCGCTTCCCTCGCCCCGCAGCGCCGCCGGCCATTGCGCAGTCGTGTCCGGGTGAGGCAGGCTGTCGACCCGTTAAGGCCCTGCCCATGGCCCACCCGTAACCACCAGGTGCACGGAAACTTCAGAATTGAAAGGTCCGCCGTGGGCGCCCGCGCTGCATCAGCGGACTCTCGCATCCGACGTGAGCCCACCGGTCCCGTGGTTCCTGCCACCGGCACACGACGATGAAGCCGGTGCACAGGGGCATGTTCACGCCCGTGAGGTCACCAAGCGGGCGATGTTGGAAGGAAACCGTGTGAGCCGGATCTCGGTCCGGGGATTCGCGGTGGCTTCGGCCACTGCAGTCACCACCGTGGGCGCTGTCGTCGGTGTCGCCTCCGAAGGCGAACAGCCGGGCCCGCAACCCGTCGCCGCCCCCGACGCGACAACCGTCCTCGCGGACATACCTGCCGGCCAGCAGGTCCAGCAGGCCTCACTCATACAACAGGTGCAGGCTCAGACAGACGCCGCTGATACCACCACGCGCAAGACCGCCGAGGAATCGGCCCGCAGGCAGGCCGCCAAAGACGCCACCGCCCGCAAGGAGGCCAAGAAGAAGGCCGTGGAGAAGAAGAAGGCCACCGCCCAGGCAGTGGCGGCTTCCTACTCCACCGCCGAAATCCAGGCGATGGCGCGCGAGATCATCGGCGACTCCACCCAGTTCCAGTGCTTCTCGCAAATCGTCACCCGAGAAAGCGGCTGGAACTACACCGCGACCAACGCCTCCTCCGGCGCATACGGGCTCGTCCAAGCCCTGCCCGGCACCAAGATGTCCACCGCAGGCGCCGACTGGCGAACCAACCCACGCACCCAGATCAAATGGGGGCTGAAATACATGAACGCCGCCTACGGCAGCCCCTGCGACGCCTGGTCGTTCTGGCAGACCAACCACTGGTACTGACCAGCCGCTGCGCCACGACGGCGCCATACGGCATGACCGCCGACAAAATCGCCTTGGTCGGAGTGAGGCCCCCTCCAGCATCCTGGCAGTGCGCAGCGACGGCACCGCCATTGCTGCAGCGGACTTCGTCGTCAACAAGGTGACAGACCACTGCCGGTACACCGCGGTCATACAGTTTGGAAAACATGTCGGTCGGCCCGGCCGGCGGGTTGAACGCGTCAGCCCTGCCAGGTGCCGAGCGCTTCCCTGCAGGCAGCGCGTGGCGGGTCGACGTCCTCAAGCGGCGGGAAGACAGCGCAACACTCGTTTCGTGTGCGTGGTCACCGCCCGGCTCGCGCCCCGCCGAAGGCGGACGGTTCAGGACCGGTGCGCCGAGATCCGGCTGGAGCCCGGTGCCGTTCCAAGCCGGGCGGTCGCGAGGTCGTTCGCGGTCGCGAGCGGCGTCCGGTCGGCACGCTCGGCGTCCGTGAGGATCCGGGCGAGCGCGGTTCCGATTCCGTGTACCCGGTCGATCGCCTCGTGGTGTCCGATGCCCTCGATCTCGCGGGCGAGTGCGTAGATCACGCCTCCGGCGTTGGCCACGAAATCGGGGGCCCAGAGGATGTCCCGTCTCCTGAGGTCCTCGGCGACGTCGTCGGTGACGAGTTGATTGTTCGCCGGCCCGACGATCGCCGAGCAGCGCAGCCGGGGAACCACGGCGCCATGCAGGATGCCGCCGACCGCGGCCGGAACGAGGATCTCGGTGTCGGTGGTGATCGCCTCTCCTGGTTCGACCCATTCCGCGCCGAGTTCCTTGGCCAGCGCCTCTTTGCGATCATCCACATCGGACACCTTGAGCTCGACGTCCTCCTCGGCAATGCTCCGTGCCAGTCGCTCGCCGACCGCGCCGAGTCCGGTGACGGCGATGCGGCGCCCGGCCAGCGATGTGGTACCGAAGCGGTGCGCCGATACCGCGCGTAGTGCGGCCAGCACCCCGGTCGCGGTCGGCGCCGCGGGAGATCCGGAGCCGCCGTGGGACGTTGGTAGGCACAGGGCGTGCGAGGTGCGTTCCCGCACCACCACCATGTCCTCGGCCGAGGTGCCGACGTCGGGCCCGGTGCTGTACCGGCCGCCGAACTCCGCGACCAGGTCGCCGACGTCGAGCAGCACCGCGCGCCGGTCTACGCGTGCGGGATCGGTGTCCTCATCCAGCGCGATCACGGTCTTCCCGCCGCCGTGGGCAAGACCGGCCGCGGCGCACTTGTAGCTCATCGCCTCCGACAGCCGCAGCGCGTCGGTCAGTCCGTCCTGCCAGCGGCGGTAGGCCCGCATCCGGCATCCGCCCACTGCGGGGCCGAGCGCCGTCGAGTGCACCGCGACGATGAGCGTCGCGCCGGATCGCGCCCCGCGGCGGATGACCAGCCACTCGTGCCCGAGCGGGTCCTGCTTCGCTGCGACGTCCTGCATCCGTCTGCCCTTCGTGTCGTGGCGGCCCCGCACCCTTGGCACGGGATCGGCCACAGCATCCGGGCCGCCGCACCCGTGCCGCTTCGTCGGGCGCGCACAACGCCGCAGCGGAACTTGTGCGGAGCAGACGATCCACGCCCACGGGAGTGGGCTCCACGGCACCCCCGGCGCGCCAAAGGCAACCGCCCCGGACCGTGCCCGCGGATCCGGCCCCTTGGGCCCCGGCGACGAACACACGGCGTCCATCTGGTGGCCTTCGACGAAGACGGCCGGGGCGTGCCGGCTGGATGCTCCTGCGCATCCCTCACCGCCACGGTGGGCTGCTGGAGGCTCCTCATGAGACTGCACGGAACCAAGACAGCGGTGTTGTGCGCGATCGCACTCGCCGCCACGGCCTGCGCCGCAGGGGCCTCCGGCCCGGGTGGCGAGGGCCGGGGCGCCTATGTCCGCAACGGGACGTTCACGGCGACCCTGGCGCAGGACCCGGGCAAACTCGACCCGTATCACACCGTGGTCGCCGCGGCCAACGACCTCCTTTCCTTCGCCTACGACCCGCTGGTGGTCCTGGACGACAAAGGGAACCCGGTCCCGGGCATCGCGACCAAGTGGGACGTCACCCCTTCGTCGGTCACCCTGACCCTCCGCAAGGGCGTCACGTGCTCCGACGGCTCGCCGGTGACCCCCAGTGTCGTCAGCAAGGACCTGGACTACCTGAAGGACCCCAAGGCCGCCTCACCGCTGCTGGGCATCGTGCTACCGAGCACGGACTACACCACCAGGGCCGACGACGCCGCGGGCACCGTCACCATCACCACCGGCAAGCCCGACGGCCTGCTGCTCCAGTCGCTGTCCGCCTTCTACGTGGTGTGCGGCAGCGGTACGGCCGACCCCACCGCACTCGCCAGGAAGACCAGCGGATCGGGCCCGTACAGGCTGACCGAGGCCGTCCCCAACGACCACTACACGCTGGTCCGCCGCGACAAGTACGCCTGGGGGCCGGGCGGCGCCCGGATCAATGTGCCCGGGGCACCGCAGAAGGTCGTCCTGAAGGTCGTCGGCAACGACACCACCGCGGCCAACCTCCTCACCAGCGGCGGCCTCAACGGCAGTGTCGTCAACGGCCCCGACCGGGAGCGGCTGGTGCGCACCATGAAGGAGTACCGTTTCGAGGCCGGCGGGATCCTGGCGGTGTTCAACCAGCACCAGGGCCACCCCGGTGCCGACCCCGTGGTGCGCAAGGCGCTCACACAGGCCCTGGACCGCGGGCAGATCGCCGCCGTGCTCACCGACCGGCAGGGCAAGATCGGTGACACCACGATGGGCGTGCCGCCGCTGATCTGCGACGACTCCGGTGCCGCGGCGGGCATCCCGGCGTTCGACGAGGCGGCCGCGGCCGCCGCGCTGGACGCGACCGGCTGGCTCAAGGGCGCGGACGGGATCAGGGCGAAGGGCGGCACCCGGCTGAGCCTCACCGCGATGTACGCCTCCGACCGGCCGAACCTGCCGGCCGGCATGGAGCTGTTCTCCGCCGCGTGGCGGAAGCTGGGCGTCGAGGTCAAGGTGAAGACCCTGACCTCGGCCGCCTTCCTGCAGGCGATCTTCCAGGGCGACAACTGGGACGTGGCCCCGATGATCGCCCTGGCCACCCAGCTGCCGTCGCAGAGCGTCAGCTTCTTCTCGGGTCCCGGCTCCCCCGAGGGATCGAACTTCGCCGGCATCCGCAACACCGCGTACGAGCAGCTGGTCGCCCGGGCGGTGCAGACCCCCGGCCGGCCCGGCTGCGCGCTGTGGACCGAGGCCGAGAAGGCGCTGTTCGCCGGAGCCGACGTGGTCCCCATCGCCCAGAAGTACGTCAGTTACTTCGGGCGCGGTGCGACCTTCGAGATCTCCGGCGAGATGCCCCTGCCGACCAGCATCCGGCTGCGTGCCCACTGAGGAGACAGCACCCCATGGCTCAGCCATCCCCGGGGCCCGTGACGGGCCCGCGCGACGGTTCGCGGGCGGTTCCCGAAGGCGCGGTGGACCGGGGGGAGGACATCCGGCGTTCCTTCCCCCGGGCCTGGTTCCTGGTCGGACGACTGGTGCGCCTGGCGGTCTCGCTGCTCGTTGTCGTCACGGCCTCGTTCCTGATTGTCCATCTGGTTCCCGGGGATCCGGTGCGCTCCGCTCTGGGCATCACGGCCGACCCCGCCGTGGTGGCGGCCCGTCGGGCCGAACTCGGCCTCGACGAGCCTTTGCTGACGCAGTACCTGCACTACCTGGGGGGCGTCCTCACCGGAGACCTCGGCACTTCGATCATCAGCGGCGATCCGGTGTCGTCGGTCATCGCGACGCGGCTGCCGGCCACCGCGGAGCTGGCCGGCTTGGCCGTCCTGCTCACCGCGCTGACGGCGGTCCCGGTCGGCATGTGGATGGCCGTGGCCACCCAGGGCGGTCGCCGGCGCGGTGCAGACTCCGCCTTCACCGGCGTGACCGGCGTCTTCACCACCGTCCCCGACTTCCTGATCGGTGTGGGCCTGGTCTTCGTCTTCGCGGTCACCCTTCCCTGGCTGCCGCCGGCCGGCGCCGACACACTCGACTCCTACCTGCTGCCCGTGCTCGCCCTGGCCCTCGGCCCCAGCTGTCAGCTGGCGCGCATCATCCGCGCCGAGACCGCCCGCGTCCTCGGCCAGGATTACGTGCGGGTTGCCCGCAGTAAGCGCCTGCCCGCCCGGCTGCTCTACCTGCGCCACGTGCTGCCCAATGTGCTGACGGCAGGACTCACCGTCGGCGGCCTGCTGTTCGCCGCGCTGGTCGGCGGCAGCGTCCTGGTCGAGAACGTCTTCGCCTGGCCCGGTCTCGGCAGCAGTGTGGTGGGCGCGATCGTGGCCCAGGACTACCCGCTGGTGCAGGCGATCGTCCTGCTCCTGGGCGCGGTGGTGCTGGTGGTGAACCTCGTCGTCGATCTGGCCCTCGGTCTGCTCGACCCCCGCTCGACCCTCACGAGGAGCTGAGAAACGGTGACCAAGCAAGGCAGCCGGCCCGTCCCCCGGATCGGTCCCACCGGCATGGCAGGTGCCCTCGGCCTGCTCCTCCTGGTCCTTCTGGCCGTGCTCGGCCCGGTCATCTGGGGCGCCGACGCCGGGCACCTGGACGTGGCCGCGGCCCAGCAGGGACCCTCCGCGCAGCATCTGCTCGGCACCGACTCCCTGGGCCGGGACATGCTCGCCCGGGTCCTGTCCGGGAGCCGTCTGTCCCTGGTTCTCGCGGTGCTGGCGACCCTCCTGGGCGCGGTGACCGGGGTGCTGCTCGGCGCGTTCCCCACCGTCCTCGGCCACCACGGTCGCCGGGCGTGGGAGTCGGTGATGAACACCGCGATCGCCTTCCCGGCCTTGCTGCTGGCGCTCGCCGTGGCGACCGTGGTGGGCGTCGGAGCGAAGGGGGCGGTGCTGGCCCTCGGCGTGGCCACTGCCCCTCCGTACGCCCGCCTGACCTACACCCTCGCCTCGTCCGTGTCCGGCTCGGACTACGTCTGCGCCGCACGGATCCTCGGCGTACGCCGGTCACGCCTGATGCTTCGCCATGTCCTGCCCAACATCGCCGAACCGCTGATCGTCACCACCACCTTGCAGGTCGGCGGCATGCTGGTCGCCCTCTCGGCGCTGAGCTTTCTGGGACTGGGGGTCCAGCCGCCCGACTACGACTGGGGGCGCCTGCTCAGCGAAAACCTCAACCGCATTTACACCGCCCCCGCCGCGGCTCTCGCGCCTGGCGTCGCCATTGTCGTCGCCGGGCTGGTCTTCAACGCCCTTGGCGATACCGCGACCGCGCTCGTCCGCGCCGAACCGGCCGCCGCTGCCCGGACCACCGGCCGGTGCCGGTCCCGCAGGGCACCGCGCCGCACCACGGCAAGTCCGGCGCGGGCCGCGACGGCCGGACCGGAGACCCGCGGGCCCGTGGCCGACGCCGCCGCGTACGCCCTGCGCGTACACGACCTCGACGTCGTCTTTCCCGGCCCGTCCGGGCCGCTGCACACCGTCGTGGGCGTCACCCTGGACGTCCGGCGCGGCGAAACGGTCGGCATCGTCGGGGAGTCGGGCAGCGGCAAGACGCTGACGGCCATGGCGATCGCAGGGCTCGTCCCGGAGCCAGGCCGGGTCACCGCCGGCCGGATGGAGATCGCCGGGCGGGACCCCGGGACCTTGCGCACGTCCGAGCGACGCAGGCTGCTGGGCTCGACGACCGCGGTGGTCTTCCAAGACCCACTGAGCTCCTTCAACCCCGCGCTGCGGATGGGCCGCCAGCTCACCGAGGCCAGCGAGGTCCACCTCGGCCTGCCGCGCGCGGCGGCCGTGCGGCTGGCGCAGGACCGGCTGCACCAGGTACGTGTCCCCAGCCCGGCCATCAGGATGGGCCAGTACCCGCACGAGCTGTCCGGTGGCATGCGGCAGCGCGCCATGATCGCCATGGGCCTGATGGGGGAACCCGAACTGATCGTCGCCGACGAGCCGACCACCGCGCTCGATGTGACCGTCCAGGAGCAAATCGTGCGGCTCCTGGGCCGGGCCAACGAGGACACCGGAGCGGCGATCGTGATGATCTCCCACGACATCTCAGTCGTCACCTCGCTGTGCCGGCGGGTGGTGGTGATGTACGCCGGCCGGATCGTGGAGGACACCGATGCCGACGCCCTGCTCGCGGGCCCCGCCCATCCGTACACCGAGGCGCTTCTGGCCGCCGTGCCCCACATGGGCAGCGACCGGGACCGGCCGCTGGCCACCATTGCCGGCCGGCCCCCGCAGCCCGTCGAACGGCCGGCCGGCTGCGCCTTCGCACCGCGCTGCCGGTTCGCCTCGCACAGGTGCCGCGCAGAGCAGCCGCCACTGGAGTTCCGGGACGGCCGGCGGGTCGCCTGCTGGCACCCGCGACCGCCGCTCCCGGCCGACCGCACCGAGGCCAAGACCACCGCAGCGGAGCAGGCATGAGCGGATTGCGGATCGAAGGGCTGACCGTGCGGTTCGGGCGGGGACGGCGGGCCATGACAGCGGTCGACGGGGTGAGCCTGGCAGTGCCCCCGGGCAGGATCGTCAGCCTGGTCGGGGAGTCGGGCTCGGGCAAGTCGACCCTGGCCCGCGCCGTCGTCGGACTCGCCCCCGTCACCGCGGGCCGGGTCCTGCTGGACGGCCGGGACATCGCCTCGGACGCGGCCGCCCGCCGGCGGATCCAGATGGTCTTCCAGGACCCGTACGCCTCGCTCAACCCTCGGATGACCGTCGGCGGGGCCCTGGACGAGGCGTTGCGGAGCCGCCCGGGCGCGCGCCTGACTCGTGAGCAGCGCGGCCGGGAGACCGGTCGGCTGCTGGATCTGGTCGCGCTGTCCCCGGATCATGCGGGCGCGCTCCCGGGGCGCCTGTCGGGTGGCCAGCGGCAGCGGGTTGCCCTCGCGCGGGCGCTCGCGGTGCGCCCTGACGTCATCGTCGCCGACGAGATCACCAGCGCCCTCGATGTCTCGGTGCAGGGCGCGGTGCTCAATCTGGTCCGCGACATCCAGACCCGCTCCGGCACTTCGATGCTGTTCATCTCGCACAACCTTGAGGTGGTCCGGTACGTCAGTGATGTCATCGCCGTGATGTACCTGGGCCGCATCGTGGAGGCCGCGCCCACCGAGGAGCTGCTGGCCGGGCCCCGCCACCCCTACACCAGGGCCCTGCTGGCAGCAGTGCCGCAACTGGGCCGCTCCTGGCGCGAGTTCGACGCACCGGTCGGCGACCTGGACGCCCCCGACCCCCACCACCCCCCGACGGGCTGCCGGTTCCACCCCCGCTGCCCCGTCGGGCCGCGCACCGACGCCTCCCGTTCGGTGTGCCTGACCCTGGACCCGCAGTCCGGCGCGGCCGGGCGACCCCACCGGACCGCCTGTCACTTCGCCGACGAACCGGCGGCGACCTGCGGCCCCGTGGCGAACGGTTCGACCCCGGCCGGCCCCAGGAGGGCGGAAGAACCCGACGGCCCGTCGGGCGGCGGGCGCACCCCGCTCGCCGCGGTGGCCGCCACCGATGATGAGACCGCGACGAAGGAGCACCCTTGACACTGGACCAGGCACAACTGGGGCGGCGGCTCGAAGAGCTCGCCCGGGAGCATCGCGTACCCGGCGCTTCGCTGGCCGTGCACGCCGACGGCCAAACCGTTCTGGCGCCGGCGGGCGTGCTCCACCGCGGCACCGGGGTGGAGGCCACCACCGACTCGCTGTTCCAGGTCGGTTCCATCACCAAAACCCTGACCACCACCTTGGTGATGCAGCTGGTCGACGCGGGGCTGCTCGACCTCGACGATCCGGTGGTGAAGGTACTGCCGGAGTTCAAGGTGGCCGACCCGGACGTGACCGCCTCGGTGACCATGCGCCACCTGCTCACCCACACCAGCGGCATCCAGGGCGACGTGTTCACCGACACCGGCCGCGGGGACGATGTGCTGGAGCGGTTCACTGCCCGCTGCGCGTTGCTGGGCCAGTCACACCCCATCGGCGCCACCCAGTCGTACTGCAACACCGGATTCGCCATCGCAGGCCGGGTCGTGGAGACGCTCACCGGCAAGGTCTGGGACACCGCCCTGCACGAGCGGCTCCTGGCCCCTTTGGGCCTGGAACGCACCTTCACCCTGCCAGAGGACGTGCTGCGTTTCCGGGCGGCAATGGGGCACCTGCCGGTGCCGGACGGCAAAGCCGGCGACTGGCCGCGGCCCGCCCCGCGCTGGGGCGTCCCGCGCTCGGCCGGACCGGCGGGCGCCGTGGTCGCCACCGCCGGGGACCTGGTCGCCTTCGCCCGCATGCACCTCGCCGACGGCCTCGCCGCGGACGGCACCCGGGTGCTGTCCGCCGCCTCCGCGCAGGCGATGCGCGAGCCCCAGCTTGCGGTGCCGGACCGCTGGACCGTCGCCGACCACTGGGGCCTGGGCTGGTTCCTGCCGACCTGGCAGGGCCGGAGCCTGTACGGCCACGACGGCGGCACCGTCGGCCAGAGCGCCTTCCTGCGCGTCCTGCCCGACCAGGAGGTCGTCCTCGTCCTGCTCACCAACGGCGGACGCACCCGGGAACTCTTCCAGGCGGTCGTGAACGAGATACTCCCCGAGATCGCCGGGCTGCGCATGCCCGAGCCGCCGCAGCCGCCCGCGGAGCCCGTCCCGGTGGATCTCGCCGACTGGTACGGGCTCTACGAGCGCCACGGCGTACGCATCGACCTCGCCCCGCGCGAGGACGGCACGCCGGAACTCACCGTGACCGTCACCGAGGGGCTGGCCGGTCTCGAGGAACCGCCGCACCGGATGCCGCTGACCGCCGTCGACCCGGAGGTCGGCCTCTTCGTCGCCCGGGAGCAGGACTTCACCGCGTGGACGCCCGTCGTCCTGTACACCCTGGGCGACGGCTCCCGCTACATCCACCTCGGTGCCCGCGCCACGCCGAAGACCGGCTGAACGCATGGAGCGCCCTGCCGCCGGGGGCCGGGGTCCGGTGGCAGGGCGACCGTAGTCCGCAGCGGGCCGGCTCCCGGGCCCTATCGGGCCGCCCCGCGGCCGAGGCCCAGCAGCCGGCCGATCAACGCCGTCAGGAGCGCTGCCCGTTGGGGCATCGCGGACAGGTCGGCGTACTCGCCCGGCGCGTGCGCATGGTCGCCCACCGCGCCCAGGCCGTCCAGGGTGGGCACTGCGAGCCCGGCGGTGAGGTTGCCGTCCGAGCCGCCGCCGACCGCCGCTTGGCGCAGCGGGGCCAGCCCCAGCGCCCGGGCCTCCAGCACCGCCGAGGCGAACAGGTGCGCCGAGTACGCGGACTCCAGCGCGTACCGGTTGATGCCCCCGTCCAGTTCCAGGCGGGCACCTGCGGCCACGGGCTCCAGCGCGCGCAGGGCGGCGTCCACCCGCTCCAGCTCGGCCGCCGACCATGCCCGCACGTCCACCCGCACCGAGGCTTGCTCGGGAACCGTGTTCATCGAGGACCCGCCCGACAGCACCGTCGGGGTCACGCTGGTGCCCTGCGCGCAGTCGCCCAGCGCGGCGATGCGCAGCACTTGGCGGGCGACTTCCACGGTGGCGTTGACGCCCTTGTGCGGTTCCAGTCCCGCGTGCGCCGCCTGTCCGCCGACGTCCAGCCGGTAGGTGCCGATGCCCTTGCGCGCGGTCTTCAGCGCCCCGTCCGCGCTAGGTTCCGGCACCAGCACCGCCCGGCAGCCGCGGGCGGTGTCCTCGATCAGCGCCCTCGAGGACGGGGCGCCGAGCTCCTCGTCGCTGGTGAGCAGGACCGCGACGCCCTCGATCGAGGGCAGCAGCCGCAGGGCCGCGAAGAGCTGCACGATGCCGGCCTTCATGTCGAAGACACCGGGGCCGGTCGCCAGCTCGCCGTCCACCGCAAACGGCCACCGGGCCAGCGTGCCGGTCGGCCACACCGTGTCGAAGTGGCCGAGCACCAGCACGTCGCCGCTGCCCGAGCCCGGCCACAGCAGGTGGGGCCGCCCAGCCGACTCCAGGCGCCGGGGCGGGCTCCCCAGCGCCCGGGTGCCGAGTTCCGCGACCAGGTCCGCACACAAGTGCAGCGCCGGCAGGTCCGCCGAGTACGACTCCCGCTCCACCAGCGCGGCCAGTTCGTCCCGCATCCGCGGCGCCTGCGCGGCGGCCGCGGCGAGCAGCGGGGCGCGCCTCACCTCGCCACCGCCTTCCCGGCAGCCCGCTCGCCGTGGCCCGCCCGCAGCACACGGCCCTGCCGCCCGCCGGTGAACTCCCCGCAGTCCACCACGACCTCTCCGGCGAGCACCACGTATGGGATACCCGTCGGCCTGACGTCGGGCACCGCGTAGGTGCCCTCATGGCCGACCGTCTCCGGGTCCAGGACACACAGGTCGGCGATGGCGCCTGGCCCCACCCAGCCGCGCCCGACCAGGCCGAACTGGGCGGCGGTCGCCGAGGTCGCCTTGCGGACCGCCTCTGGCCAGTCGACCACCTTCTCCTCCCGTACGTAGTGGCCCAGGAACCGCGGGAAGCAGCCCCAGGTGCGCGGATGGTCGAGCCCGGTGGGCATGCCGTTGTCCGAGCCGATGCCGACCAGCGGATCGGCCATGATCGCGCGCAGGTCGGACTCGGCCATCATGGTCGGCACGATCATCGCGTTCACATCGGCCGTGATCAGGGAGCACAGCACCTCCCACGCGTCGTCCGCGCCGCTGATCCCCGCCAGGGTCCGGCCGACGGTGCGGGCGTCCCGGTGACGGTTGATCAGCACGTCGGCGGGCGATACCTGGCGCCACAGCCCCGCCGCAACCGCCTGCGCCGGGTCCTCGGCCCTGGCACGAAGCCGGGCACGCTCGGCCGGGTCGGCCATCCGGGCCAGCAGCGCCTGGGCGCCTCCGGCGAGCGCCTCGGGCGGCAGCAGGGCGTGCAGCATGGTGCCGCCGGCCAGGTAGGGATACTGGTCGCCGCGGACGTCCACCCCAGCCACCCGCGCCGCGTGCAGCTTCTCCAGCAGCACCGCGGACTTGCCGTGATTGGGCCGGCCCGCCGCCTTGCAGTGCGAGATCTGCACCGGGATCCGTGCCCGCCGGCCGATCTCGATCACCTCGTCGAGGGCGTCCTCCAAGGCGTCGCTTTCGTCCCGCATGTGGGTCGCGTACGGGCGCCCCCACCGGTGGGCGACCTTGCCGAGTGCCACCAGTTCCTCGATGTCAGCGTAGGCTCCCGGGGTGTAGATCAGCCCGCTGGACAGTCCGGCGGCACCCGCGGTGAACGCCTCCTCGGCCAACGCGCACATAGCCTGAAGCGCCCCCGGCGCCAGCCGCCGGTCCATCCCGTTGGCCGTCAGGCGGAGTGTGTGGTGCCCGACCAGTACGGCCATGTGATTGGTGGGACCGGCGGCCTCGATGTCGTCGAGGTAAGCGGCAAAGGACCGCTCCCGGTACGCGGCCCCGGCCGCCAGGTCACCGAACAGGGCCCGGGCCTCCCGGGCGGCCGCGTCGTCCATCGGGGCCGGGGAATAGCCGCAGTTGCCGGCGATCTCGGTTGTCACGCCCTGGAACAGCTTGAAAGGCTGCGGCTCGGACATCATCGGGACCATGTCCGAGTGGCTGTGAGGGTCGATGAATCCCGGCGCGACCACCAGCCCCTCAACGTCGATCACCCGCCTGGCGGGCCCCAGACCGGGGCCGACCGCCACCACCCGGTCGCCCGTCACCGCGACGTCCGCCCGCACGCCGCTCGACCCCAGGCCGTCGTGGACGGTTCCCCCGCACAACTTCAGGTCGTACACGCCGTCTCTCCCCACTGTCGTTGCCTGCGACGGCAGTCTCGCCGCGGGCAACCGCCCCCACCTCGTCCTTGGCGACCAATCCCGCCCGGCGGCCATGTGGCCGCGCACATACCCGTGCCGGGCCGGGCGTGCGACCGTATGGGCTTTGGAAGGACCGAACGTGACGAACCATTGCGCACACCCCTCCCTGGCACGGATCCTCGGTCTGCTCGGGACCTCCGCCGCCCGCCTGCTCACCGCACCGGCGGGTTGTGACATCCCGGTGACCGAGCACACCGTCCTGGACGTCACCGAGGACGAGGGGCCGGCCCGCGCCGGCGCGATGCTGCTGGCCGTGGGGATGCGTCCCGACGCCGAGGCGCTCCTGGACGCCCTGCCGGCCCTGGGCCGGGCACACGTCGCGGCAATCGCCCTCAAGACCCGCGGGGCCGACACCGGCCCGCTGGTTAAGGCCGCCACGGCCGCCGGCGTCGCCGTGCTCGCCGTCGCCGACGTCATTCCCTGGCGGCACGTCGACGCACTACTCGCCGCCGCCGCGGGCAACGCCGGGCAGGACGGACCGGGTCTCCCCTCGGCCGGCGCGGTCGGTGACCTGTTCGGTCTGGCCAACGCCGTGGCGGCGATGGTGGGCGGGGCCATCACCGTGGAGGACCCCCAGCAGCGGGTTCTCGCCTACTCCAACCTTCCCGGCCAGCCGATCGACGACCCGCGGCGCGACACCATCCTCGGGCGGCAGGTGCCCCGGGACGAGGGCTACCAGAGGATCTACCGGCGGTTGTGGCGCGCCCCCGGCGTCATCCGGATCGGTGACGCCGCGCCGCTGCCCCGCATCGCCGTGGCGGTCCGCGCCGGTACCGAACTCCTCGGCTCCCTCTGGGCGGTGGAGTCCGGCAACCCGCTCGGCCCCGAGGCGGAGCAGGCACTGGCCGACGCCGCAGGGGTGGCGGCGCTCCACCTGCTCAGGCTGCGCCGCGCCACGGAGCTGGAGCGCCGGGCACGCGGCGAACTGCTCCGCTCCCTGCTCGCAGGCCGGCCCCCTTCCGCGGCCAGACTCGGCATCGAATCCGGCCTGATGACCGTGCTCGCCTTCGAACTGCCCTCCGCGTCCGGCACTCCGGTCGGCGTCCTCGGCCTGCAGGTCGCGGACCTGGTCACGGCCTGCGCGGAGACGCTGGCCTCCGCCGCCTCCTGTGTCGTGGACGGCCCGGTCGTGTACGCCTTGCTCCCGCTTGCGGAGGACATGCCCCGGACCCGGTTGGCGGCACTGGCCGCCACCGTCGTCAGCCGCTGCGAGGAGTCGCTGCACACCCGGCTGCGAGCCGGTATCGGATCCACGGTCGCCGACTTCGCGGACGTGCGGCGCTCACGCCAGGAGGCGGACCGAGTGCTGGCCGTGCTCGCCACCGGACCACGCGGTACCCGTGTCGCCTCCATCGAGGACGTGCGCTGCCAGGCGATCCTGCAGGAACTCCAGGAGACCGTCGCCGGCAACCCGCGGATCCAGCTCGCCTCGGTCACCGCCATGCTGCGCCACGACGCCGAGAAGGGCACCCGGTACGCCGAGACCCTCCTGGCCTATCTCGACGCTTTCGGCGACACCACCGTCGCGGCGGACCGCCTGCACATCCACCAGAACACCTTCCGGTATCGCGTCCGCCGGGTCGGGGAGCTGTTCGGCGTGGACCTGGGGGACGCGGACCAACGCCTGGTGCTCTGGCTGCAGCTGCGGCTGACGGTCGGGGAGGGCCGAGCGGCGACAGCCGCCGACCAAGGACGCCGCGTGGTCGGCGCCCACCAAGTCCCCGGCCAGGATTGATCTGCCGCAACGAAGCAGTCGCCGGCGGATGCAAACAAAGTAAGGGGGTGGCTACTTCACCCTCAGCCGCCCTCAAGGGCGCCGCAAGCGACGCGCGGTATCGTGCGGCGGCCGCCGCGGCGGCCGCCCAGGCCCGTGCCGGAGTCGACGTGCGAGAACTCACCGGCCTGGCCGCGCTGACAAGCGCGGTCCGCCTGTTCGCGGACGTCTGGAACACCGTCCCGGACCGCCCCCCGCTCAACTCCGACCTCATGCGGGCACTCGCCCATACGGGCAACTACGTGGTGGGTGCCTTCGAGGGCGAGGAACTGCTCGGCGCGTCCGTCGGCTTCCTCGGGCTGCGCGACCGGCCGACGCTGCACTCCCACATCAGCGGCGTCCGGGCCGGCGCCCAGGGACGCAGCATCGGCTTCGCGCTCAAACTCCACCAGCGCGACTGGGCGGTCCGCCGCGGGATCGAGAACATCACCTGGACCTTCGACCCGCTGGTACGGCGCAACGCCCACTTCAACCTGGTCAAGCTCGGTGCCCAGGCGACCGAGTACCTGACCGACTTCTACGGCGACATGACCGACGGCATCAACGCGGGCCAGCACAGCGACCGACTCCACCTCACCTGGCCGCTACTCGCCCCCCACGTCGTCGAACGCCTCGACGGCGTGCCGGGCCGCCGCCCCGTGGAACCCGGTGCCGCCGCTCGTGCCGAGCCGCGGCTGGCGCAGGGCGCGGACGGCGGCCCCGAACCGCACCCGACCAGCGCGCAGGCCCAACTGGTCTGGATACCCCCCGACATCGAGGCCGTGCGCAGCGAGAACCCGGCCCGCGCCACCGCGTGGCGGCTCGCCCTGCGCACCGCCCTGACCGGCGCCCTCGCCGAGGGCTACACGATCCGGACCTGCACCCGGTCCGGGCACTACCTACTCACCCGGAGGAACCCCTCGTGAAGATCACCGGATGCGAACTGCGGCGCATACGGATGCCACTTGTCGAGCCGTTCCGCACATCGTTCGGCACCCAGCACGCCCGCGAGCTGCTGCTCCTGCGCATCGTCACCCCCGAGGCGGAGGGCTGGGGCGAGTGTGTGGCGATGAGCGACCCGCTGTACTCGGCGGAGTACCTCGACGGTGCCGAGCACGTCGTCAAGCGCTTCCTGCTGCCCCGGCTCGCCGCGGCTGCCGACGTGACGGCCGCACACCTCGCCCCGCTGCTCGCACCGGTCAAGGAGCACCGCATGGCGAAGGCGGCCCTGGAGATGGCGGTGCTCGACGCCGAACTGCGGGCCGCCCGAGTGCCCTTCGCCCGCTACCTCGGTGCGGTGCACGACAGGGTCCCGGCCGGTGTCTCCGTCGGGATCATGGACTCGGTCGACCGGTTGCTCGACGCGGTGGCCGGATACCTGGACGAGGGCTATCTGCGCATCAAACTGAAGATCCAGCCCGGCTGGGACGTGGAACCCGTCCGGGCCGTACGCGAACGCTTCGGCGACGAACTGCTGCTCCAGGTCGACGCCAACACCGCGTACACCCTCGCCGATGCACCCCAGCTCGCCCTCCTGGACCCGTTTGGTCTGCTGTTGGTCGAGCAGCCCCTGGCCGAGGACGCCGTGCGCGGACACGCCGAACTGGCCAAGCGGATCCGCACGCCCGTCTGCCTGGACGAGTCGATCACCTCGGCGCGTGCCGCGGCCGACGCGCTGACCTCCGGGGCCTGCTCGATCGTCAACATCAAGCCCGGCCGGGTCGGCGGCTACCTGGAAGCCCGGCGCATCCACGACGTCTGTACCGCCATGGGGGCCCCGGTGTGGTGCGGGGGCATGCTCGAGACCGGGATCGGCAGGGCCGCCAACGTGGCGCTGGCCGCGCTTCCCGGCTTCGTCCTGCCCGGGGACACCTCGGCGTCCGCGCGGTACTACGCCCAGGACATCACCGCCCCCTTCGTCCTGTCTGACGGACACCTGCAGGTGCCCGACGCACCGGGGTTCGGCGTCGAGATCCAGCCGGACGTCCTTGCGGAGGTCACCGTCTCCAGCCACTGGGTGACCCTGGACTGCCTGCGATAGGTCTCACGGGCCCGGGGCCACGCCCCGAGCCCCCACCGCCGGCAGCCGGACCTCCGGGCGGGGCCGGCTGCCGCGCGAGGCGTCGGAATGTCAGCCGGTCTGCCGTGCCCCGCGAAGGTGGTCGACGGCGATGCGGGCCACGGTCCCGATCACAGCGTCGGCCGGCGGGTTCGCGTACGCCAGCGAATCGGGGCAGGTGAACACGGCGACGGCGTACCGGCCGCCGTCCCGGTACTCCACCACCCCGACCTCGTTGCGGACGAACGGTAGGGTGCCGGTCTTGCCCGCGACGGTCACCGAGTCGCCCGGGAAGCCGCTGCGCAGCCGGTGCGGCCAGACCTGCAGCCCGAGGATGCGGCGCATCGCCGTGCAGGACTCGGCCGACGCCGCCTGGTCTTGCCAGATCATCGAGAGCAAAGCGGTCAGAGAGCGGGCCGTCCCGCGGGTGCCGGATGGGATGTGCAGCGCGCGGGACCCCCGCAGCCGATCGATCTGCGCAGCACTGAGCTCGGTGACGTCGGCGCCGCCCAGTACTTCATCGAACGCGTCGTAGATGTCCTTGCAGGTTCCCTCCACACGTACCTCCTTCAGGCCCAGCCTCTCCATCCGGGCGTTGACGGCGTCGATGCCGAGCAGCTCGCACAGGACGTCGGTCGCGGCGTTGTCACTCACGCTGATCATCCAGTAGGCCAGGTCGCGCAGCGAGACCTCGACCGGGTCGACCATGACCGACAACCCGGTCGGACCGGGCGACCGGCCTGCCTGCGGCAGGAGCATACGACTGCTCAGGTCGATCGCGCCCTCGTCGGCCCGGGCGTGGAGCTCCACAAGGATCGGGATCTTGCAAACACTGGCCAGGAGCACCGGGTCGTCCGCCCCGTACTCGAACTGCACACCACTGTCGATGTCGACGGCGTGGACGGACCCCGCGGATCCGGCCGCCGTGAACGCCTCGGCAATGGCGCGCCGCACCTCCTCGGGACCGGTCTGGGCCCCGTTGCGACCTCCGGGCGCACTACCGACCGTCGTCGTGGTCTCCTTCATGGCGCTGACCCCTTCCAGGATGTCGTGTCACTCGGGGGCGCCCCGCCCGTGTCACCTTCGCCGGGAACACGGGGCACGAGGCGCGGGAGCAGCATGCACACAGGAGAAGGACCGCGTCTTCGTCGGCAGCAACAAGGACGGCAGCCGCGTTGCGGTGGGCGAACCATGGCGCCGGAACATGCACCGGGCTCCGTGGGGCGTGGGGCGGATAGCCCCGTGCCCGGCTTCGGCGCCGCCTACGCCCGCGCCGAACTGGACCCGGTCACGCAGACCACCCGCTTCGCCGTCGGACAGGCCCGCTACGGCATCGGCAGCCTCCTGGCATCGCCGCCGGGCTGCCGGTACGTCCACCATCCGCACCGCATCGGCGACGCCGACTTCAAGCCCTCCGGGCTCGCCGCCCCGCGGCCGCCGGCTTCCTGATCCCGCCCACGCTCCACACGTCCGAACCGGGCGCCGCACAGGCCTTCATCAAGCGGCACGGCCCGGCCATCCACAAGCCGCTGCCCACTCTGCTCTACCCGATCGACGGCGTCACCAGCACCGTGCACGTCGACGACGTCACGCCCGAAGAGATCGACGCACGGGTCGCCGGCACCATCCACGGGTTCCAGCACCGCATCGACATTGCGCACCTGGTGCGCAGCGCACGCCGCCTGCGCAGTCACGCAGGCAGTCAATCACGCTGCTTCGCCCGGTGCCTGCTGATGCGCACTCTGCTGCTCTGGGGGCCGTGTTGCGCATCCATGTTGGATGGTCGGCTGGTGAGTTGGGGGCAGTGCGTGCGTGGCCTGCGATGGTGACGGCGAATCCGGTTCGGCAAGATTGATCACGACATCACACAGGCCTCCTCGGAGTGCTGGCGCGGCCTTTCATCGTCACCTGTGTTGCGGCGGGCGTTCCCGCACGCTATGGAATGCCGAGCTCGAAGAGGACGTAGCCCGCATATGAACCGGAGGCCGCCGCGGCGATGGCGAGCACCGTGAAGCGTGTACGAGGTCCGAGCCCGCGCATGGCGACAGCGACGGGGATGAATAGCGGGAAGGCCGGGAGTAGATAGCGGGAGACGTTGGCGAAGATCTGCTGGCTGCCGAGGACGAGGGCGAGGGTCAGCGCGGTGTATGTCATCAGCACGGCAGGGGGGCGCAGCCACATCAGCAGCGGGATCAAGATCAGTGCCAGCACGACGGTGCTCACACTCACGATGTCCGCGTAGGGCCACGCATAGAGGTAGTCGAAGTGGCCCACGGGAACGGACCGAAACACTTTGAGGCTGTGGGCGCCGTAGTCGAACTCGTGGGCCCAAGCGTGCTTTTGGAGCTTGAAATAGCCGCCGTAGTCGCCCATCTGGTGGCCCACCCACAGCAGATAGCCGAGCAGGCCGAGCGGGGCGATCGTGACGGCCGCCGCCGGGCGCAGGATGAGGTCCGGCCACCTTAGTCCGGCTGGTTGCCGTATCTCCTTTCGCTGCCGCAGAAGTGAGAGCAGGGCGGCAATGGTGAGGGCTGCGATCAGTGCGGAGGCCGTGGGGCGTGTGAGGCCCGCAGCGCAGGTGAGAATCCCGGCGGTGAGCCATCGACGACACATGACGGCGTGACAGGCCCAGACGGCGAGGGCGGTGTAGAGGGATTCGGAATAGCCTGACCATTCCATGCCCGACCCCGGCCATACGGCCCATAGTCCGGCGGCGGCGAGCCCGGCCTGCCTTCCGCCGAGCCGGGTGGTCACGGCGTAGATCCCTAGCGCGGCCGCGAACGAGGTGACGACGGAGACCAGGAGGCCGGCCCCGAACAGGTTGAGGCCCGTGCATGCGGAGACCAACCTCATCAGGGCCGGATAGAGGGGGAAGAACGCCGCCGAGTTGCCTTCCAGGGTGACCAGGCCGGTGGCTCCGGGAACGGGTACGAGCGCGGGGTGGTATCCGTGCGCGGCGATCTGCTGGTACCACCAGCCGTCCCAGGTGGCGAGAACGTCCCAGGCATGGGCGCCGCCGCCGTAACGCGGCTGCTTGCCCAGGTAGTCCCCGGAGGAGTGCAGCAGGTAGAGGAAGACGGTGAAGCCGATCAGCTTGAGCGTCCCGTACAGCGCGAGCACGGGCGTGTAATGACGCGCTGCTCGGCGCAGTCGCCGCCATCGGCCGTGCTCGGCCGCGGCGGTCTGGGAAGCCGTGGTGACCAGGGCGGTGAGTTCCGGTGGTGCGGGAAATCGAAGGGAAGAGGTGCCGTGGTCGGAGCTTCGGGCTGGGTTGGTCATGAAGCCTTCTCTCCCGTCCGGCCGGCATGCGAGTGGGCGGGGAACACCCAGGACCGGTAGAGCAGGAAACGCAGCAGCGTCGCGACCAGGTTCGCGCCGATGAGGACCGCTGCTTCCACCAGAAGTGCGGCATTGGAGGTCCCGGCGCGCAGTAGGGCCAGCGCACCGCTGGTGAGGGCCAGGCCGGCCGCGAATACGGTCAGGCCCTTGAACTGATGGCGCATCGCGCCGCCCCGGCCGCGCAGTCCGAAGGTGAGTCGCCGGTTGGCAGCCGTGCTGGCGAGGGCGCAGATCAGCAGTGCCAGGGCGTTGGCGGACTGCGGTCCCGCCGCGGGACGCAAGGCTGTGTAGAGGAGTATGTATGCCGCTGTGCTCAGCACTCCCACGGCAGTGAATCGTGTCAGCTGGACGGTGAGGCCTCCTGGTTGCGTGGTGCCCTCGCACCGGCACAGTTCGGCGACTGGAAGGGAGCCGCGGCCCAGTGCCCGGGCGATCCTGGCGATACCGCGCAGGTCTGCCAGCACCGTCGGCAGGATGTCGACCCTGCTGTCGGGGTCGTCCACCCAGTCGACCGGAACTTCGTGGATCCGCAGCCCGGCCCGTTCGGCGATCACCAGCAGCTCCGTGTCGAAGAACCAGCCCGTGTCTTTCACCAAAGGCAGCAGCCGCTCGGCGACGTCACGGCGTACCGCCTTGAAGCCGCACTGCGCGTCGGAGAAGCCCACGGCCAGGGTGGAGCGCAAAAGGACGTTATAGCAGCGGGAGATGATCTCCCGCTTGGGGCCGCGCACAACGGTCGAGCCCCGGGCCAGTCGTGTTCCGATGGCGATGTCGGAGTGCCCGGAGATCAAGGGTGCCACCAGGGGGAGCAGCGCGGTCAGTTCGGTGGACAGATCCACGTCCACGTACGCGAGTACCGGGGCCTTGGAGGACGACCATGCTGCGTGCAACGCCCGGCCGCGCCCCTTATCGGCCGTCCGCACCCACTCGGTCCCCGGCAGTTCGCCGGCCAGCCGGGCGGCGATCTGCGGGGTGTCGTCGGTACTCGCGTTGTCCGCGACCGTGATGCGGAACGGGTAAGGGAACGTGGCGCACATATGCGCGTGCAGGCGCCGCACGCCCGGTTCCAGAGCGGTCTCCTCGTTGAACACCGGGACGACCACGTCCAGGACGGGCTGTGGGTGGTGCACGGGCAGCGCCGTGCGCAGGGGCCACCGGTCCGCCGCAGTGACAGGCAAGGCATATCTCACTACTTATCCGTTTTAAGTTCTGGTGCAGGGTGGTGCCAAGTCCAAGGGCTTTTCCCGGAAATCCTCGGCAGGCAGACGACGCTCAGGGGGGCACCTGGGGCCTGGCGGGACGTCACTGCGTCCGCCTCGCCGCCGGGGCCAACAGCGCCGTACGCCCCGAAATGGTGTAACGCCGAATCTAGCCCAGCACCCTCAGCGCCGAGGCCACGGGAAATGGTCACGGATGCCACAGAACGGGACTTCGTCCGGGCGTTGTCCTTGCAGGGCGGGAACGCGGGAGGAGAAAGATGACACGGCGCTCAGCCGTGGAGGGAGAGAAACCCACGTGAGCTGCGCAGGCGCTTCGGTAGCAACCTCCGACATTGGTCATCGCGGAGATCGGCGTTCCCCGAGCCTCCTTCGACCGTGGCATCAGCTCAAGAAGGGACCCCGGGCCATCAAGCTCTCCGAACGAAGCCGTGCGCATCCGCCGCCGGAGTTTGACCGCTGGATCGCATCGGTGGAGGAAGCCGCGTGAACCAGCGCGAACCCGATGCCACCGCATGCGCCCGCGAGAAGGGGCGGTCGCTCCCTGCTGCCTCGCCTGCGGCCAACCTGTCCACCGACATGCGGGTCTGAAAAACAATGAGGTCCGCAGTAAGAGGCGCCCTACCAGGTCCGTTGGATGGTCTCGGGCAAGGTCAAGTCCGCCAGCTTCCCCAACTGTCGTGGGCCGGCTCCGTCAACGGTGCCGGCCCACGACTTTCTCTTGTCTATCGCTTGTGAGTCAGAGGCGCGGTTGCTCAGCGTCCCCTGGGGGAAGGTGCCGGCTTGGGGGCAGGGATGTCGTAGACGTGGTGCGGGGTCGCGATCTTGGTGACTTCCTTGGCGATGAGCGTGCTCGGTGAAGTTCCCTGGTATCGGACATCCGTGGTGGCGTGCAGTACCAGGGTGGCCTTGGTTTGCGGGAGATAGACAGCCAGCGTCTGGTAGCCGGGCAGGGAGCCGTTGTGCCCGATCCATCCGTGGTTGTTGAACAGGCCCAGGCCGTACCCCAGTCCCTTGATGTCCGTGGGCAGGAACTTCGTGCGTTCCACCTGCGTGGTGTGCTTAAGCAGGCTGCCCTTTGCGAGAAGGGGTGCCCAGCGCTGGACGTCTGCCAGGGTCGAGATCATGGCGCCGGCGGCGCCTCCGTTGGATGGGTTCCAGGTCGTGGCGTCCACGATCGAGCTGTCATCGCTCAGCGGGTTACCGGTGTATCCATGGGCACGCGGTGCCGGGAACTCGGCACCCTTGGGAAGGAAAGTGTGCTGCAGGTGGGCCGGCTTGAGGATGTGGTGCTGCAGGTAGCGGCCGAGTGATTCGCCGCTGACCTTTTCCACCACCATGCCAAGGAGCACATAGTTGGTGTTGCTGTAGTGGTACTTGGTGCCGGGGGCGGCCTCGGGAGAGTGCTTGAAGGAGTAGGGAAGGAGTTCCGCGGGCTTCCACTGGCGGTGCGGGTTGGTTGCCCAGGCCATCCCCCAGTCCTGGTCGGCCATGTATTCGGCGAGTCCGCTGCGCATCTCCAGTAGGTGCCGAAGCGTAATGCGGTGGCCCTGAGGCACACCCCGCACGTACCGGGAGATCGGATCGTCCAGGTGCACCTTCTTCTGGTCGACCAGTTGCAGCACCACGGTGGCAGTGAAGGTCTTGGTGACGCTGCCGATTCGCATGTTGGCGCGGGTGGACATCGGGGCCCTGGTGTCCTTGTCGGCCACTCCGAAGCCGCGGACGTAATCGCCCTTGCCGGGTATCGACAGGCTCACGACCGCGCCCGGTACCTTAGCCTGGCGCATGACCTTGGTGATGGCACGGTCGAGCTGTGCGCGCACCCCCGGGGTGAGGTGCCGCGCCGAGGAGCCGTGAGAGACCGAGGCGGCCGGCTTCAGGGACTCGGGGCCAGCCGGATGGTCTGCGGAGCCGAGAGCATGCGCCACGGGACTGGCCGAGAGGAGTACACCGGCACTCAGGACCGCCGCGATCGCGCCGTTGCGACGAGTGGCCATACGACGGCCGAGGCGACCGGAGGACTTGTCAGGCATTCTGCGCCCTTTCTCATGCGGGTCGCCTCTCTTGGCCACCCGGCGTGCTTCCAGCCTCGGTGCCGTCGGGGTGTCCGATCTCGCCCGCACGGATGTATCCGCGCCTCCGCCGCAGGGATGAACCCGGCCTTAGCCTCCCTCGGGAGACTGTCACCAGGACTATGCCGGTTCCCTGTCTAGATATGGCTGGCATTTCCTCTGCCTGGCGCATTACCTAAAACCGCAGTGGAAAGATGGCGGCATACGATCCAGATCCCGCCCTCTTGAGGATGTCTGCGCTGCTGGTCGTACTCCCCCGCTCAGCGGACAAAGCACGTGCTGGTCACCGGGCGGCCCCGCACGACGGCGTGGCCGTACGGAATCACCCTTACCGATCAACATCAGGCTTACCAGGTGTTGTAAGGGTTGACCTTCATGCACGCGTTTTCGTCGGCGGCGTTAAGCGCGTCTGCGTTTTTCAGGACTTTCTTGGTGTCGGCAAGATCCGGCTTTGGGTAACTTTTTCCGGTCCTCCAGTCGGCGCCGATCACCAGGGTAATGGATGCGACAGCGTCCGATTTTTGTACGGAACTGGTCGGCAGGCCAAGCGATCCAGCAACCGCCAAGGCACCGGGCTTTTGGTCACCTCGGGAGTAGGTGACCGTGGTGCCGGACTGGGATTTCGGCGTGTTGTCCGCGGCTGCCCGGGCGTACCCGAGGGATGCCAGGTGTTCGGAGACAGCACCCGCCCGGCCCTCCACAGCGGCTTCAGAAGCCGTACCCGTCCCATTCTGCACGATGATCTCTATCGCGGCCTTGGCCGAAGTTTTGGCGGGCTTCGGGGAAGGAGTCCTTCCCTTCTTCCCGGACGCCTTGCCGTCGATGGGGTCGTCGTTGCGTAGCAAAGTGAAGAGTTTGGCTGCGTCGGGACCCGGCACCACATGTGCTTGCGGGTTCTGCGGGTCTTCGCGCCACGGCATGGTGGTGGTCGTCATTCGGGCAGTGGGTACCCGTTTGATGTCGTTGCCCAGGTCGTACAGTTTCTTGACGGTGCCCAGGCCTTCGTCGACGGTGAGCGCCTTGGTCGCCGCCTCAGCCAGTCCCATCAGTTTGCCCGGGTCGCTGAGCTTGGCGCCTGACTTCAGTTGCCGCGCCATCGCGTTCATGTACATGTGCTGCGCGTGGGTGCGGCCGACGTCGCTGCCGAACTCGAAGCCGTGCCGGGTTCGCAGCCACTGAAGCGCCTGCTTGCCTTTGATGACCGTGGTGCCTGCGCGGAGCTTCAACCCGGACTTGCTGTCCTGTACGTTTTTGTCGACGCAGACCGGGACGCCGCCGACGGCATCGGCCATCGACACCACTCCGGCAAAGTCGATCATCATGAAGTGGTCGATGTGGATGCCTGTGAGGTTTTCCCAGGTGGCCACTGTGCAGCCTGGTCCGCCGTGCTGGAGGCTGGCATTGATGATCTCTGACGACGTCTCGGGGTAGACGGTGCCGTCTTCGTCGGTGCACTTGGGGATGGTGATGCGGGTATCGCGCGGGATGCTGACCACGGCAATGTTGCTGCGGTCGGCGGAGACATGCAGCAGCATCTGGACGTCGGCGCGCGGCTTCTGGCCGGCGGTTTCCTTGGCGCCACCGAGCTTGAGATTGGCGGCGTTGTTCCGGCCGTCCGAGCCCAGCAGCAGGATGTTCAGGGGAGTCTGACCCGCCGCGTTCGCCTTGCTCTTGGGAGCTCTCTTCGCGCCGATGTTGAGAGCGTCCTTCTTGATGTTCGCGTTCAGGTGACGGTAGTAGGCCCAAGCGGCGCCCGCCGCCCCGACTATCACCAGCGAGGTAACCACCGCCACCCACCGCAAAGCCCGCCGTCGGCCCCTTTTACGTCGGCGACCGCTCCGCCGTCTGCCGTGGCCCCCGGCCGCCTCGGAGACAGAGTCCCCCCCTGGGCGGCGCTGTCGCGGCGGTGCCGGAAGCTGCGCCTCCGGGGCGAGAGCGGACTCAGCTAGGAGCAACTCCGAGTCGTCGTACATGGCGGCGCCGAACGGATCACGCGGCTGACAGCCACCGTGCGAGGACTGCGGTGGCACATACCCACAGCGCTCTTCAGCCTGGTACGGATCACTGCCCCACCCAGCTTCGTGGGGATCGTGGGGGGAGCTCGCTCTCCCAGGGCTCTCGCCATGACGCATGTAGACCCTCCCATGAACGTGCTGGTCACTCCAGTCACCGAGTACGCCGTAGCGCGGATCATGGGTGATGTTCAGCTCCGCGACTGCCGAGACGCGTTGGGCCCCGGACAGCACTGCTCGCGGATGGTTGGGCACGGTACAGAGCACCTTTGCAGGAACCTGGCAGACAACCACGCCACGAAACCGTGAAGGCATCCGGAAGCAGTTCCACCGAGCGGTCAGGAGGCCGCGGAGGTCCTCGGTGCCCTAGTACTCGGGGTCGAGCCACGCACTGTCGTCGCCTGCCGAGATGGTCAGCAGCATCCGGGGATGGACCCGTCCAGCGACATCGGTCACCTCGGTGGTCAGTGGCCAATCAGGAGCCCGGGTCATCATCGCCACGGCCTTGAGGTGCTTCTCGTTGAAGACGAGTAACGCCCTCCCCCGCCGGGACGGGAGAGGCCCCGTGTCGGGCATGGGCCACGGCCCGTGTTCTGAGGAGATCTGGCGGCGGTGCTCCCGGACACCTTCACCGCGTTCTACTCCCTGCACCACAAGGCCTACCTGCGGTACGCGCACGCGGAGCCAGGCACGTCTGCTGCGCGACTTCGGTCAGGACCCCTTGGCCAACACCTCGTGGCCGCCGGCGACTGACCAGGCACTGACGCACTGGCTGTGGTCCCCGCACTGGCTGCCGCCCGGGACAGAGGCCGTTCCCACGATCGTCACGGTCGACCTCAATTCAGTGGGCGTTCACGATGCTGGCCTGTCGGGCGCGATGACGACGCTGCGGTCCTCAGGGTAGGGGTAGTAGACGGTGGTCTCGGCGGCTTCCGGGTGCTCGCGGGACAGCAGGGTCTCCAGGGTGCTGCGCGCCTCGTCCAGCGCCCGCAGTGCGGCGCCCACTTTCTTGTGGGGTACCCCCTCGGCTCCACTGCTCGGGTACACCCTGTCGAGCTGGACAGCGCGGTGAGCGACACGGATGCCGGCAAGAACACGGCCCATCTCGATGTGTTCATCCAGGGTGAGACGGGGCTTCCTGGGCATGCAGGTCTCCGATTGGCCGATGAGTAGCGGCGGAATGCTCAACGACAGATGTGCGCGAGGGGCCCCGACACCGCCGCCATTGGGGGCCCAGATCGACCGACTGAAACGAAGAGCAAAGACGGGGCTTTCCGTGATCCACCCGCAGCGCCGGGCACGTCCACGCTCACCAAAATAGAACAGGTGTACGATGGATTATGTGGAGGCGGCGAGCATGCACGATGATGCGCGTCGCGCCGAGTTCGGCGCGCACGTCCTGCACGTGCGCGCGGACCGCACGGTGCGCGAGGCCGAGTACGTGGCACTGCTGGGGCTGCTGGGTGAGGTCACCCCGGTGGTGCAGCCCCTGCCGCCGGCCGCGGCACTCGCCGACGTCGCCGGCGCCTTGCGGTACTGGGACCGCACCCCATACGAGCTGGCCCAGCGGATCCAGGCCCGGGCGCTGGCCGCCGGGGCGCCCGTGCACATCGGTGTGGCCGCAACCTGGGCGGTCGCGGCGATGGCCTCCACGCATCCCGGCCGCGGCGGCATCCGCGTCGTCCCCGACCATCACCAGGCACTCCGCGCGTTCCTCGACCCGCTGCCGGTCCGTGACCTGTACGGGGTAGGGCCGGTCCAAGCCTCCACGCTGGAGCAGTACGGGCTGACGACCGTGGGCCGCCTGGCCCGCCAGCCCCTGCAAACCATCCAGCGGATCCTGGGTGGCCGGGAGGGGCGGCTGGTGCACGAGCGGGCACGAGGCGTCGACCCGCGGCCGGTCACCCCGTCCGAGCTGCCGCAGAGCATCTCGGTCCAGCGGGTCCTGGACCGCGACACCCTCGACCCGTCTCTGGTGCGCACCGAAATCCTCGACGCCGTGGTGGACCTCGCCCATCAGCTTCGCGAACGCCGTCAGGTCGCCCGGGGCATCGCTCTCGGTGTGTCCTTCGCCGGTGGCAGCAGCATGTCGCGGTCCCGGACCCTGGCCGAGCCGAGCGCGTTCACCGACGACCTGCGGGACGCGGCAATGGCAGTGTTCGAACGTCTCGGTCTGGAGCGGGCCCGGGTGCGTGGAGTCTCAGTCCGTGTCGAGCACCTGGTCCACGCAGTGGGCACAGCGCAGCAGCTCAGCCTCGACGCCAGCCGCGAGAACAGCCGACGCCTGGACCCGGTCGTCGACCGGCTCAATGCCCGCTTCGGGCCGGGCGCTGTCACCCGGGGCGCACTCGCTCACCGCCGCCACAGCGCCTGACCCAGTCGACGACCCGTGCACGACGACCTGCCCACCGAACTCGCCCGCCTCCGCGTGATCGAGTTCCATCTGCTGCAGCAGCTACGCCGGGTCCGCGAGCAGATCTACGAGGTGGAGACCGGCGACCAGCCCTGGGTATCAGGCCCCGCACCAGGCTGGCGCCTGCAGCGCCTCCCGGGCGCTGCAGGCCGACCGGCCCGGTACGTCCTGCACCGCCAGGACTGCTGGATCAACGACGGCCAGGTACTCACCCCTGCCGAAGCCACCGCATGGGCCGCCCGGTGGGATGTGCGAGCCTGCGAGCTGTGCAAACCCGACCCGCAGACCGGCAGGACGTTATCGGGTACACACGCCACGGACGGGACATTCCCCGGCAGTGGAACCGGATGCGATCCGGGTCGTCCGCTGATCGTGGGCTGGAAGGTGAGCGGGCCCGCCAGCCAGGCGAGGGTGTCGAATCCGCCGTATCAGGATTCTCCGGAACCCTCTCCAGAGCGCTCTGGAGACCTGGTCCCAGTACGCCTTGTCGCGGGCGCATCGTGATCACTGCGCCGGAGTAGCCCACCGCGCACCGAACCGCCCTGCCATTCACGCTGTCGGTATGCGCGCGATCTGGACCGGCTACGTGAGCTTCGGCCTGGTCACCATCCCCGTCCATCTCTACTCCGCGACCGAGGAGCACGGCACCGGATTCCACCAGGTCCACGCCAGCGACGGAGCCCGCATCCGGCACCGGAGGGTCTGCGAGCGCGAAGACGTGGAGGTCCCGCAGTCGGAGATCGCGCGCGGCTGGGACCGGCCTGACGGCCGCACCGTCGTGCTCCTCGACGAGGACCTGGCCGCCCTCCCCCTTCCAACGAAGCGCACCGTCGACGTCCTCGGCTTCGTCAACGAGCGCGACGTCGACCCACTGCTCTACGCCAAGCCCTACTGGGTCGGCGCGGCCGGCGAGCAAGGCCAGCGGCCCTATGCGCTCCTGGTGGAAGCGCTGGCCCGGCACGGGACGGTCGCCGTCGCCAAAGTCACCTTGCGCACCCGGGAGCAGCTGGCGATCCTGAAGCCGCGCCACGGCATGCTCGTCCTCCACACGCTGCTGTGGCCGGAAGAAATCCGCGAGCCCGACGACCTCTCCAGCCCGGCGCCGGTGACCGAGCGCGAGCTGGAGCTCGCCGAGTTGCTCATGGACCAGCTCACCGGAGTCGACATCGCAGGGCTGCACGACGACTACGCGGCTGCCCTGGAGCAGTTGGTGGCCGCGAAGATGACCGGAGCCGGGCTGGAGGAGCCGGAAGAGCCGGTGCCGCCAGTGGACCTGATGGCGGCACTGGAGGCCAGCATCCGCGCGACGGGAAAGCGCTGAAGCAGACCGAACTGGTCCGTGTAGATCGGCTCAGCCTGCAAGAGCGATCAGGTCCTCAGTCGGCCGGGGGTGTGACCCCGGAGGGTTTCCGTCGGGGTGTTCGTTGATCCATTCCAGGCCGCCGAGGTCAAGTCGGGTGCGTGCGCGGGTGACGGCAACGTAGGCGAGGCGGGCGTCGGCGTCGTCGATCGGGCCGGGCAGGGGGTTGCCGTGCTCGTCGCGTTCATCGCTGTCCTTGGGCGGGTAAAAGTCGTCGGCGATCTCGACCTCGGGCCATTCGCGGCCCTTGGCTTTGTGCGCGGTGGAGATCGTCACCTGGGCGTCGCTCTCGGGTACGAGGCGGCCCACCGCGGCCAGGACGGCGTCCGTGCCGTGATGGTCGACGAGGTCGACCAGGGGCTGCAGGTCACCGCCGGCGGGGTCGTGTTCGGCGTAGTCCTGCAGCTGGCCCCAGGAGGTGAACAGCACCAGCTCGGGATGGGAGGTGCGACGTCCGTCCTGCAGGTCCCGAGCGGCCAGCGCCAGAGCGCGCAGGGCCTGGCCGCCCCCGACCAGCGCGACCCTGCGGCCCTTGGCGAGGAAGCGGAAAATATGGGCCATGGCGCCGATGTTGCTGCGGCACAGCACCGCATCCGGCTTCGTCACCGCACCGACCTCGGTGGGGATCGCCTCGGTGCCTTCCAGGCGGATCGGGGCGCCTGCGATCGCCAGCCACCGATTGGCCTCCAGCGCGAGGATGGGGCCGAAACGGAACGACCGCGTCAGCGACAGGGCGGTGCCGTCGAAGCCAGTCATGACGTCCTTGGCGCCACGCCAGCCGTAGATGGCCTGCGCGGAGTCGCCGACCATGACCAGCTGGGCGTGGCCGCGCTGGTTGAGCAGGACTTGCTCGAGGACGGGGTTGGTGTCCTGGGCTTCGTCCAGGAGCACAAAGTCGGTGTGCAGTTTCGGGTCGGACAGGGCCCAGATCTTCAGGTAGTGGTCGTGTTCGAAGCGAACGGCGCCGGTGTTGGAGTGCTGCAGGTCGGCCCACGCGGCGCGGGCGTAGGGCAGGATGCGGCGGGCGAGTTCCGCGTGCAGGCTTGCGGCTAGACCGCGAAGCGGGGGCACATGGTGGTGGTCGATGGTGGGGTCGGCGGACTGGCAGAACCTGGTGACGGTGCGCTGCGCCGTCGAGGTCAACGTCGCGGGCCTGACGACCTGGTTGCCGATGCGCATGGGCTTGGTGATGCCGAGCGCGTCGGCGGTGTGCCGACCGGGCAGCCGGGGACCGTTCAAGCGGGCCCGGTAGCGATGCCCGACGGCGGCATAGGCCAGGGAGTGCGCGGTCTTGCACAGCACCGTGCCGGGGAAGCGGCCGGCAGCGTCTAGGTGTATTGACCCGCAGCGTTGTTGACGCGGCTGATCGGGGGCTTGCCTCCGAGTGCGGTGTGGCAGCGGTGGTGGTTGTAGGTGTGGAGGA
>NZ_JBVKBW010000036.1:0-46964 GCF_055635295.1 Streptomyces sp. NPDC111520 | reverse complement strand
ACCGGCTCGCATCAGCCGGCACCACATCCCACCCCATGCCCACTCCAACGAGCCTCCTGCCCACCCGTCACGACAAAGACCGTTGCAGTACTAGGACTTGTCCGGGCGATCATGTGCGGAGCCAGATGAGGAGGGCTGCTGCGGTGGCGGTGCCGAGGTAGACGTAGCCGCGCTTGTCGTAGCGGGTGGCCACGGCCCGGTGCTGCTTGAGCCGGTTGATGGCCCGTTCGATGGTGTTGCGCTTCTTGTATCGCTCTTCGTCGAAGCCAGGTGGTCGTCCGCCGTGTGAGCCTTTGCGTCGGCGGGCGGCCTGGCTGTCGGTCTTCTCCGGGATGGTGTGCCGGATGCCGCGGCGCCGCAGGTAGGCGCGGATGATTCTGTTGCTGTAGGCCTTGTCCGCCGCAAGGCTGTCGGGCGTCTTGCGGGGTCTGCCCAGACCGATCTTGGGGACGCGGATCTCGTCCAGCACCTGCTTGAACTGGGTGCAGTCCGCCCGTTGTCCCGGTGTGACGATCAGGGACAGCGGGCGGCATCGGCCGTCGGCGCTCAGGTGGAGTTTGCTGGTGAACCCGCCCCGCGAGCGGCCCAGGCCCTCACTTCCTGCACCACCTCCACCAGGCGGGCGTGCAGGCTCTGCCACGCTGTTTCGTCCTGGTGTTCTGCCTGCTCGGCCCCCTTTGAGGCAGGAACGGGTGGTGGATCGGTGCGGGCGCCGGCCGCGTGCTGATGTGCGCGGACGATGGTGGAGTCCACCGAGATGTCCCAGTCGATCTCACCCGCGGCATCGGCAGAAGCCTGGACCTGCTGCAGCAGACGTTCCCACGTTCCGTCGGCCGACCACAGTCGGTGCCGTTCGTAGACGGTTTTCCATGGCCCGAACCGTTCCGGCAGGTCACGCCACTGCACGCCCGTCCGCACCCGGTGCAGAATCCCGTCGATGACCTGCCGGTGATCCCTCCACCGGTCACAACGCCTATTGCTGACCGGCAGGAAGGGCCGCAGCCGTTCCCACTCCGCGTCACTCAGATCGCCCCGCCCCATGTCCACATCAACGACCCGAACACCAAGTAGTCACATGATCGACAGGACAAGTCCTAGCAGGTTCGGACGCTGGACCGACAGCACGCCTTGATCTGCCTCGGTCACGCGGCCCAGTTGCGAGACGCGTTGCCTGTCGCCGACGAGCAGTTGCTATCCCGAAGTGCGTTCGCTGCGGTGGAGACCCGCAGGGGCCGCTCCATCGTCGGACTTATGACCCGGGCGGACCGGGGTTGGGTGTGGCCCGGACGCGGCATTCGCACGTGGATGAGGGACGCCAACGCCGGACCGACAGCTCCTTCGTGACTGTCGCGACGTGGACGCCGCCGCCGGCGGCGCGAACGCTCGCCGCCTGGCAGGGATGGCGGCCATGAACCTCCTGTGCCACCTGGCGAGCCCGGGATGTCCGGGGCGGGCGTTGGAGGGTGGGCCGCGGCGGTCAGGCCCGGGCTCGTGAGTGCCGGTCTACGCGTACCTCCGGCCCCGAGGCCTTTTGGCCAACTATCGCAAATCCGCACGGGTGTGGCGCCGACTGGGACACCCTGTGCGCGATGTACTGGGGCGCGCCTGAGAGGCACCGCCGGTCAAGTCCCCTCAGGCGATGCCGGGGACGGCCGCAGGGACGCCAGGTGTGTGCGGTCCGCGGAGACACGCAGTTCGAAGCCTGAGGGGATTTTCTTCCCCGGGTTACCCTTCACCGCCACTGCGGTCGCCTGAGCGGAGAAATCGCCCTTCACGGGAAGCATCGGCGTGTACTTGGTCTGCCCCCACCGCACCTCCGCGCTTTGCCGGCGCGTCGGCGAGGCACTGATCGCCACGGTGTCGCCCGGCTGCGCCCCGGTCAGCTTGGCCCACGCTGCATCGCACTTCGGGCCGAACCGGATCTCCAGGTGCATCGTGCTCACCCAGTCATCCCGCAGTGTCAGCGCGCCCGCACCACAGCCGGTCTTCTCGGGGTCCAACCCCTCACACGCCGCCCCCGTGCAGCTGGGTGCAGCCGCCGACGAGGATCTCCCGGGCTGTTCGGGAGCGGATTCGCCGTCCTCGGGGGGTAACAGCGCGGTGAGAGCGAACGTCACGACGACGCCGACCACGGTCACGATGACAGAGCCGACCAGGGTCTCGGGTCCGTGGCACCGAACCCAGGAACGTTGGTCGGTTTCCCCGGCCGCCCCCTGGGCCGCCGGGGCTGGTTGCTCTGCCTCGCCTGTGGATGGAGCCCGGCTCTCCTCCTGCATGGCCACCCCCAGATCCTCCACGCCGGATGGTGAATCTTCCCGTGCAAACGCCCGCCTATCCTCACCACCCGCTGACTGCCCCAACAAGCGCACAATCCTCACAGCAGCGAACTACAGCAACCCCAGCAAGCGACCATGACCGGCAGCGTCCCTTTAGGACGACAGCGCGACCGAAATGACCGTACTGACCGACCCGTATGGAGCTGCAGATCAGAAGGTCGGCGCCGGCATCCAGCAGGCGGGTCAAGGCCTCACGGTCGTCCATCTCCACGGCCAGACGCGGGAGGCATGTCGCCCGATTCGTCGCCGTCAGCCGTCAGGGTGTCCAGCGGGAGGCTCCACGGCCGCCCCTTGCCCACCGCGTCCGCACCCGCGCGACGCAGTACAGTCACCAGCTTGCCGAACAGGCCAGTGTGGAGTGACGAGGCACGGATGCGAGTGGCGCAGCTGTTGACGGGGCTACTGGCCACGGAAGGCACGGAGATCGTTTACGGGGCAAGCTTTAGCGTACGGCCCCCCAGACGTCCGGAATGATTCGACAAAGTTTAGCAGCCTTCATCTTCCAGATGTCTTTCTTCCGTCAACTCGCCCTCGGAATTGAAAAATTTAACGGAAATCCTTTCGCCGACAGGGTAGATGACAAGGGCAACGCCCCACGGGGAAGTTCGGCCATATCCCACGCCAAGGGTAGATGTCCAGGTGAACCCTGAGATTCCCTGGTCGCACCAAAATTCAGAACAGCACACGACGCGCATGCCGAAATCCGTGGACACCTGGTCCGCGTGTCGACCATCTTCGAAAACGCCACCCCGACTGAAGGAATCTCTGTCGAATTCGGCGAGATGGGGTGCCGTACCTCCGGATAGAGAGTTGGTGCCGTGCCAGATTCCCCCCGTCAACGAGGCGAACATAGTGTAACTGCGGTAATCTCCCAGCTCCCCTGTGCAATTGGCGAGCATAACAGCGGCGATCTTGTCGTACGTAATGGATCCGATCACGCGATAGTCTTCCCTCGGCGCCTCACCTACCGGAAGAAGAAGACCTCCTTCGTTTAGATGTTGAATCCCGGCACTGGATGGACTGTCGTCATGCACTGCATACCCTCGCGAATAGGCGAATTGAAAAAATTTCAAAGCTGAGCAGCCGGCCGCCGGAAAGAGTCGATCCGGTGACCGACTGCAGGTCACAGGTTTGATCGTCCAGGCGGCCCCAGGTCAGCGGACCCCAGATCACTTGGGCGTCTGTGACCCGAGGGGTTTTCCATACGCGGAGCAGCCGCGGTGGCACATGTAGCGCTGCCAGACCTACGCCGCCGTTGATGAGGCCGCGGATCATGCGCGCACCGAATGGGAGCCGTTCCACACCCCGGCACGCGCATCCGCGGCCGCTCCTCGGTCCATCACCCACCCCGGCCAGGGCAGGGATGGCCCCACGCTCTCGGGCGGCCGCTCCCATCGACTGCTGTGTCCGGGCAAGCCGGGCGGCCGCCCTTCTCACAGCACCGGGGCAGTTGGTCGCGGCGCGCCTGAGGGCAGGCCGGTTGTCATTCCTTTGTTTTGGTGGCTGTGACGGGTGGTGTGTGCAGGTTCAAGCGGGTGGGGATGAGGGCTGCGGTGTAGGCGAGGACCGCGGTGGTGCCGGTGATGGCCAGGTAGGTGAGGGGGGGGACGTGCGGGGCGGGTGTCCCGGTGAGGGCGTAGGAGACGAGGATCAGTGGCAGTGCGGCGGCTGCGGTGCCCAGGCCGGCGCCGGTGAGGACGACGGCTGTGGTTTCCCAGCGCACCATGCGGCGTACCTGTGCGGGGGTGCTGCCTGCCAGCCGTAGCAGGGCGAATTCGCGGCGGCGGACGGCGGTGTTCATGGCGAGTGTGTTCACCACGGTGATGCCGGTGTAGATGATCACCATGCCGGCCAGGAGGTAGTTCACCCACGCGGTTGCCTGCTGTTCCTTCAGCCGGTCGTGGTGGGCGAGCCGGTCTCGGACGGTGGTGCCGGGGTACTGCCCGGCGAGTGTGGCCAGGTCCGACGCGAGGCGGGTGCCGGGCACGTCGGGGGTACCGCGGACCAGGACGGTTTCGTCCATGGCCGCGGTGGTGTGGGGGAGCAGCTGCTCGTGGGCGAGGGTGAGGTCAGCGAAGCCCAGGCCGCGCCCGTAGATGGCGATGACCTTGGCTTTCAAGGGTGTGCCGTCGCCCAGGCGCAGTTCGGCGGTGTCGCCGAGACCGAGACCCAGCCAGGAGGCGGTGGTGGCGCTGACGGCGACGGTCCCTGGCCGAAGGCGTGCGGTGCTGCCCTGCTGGACGTCCAGGTCGAGGGTGTCGCGCAGGCCCTGCGGCGTGACGCCTTGGGTGGTCAGGGAGATCGCCGACTCGCTGCCTAGCTGTCTGCTCTTGGCGACGGCTTTGGACCGTACCAGGGCGGTGGCGGTCTTCACCGAGGGTATGTGGCGCGCCCGCTGCGCGAGTTCGGGCGGCAGACCGTGCGGTGAGGTAAGGACGTGGTCGGCGAGGGTGGCGGCGCGGGTCTGCCGGGTGGCGGCATCCAGCGCGGTGGTCTGGGCGAACACGACGGTGGAGGCGAAGGACACGGCCAGGACCAGTGGCGTGATGACCCCGGCCAGCCGGACGGCATTGGCCCGGGTGTTGGCCGCCGCCAGGTGGCCGGTTGCCGGTGACAGGCGCAGCAGCGGGCCCAGCAGTCGCATGGCCGTGCGGGCGACGGCCGGGCCGAGCACGGCGAGAGTGATGACCAGCAGCAGGACGAGGGTGTTGGCCAAGTTGGCGAGCGTGGCCACGTCGCCGCGCTGGCTGAGGCCGGTGGCGAAGATGGCCAGCGAGCATGCCAGCAGCACCGCTCCGGTGATCGCGCGGCCCCGGCCGAGGGAGGGGCGTTCGACCGCGGCCTCGCCCAGTGCCTGGGCCGGGCGGATACGGCTGGTGCGGCGGGAGGCGGACAGGGCTGCCACGAGGGCGGTGAGCACGGTGATCAGCAGTGCGCCGGCCGCGGGGAGTGGGCCGGTCACCGGCTCGAAGTCGGGCGGGACGATGCCGTGGCCCGCGAAGCGGTTGCGAATCCAGTGCGTCACCACGTGAGCCAGGGGCCAGCCAAGGATGCTGGCGGCCAGTGCGAGGACAGTGGCCTCGGCGGCGATCATGCGCCGTACCTGGCCAGGGGTGGCGCCGACCGCGCGCAGGAGGGCCGCCTCGCGTTTGCGGTGCCGTACCGACACCCCGAGGGTGCTCGCGGCGACGAGGACGGCGACGAGGAAGACCGTGCCGGCGAAGGAACCCGCCAGCAGGGTCAGGGTCGATCCGGTCGTGGCGACGTCGGTGAACTCCGCCCGGCTGCGCCCATCGCCGGTGCGCACTGACAGCGACGGGTCGTCCAGCGCGGTGGCGATGCGGGCGGCCAAGTCGCCGGCGGACGGTCCTGACCGGGTGGCGGGGATGCCGAAGGCGTCCACGGTGCCGGGGTGCCCGGCCAGTTGCCGGGCTGCGGTGTCGGTGAAGAACACCACGGACTGGCGGGCCAGATTGACGCCCGGGCCTGGTTCCACGATGCCCGCGACACGGTATTGCTCGGGAGCTGATCGGGTCATCAGGGTCACGGTGTCCCCGGTACGGGCCCCGTAGCGACCGGCCAGGTCCCGGTCCAGGACGACGTCGCGGGCGTCGCGTGGGGGGTGTCCGGCGGTCAGGGTGAAGGGTGCCAGGAGGGCACCGGACCAGTTGTGTCCCTGCGGGGACGGGCCGTGGTCGGCCGCCTTGCCGCCGCCGCTGCTATGGGTGATGCGGGTGGGGAAGCCGATGTCGGCCACGACGCCTGACGCGCCGGGCACGGCTGCGATCCGGTCGCGCAGCCGCTCCGGCACGTGGACGCGTTCGGTCAGCGGCTGGGAGGCGGTACGGTCCTTGCCTCCGGCGGGGTGGACGGTGATGTCGGCGCGGTCGCGGCCGGAGACGACGACTGACGTCCCGGCGTAGCGTTCAGCGGGTGGGGTGCTGCGCAGCCCGGACTCCAGCAGGACGCCGCAGGTGCCGAGGATCGTTGCGGCCAGCAGCAGGGCGATGAAGGTGCCGGTGAAGCTCCCGGCGCGGGTGCGCAGGGTGCGCAGTGCGATGAGCGTCATCAGGCGGCGCTCCGCAGCAGGGACAGGTGCCGGGTCACCGCGTCGGCGCTCGGCGCCGCCAGGTGCCCGGCGATCCGCCCGCCGGATAGGAAGAGCGCGGCGTCGGTGTGCGCGGCGGCGAGGGGGTCGTGCGTCACCATGACCACGGTCTGCCCGAGGTCGGTCACCACCGTCCGCAGCAGGTCGAGGATGTCGCGTGCGGTGTCCGGGTCCAGCGCACCGGTCGGCTCGTCCGCGAAGATCACGTCGGGCCGGGTCACCAGGGCCCGCGCGATCGCGACCCGCTGCTGCTGGCCGCCGGACAGTTCGGAGGGCCGGCGCTTCATACGGTCGACAAGGCCCACGCGCGTGGTGATCTCCGTCAGCCAGGCGCGGTCCGGGCGCCGCCCCGCCAGGCGCAGCGGCAGCGTGATGTTCTGCCCGACGGTCAGCGACGGCAGCAGGTTGAACGCCTGGAAGACGAAGCCCACCCGTTCGCGGCGCAGCCTGGCCAGTTGGGTCTCGTTCATCCGGGCCAGGTCTGCGGTACCCAAGCGCACGGTGCCCGCCGTGGGCCGGTCCAGCCCGGCGGCGCAGTGCAGCAGGGTGCTCTTGCCGGATCCCGAAGGACCCATGACCGCGGTGAACGTCCCGCGTGCGAACGCCGCGCTGACGTCGTGCAGGGCATGCACGGCCCGGGCTCCTCGCCCGTAGGTCCGGGTGACCTTGTCCAGATGGACGGCGGTCTCGGGTGCCGGTCCGGGAGCGGGGCCCGCGGCCCGGATCAGGGCACTCACCGTGCCTGCCCGCGCGTTCCCGCCGCGGTCACCAGCGACCACAGCCCGCGCGTGACCTTGACGGCGCCCGCCCCGTCCGGGGGGGACACCGCCCAGGCCTGCCGGGGCGTGAACGCGCGGGGGGTGTCTGGGAAAAGCCTGTGGTGCATGGTGACGTTCCTTGTGTCGGTGTTCGTCCTGCGGTCGCCGGTGGTCGGTTCGGGGCGGGCTGGGCGCGGTGCCCGGCCCACATCGCCGGCCTGGGACGGGCAGCAGGCTGGCAGGGGGGCGGACAGCGCCAGGTGCGGGGTGCGCTCATCGGCATCTGCTGCGGCACGGTTCGCGTGCGTTGCACCTTCATCGCGCAGCACACGGGCCTGCGCTGTGATGGACGTCGGCAGGCCCGCAAGGCCCAGGGTCTGCCGCCCGTCCGCAGCCGGATGCGGACGGGCGGCCGGGGGTGGGTTTGCGGGCCTGCCGGCGTCGTGGGACCGCTCAGGGGACGCAGGTACTCACGCCGGGTCGGATACCCCGCCGGGCGTCGTGACCGGGTGTGGTGCCCTGGGCGGGGAGCTCGTGGAAGGGGCCGGGCATGTCACTGCTTGCCGGGGACCAGCAGTACGGCGATTTGCGTGGCGTGTATGACCGCATCGGTGATCCGCGGCGAGAACCATGCCCCCAGACGGGTACGCGGGTGCGGGCCGAGAACGATCAAGTCGGCGTCGTACCTGCGAGCGGCGTCGGCGATGGTCTTCGCGACGTCGGACAGGAGGCCGTCGACGAGCTCGCCGTCGGCCTGGACGCCACTTCGGCGCACCGTTGCCACGGCGTCGTCGAGGACCCTGTGGGCGGTCGTGTCGTCCTCCATGTCGACGACGGTGTCGTAGACGACGTCCGAGGGGTCGACGTGCAAGACGCGGACCGACGCGGCGGTGAGGGCGGCCAGTTCGGTGGCGGTCAGGACCAAGCGGTCGTCGGCGTTGCTGTTGTCGACGGCGACCATGATGCGGCGGTACATACGGGAACTCCTCGTTCGGGTTCGGCGGTCAACGGCCCGGGGCGGCCTGGACGGCCGGTGCGGCGCTCTGGTCGTGGTGCGGCTGGGCGATGTGGGTTCGCTCGCGCTGGACCAAGGCGACGGCGGCGGAGACGGCGAGCAGGATCACCGACAGCCACAGCCCCTTGGCGATGCCGCCGGAGGAATCGGACATCATGCCGGAGATCAGCGGGCCGACCGCCTGGCCGACGCTGAACGCGACCGTCAGCAGGGCGATGCCCGAGGTCCAAGCGTGCGGGGGCAGCATCCGCCGGGCGATGACGGTCACCGCAGTGGGGCCGGCCATGAAGCTGCCGCCGAAGATCACCGCCGAGATGATCGCGGCGATCTGGCCGTGCCACAGCAGGACAGGCAGCACACCGACCAGCACCACTACGGAGACCGCCGCCGGGGCCAGGCCGCCCCTCAGTCGGCCGATCACTCGGCCCCAGACCAGCAACGTCGCTGCGGCCGAGGCAACGCCGAGCACGATGAAGAACGCTGCGGTGGACCAGGTCCCCATGCCCTGGCTGTGCAGCAAGGCGATGACGAACGTCATGTACGAGACGTAGCCGGCGCCGAACAGCACGTACCAGGCGAAGACCGGGGTCAGAAACCGCAGGTTCGCATGCTCCCTGTGGGCCGCTGCTGCGGGGGCGGCCGGGACACGCCGTGACGCCCACGCTGCCGGACCGGTGGCGAGCAATGCCAGGACGCCCATGAGTAGCCATCCACCCTGCCAGCCGGAGGCACCCCAAGCGGTCAGTGCCGAGGGCACCACGACACCCGACAGGACGACGCCGATACCGACGCCGGCCATGTAGGTGCCGACCATCATGGCCGAGCGGGCCTGTTTGCCGCCGGTGTGGACCCGCGAGGCGAGCGCGGAGCCGACGACGAAAGTCGCCGCGGTGGCTAGACCGCCGACGAAGCGGAACACCGACAGCGCGGCGAAGCCTCCGGTGGTGGCCGAGGCCAGCAGCGCCGCAGCACTGATCACCATGCCCCACACGAAGACCCGGCGGGCGCCGAACCGGCGCGACCACCAGGCCGCGCTGCCCGCACCGAGAATGTAACCCAGGGCGTTGGCGGTGTTCATGGCCCCGGCGGCCGCGTAACTCCAGTTCAGCGTCTCGCGCATGGCGGGCAGGAGCAGCGCGTACGCGAACCGGGTGAAGCCGAGCGCCACCACTGGCCCGGCCGCCAGGCCGAGCGCGATGAGTGGTTCGGGTACCGCTGCCCGTGTCCGGGCCGTGGTCTGGGTCATTGCACACTCTCCCGTGGAACGAAGGGGGACGTAGAGCCCTGCCGCGACTGACACCCGGCGGCAGGGGGCGCGAGGAGCGCCTGATGGGGGCTTCAACCCGTCCCCCGTACGGGCCGATACCTACCGAAGGGGACCACTGACCCTCGAAACAGGCCATCGCGGTGCTGGGGGCAGCACCGGGGGCAGCGGGGGTGCGCTGGGCAGCCGGGAGCGGATGGCACCGAAGGCCACTGCTGTGGCCAGTGGCGCCAGGGCGTACACCCACAGCCACCGTGTGTCGCCGGACAGCAGTTGCGGGCCGAACTGCCGGGCCGGGTTGAAACTGCCGCCGGCCCAGGTGCCGGTCAGCCAGATCAGCACCGTGACGACCGCACCGGCCACCACCGGGACACGCCAGGACGGGCCAGGCCGGGCGGAGACGAAGGTGACTGCGTCCAGCAGTAGCGCGGTGGCCGCGGCTTCGGCTGCGAACACAACTACGGCAGGGATCCCTTCGGCCGCCCTGACAGCTGCGAAACCTGCCTCTGGCCCGGCCAGCGCAGGCCCCCATACCCCCCGCCCCGCCGCGACGCCCACCACGGATCCGGCCAGTTGTGCCGTCGCGTAGCCAGCCAGATCGCGGCCGGGTAGGGCTCCCATCAGCCAAAACGCAACGGAGACGGCGGGATTCATGTGCGCACCCGAACGCGACCCGAACGGCGAGGCGATCAGCAGCGCCACGGTTGCACCGCTGACGACGCCGCCCACCACCACACGCCCGCTGCCTGCAGGGACCGCTTGAGCGAGCGGACTTGCCGGGTCGGCCAGCCACCGGAACAAGGTTGCCATGACGAAGAGCAAAACGGTGGTCGCTGCGAACTCGGCCAGCCATGCCCGCCACGTCGGCCGGTGCGCCCCGCTGGTCCCGGGTCCCTCCTGGCCCGGTAGCGGCGCTGCCACGTCGGGGGCCTCCTGCGTGTCCGGCGCCGTTGCGCCCATGCCGTTCCTCCTGGCGATGTGTGACCAGGCGGGGCCCGTTTACCGGGGCGGGCCCCGCCGGGAGCCGACCGCTCCTTCAACGATCCGCCCCGCATTTGCAGGGCCGTTGCACGAGCCGCCTGATGCGCGGTCTGCAAGTCCCGTGCAAATGCGGCCGTCAGCCTGGAAGCGGGTCAGCGACCCCACGAACGAAGCGGCGGCCGCGACCGGCCCGCCGTGCGGGAGGAACAGATGAACGACGACGTCCTGCACCGGCTCACCGACCACGGCGTTGCGGTCTGGCTGGACCACCTCGACCGCCGGGACCTGGACTCCGGGAAGCTCGAGCAGCAGATCACGGGCCGCCGGGTCACCGGCGTCACCACCAACCCGACGATCTTCCGCAACGCCATGGACGGCAACGACGCCTACAAGGCGCAGCTGGGCGAACTGGCGCGGCGCGGCGCGGACGTCGACGGAGCGTTGCTGACGGTCACCACCACTGACGTCCGTCGCGCCTGCGACCTGCTGATGCCGGTCTACCGGCGTACCGCGGGCAGCGATGGCCACGTGTCGATCGAAGTCGACCCGCGGCTCGCCCACGACGCGGCGGCCACCGTCGCGCAGGCGCAGGAACTGCGGATCCGCGTGGACCGGCCCAACGTCCTGGTCAAGATCCCGGCGACCGCAGCAGGGCTGGAGGCCCTCACTCGCGCCACCGCGCTCGGTATCAGCGTCAACATGACCCTGCTGTTCAGCCTCACCCGCTACCAGGACGTACTGCACGCCTACGCGCGCGGCCTGCGCGCTGCCCTGGCAGGCGGCCTCGACCTGGGAGGCATTGCCTCTGTCGCGTCCTTCTTCGTCTCCCGCCTCGACACCGCCACCGACGCGCGGCTCGCCACCCTCGGCGGCCCCCAGGCCGCCGCCCTGCAAGGACAAGTCGCACTCGCCAGTGCCCGCTTGGCCTACCGGATCTACGAGCAGGAGATGGCCTGCGAACACTGGCAGCGGCTGCAGGCACTGGGCGCCCGGCCACAAAAGCCGCTGTGGGCCAGCACCGGCACCAAGAACCCCGCGTATGACGACACCCGCTACGTCACCGGCCTGGTGGCACCCGGCACGGTCAGCACCATGCCGCAGGCGACCTTGGACGCGGTCGCCGACCACGCGGTCATCAACCACGACCTGCGCGACCTGTACGGCGAGTCGGTGATCGTGCTGCGCAAGCTGGCTGCCGCGGGAATCGACTACGACCAGGTGACCCGCGAGCTGGAGGAACAGGGCCTGCGGCAGTTCACCGACGCCTGGCTGGACGTGCGCAAGACCGTCCGCGGCGCACTGGAGGAAGTCCGCTGACGGGAAACCCCCGGTGGCCCGATCCGTGGGAAGTGGGTCCCACCGGCCGGTGGCGCGCACGCCCCGCACGACCGACCGTTGGGCGCGGGCGGCCACGTCCCGCCGTCCGCACGCATACAGGAAGCCCTCCTATGCCATCCCTGACCAGCGCACTCGCCCAGGCCCGCGCCGCCGGCCCGATCCGCCTGCGGTTGATCGGCCCTCTGGAGCTGACCGACCCGTCAGCCGAACGCAGGCCCACGATCCCCCGGGGCAGGGCCGTCCTGCTGCTGGCCCTGCTCGCCGTCCGCCGCAACCGGGTGGTCGCCCTGGGCGAGATCACCGAAGTCCTGTGGCCGCAGGACCAGCCCCCCGCAGCGGAGCAGACCGTCGCCTCACTGATCAGCCGGCTACGCAGGATCACCGGTCCCTGCCTGGAGCGCGTGGGTTCGGGCTACCGTCTGGACACCACCGCCTGGCAGGTCGACCTGGATGAGGCAACCCGGCTGACCCAGGTCGCCGAACGTCACCTGGGCGCGGGGGAGACATCCCTCGCTGACGTCGCCGTGCGCCGCGCGCTCGACCTGCTGACCACCGGCCAGCCACTGGAGGAATTCCCCGCCCCGGAGTGGACCGAGGAACTGGTCCGTGCCGTCGACCGGCAACTGCGCCGCACCCGCGAGGCCGCCTGGCTCGCCGCCGCCCGCCTCGGCGACCATCGTCGCTGCGCCGACGTGGCTGGCACCGCCATCGCTGTCGACCCCTACGACGAACCTGCCTGGCGGGCACTGATGGCCGCGCAGTACGGCCAAGGATCGGCCGGTGCGGCACTGCGCACCTTCGACCGGCTCCGCCACCGGCTCCGCGCCGACCTGGGCACCGACCCCGATGCACGGACCACCGCCCTGCACGAGGCGATACTGCGCGGGGGCCAGACGATGTGCCTGCTGGCCCGCCCACCGATCCGGCCCGGCCCGGCCGCTGCTGTGCCGTCCGGCCGGCTGGCAGGACGCGAGGCCGAATTGCTGCAGTTGCACAAGGCCTGGCGTATCGCCCTCGCCGGACGCCCGGCCGGGGTCGTCGTTCAAGGCGCGCCGGGCATGGGCAAGACCGCCCTGATGGCGGCGTTCAGCCGGCACGTGGAAGACCATGGCGCCCTCGCACTGACCGCCACACACCCCGCACCCAGCCAGGCACCCCACGACGGCGCGCTGGTCACCGCCGTACGCGACTACTGCCTGATCGCCCCGCCGCAGGAAGTCCGTGCTGCCGCGGCCGGTCTCGAACGTCCCCTGCGCGCGCTGCTGCCCGAGCTCGATGTCCTGCTCGACGACGGCTGCCGCGCCGCCGGCTCCCCTCACGTACCCGCCCCGGCCCCGGCTCTCGACGCGGTCGCGACATTCATCTGGCGTATCTCCGCCCACCGCCCGGTCCTACTCGCCCTCGACGACGCCCAGCACGCCGACCAGGCAAGTCTGGACGCTATCGGACGCGCCGCTGCCACCGCCGACCTGCCCCACCGCATCATGGTGCTGCTCACCGTCGGCACCGAACACGGCGAGCAGGACACCACCACGCTGCTGCCCGGCGAGTTCACCCAACACCTGAGCCTGCAACCGCTCCCCGTGACCGACGTCAGGGAACTGGCCCGCCGCCGCGGACTGTCCAGCGTTGCGGACCAAGTGCACCGGCTCACCGGCGGGCGCCCCGGCCTGGTCACCGAAACCTTGCGCGCGGCCGCCACTGGCGCCGACCTCACCGCACGCGAGCAACTACCGGCCGCCCCTGTACAGGCCGCCCTCGCCCTGGTGGACCGAGCCGGGCACCAGACCGCGAAGTTCCTGCGCTACGCAGCACTCCTGGGTCCCCGGTTCCACCCGGGTGACGCCATCGAAATCAGCGGCATAGACGAACGGGACGCCGCCGCACACGTGGAGACCGCACTGCGAGCTCGGCTGCTCACAGCCGACGGCGACGAACTCCTCTTCGACACACCCCTGGTGCACACCGCGCTGACAACCGCCGTACCGGCGCCGGTCAGGGCCGTACTGCATGCCTCACGCACGACCCGCGGATGTGCCCACTGCGGCGCACCCCCGGCCCGGCTCGTGGGCTGACGGCTCACCAGGCGGCGGCCGGCGTGGAGAACACCTCGGGCATCACGTTCCACGCCAGCACGGCGCGCCTGCCGTTCCAGTCACCCATCACACTGACCGAGACCGTGGCCTGGGTCAGCCGCGGCACGACGGCTGGCGGCAGGCCCAGCCAGCGGGTGGCCATCAGCCTGATGAGGTTGCCGTGCGAGACGAGGACGACGTCACCGCCGACCTCGACGTCCCGTGCGAGCCCCGCCAGGACCCGCTCCGCCCGGGCGGTCACCTCGCGCAGGCACTCGCCGTGGCAGTCCGCCGAACGCAACGCGTGATTCCACAGACCGTGCCTGCACGGTGCCACCTCGCAGTCCTCCTCGACGCGTGCACCATCGTGCCCTGCTCGGCGCTCCCGCTGCGTAGCTCCACTCGGCCAACTCTGGGTCGATGTCCGGCATCAGCCCGGCGAGCCGCGCCGTTGCGCGGGCACGCGCGGCGGGGCTGCACAGCATCCGCACCCAGTGGCGGCCGGCCAGGTGCGGGCGCAAGCCACGTGCCTGGCACTGCCCGGCGGCGTTCAGCGGCGGATCCTGCGGCCCGTCGTAGTAGCGCCGCCCGCCATTCCAGTCGGTCTCGGCGTGCCGCGCCAGGATCAGCTGCCCGGCCATGCCCTCTTCCTCTCTGCTTCCTCACGGCCCGGCCTGCACCGGCGGGTCACCGCCCGCTCGGGCCCGGCGCGCCGTGCCGGGCCCGATCCCACCCGCAGCACGCCGAGTTCGAACACCCCGAAGGTCACGGCCAGCAGGCCGAGGGCGACGGGCGTGATCAGCTGATCCAGCTGCGCCGTGGGCGAGGCGGCCTCGCGTGCGGTATGCGGGTCGCTGGCCATGGATGGCAGGACGGCACAGAGCACGGTGATCCCCAGCACCGGCAGCAGCCGGCGCAGCAATCGCATCGCCCGGCCGAGTACACGGCGGCGGCTGCGGTGCCGTGCGGCACAGCCCATGACTCTCCTTGAGCACCAGGGGCGGGCAGTACCGGCCGGAACCACCCGATACCACGATCCGCCATCGGTTTGCACCGCCCTTGCGCTGCACGGAAAACCCCGATCAGGCCCCCGTGCCCTGGTCCAGCAGCCGGGTCAACCCGGTCAGCTCCAGCACACGGCGTACCGGAGCCGAAACCGCCGCAAGGGTGAAGCAGCGGCCCTGACGTTCGGCGAGGGCCGCAGCCGACACCAGGGGCCGCAGACCCGAGCAGTCGACGAACCGCACGTTCCGCAAATCCACGCTGATGTGCTCACCTCGCTCCGCGCAGCCCTGCAGCACCCGGTAAAGCCGGGGCGCCCCAGCCACATCGAGCTCGCCGCACACCTGCAGCAGTACATGCCCCCGGTCACGCTGCGCAGCGATCGTCACGAGCGCATCGGGACGAATCGGCTGCCCAGGCGGCAGATCCGACGGGTCCGACATCAGGTGCGGGACGGTGACCGGGGTCATGACGGGACTTCTTTCGACAGTAAGCCGCAGGTAACGCGGTGATGAGGGCGGAATCTGCGCTCGCGCACGGCCAGTTGGATCCACAATCCGTTCTGGACTGCCGCAGGCCATCAGTCCGGCGAGCTAATCTCCTGATGCTCCGCAGGGATGACACGCCGGTGCTCTCCGCCCGTGGAGCGGCCCTGTCCGGTGCGCGAGGGCCAGAACGCCCGGTGCCCCACCAGGGCTGTCAGCGCCGGTATCAGCAGCCACGACGTGACGAAGGTGGCCAGGACAACCCCCATGGCCACCGGCAGCCCGACAGACGCCGTGGAGCTGCTGAAGCCCAGGACGCCGAAGCTGGCAGCCAAGATGATCCCGGCGGCCGCGACCGACGGGCCGGCGTGGGTGACCGCGTAGCGGGCCGCCTCCCGAGGACTCGCCCCGCGCAACAGTTCCTCGCGGAGCCGGGCGATCATCAAAATGTTGTAGTCGGTACCGATCGACGCGACGAACAGGTAGACGATCAGCGGCACGGTGAAGGTGACCCCCGGCTTGTGCTGCAGGTGCTGGAACAGCAGCACCGCCGAGCCGAGCGTCGCCGCGAAGCCCAGGCCGACCGCCGCCATCAGATACAGCGGGGCGAGCACCGCCCGCAGCGTGACCAGCAGGATCACCCCGATCGCCACCGCGGCGATCGGGATGATCAGCCGCAGGTCGTGGCTCACGACCTTGCTGGTGTCGGCGTACGCCGCGGTCAGGCCCCCCACGGCGACAGAGGTGCCGGGCGGGGCCAAGGCCCGGGCCTTGGGCGCAAGCACCTCGTCGTGCACCCGCAGCGCCTGGGTGCCAGTCGGGTTGATGACCAGCGCCATGTCGATCTGCGCCACCCTGGCGTCGTCGGACACCCGCACGACACGGGCATCGCCCACGTCCGGCAGGTGCGCCAGCCGGGCCGTGTACGGTGCGAGCCGGCCGGCGGTGAGCGTGCCCTTCTCGGCGGTCACCATTACCTGCGTCGGAGTGAGCACGCCCTCGGGGAACGCCGACTTCAGCTCGGCATAGCCCTGGGCGGCGTGGCTTCCCTTCTGGTACGGAGACTGGTCGTAGTCGGCCTTGTAGCCGAAGGCGAACGAGGCCAGCGCCGCCAGCAGCAGCGTCGCGGCACCCGCCACGGCCGCCGGGCGCCGCGCCACGAGATCAGCTACCGGCCCCGTCACACGCAGCGCAGGCGCGCGCCGCCAGGACGCCCTGCGCGACAGCCGCTTGCCCAGGACCGTGAAGAGGGCGGGAACCAGCGTCAGCGACGCCAGCAGCATCACCAGGACGGACACTCCCAGCGCCGGGCCCAGCACCCTAAAGTCCGGCATCTGCGAGGCGAGCAGCGCCACAAAGGACACCGCGACCGCCAAAGCCGAGGAGACCACCGCTTCGCCCACCCTGCCCACGCCGCCGGCCATCGCGCCGCGGTGACCGGCTCCGGTGCGCAGCCGCTCGCGGTAGCGGTAGAGCAGGAAGATGATGTAGTCCGTGCCCACGCCGAAGAGCACCACCGGCAGCAGTTCGGTGGCCGTCTTGCCGACCTCCACACCGGCGAGGTGGGCACCGATGGTGAGCAGCCCGGTCACGCCGAAACCGACCAAGGCGATCGTTACCAAGCTCAGGACCGCGATCAGCAGACTCCGAAACAGCGCGATCAGCAGCACGAACACCACGGCGATCATGGCGTACATGACGATGGCGCTCATCCGGGCGTCATCGGCCATTGCCGCGGCCTCACCCGTCAGGTGGCCCCGCAGCGGGGTGCTCTCGGTCGCCTTGGTGACGTCCCGGTCCAGGTCGGTCGCTGCCTTCTGCGCCCGCTGATCGTCCGCAGGCTTGTCGAACACGGCCTGGGCCAGCAGCACCGTGCGGTCCGGCGACAGCTGACCCGGCCCGGTGGTGACACGGACAGCAGCCGGGTGCGTACGCTGCGCGGCGTTGCGGTCCAGCTGCTCCACCAGCCGCTTCGCGCTCGCCACATCGGCCCGGCTCAACGGACGGTCGTCGGCCCGGGTCAGGACCAGGGTGGCCGTGCCCCGGTCATCGGGCTTGCCGAAAGCCCGGTCGGCGATGTGCTGGGCCCTGGCCGACTCGTACTCGGCGGGCAGGCCGCTGCTCTGACGTGTGTCGTTGGTGTCGTTCCAGTGATGGGCGCCGGCATAACCGACGCCCACACCGGTCAGGGCCAGCAGCACCGCCGCCCAGGCGAGGATGACGAGGACGGGCCGCCGGGTGACGGCACCGCCAAGACGATCGAACACGGAAGTTCCCTTCGCGGGGCCAAAGACGGCTCCCGCACCCCGCGGCAGCCACTGCGTCCAGCCTTCGGCCGCCTCAGCGCCAAACGGTCGGCCGGGAAGCGGAACTCGCCGCTCATCATGGCGGGGGAGGGCGGTACGGCTCTCGGCCTCGGGAACGAGGACTGCACCCCCGCCACGGGCGGTCGGCTCATTCGCACGGATGACACCGCTACGGACGACACCGCCGCAGATATCTCGCGATCACGGCCGAGGGTGGCGCCGACCGGCCCGGTCTACCGTGGATCTATGACCTTCTTCGACACGATCGCCAGGCGTAAAGTGCCCAGCGCCGTGGTAGACACGGCGCTCGCGGTCATGCTCGCGCTGGGATCCCTGTCGACGACGGTCACCACCTTGACGCGACCCGGAGCACCGGGGGCCCCCGCCCTCGGGATCGTGCTCGCGCTCCTCACCGGCCTGCCCTTGATCGTGCACCGCCGGTGGCCGGTTCCCGTACTCGTGGTAGTTGCGCTCGCGGCCGCGGCCCTGCAGGGTATGGCCTACATACCCCAGCCGGTTGGCGCGCACGGCGTGTCGATCGGGCCTGTCCACCTGGCCGTGGCCGCGACGGTGTTCCTGACCGCGCTGCGCGTGTGCCGGTCGTGCTCCTTCATGCTGCTGGCGGGGGTGGTCCTGGCCACCAGCCTGGCCGAGATCGAGCTGGCCCCGGGATACCGGGCCTCCGCAGCGGTCACGATGAACGTCCTGCTGGTCGCGGCATGGGCGCTGGGCGAACTCGCCCGAGCCCGGCGTGCGATCGCTGCGGACATCGTGGAGCGTGCCGCCGCCGCCGAGCGGGAGAAGGCCGCCAATGCGCGGGCCGCGGTAGCCCAAGAACGCGCCCGGATCGCCCGCGAACTGCACGACATCGTCGCGCACAACGTCAGCTTGATGGTCGTGCAGACCATCGCCGCCGACCGCGTGCTGGACCGCGACCCCGACAAGGCCCGCGAGCTTCACGCAGGTGTGGAGCAGACCGGCAGGGCCACCGTGGTGGAATTGCGCCGACTGTTGGATGTCCTGCGCACCGACGAGGACGCCGAACCCGCCCGGCGTCCTCCGCAGCCGCACATCGACGAGATCCCCGCACTCGTGGCGGCAGTCGGCGACGCGGGCCTGCGCGTGGAGTCCACCACCCTGGGCACCCCCCGCCCGCTGCCCGCCGGAACCGAGCTCACGGTCTACCGCGTAGTGCAGGAGGCGCTGACCAACACCCTCAAACACGCCGGACACACCCGCGCCGCGCTCACCCTTAACTGGCAGCCCCAGGAACTCATCGTCACCGTCACCGACGACGGCCGCGGAGCGGACACCGGCCTCGCAACGGCCGCGCAGGCGGCCGGCGGCCACGGACTGGTCGGCATGCGCGAGCGGATCTCAGCCGTCGGCGGCCGGCTGGACATCGGCCCACGCGCAGGCGGCGGCTTCTGCGTCCAGGCCATCGTCCCCGCCCCAGGACCGGAACAAAGCGCCGAAACCGAGGAAGGAACGGTGCAGCATGACGCCGATACGCGTGCTGCTCGTCGATGACCAGCCGATGATCCGCACCGGGTTCCGGTTCATCCTGGAGGCCGAGCCGGATCTCAACGTCGTCGGCGAGTCAGGCGACGGGTCAGCCGCCGTCGAGGACGCCCGAGCCCTGCAGCCCGACGTCGTCCTGATGGACATCCGCATGCCCAGGATGGACGGCGTCGAGGCCACCCGCACGATCGTGGGATCGGGGCTCGCCGCCAAAGTCATCATCCTCACCACCTTCGATCTCGACGAACACGTCGTCGACGCGCTGCGCGCCGGCGCCAGCGGCTTCCTCGTCAAAGACGGACCGGCCGCCTCCCTCATCGACGCCATCCGCGTCGTCGCCTCCGGCGAAGCCGTGATCGCCCCGCGCGTCACCCGCCGCCTCCTTGACCGCTTCGCCCGCCTCGACGACCGGCCCCACAGCACACCGCCCAGCCTGAACCGGCTGACCGGCCGCGAACTGGACGTGCTGCGGGCCCTCACCCGGGGCCTGTCGAACGCCGAGATCGCCGCCGAACTCGTCGTCAGCGAAGCCACCGTGAAGACCCACGTCGCCCACATCCTGGAGAAATTCGACCTCCGCGACCGCGTCCAAGCCGTCATTCTCGCCTACGACGCCGGCCTGGTGGCCCCCACAGCCGAACGTTGACTGGCCTCAGGGCCCCCGCGCAGGCAACCTCAACGGCCGGGTGCACCGGCTTCTTCGTCACCGCACAGCCGGTAGGTGCACGGCCCGGGAACGCGCAGGCAGCACCGCAGCAGTCGGTGCACGCCCGCGCCGGCCACTGCCCCGATCACCGGGGCGAGCAGATAGACCCACAACAACCCCATCTCGCCGGCGAACACAGCCGGACCCAACTGCCGCGAGGGGTTCACCGAGGCACCACTGTGCTCGCTCAGCACCGCGATAATGACCGCCGTCACAGCCCCGACAGCGTAGGGCAGCAACCGGCTCAAGGACGGACGCGCCAGGAAGAACCCCACCAACACCACCACCACGACCAGGCACACGCACTCGGCAGCGGCGACCCCCCAAGTACTCCACGCCGCCCCCGGGCGCACCGCCGCATACCGCACAGACGCACCGGACAACACCGGCCCCCACACCACCCGCCCCAACGCGGTCCCCGCCACCGACCCCGCAAGCTGCGCACACGCGTAAGCCGCCACCCACCGCCCGGGAAACACCCCCATCAGCCACAACGCCACGCTGATCGCCGGATTCATATGAGCACCCGAACGGCGCCCCGGCGGCGACTTGATCAGCACCACCAGCACGATCCCGATGAACAACCCATTGGCAGCCGCCGCCCCTGCCGCATCAGCGACGACCAACGGCGAGTCGGCCACCACCAGCCAACGGACACCGGTGACGGCACAGAACACCAGGACCGTCGTCAGCCCGAACTCGATGACGACATCCAACCATCTCGGACGCGGATCCTGCTCCCGCGCACCAGCGGACGTCTCAGCAGCACCCATGGCAGCTCCCCATACGACACAGCCCTCGGACAGTACGTGCCTGGCAGGGCCGATACACCGAGGCACGCAAGCAGACACCACCCCAGGTCATCCAGCCGAGTGCACGAGGGCCACACCGACCAACCCCCACCTCACTGAGGAGACGCGCTCCGGCTCATCCCTGAGGAGGAGATCCCAAACCGCTCCTGGGACAGAGGCTCAAGCACCAAGCTCACACGAGGCTGGAAGCACACCCGGCGACCGAACCGGGCCACCCCACGAAGGAAGAGCGCACCACATGCCCCACACCACCGTGACCCCCCGCCGCGACCGACGCAGGGCCACCACCCTCGGTGCCGTTCTGGCCGCCGGCGCAGTCCTTGCAGCCAGCCCCACCGCACAAGCCCTGAGCTCCACGACGCACCCGACCACCGCCGCCGCAAAGACCCAGTCCTCGGCCTCCACCGCACGAGCGCTGACCCCCGCGGTACGCGCGCAACTCGACCGCGCCATCACCCAGGTCCTGCACCAGACCAAGACGCCCGGTGTGACCGTAGGCGTGACGATCCCCGGCAAGGGAACCTACACACGCGCCTTCGGCACCGCCCAGAAGAACACCATCACCCCCATGCGCCCCGGCTTCAACATGCGCGTCGGCAGCCTGACCAAGACCTTCACCGCCACCGCCGTACTGCAGCTGGTCGACCAGAAGAAGGTACGCCTGGACGACCCGATCTCCCGCTACGTACGAGGTGTCCCGCAGGGCCGTCACATCACGCTCCGTCACCTGATGGAGATGCGAAGCGGACTGTTCGAATACATGGCCGACGAAGACTGGATCAAGGCGTACGTGGCCGACCCCCACCGGCAGTGGACGGCAGACGAGCTGCTCTCCTACGCCTTCCGGCACCCGGCGCAGGCCGCCCCCGGCAGCAAATTCCAGTACGCCAACACCAACTACCTGCTGCTGGGCAAGGTGGTCGAGAAGGTCAGCGGCCAGTCACTGAGCCGCTACCTCAACCAGCACATACTGACCCCGACGCATCTCAAGCACACCTTCTACCCCAAGGGCGCCGAATTCCCCGCCCCCCACGCCCACGGCTACACCGACCAGACAAGCAACGGCTCGGTGGCGGACGCCACGCACTGGAGCCCCTCCTCCGCCGGGGCCGCTGGAGCAATGCTCTCCAACCTCAGCGACCTCCAGCGCTGGGCACCCATGCTCGCCAAGGGCACCCTGCTCAAGCACGGAACCCAGGCCCAGCGCATGAAGATGCTGCCCACAGGCATGCCGGGTGTGGGCTACGGCCTGGGCGTGTTCAACAACCACGGATGGATCGGCCACAACGGCTCGCTGCCGGGCTACCAGTCACTGATGGTGTACCTGCCGACCGCCAAGGCCACTCTCATCGTGCACACCACCAGCGACATCCGCCACCAAGGGCAGTCGCCCACCACCTTGTTCGGCAAGGCCATCACCAACATCGTCACACCGAAAAACGTCTTCGACATACAGCCGCCCAAGCCCGACAGCGCTGCACAGCGACACTGACCCCACCTCGCCGCGCAACGGGGCCACCGCATCGCCAATAGCGCTCCTACGGAACCGGACCGCTGCACTCAGGCCCAGCGCATGCCGAGCGCGGCTGAGCTCTGCGACCCGCTCTGAGGCGAGGCCGTTGCGTCGGGCACATTGGTTGGCGATGCACCGAGGTTTCGGCCGGGAGCAGTAAGCGGCCGGCGAGTCGCTACCAAGGCGAGTTGTGCTGTGCACCGGATGTCCGTGGCCATGGGTTCGGTGGGCGACGTGCACGCGTTGGCTGGCCAGCGGAGATCCAGATCGCCTTGTTGTCGGTGAAGAGAAGAAGAAGCATGCGCAACAGATCTCCTCAGCCACCTCTTTCGCTCGGTGTACTGCGACCTGAGCACCCGGCTCCCGTGCCCGGCGAGGCCGCAGAGGTTGTAGGGCTGCGCCACACAACGTCCTTCCCCTACCGACTGGTCGCTGCGGACGCTCGCATTGAGATGGGGCGTTCGCAGTTGACCGCGCGTATACAGGCGGCGGCCAGGCGGCGCACGGGGGTCGACGCGGTTGGCCTGGGACGGGCCTAGGCGAGGCGAACCGTGAGGTCAAGTGTTTCCGCGATCACTGGGAAATCCATGGCGTGGGGCTGCGTTCGGCCTCGGCAGGACCTGGTTCGTGCGGCGGCGGCTCGAGGGCGCGGAGGATCTAATGATGGCCGAAGGGCCAGAGGCGGTCATCGAAGAAGTTTTGCTTCGTGGTGGTGCGCGCTCGTTAATGGACGGTGAGGCTCGGAGCCACGGGTTGAGTCTCGCGCCTGACCGTCCGCGTCAGAGGCTTCAGATGGTTAGACCCCCCTGTCCCCCCGGGTGCAGTCCGGCGATGCGGCCTGCGATGTGCGGCAGTTGTACCCAGTAGTGATGCAGCTGATGCGGAGGGGCGGCCGGACGGGGTCGCCAGGTCGTGGTGCGCCTGTGCGGACGAGGATCTGTGCCACCGGAGGGGGAAAGTTCGGGGCTGGGCGTACTGCCAGGCTCCTGATGGGGCAGGGTGGGACCTATGGCGGCAGTGGCGGGTGTGCAGGCGCAGGTCCTCGTGCGGGCGGCGTCGGCGGCGCTGCTGGGGGAGGGGGCGCTGGCTGCCGCGTTGTCGGTGAAGGGCAGCGATGCCCTGATCTTCTACCGGCGCGATGAGGCTGAATGGCAACGTCGGGATGCCGAGGACGCCGGGCGGCTGGATCGGATGGAAGCGCTGGAGACGTTGCTGCAGCTGCCGGTGGGTCTGCCGGTACCGCTCGGGTCGCTGCCCGGTCCGTTGCGGGCTGCGGTGGATGCTCTGCCGCACGGGGCGGCGGCCTTCCGGGACGGTGAAGTGACGCGGAAGGCTGTGCGGCCGCTGGCGGTGGATCTGGTCGTGATCCGTTCCTCGCCGGGCAGATGGAAGGACGGGCTGAAGCGGGCCGGGCGGTTCGCGCCGTTCAGCCGCCGCGCTCTGCTAGTCGACGTGGCACCTGGTGAGCGGGAGGACCTGCTGATGGAGGCCGCGTTCTACGGCATCGGAGTTTTCACGCCCGCGGCCGGCGGGGTGGACCTGGTGCTGGAGCCGCGGGCGTACCGGCCGCGTCGCCATACGGCTGCGGCCTGGCGGTTCGTCGAGGAGCTGTATCAGCGCTTCAGGTAGCGCTCCTTCTATGGTGCCGGAGTCCTGCCGGGCACCGTGGCGGGAGCGGACGGTCCGGGGAACTTCGCCCACCGCTTGAGCTGCGCGGGCGGCTCGAAGTCGGGCTGATCGAGCTGGGCGTTGACGAACGCGTAGCGCTCCACGGCGTGCTGGCAGCGCTGCTGCCACCATCCGGGCCGGTCCGCTGGCTGGACGGCGTCCATGTTGTGGAGCCACTCCATCAGCACCGCGGCGTTGTGCCGGGCTGCTGGGACCTGCTGTTTCATGCTGGTGAAGCGGTCCAGAGGCGCACCGTCGCACACAGCGCAGTCGCAGGCCGGGGCGTCTGCTGCGGCGAACCGGTCGGCGATGGTCTGGCCCAGGAAGTAGGCCATCAGGTCGGGGAAGAGCACGTGCGGCGTGGAGGGCCCGCCGCTGGTCTTAGCTCGTTCGGCGGGCGGGACGATGTGGCGGACGCTGCTGTCGGCGCCGAAAGCGGTGAACGCGGCGCCGCGGGCGAGTGCGCCGAACGCGGCCAGGTCCGTGCGGAGCAGCGCGGTCTGCGGCACCTCGGACAGGACCTGAACAAGTCCGGCGACGGCGCCGGTGAAGTGCCCGAGGGGATCCATCTGGCCGCCCAGCATCAGGGCCTTGCTGCCCGGTACCTCGTTCAGCACGGCAATCAGCTGTTTGACCGGGTCCGGGCGCAGCCATCCGACGTCGATGGGAACCGTGAACACCACCCGCGGATCCTTCAGCTCCCCGATCCGCTTGGCCGCCGCCTTCAGCGCCCCGGACGCCTCCGGGTGCAGGTAGCCGGTCGGCGCCAGCGCGGCATCGGCATAGACCAACTGGGCCTGGAGCATGTCCTCCAACGGGTCGCCGAAAAGCTGCAGCGGCGCCTCGTCCAGCCCCGGGAACGGCTCCTCGGCGGTGGCCGCAGCGGTGGTGTAGCGCGCCTCGTCGACCAGCAGCGCCCCCGAGAAGCCCTCCGCGCGCAGCTCTCCGGCCTTGACTAGGGCGCCGTCGCCGGTGAGGACCAGGCCGCTGCGGCCCAGATCGAGCGGGGCGCTGAAGTGCCGGATCCGGGAGGGGTGCAGCTGCAGGAGCATCCGCCCTGCCAGCCGTCCCGGGCCGGGAAGGTCGGGCGGGTCTGCCGTGTCGGGCATGGACTGCGGTGGCAGGGAGTCGGTCATGGCCTCGCCTTCGACGGGGACGGGGGAGTGGCGTAGCGGGCGGTGAAGTCCTCGGGGAGCAGGTGGGCGCACGCTGCGAGTGCTTCGGGCGAGCCAGTGCGGGTGGCACCGGCCTCCACCAGCGCGGGCAGGCGGCGTGGCCGCTCCGGTTCCAGGGCGACCGGCTCGGCGGTGCGGTAGCCCAGGGCGGACATCTCGATCACGGAGCTGCGGTACTGCCATTCGGTGATGGCGTTGAGGTCCTTGGCCCGGCGCAGCAGCGCGGCCATCGACACACGCCAGTGCCGCTTGAGGTCGGCCAGCCGGGCCAGGTCCACCCCTGCCATGAAGGCGGACCGTATGTCCTCGGCGGGCATCAGGAACGCGGACGCGAAGGCGTCGGCCTGCTTCTCCTGCTCGGGGCCGGAGCCGGGGGAGTGATGCATCACCAGGTGCCCCAACTCGTGGGCGAGGCTGAACCGGCACCGATCGCCAGGCGTCCGGTCGTTGATCAGGACCAGCGGCGACTGCATGGTGCCGTCCCACTGACTGACGGCGTCCAGCAGGTCGCTGCCCAGGTCACGCAGCACTACGACGGCGCCGCCCGCCTCATGGACCGCGATGACGTCCGGGACGGGCCCAGCACCCAGCCCCCAGTGACTCCGTACCTGCCCGGCCACCTCCTGCGGTGTCGTCAGGGCGTCCAGCGCGATCGACGGGAAACCTCCGACGGCCGACTCGCCAGCCGCCGCGGCCAGCCCGTCGACCTGCAAACGAGTCAACGCCAGATCGGCGTGGATACGCCGCAGCGCCGTCGCCGACAGCGCCGCACGCTTGCGATGATGCACCAGCCCCACCCCCACCCCATGAACCTGCGGGTCCAGGCACAGCAGTTCCCGCGGATAGCCCAGAGCGGCCGCATACAGGTCAAGCCGCTCGCCCGTCACGGCCAGCCGCCCGGCCTCGGCACGGCTGACGTAGCCCTGGGAGACTGCCGTTCCCTCCTCGGAGGCCTTGGCCATGGCGTCGGCGAGCTCGGCCTGGGTCATCTCTCGCGACTCCCGCGCCAGGGTGAGCATCGCGGGATGTGCGCTTTCGATCTCGTTCACGCGGACTATCACCTCAATCCAACTCTCCGAAGAGTAGCCCGAATTATTCCGCACATGTGACGCTGTGTCAGATGAGGTTGGTGGGGCGGGAGAGGCGGTGCGCACGGGCGATACCCATAGCCGCAGCGGCTTGGAGGGCCGGCCTGTCCTCCAGCGGCGGCGCGCGTGCGGCAGGTCCTCGAGGGCGGAAGGGGTTCCCGCAGTCGGAGCGGATGAGTTCCGACGTCGGGGTTCCTGCAGCAGTCCGGGTCGTCACCGGCACGGCTGAGTGTGGTGCTCCGTCCGTCCGGGCCTCAGGTGCTGCGCAGCGCCAACCCCGCCGTTTCCGCTAGCGAGATCCCCAACGACCACGTCCTGTAGCCCGCCTGGTGGTGACGCAGGACCACGCCTTACGGGCGCTGGAGGACAGCGCTGTGCTCAGTCGATGGTGATGCCGTGGACTCTGGCGAGTTGGGCGAGGCCTCCGGGCCAGTGCTGGTCTAGGACATGTAGCTGCCATTGTGTGTGTTTGTTGTCGCGGGTGATGTTGATGATGCTCAGGCAGGGGAGGAGCCTGCTGGGATCGGGGGTGAGCTTCCAGGTCTTGCCGTCGCACGCCACGATGATCGCTAGGTCGGTAGGGGTCTCGTGGTCCTGCACGGTGTCGTGGCTGAGGCAGAGCAGTATGCGGTGGATGCTTGCTGGTAGGCGGCTCAGGTCGATTGTTGCTGTTTGCCGGCGGGAGGCGGAGGCGGAGACGGTCTCGGGCGGGTGGAGGCGCACGGTGTCGTCTGCGGTCGTGGTCTGGTTGTAGAAGGCGAAGTGCTTGTCGTCGGGTACGCGGCTGCTTTCATCGAGCAGCAGGATGGATAGATCCGTCTCGGCGCCGCGGTAGGTGAGGGTGGTGCTGATAGAGCCGACCGCGGTCGCGGAGCCGAGGAGGATGTCTTGGCCCGTGGTGAGGACCGTTTCGACCGGCAGGGAGCCGGCCGGTTCGGGCATTGGCGTTGAGACTTCCTCGGGGCGGGTGGCCTCCGGCGGTTCTGGTACCGAGGGGGCCTGGGGGCTGCTCGGTGTGGAGCAGAGAGAGGCAAGGAGTGCCTGGTAGGCGGGCCATCCTTCTTCCTCGCCGCCGTCCCAGGGCCAGGTCAGGCGGTGGGCGCCGAACTGCTGTGCCGTGGGCGGTTCGCCCAGGGCTTCGTAGAGCTGCACAAAGCGCAGGCTTTCGGCTGTCAGGCGGAACACCGCCCATAGGCGGTGGTACAGGTCGGGGTGGTGAGCGGCCGTGTCGTATTCGATGGGCTGTCCGCCGAGGCGAGTGAACACGGTTCGGGCGAACTCGTACGCGTCGCCGGGTAGCAGCCGGACGCGTTGCTGGGAGGCGGGGCAGCGTTCGCCGAGGGCCGTATAGAGCGCGCTCAGGTCCCCGCCGCACCAGTGGTTGGCCGCTTCGCTGCCGAACTTGGCGAACTGCACCAGGGTGGGGGGCTTGCCCTTCGTCGCTACGGTGCGGTGGAAGGTACGGGCCACGTCATGAAGGGCGGTGCGCCAGCGTGAGTCGAGATAGCTGTCCAGATGGGTCTCAGCCCAGGCGCGGCGGTGGCGGGTGATGATGTCGCGCAGGTGGTGAAAGCCATCCCGGCGGGTGCCGATGCTGTTGCGGATGGTGAACGTGAATTCGTCGTCTTCTGTGGTCGTGCCGTCGTCGGTCTCGTAGATCGGCTGCTCGGGCCCCAAGAGGTGCTCGGCGGCCTGGAGGTCCTTGAACAGAGTTTGGTCGATGGGCGTCCCTAGTGCGGACAGGGCGGCCAGCTGACGGTGGTAGTAGTCGGGCAGGCCCTCCACTGAGGTGCGCGAGTAGGGCCCCTCACAGACGTACCAGGCCGTGAGTGCCACGCCGTGCCAGAACTCTGCCGCCGGCCCGAAAGCCTGGGCCATGAGCTTGTGCGGATGCGGCTGGGTGACGATGTTCTTCGGCCACCGTGGCAGTGTCACTGCTTCCCACAGTCGGTCGACCTCGGCGGTGACCTCACCGGGCAGGACATCGCGATACAGCCGGGGTATCGGCCCCTGGGCATTGACGGACATCACGGTGCCCTCGTCGACCAGGCCCCAAAGGGGCCGCATCCCGGGGGCCTGCCGGGTATGGACCTCGTCGAAGGCCCGCCACCACCTTTGTAGTGCAGTGACGCGCTCCTCGACGGGCGACAAAGACGTCGGCTGCCCCAGGAACGCGGCCAGCATCGCGTGGACCTCGTCCACAGGCAGCCCCTGCTCGGCGGCGACCGATGCCGCCTGCGCGGACACTCCGACGTACAGGCGGGGCTCGGGAAGCGTGGTGATGATCTCTTCGGCGGGATTGGGCGGCGCCTGCAGATAGTCCAAGGCCGACAGCCAGTCCCCGCCGAAGTAGGCCGACAACACCGGCTGCAGGGCGCGGGTGAGCACCTTGCGGGCCAGTGGCGTGCCGTCCTTGGCCTTCTTGGCGAACGCGGAGACCATCGCCTGCAAGCAGAGCATCCGATGACGGGCGGCAAGAGCCACCGGATCCATCTGCGCCAGCACGTCAAGCAACCGGATGCGGGCCTCCTGCTGACCCGCACGGTCCAGACGCCCCCAGCCGCCACCGAAGCGGAAGCGCGCCAAGACTGCGTCCGCATCAACACCCAAGGCCTCGTAGCGGGCCTTGATGCCGGCCCACAGCGCTTGCTGCTCGGCTGGCGTTCCCTCCGGGCCCGCAGCCCGCACCCGGACCGGCTCCACCAGCGTCTCGAACAGCGGGATGAGCAGCGCCCACAACAGCACTGCATCGGCTTGGCCGGCCAGCCGCAGCCGCGCCGCGTCATCTCCGGCCAACGTGACCGCATGCCCGGGCCGACGGCGCACGAGGCCGGGCAGATTCACGGCGCCCACCTTGATCAGTGCCCGTTCCGGTAGATACCAGGCACCTCGTTCCTGCTGAGCGCTTGCCGCGTACGTTTGCTCGACGAACGCCCGCTCCCGCTCGGACAACCCCGGCACCGTGAGTGTGTCGGAATCCTTGATCCCTGCCGGACCAGGTGTCACCGCGGCAGTGATCTCGCCCTGCAGCGCTGCCTGGAGGACACGGCCCGCCAGGGCATCGACGTCCGCGAAGCGTTCATCGGCGCCCGCAGCGACCTCCAGAGCCAACGCATCGACCACGGGAAGCTGCGGCACCGGACGCCACCAGAATTGCTCAGCGTTCCGCACGGGCACTCCGAAGCACCGAGACGAACTGCTCGAACGTCGCCGGCTGCGCGGTGCGCTGCGCATACTCCGCGTACCGCTGCGCCAGAGCGGCCAGTTCCCGCTCCGCCCGCCGGGCTTCTACCCGGTCGGCGTCGTGCACGATGCGTTCCTCCACGCGCCCACGCTCGAACAGCACGAACGCCTCGAAGCGCTCCGCAGCGTGGCCGTCTCGTTCACTGATGCCCGGCAGTTCCGCTGCCGGGGCAGGACCCTCGTCAGGGGCTGCGATGGCCGTGTCTTGGACGAGCGCGGCATCCATGTCGTTCTCGGCGCAGATCACGTCCAGGTGGCTCTCCAAACCGAGTTCGGCATGGCAGACCAGATCCAGGTACTGCTTGTCCGGGGTGACGCGGCCGGTCAGCGCCGGATGCGACAGGATCCGAATCCCCCGACCGACGAACTGATAGAACTCGCTGAAACTGCCATAGGGACGCAGGGGCACCACGACGGTGATCGGGGGGAAGTCGTACCCCTGGCCGAGCATCTTCAGCTGCACAATGCCCTGCAGGTCACCGGACGGGGACTCGAACCGCTCCCGGGTCCGCGCGATGGCGTTCGCCGTCATCGAGTGATGCAAGGTGGCACACGGAATGCCGTACTCCTCAGCGACCCGGGCGATCTGCTCCGCGTGTCGCTGGCCCAGCGCCGCGAACAGCACCCGGGGCTTGATGGGGTCCAGCAAAGTGGTCTGAGCATCCAGGCACGCTTTGGTCACCCGCATGACCTGCCGAATCGGCTCCTCGGACTTCGCTGTGATGTAGGCCAGTTTGCGCTCGTCCCCGATGGCTTCCAGCAAAGCATCCCGGCCGACGATCTCCTCCCGCCGTCCGTCCGGCCAGACGATCTCGTACACCGTTGCCGCGGAGTGCGGCGCGAACCGGTGAACCCGCAGATTCTTCGCGGTCCCGTCGGCGATCGAGTCCACCAGCCGGTACCGGTACACCACATCCGCAGCGATCGGCTTACCGTCCAGCCGCTGGAAACAAGCAGACATCAACAGCGTGCGCGCTTGGGGGAAGTGTGCGAACAGCCGCTGGTAGGACTGCGAGGCGGCGATGTGTGCCTCGTCGACGACGATGAAGTCGACATCATCGGGGCTCAGCTTGGCCAGCAGATGCTCCGGGTCCTCTCCGGTGCCCAGCGAGTGGAAGTTGGTGACCAAGATGTCTGCCTCAAGCAGCTGGGCACGCGTCACCGAGCGGATGGGAGCCTCGTCCCGGTCCAGCACCAGCGTCCTCGGGGGCCGGCAACCTGGCAGCAGCGGTCCCTTCTCCAGGCCGTAGATCACATTCCCCGGCACTGTGGGGTCCAAGGCTTTGGCGAAGGTCCCGCGGATGACACTGCCCGGTGTCACCACCAGCGCTCGCCGCCGCGTGAAGGACAGCGATGCGGCCACACCCAGGGCGGTCTTGCCCGCACCGACCGCCATCACGGTGGCCGCATGCTGGCCACCACTGGCGTAGTAGTTCACCAGCGCAGACAACGCTTCCTGCTGGCACTGACGCAACGGCTCCCGGTCCAGCTGCTCCCGGATGGCAGCAAAAACATCCCCGCCGCGTTCGGCGACACCAACAGGGAGGTCTGCCGCCCGCATCGGATCCCCATCCATGACCGGCACGGCAACATCGGGGTCGGCAATGACGAACGAAGCCAGCAAAGGATCGGTGAGGAGCAGTGCTTGCAACTGCTGGACACAGCGCGCCGTGTCTAGCCGCACTGCGTCATAGGAGAACCTCAGTACGGTCAGTCCGGCCGCCGCCAGGTCGTTCTGCCGCAGCCGGTCGTAAGTGAACGCGGCCCGGTCGCTGTGAAAGGCGAACCCGTCGAGCTCTACAGCGATCTGAACCGCCGCCCCCGAGATCAGATAGTCCAGCCGGTAGGTGCGTCCGTCGACCGCGACCGGATGCTGCCCGCGTACCCGAGTGGCGATCCCGCCGTCCGCCGCCGGAGCCAAGATCCACCGCACGAAAGCCTGCTCCAGATAGGAGGTCGACCCGATCAACTGCTCCAGCGCGTGCGTCATATGGCGCCCTTCCCCCACTGTTCTGCCTCCAGAGCAGCCGTCTTGTCCCGCAGACGAGCGGCGACATCCGCCAGCTGCTCAAAGCGGCCCATCCGGTGCGCCAACTCCAGCGCTTCGGCGAAGGCCCCTTCCCGTTCCAGCAACGTAATCAGCCGGCCTACTGACGTGATCCGCACGAACGTCACAGGACCCGCAGTGTTCTGGAACGACACAGCCTCAGGAGCAGCCTCGGCCAAGGCCAGATCCAACCGCGCGAACACCTCCAGAGACTCCAGACCAGCAGGCACCTGGCGCCTCCCGGACCACAGACGCTCCACGGCCTGCTGCATCACGAAGTGGTAGTCCATCGCCGTACCGGGAAGCTCCAACGCCTCCCAGGTACAACGCACCATGTCCTGCCCGCTTTCACGGCCGGCTGATGCGTGCCGGATGGCGGGCGACCCGGAGGTGCTTCCATCACGTGTAGGCCACGACAGGAACGAGCCATGCGATCGCTCGGGACGGTCACCTGCCCCAGGCAGCCTGCCACGATCCACGCCCGGACTTCCACCGAATCCCAGCCCAGGCACTGTTGCCAACCGAGAGAACCACCTCGTCACCCTGCCCCCCCAACGCAACCACCCCCGGGCTGCGGTCACACAGACTCAACGAGTCGTAACGCAGTAACTACCACATCAAAACACTGCAAACGGCGAGTTGATCTCAACCGAGACCTCTCACGGTGGTGGCAACACGCGTCTTCACGGCGAAACTGCTGCCGCATGGGCTCAGCCATCATCGCGGTATCCGCATCCCGGCTCGGTGCCGCACTGTTGACACCCGGGGGGGGCAAATGTCGTAAAACGTCTGGCTGTTGCACTCCGCGCCTCTAGTATGACGGTCTGCACTGCAGGCTCTCGTGCCTCATCTGCACTCGTACCACCCGTATGCCACGCCCCTTCCTGGTCGGGAGGGGAGAGACGGAGCAGTCCGACCGTGTACCTCACCAGTTTCTCCGCGCGTGGTTTCCGTTCCCTGGCGCAGGTGGAGGGCATCCCGGTCAGCAGTCCGACGATCCTTGCCGGACGTAACGATGGCGGCAAGAGCGCGGTGCTGACCGCGCTTGCCTTCTTGCTGGGCAAGCATCGGTTGACGGACGAGGACCGCACATATGACCAGGCCGAGGGCGCCAAAGGTATCCGCTGTGCGCACACATGGGTCGAAGGCGTGTTCACTCTTGACGCTGGCGAGCAAGCCGCCAGCGGACTGCCGGCTACCGTGCGGATCCGTCGCTTCTCCGAGGCAGGCGAGCCGGCCCGATGGGAGTACTTCGGGTCCCGGCCCTCTGACAGCCGGCTTCATGACCCGGGTCGGCTGCTGAAGGGCGAACTGGCTCACCTGGTGGCCGAATTCGGCCTGACTCCAACAGGTTCCCTCAAGGACGACCTGCTGGACGCTGTGACGGCCTACGCAGCCACGGCTCCCCAAGTGGAGCAGTGGCAGCCGCTGCCGAAGGAACTCGAGGCACGGCTCCCGCGGCTGCTGCCCTTCGGCGGCAAGGATGAAAGCCCGGACGATGCTGTCCGCACGGCGCTGAACACCTGCTACGAGAGCCACCTGGAGGACGAAAACCTGCAGGGACGAGTCAGAGAGATCGAAGCAGAGATCACCCAGCGTCTGGAGAAGGAAGCCGATTCCCTCTGCCGGCACATCCGCCAGCACTGCCGTGACTTCATCGGAGTGGAGGTCAAACCCGAGGTCTCCTTCAAAGGCGGATTCAAGCGTGCTCCGCTGGAGGTCTCCAAGGCCGACGGCGAGCCGGTGGACCTCGCACGCTCAGGCCAAGGCAGCACCCGGCGTATCGCCCTCGCAGTGTGGGAATGGACCAGCAACCTCCTCGAGAGCAGCGAACTCGCTGCCGCGGGAGACCCGGACGACCAGGAGCCGACCCAGACCATCGTCGTCTACGACGAGCCCGACACCCATCTCGACTACCGCCACCAGCGCACCGTCATGGACATCATCCGCAAGCAGTGCGCACTGCCCCACGTCAGTGTCATCGTCGCCACCCACTCCATGAACCTCATCGACGGTGTCGACATCGCCGACGTCGTCCACCTCCGACTCAGCGACAACGGCCGCACGCTCATCGAGCGCCTCACAGACGACACCCACGACGGCATCGACTTCCACCTCGGGCAGATCTCGGCCGCCGTCGGCCTGCGCAACTCCGTCCTGCTCCACGAACGCTGCTTCCTGGCCGTGGAGGGCTCCACCGAGCAGCAGTGCGTTCCTCTGCTCTTCCGCCTCTCCCAAGGATTGTCCCTGCAAGCTGCCGGCATCGCCCTGTGGGCGTGCGGCAACAATGAGGGCGCCCTGCTCCTGGCCGGCTACCTGGTCAAACATCAACGCACGGTCATGCTGATGGTCGACGCAGACAGCCGCACGAACAAGCAGTTCAAAACGGAACGACTCATCAAGGCCGGCCTCGACGTCAGCACTCAGGTCACCTATGTCGGCGAAGCCGAGGGCTACAACGGGAAGAGCTCTTCAGCGATGCACAATGGGCTGCAGCCGCCAACCTGCATTGGCCGCGCCCGGAGCAGCCGTGGGCCGTCGAAGATTTCACAGCCCACCGCACAGGCAAGTTCAGTGGACTGATCCTGAGCATGATCAAGGAGCAGGCCGAGACAAGCCCGAACGGCAAGGCCGACATGCTCTACGAGCTGGTTTCCATGCTGAGCACGGCAGAAGAAGTCCCACCTCAGCTGAGGAAAGCCTTCAGTGATGTACAGGCCCTGGCTTCATGACAGCTGAGCGGGCACGCCGCCGCTGGAGCATGCGCTCCTTGCGTTGTTCCGTGGTCGGGGCGGTCCAGGCGTGCCAACCTACCTCCGGTAGATATTGCCGGCCGTGACCGCGTGCCTCGATCCCGCACCAGCGGCACCCGCCAGGCGCGACGGCTCTTTCAGTGCCAGTAGAACGCGATGAACACACCACATCCTCCTTCCCCCTGCCCCATATTTTGCTCCCTGCCACTGACAGTCGCCGGACGACGGACCCAGGCTGGCATCAACGACAGGGCCCATAGAGGAACCTTTCCCTTCCGCGCCATCACACTCAAGGAAGGAACGGCCATTATCGGGAAAACTGCCCCTAACCAGTGCTTCTGTGGTTACGGTCGGTGCCCATGCGGTTCCTGCACACTTCGGACTGGCACCTGGGCCGCCGGTTCCACGGAGAAGACCTGATCCCCGCCCAGAGCGCCTTCCTCGATCAGCTGCACGACACGGCTCGCGCCGAGAACGTCGACGCGATCTTGGTGGCCGGCGACATCTACGACCGGGCCATCCCCGGCCTGGACGCGGTGCGCCTGTTCAACCAGGCCCTGCACCAGCTCGCCGACCTCGAGATACCGATCGTCATGATCAGCGGAAACCACGACTCGGCCCACCGCCTCGGCGTCGGCTCCGGCCTGTTCGCCCGAGCCGGGATCCACCTGCGCACCGACCCGGCCACCTGCGACGTCCCCGTCATCCTGACCGACGAGCACGGGCCAGTCGCCGTGTACGGGGTGCCCTACCTTGAGCCGTCCATGGTCCGCACCCAACTGGAAGCCGAAGCTATCTCCCACCATGCGGTGCTGACCGCGGCCATGGACCGGGTCCACGCCGATCTCACCAACCGGCAGCCGGCCGGGACCCGCTCGGTGGTCATCGCCCACGCCTTCGTCACCCCCGGTGCCATCGAGCCCAAGGAACGCGAGGCAGACGCCAGTGAACGCGACATCAGCGTCGGCGGTGTCGCCCACGTCGGCGCCGACGTCTTCGACGGCATCGACTACGTCGCCCTCGGCCACCTCCACGGCCCCCAGAAGGTCACCGACCGCGTCCACTACAGCGGCTCCCCGCTGCCGTACGCCTTCTCCGAAGCCGACCACACCAAGTCCTTCACCTTGGTCGAGCTCACCCCCGGCACGCCCCCCACGGTTACCCGCCTGCCCTGCCCCACCCCCCACCGCCTGGAACACATGGAAGGTCTCCTGGACGACCTGCTCACCGACCCCGCCCACGAACCACTCAAGGACGCCTGGCTCGAGGTCACCCTCACCGATGCGGCCCTGCCGTTCGAGGCCATGGCCCGGCTGCGCCGCCGCTTCCCCCACACACTCAGCCTCAAGCACCAGCGCGCCTTCATCCCCGCCCAGGCCACCGACACCCCCACCTACACCGAACGTCTCCGCGGCCGCAGCGAACTCGACATCGCCTGCGACTTCATCACCGACATGCGCGGCACCGGCCCCACCCCCGACGAACACGCCCTGCTCCAGCAGGCCGTCGACTCCGCCCGCGTGAACGAACTGCAGAAGGAAATCGTCTGATGCGCCTGCACCACCTCACCCTGCAGGCCTTCGGCCCCTTCGCCGGCACCCACACCGTCGACTTCGACGCGCTGTCCGCCGACAACCTGTTCCTCCTCCACGGCGACACCGGCGCCGGCAAGAGCACCCTGTTCACCGCCATCTGCTTCGCCCTGTACGGCGAACCCCCGGTCGACCGCGACCTGCTGCTGCGCAGCCACCACGCCCCGGCCGACCTCCTCACCCAGGTCGCCTTGGACGTCACCATCGCCGGCCACCGGCTGCGCATCGAACGCGAACCCCAGCAGACGCGCCCCAAGAAGAACGGCACGGGCGAGACCGTCCACAAGGCCGAGACCCGGCTCCAGCGGTGGACGACCGACTCCCTCGGCCAAGGCCACTGGGAACCCTCCAGCAAGTCCCACCAGGAAACCGGCAAGGAGATCAAAGACCTCCTCGGCATGAGCCGGACCCAGTTCTGCCAGGTCGTCCTCCTGCCCCAGAACGAGTTCACCAAGTTCCTCTACGCCGCCGCGCCCCAGCGCCGCGAACTGCTGGGCAAGCTCTTCCACACCGACCGGTACGCGCAGATCGAACGCTGGCTGAACGACCACAGCCGCACCACCCACAAGAACCGAGACGCCGCCCGCGACGAAGTGCTTCACCTGGCGGCCCGCATCCACCAGGCCGCCGGACCGGACCTGAAATCCCAGCACGACACCCCCACCCCCGACGTCCCGCACGCCCTGACCGGACCTGCCCTTGCCTGGGCCCAGGACCTGACCCAGGCAAGCCAGGCCGACGCCCTCACAGCCCAGGCCGACGCCGAAAAGGCAAAGAAGAACCAGGTCGAGCACCAGACCCTGGAAGCCGCCACCCGCGAACTGCATCAGCAGCAGACCACCCATGCCGCCGCCCGCGAGGAACTGAACCGGCTGCACGAGCAGACCCCTCACCAAGAAGCCCTGGGCCGGCGCCGCGACCAGGCCCGGCGCGCCCAGCAGCTCGCGCCGCTGCTGCACGCCGCCAGCACCGCCCGCACCGACCACACCCACGCCCAGGACACCGAAAGCGCCGCCCGCACCCGGCTGCTCCCCGAGCACGCCACACTCCAGGCAGCTGACCTCGCAACGGCCGGGCAACGCATGCGCGACGACATCGCCGTGCTGAACACCCTGCTCCCCGAAGAGACCAATCTCCGCCAACTCACCGCCGACCTCGAACGGATCGACGCCGAGCGGCAGGACTTCACCGTCCAGCAGCGCACCGCACGTGACTGGCTCGAACAGGAGACCACCCAGCGCGCCGCCCTGGACGCCCGCCGGGAAACCGCCCGCCAGGCCGAGGAAGAAGGCCGCCGCCACCAGGACCAGCTGGAGACCCTGACCTCACGCGTGGCGGCCGCCGAACGCCGCGACGCCCACCTCGCACAGATCACCGCCACCGAACAACGCCTGGCCGCCGCTCAGCAAACCACCGAGATGGCTACCCAGGACCACATCGATATCCGCCGCCGACGCACCGAGGGCATGGCAGCCGAACTCGCCGCCGGCCTCACCGACGGCGCGCCCTGCCCGGTCTGCGGCTCGTGCTCCCACCCGGCCCCCGCCACAGCTCCCGACGGGCAGCCCACCCGCGAGGACGAACAAGCCGCCGAGGAGACCCACCAGCGAACCCAGCGACAGCGCGACGCGATCGCCGGCGAACTGCAGCAGCTGCGCGAGAACGCCGCCACCGCGACCGGCGAAGCCGGCGACACCCCGCTGGCCGACCTCACGGCCGAACACGGGGCCCTCACCACGCAGCTGGCCGACGCCCTCCGGCGAGCCGCCGACCGGGGCACCGCCGACGAGGAACTCCTCGCCATGGACCGCGAACACGCCGCCATGACCCAGCAGGACAGTCTCGCCACCGCCGGCCTGTCCGCCCGCAACGCCACCTACGACACCCAGTCCCAGCGGCAGGCCGAGCTCACCAAGAAACTCGACGACGCCCGCGGCACCGCCCCCACCCTCGCAGCCCGCATCGACGACCTCACCCGCACTGCCGACCACCTGGAGCAGGCCGCCGAGACATCCCGCACCGCCGTCACCGCTGCGCAGACCCGCGACACCCGCACCACCGAGGCCACGGCCGCCGCCTCAGCCCAGGGCTTTGACACCCTGGCCGCCGCTGAGCAGGCCCTGCTCAGCGAGGAGGACCTGGGCAACATCGACGAAGAGATCAACCAGTGGCGCGAGGCCCGCGCCACCCACCAAGGCGTCCTCGGCAACCCCGTCCTGCAGCGGGCGGCCGCCCAGCCTCCCGCAGACGTCGACGCCGCAGCGGTCCAACGCGTCGCAGCAGACGACCAGTACGTCCAAGCAGCCGGCGCCGCCGGCAACGCCCAGGCCCGCACCACGGAGCTCACCGACCTCGCCACCATCCTGGGTGGGGCTGTTGAGCGACTAGAGGCACTGGAGAAGGCCCACAGCACCGCCCGCCACCTCGCCGACCTGGCCACCGGCAACTCGACCAGCGCCCGGGTCCGCATGCAGCTGGAGGCCTACGTCCTGGCCGCCCGCCTCGAACAGGTCGTCGCCGCCGCCAACACCCGCCTCCAACTGATGTCCGAGGGCCGCTACACCCTGCGCCACTCCGACCACCAAGCCGCCCACGGAGCCCGCTCCGGCCTCGGCCTGGAAATCACCGACGCCTGGACCGGCCGCCCCCGCAAGACCGACACCCTCTCCGGCGGCGAATCCTTCTTCGCCTCCCTGTCCCTCGCCCTCGGCCTGGCCGACGTCGTCACCCACGAAGTCGGCGGCAACCCCCTGGACACCCTCTTCATCGACGAAGGCTTCGGCACCCTCGACGACGACACCCTCCACAAGGTCCTCGACGTCCTGGACTCCCTACGCGCCCACGACCGCACCGTCGGCGTCATCAGCCACGTCCCGGAACTACGCCGCCGCATCACCCATCGCCTATACGTTCGAAAAGACCTCACCGGCTCCACCCTCGTGCACCTGACCGAAGCAGCCGAATAGCCGGGCCCCGGCGAGCAGGGTCACCGCCATGGCCTCCGGGCCGCCTTGACCACGTATACCGAAGCCAACGACGCTGCGATCGACGTCTTCGACGGCGACAAACTGGTCACAGGCACATTGCGCTGGTCTCTGATCGTGCCCGCCGCCAACATGGTCCGGGCGGGACGGAGCGAGGCTTTTTGCCGAGCAGCGACTGTCAGTGGGGGCCGGTAGCGTTGGCGCTCATCACTCATGTGGCGCAGTGAGACGCGTGTCTGTCGGACACCGGGTGGGGGAGTGGCTGTGGCATCGTTCAGTGCCGACGGGAAGCCGTGGGATGCCGTGGATGGCCCGTCGCTGGTGCGTTCAGCGGCCGCTCTGCAACTGATCCCGGAGAACATTCCCTGCCTGGTCCGGCTGCAGCGGCTCGCTGCTGTGGGCGCCAGTCTTCCCCATCGCGCTGACGCTCCACGTCTGTCGCCGAGCAGGCTTCGGTCCTTGTTGAAGGACCCTGTGATCAGCAGCCCGGCCGTCCGGGCTCAAGAGGACCCCTACAACGACCTTTACACCGCAGAGGTGCCGTTCTACGGCGGCCCGTACCTGATAGCCCAGGGTCTCACTGAGAGGTCGGCCTACACGGTCAGTCTCGTACTGCGCAGTGTCTTCGGCCCCGGCGGCGAGAGCCTGCCCTCCGCCTACCGGCGGGACGCGCGTGTGCTGGCCCAGGTACTGCTGGGCCTGAGCGATTCGGTACTCGTCCGCGCGGGCCTGCGACGCGGCGTCACCGCGCCGGCGTCGGTTCGCGAAGAGGTCTTCGTCCCCGGGGAGCCGGCCCTCGTCGCCTTGCGCAACGCCGTCACCTTCGATGAGGCGGCCTTGGCCGCTGTTGCTCCGCCGCAGGCGTCGCAGCTTCTGGACGACCTCAGTGTGCCGCCAGGCGGTCATGTTCTGACCACGGAGATCGGCTCGGACCCCGGGTTGATTCTCACTCCGCTGCTGGCTGCAGGCGGCGGAGTGATCGTCGCGAATCCAGGGGAACTCGCCACAACCCTGCGGCACTACCTCCTCGTCCTCGCCGGAGCGCATGACTGCCGGCCGACGCTGGCCCGACTAGTCCGCGAGAACGCCCTGCATGAAGCCTCCGCACTGCTGGTGCACTGCGGAGCCAGACCGCTGCAACCGGCGACGCTGCCCGCCCAGGACCCTCAGATCAGCCGCGCCCGGTTCGCTTTCGCCGACGACAAAGTCCTCGACCTAGCCGTCATCGCGGATGATCTTTCCGACTATGACGACCACGATCCCTACGGCGTCTGGAACGCTGCCGGACTCGTGCAGCGTGTGCAAGACCTGATCGACGCCCCAGGCGATGCGCTCGAGGAAGACGCACGCTGCCTGCGCCTCATCGTCAACCAGGGCATCGGCCGCGCATCGACCTTCGGCCTGCGAGAGCCCTCGCGTCCCGGCCCTGTGCTCGCCACCACCGTTGACGACCTCCAGGTCATGGCAGAGCTCGACGGCACCGATCCGCTCTTCCTGTGGCGCTTTGCTCAGGTAGACAAGAAGCTGTACGCCGATGCACAGTTCGTGCATTCCTTCAGCAAGCTCGACAACTACGGCCTCTACCGAGACCACGACTACAGCTACTACCTGTCAGACGGGCCCAAGCCGACCGCTGTCATGGTCAACCCCGACTTTAGCGAAGCCCTGCGCATCGAGGCGCACCGTCGCTATGACCACCACGTCGTCGCCAGCCCTCACCGTCCGGCCCTCGTCCCTGTTGTCGCTCTTTACGGCGTGGACACCGCCCCGATTTATTGCACGCATCCCAGCGTTCCCGAACGCGAGCTGCTCGTGGAGACAGCGGGGCTGCACGTATGGGTAGGAGGATCCGGGGCCGAGACGACTGGCGAGCTTGAATCCTTCCAGAGCATGGTTCTTGAAGCCGTGGCCTACTGGGCCTGGCAGCTCTCGCTCATGGCACCGGGCGCGTTGCGAGCACTCGCCGATGACCACCGCGGATGCCTTCAGATCACGATGTCGTTCGACGACCTGGACCGCTGGCAGGACGGACTCACCGGTCATCCCATCGACGACGAGGAGGAGAAGCCCTGGATTGAATGGAAGGCTGGCAGCACGGGACGGCTGCGCCTAGAGCTCTTGGCCCGTGGAGTGTCAACGCTGCTGCAGGAGGAGGGCAACAACGCTGACCGTGTGATCGTCCGAGCCCTGACCGAGGCCGCTGCCAAGTGCTGGCAAGGCGAGCTTGACGCCGACGTCCTGGTCGAACGCATAGCGCCCTACGGGCACAAGAAGATGCTGCACGGGGGGATCAGCCCGATGCTCCTGCGGCCGGGACCTCTTCCGGCTGCCAGGCTTGTGCAGCCGGCCGTATCCGCCGTCGTCCTGGACGAGCTGGGCGAGTGGATCGGAGCCCAAGGCATACGGCAGGGAGCCATCCCTGAGGATCAACGCCTCAAGGTCCTCAACAAGGTGGTTGGCCACTACTTCCAACGCATCCAGGAAGGGATAGCGAAGCTGTCCCCCGACAACCTGATGAGCGAACTCATGGCACGGCATGAGGCCCTCATCCGTGACGAGGCACTCCAAGACCGCATCCTGCCCGCCAGGTTGGCCTGCTTCGGAGCATCCAGCCAGCCGGCCAGGGAACTGGCTGAAGACAGCAGGAGACGAGTGGCTGCAGCACAAGCGAGCCGCTTCCTCATCGAGTACACCGCCGCCACACCGCCCTCGGGGGACAAGCCCCTGACCCTGGACACCTACGACACGCTGGTCGCGATCGCCGCCGAGCTCATCTCCCGGTCTACTCTCTCCGACGCCATCCGGCACGACTTCTCCCTCGTGCAACTGTCCCTGCTGGAGTCGGGCCGGCTCGGCGTCTCACGCGGCGACCGCTTCGAAACCGGCACCAATACCCTGGCACTGGCCAGAGCCCAGTCGGTCATGCGAGGGGCCGTCCAGGACCCCCTCGCCCCCCAGGTGCGCCAGACTACAGCCCCTTCCGCGCAGGTCGAACAAGCCATGCTTGCAGAGTTCGGGTTAACGTTGACCGAACTCGCCCAGGGCCTAGGCGAGATCATCGCTCTGGGCGACGACGCCTGTGAGAGCGAACCGTTCGTCCTACCCGTCGCCCAAGTGAAGCAGCGCCTGCAGTCCAATCTCGGATGGGCTGAAGACACGGTGCATGCCTTCCTCGACCGGCTCACTCTGCGGCCGCGCCCGGAGTTTCTGTCCGTGAATGCCGAGGCATGGCCGTGGCGGTACAACCGCGAGTGGTCCTACGCCCGGCGTCCTCTGGTCCGGATGACTCTCGCCGACGGTGACCTGCTTGCCTGGGCCCCGCGGCATGTGTGGAGCACCGGATCCTACTGGGCCGAGCTGGTGTACTCCGGCAGGCTCAAGGCAACGTCGGCGACGATGAGAAAGCTCTTGGGTTCCATCAGACAGGAGCACAACAAGGACTTCGAGAAACAAGCCCAACAGGCTCTGGCCCAGGCCGGATGCGCCATCACGGCTCACAGCGTGGCCAAGATCGCAGGACGCCGCCTCATGTCACCTCAGGGACACGACCTGGGCGACATCGACGCTGTGGGAATCGACCCGAAGCGGAGGAAGATCTTCGTCGTGGAGGCGAAGGACTTCGAGATGGCCCGGAACCCCTCTGAACTGGCCAACGAAGCCGATGCGCTCTTGCGAGGAGACAAGAGCGCCACCGTCAAGATCGCGAGGCGGGCCCAGTGGATCCGCAATCATCTGGCACTCACCCTGTACCAGTTCACGGGCACCCGAGACACTCACGGCTGGAGCGTCATTCCTGTCGTTGCCACGAGCCGCGACCTGATGGCGTCGCGCGTATTGGCGTCGGATGTGCCGGTCGTTGCTATCGACGAGCTGCCAGCATGGGCTGAGGTACAGATGCGCAGCCAGGCTGCCAGGAGACGGAAGCGGTAGCCGGCCGTCCCTGCGAGAAGCATCTGCTTGGCCGAGCACTTCAACGAGTTTGCGCGCCCCCCGGCCGCAGGCCCGGGAGAATGCCTCGTATGAGCACTGCCATCCCCGCCGCCGGCCCTACAGGGGCGACTGCGCTGCGCCCTGATCAGCAGGCGGGTGTTGAGCGTGCGGTGCGGCATCTGCACCGCCCAGGCACCCGGGGCTTGTACGTCTCCGCGTGCGGTACGGGCAAGACCTTGGTCGGCATCCGCCTGGCCGGGACGCTCGCGTCCCGGCTCACCTTGGTGGTGGTGCCGACGCTGGATTTGATTGCGCAGGCGGCGCTGGCGTGGCGGAGGGACGGCCGGGCCGAGGCGATGGTGGCGGTGTGTTCGATGGACACCCGGGCCCACCCAGGTCTGGCTGAGGCGAACGTGGGCTCCACCGGTGACGCCGCCGGCCTGGCCACGGTGCTGTCCGCGGTCGGCACCGGTGTCCTGGACGCGGTGACGGTGTTGTGTACCTATGACTCTCTGGACAAGGTCGAGGCGGCGCAGCACTCTGGCCGCTCGGTGCCGGCGTTCGATCTTGCGGTCATGGACGAGGCGCACCGGATCGCCGGCCGTGCGGACAAGAAGTGGGCTGCCGTCAACGACAACGCCCGCATCAAGGCTGATCGCCGCCTCTACATGACGGCCACTCCGCGGATTTTCGGTGGCCCGGATCTGGCGGAGTCCGCGGACGTGCGCCGTCCGCGTCGCCGCCGGCTTGCCGAGCCGGATGTGGATGCGTCGGCGAATTCGATGGACTCCGAGCCTGTCTACGGCAAGAAGATCTTCGAGTACCCGCTCGCCCAAGCGGTCGCCGACGGCGTCCTAGCCGACTACCAGGTGATCGTGCCGACCATCAGCGACGACGAGCTCCGCACCCGCCTCAACCTGCCCACCACGCCGACCGCCCCCGGCCTCACCCCCGGGGCCGGGGGAGGGGGCGGGGATGCGCTGCGCACCACTGCCCTGCACCTGGCCGTGCTGAAGACCATGGCCGAGCACCAGCTCAAGCGGGTACTGGTGTATTTCCAGCTCGTCGCTGACGCGAAGCGGTTCACGCGCGAGCTCGGCCACACCCTGCGCCTGCTCCGCACCACCGCTCCCGAGCAGTGCCCGGATCTCGACCCACTGACGCTGTACGTCGACGGCGACCACACCCCCGCGGAGCGCGCCAGGGTCTTCGCCCGTTTCGCCCAGGCCCCGTGCGCGATCATGGCGAACGCCAAGGTCGTCGCCGAGGGCGTCGACATCCCCAGTGTCGATGCGGTCGTCTTCGCCGACGTCTCCCGCAGCGTCATCCGTGTCGTCCAGGCCCTCGGCCGCGCCCTGCGCCAGCCCGCCCAGGCCGGCAAGGTCGCCAGCCTGGTCATTCCCGCCTACATCCCACCCGCCGCCAACGCCCTCGACATCCTCGGAACGGCCTACGAGCCGGTCTGGGCGATCGCCACCGCGCTGGCCAGCCACGACCACCGCATCGCCGAGCGTCTCCCGAACAAGACCAACCGCCTCCCGCAGGAGACCCGCGAGCTGATCGCGCACCGCTGGCACTTCGACTTCACCGTCCAGCCCGAACGCATCGCCCGCGCCATGGACCTGGTCTCCTTCGACCCCCGCGCCGCCGAATCCCGCCCCCGCCGCGAAGGCCTCGCCTCCGCCCAGGCCTTCCACGACGACCACGGCCACCTCGACGTCCCCGCCGACTACGCCGACCCCACCGGCTACGCGCTGGGTGCCTTCATCACGGGCATGCGCGACGCCCGCCGCATCGGCCGCCTCAACCCCCACGACCCTGCCGATGCCGCCTGGATCGCCGAACTCGATGCCCTCGACATGATCTGGGACAAGCACGATGCCGCCTGGCGCGCCCAGCTCACCACCACCGCCGACTACCACGCCGCGCACGGCCATCTGGCCATCCCCGTCACCGCCCCCGGCGGCGCCTTCCTCGCCGAACAGCGCTCGCTGGCCGCCAACGACCGGCTCGACCCGGCCCGCGCCGCCGACCTCGCCGCCATCGACCCCCACTGGCGTCTGCCCCACGGCCCCGACTGGCACCGCAAATACCACCTGCTCCGCGCCCACCTCGCCGCCGGCCACAACCCCGGCGACCTCCACTCCGACATCGTCATCGGCACGGTCAAGATCGGCCGCTGGCTCCATCGCCAGCTCACCACCTTCACCACCCTCGACCCCGGCCAGCAGCAACTCCTGACCGGCCTCGGCCTGACCCCGGCCACCAACCCCCTCAAGACGCCCTCCAGGGCCCGCCGGACCTTCGCCCAGACCGTCCAGCTCCTGGAGCTGTTCATCGCCCGGGAAGGCCGGCCCCCCACCGCCCGCGAGGAGATCCTCGTCGACGGCGACACCGTCAAGATCGGCCCTTGGCTTGCCAAGGCCCGCACCAAGCACCGCGCCGGACAGCTCCCCGCCGACCACGCCACCCTGATCGCCTCGCTGTTCGAGGGTGACTGGACCGATGACGCCACACCCGTTAGCCAGTTCGCCTGACCGTCCGGCCGATGCGGGTCTCTAGCCTGACTTTTTAACCTCGGCCTGAGTTGCTGTGTGCCCACAGTGCGGCCCGGACCGTTCCGTTCTGGATGTCCTGCTGGGGCAGTTGAAGGCCGAGTGCGTCGTCCAGGGCGTGGAAGTACAGATCGAATGTGTCGACCAGTTCTGGATGGTCCAGTTCGGCGCGGCGTATAGCCTGGTTGAGGAAGTCGAGCTGGCCGCCGCGGTAGTAAGGCGCGCGGCCTTCCTTGTACCCGATCAGTTCCAGCATCCCCCAGCCGTCGTCGATGCTGCGGCCGTCGCGTGTGTAGTAAAAGCTGTAGATGGCCTTCGCCATGGTGGCGCTCAACTCCACGGTCTCTGTGACTCCGAGCGGGGAGAGAGCCGCATGGTCGGCCCGGATGCCCGGTGGTGTCTCGTGGTACATCAGGAACACCCAGTCGCCGGCCTGCCCAAAGCAGCAGGACTCCCAGGCAATGTCCCAGTAGTCGCGGCCGGAGCTTTCCATTTCGCGCAGGTCCGACAGGCGCATCCCGGTAGCGATCTGTTCCGGGTCGGCTCCGTGGAGCAGGGCGATCTGTTCGGCGCTGACGTCCTTGCCGCGGAAGAAGGCGAGGTGGGTGTAGGGGTCCTGGTCGCGCCAGGTGTCGGCGATCCAGGCGAGGCGTTCCAGCGGGTCACGTCCGCACGGCTGCGCCGTCCACGTGCCGTCGTTGCCGCCGCTGCGGAATCTGCGTCCCCACGCGGGGGCGATCCGGTCCATCATCTCGGCCTGCTCGGTGACGAGATTGGTCTCCAGGCCCAGGGTGGAGGAGCGGGTACGCTCGGCGAGCCGAGCGACCGCTTCCTCGGCAGCGAAGTACAGCACCTGGTCGAGGTCCCGGGTGGTGAAAACCGACGTGTAGGGGCCGTGGTAGCCGTGCACAGTGCCGTCTTCGTCCAGAACGAGGAAGAGACCACCAGAATCGCCTGCGCGCTGTGCGTACTGGTCGGGTGATGTGCCGGTAGGCGGGAACATGGCGTCATCGAGCAGCTCAGAGCCTGCGGTCATCTCATGCCAGGCCTGTTTGAGCGCGTCCTCCGTGATCTGCATGGGCGTCAGTATGCGGGCATGCACTGACATCGCCCTGCCGAAGAATGCCCCGGCACCTACTCGCCCCTGTACTTCGAGAGGTGTGCACAGAGGAGTACGCGGACACCTTGCTGGCGGAACCGAGGCGTAACCGCGGATGCTCTCCTTGCCGGGAGGGGAGAGTAGAAAAAAACTCGGATCCTCAGAAACTTTTACACAAAGGAAGCACCCATGCTTGCGAGGAGACACCGCGCTCACCGACCCGCACTGATGGGTTGTCAAGAGAGCCATAGCCGAACCGAGAGAGCAGATGCACCCGCCACCGCCTCCCCGTAGCCAGCCTGGCCCGCGTTAGCGGGGCCACAAGGCCGAAGGCCAGTCAGGGGAGCGAAGCGACCCTGCACTTGAGGGCCCTGATGGGCCCTCAAGTGGGCTGAAGCGAAGCGAAAGCCCGCCACCGGCCCGGAGGGCCGGCCGAACATAGTGAGGCAAGCCCCGCGCAGCGGGGCCCAACTCGCGGACGAAGTCCGCGAGTCCATGGACCGCGAAGCGGTCCGTCACCGCCAAGCGAAGCGAGGCGGACTCAGCCCCCCGCGAAGCGGGGGGCATTTCTCTTGCACAGCGCGCAGCGCTGTGTTACCCGCTCCGCGGG
>NZ_JBVKBW010000035.1:12188-47987 GCF_055635295.1 Streptomyces sp. NPDC111520 | reverse complement strand
TGGTGCAGTCCTAGACAGCTCCACCACACCGGAGGTCTTCGCCTTGATCAAGCCCCCGCAGGTGTCAACAACGCTCGTGATCAATACACCTAGCGCTTCGGCTGGTCCGCGCGCGCCAGGAAGAGCGCGAAGACCGGCGGACGCTGCTGCAGCAGTTCCAGTCGGCCGCCGTCGGCCTCCGCCAGGTCGCGGGCGACCGCGAGGCCGATGCCCGTGGAGTTGCGCCCGCTGACCGTGCGCTCGAAGACCCGCGCCCCCAGCTCCGGCGGCACGCCCTGGCCCTCGTCCGTGACCTCGACGACGACCTGCGTCCCGGTCACCCGGGTGGAGATCGCGACCGTGCCGGAGCCGTGCATCAGGCCGTTCTCGACCAGCGAGGCCAGCACCTGGGCCACCGCCCCGGGGGTGCCGACCGCGCGCAGCCGCTTCTTGCCCGCGGAGGTGATGGCCCGGCCCGCGCTGCGGTACGCCGGGCGCCACTCCTCCACCTGCTGCTTGATCACGTCGTCGATGTCGAAGACGACCGCCGAGCCGGTCCGCGGGTCCCGCGCGTTGGTGAGCAGCCGCTGCACGACGTCCGTGAGCCGTTCCACCTGACCGAGTGCGATCGTCGCCTCCTCCTTGACGGCCTCCTCGTCCTCGGCCGTCGCGATGATCTCCTCCAGCCGCATCGACAGCGCCGTCAGCGGGGTCCGCAGCTGGTGGGAGGCGTCCGCCGCCAGGCGCCGCTCGGCGGTCAGCATCCGGGCGATCCGCTCGGCGCTGCGGTCCAGCACGTCGGCGACCCGGTCCAGCTCCGGCACCCCGTAGCGCCGGTGCCGTGGCCTGGGGTCGCCCGAGCCCAGCCGCTCGGCGGTCTCGGCGAGGTCGGTCAGCGGGCTGCCGAGCCGCCGCGCCTGGCGCACCGCGAGGACGACGGCGGCCAGCACCGCCAGCAACGCCACCGCGAGGATGATCAGCAGGGTGCGGCCGATCTCCTGGCTGACCTTGCTGCGGGACTCCTCGACGGTGACCGTCTCGCCCTGCTCGCCGGTCTGCCGCGAGGAGATCACCTGACCCGTGGGCTTGGCACCGATGGTGATCGGCGCCTCCCCGGGGATCCGCACCAGCGCGTACCGCCCGGGGGCGATCTGCTGGGCCAGCACCTCGCGGCTGATCCGCTCCTCGCCGATCATCCTGCTCTCGACGATGCCGATCAGCCGTACCGCCTCGGAGTCCACGCTCTCCCTGGCGCTGTTCTCGATCGTCCGGGCCTCCACCAGGACGAGGGAGACACCGAAGACGGCGATGACGACGAGCACCACGGCGAGCGTGGACTGGATGAGGCGGCGGCGCATGAGTGAAGCGTCTCAGACCGCGCGGACCGCCGGCGTGCCCGCTCTTCCTAGTTCTTCTCGAACCGGAAGCCGACCCCGCGCACCGTGGAGATGTAGCGGGGGGCCGCCGCGTCGTCGCCGAGCTTCTTGCGCAGCCACGAGATGTGCATGTCCAGGGTCTTCGTGGAGGACCACCAGGTGGTGTCCCACACCTCGCGCATCAGCTGCTCCCGGGTGACGACCCGGCCGGCGTCCCGCACCAGCACCCGCAGGAGGTCGAACTCCTTCGCGGTGAGCTGCAGTTCCTCGTCGCCCATCCAGGCGCGGTGCGACTCCACGTCGATTCGCACCCCCTGGGTGGAGGGGTGCTGGGCCTCGGCGGTGCCGCGCCGCAGCAGCGCGCGCACCCGGGCCAGCAGCTCGGCCAGCCGGAAGGGCTTGGTCACGTAGTCGTCGGCGCCGGCGTCCAGGCCGACCACCGTGTCCACTTCGTCGGCGCGGGCGGTCAGCACCAGCACCGGGAAGCCATGGCCTTCGGTGCGCAGCCTTCTGCACACCTCGAGCCCGTCCATTCCGGGCAGCCCCAGGTCGAGCACCAGAAGGTCGAAGGAGCCGAGCAGGGCGGCTTCGAGCGCCGCGGGTCCGTCCTCGCGCACCTCGACCTCGTACCCTTCGCGGCGCAGCGCGCGTGCGAGCGGTTCCGAGATGGATGCGTCGTCCTCGGCGAGCAGTACGCGGGTCATGCGCTGATGGTAGTCCGCCCGGAGAAAGCGCACGCCGGGCGGGCCGTGACCGTTGTGAGGTACATCTCAAGTCGTCCCATATAGCACATCTCGTGCTGCCATAAGGTAACCAAAAGCCCGAATCAGTCCAGGGGACCCCCGGCGCGCCCCACGCGTCGCAGGGGCCCCACTGTGACGGGGCTGGTCCCCACCAGCAACCAGTCAACGACCTGTAGGCCGGGACCGCGCCTGTGAAGGCGTCGGTCGTGGATCCCGGTGCGCCCCCACGCGCCCCGGTGCCGGTCACCCCCCACCCGGGCGCGCACCGCTCTCGCAGCGCGTCCCGAGAAGCAAGGAAAGCCCATGGCGTCCAGCCTGACTGAGGGCCTCGCCGCGCCGGACTCCGGACCCAGCGGCAGGAACTTCCTCGGCCACCCCCGCGGCCTGGCCACCCTCTTCCTCACCGAGACGTGGGAGCGCTTCAGCTACTACGGCATGAGGGCGCTGCTCGTCCTCTACCTGACGGCCTCGGTCACGGACGGCGGCCTCGGCATGAAGGCCGCCACCGCCGGCGCCATCTACAGCGTCTACACCGCCACGGTGTACCTGCTGGCGATGCCCGGCGGATGGTTCGCCGACCGCCTGTGGGGCCCGCGCCGCACGGTCGCCATCGGCGGCACGATCATCATGATCGGCCACTTCCTGCTGGCCGTGCCGGTGGAGGCCTCGTTCTTCGTCGGCCTGGTCTTCATCGCCGTGGGCTCCGGCCTCCTGAAGTCCAACATCTCGACGATGGTCGGCCAGCTGTACCCGGACCGCAACGACCCGCGCCGGGACGGCGGCTTCACGATCTTCTACATCGGCATCAACCTCGGTGCCTTCCTCGCGCCGCTCGCCATCGGCACCGTCGGCCAGCAGGTCGACTGGCACCTGGGCTTCGCCATGGCCGGCGTCGGCATGGGGCTGGGCCTGGCCCAGTTCCTCATCGGCACCAGGCACCTCGCGCCCGTCTCCAGCGTGGTTCCCACGCCGCTGGACGCCGCCGAGCGCGCCGGCCTGATGAAGAAGGCGCTGATCTGGCTGGCCGCCGCGGTGGTCTTCTACGGCGTCGTCACCTTCACCGGCCACTTCACGATCAACTGGGTGCTCTGGCCGCTCTCCCTGCTGGGGCTGGCCCTGCCGGCGTACTACTTCACCCGCATCCGCCAGGACCAGGAGCTCACCCCGGACGAGAAGACCAAGGTCGGCGGTTACATCTGGTTCTTCGTCGTGGCCGCCGTCTTCTGGATGATCTACGACCAGTCCGGATCGACCCTGACGGTCTTCGCCTCCGAGCACACCGCGTCCACCCTGTGGGGCTTCAACTTCCCCGAGAGCTGGTTCCAGTCCCTGAACCCGCTGTTCGTGATGGCCCTCGCCCCGGTCTTCGCGGCCCTGTGGATGACGCTCGGCCGCCGGAACCCCAGCACGACCGTCAAGTTCGCCCTCGGCGTCGCCGGCATCGGCGTCTCCTTCGTGGTGATGATGCTCGCCCAGGCCGCCGCCTCCGGCGACACCAAGGTCACGCCGCTGTGGCTGGCCGTGGTCTACCTGATCCAGACCACCGCCGAGCTGTGCCTGTCCCCGGTGGGGCTCTCGGTCACCACGAAGCTGGCCCCGGTCAAGTACGCCAGCCAGATGATGGGCCTGTGGTTCCTGGCCGTCACGGCGGGCGACTGCGTGGCGGCGATCCTGCAGCTGGTCATCGGCGACGCGTTCCTGTCGGAGACGTCCTTCGCGATCCAGGGGTTCGTGGCGCTCGCGGCGGGTGCAGCGTTCGTGCTCTACCGCAAGCGCGTCATCCGGCTCATGGGCGACGTCCACTGACGTTTCCCGTCGGCCGGTGGTTGTGTGCGGCGCCGCGGTGGTTGATGTAGGGGCGTTTGGAGGCGGTCCGGGGTTGCCGCACGTGCCCTGCTGCACCGCCACCGGTCGTCAGTCGCCCCATCCTCCCGGAGGGGGTGTGGCGGGGTGCCCCCGCAGGAGACGAGCGGTTGAGTGCGGGGCCCGACGATGTGGACGTAAGCCGCGAGCGCCGAGGAGGTACCCCGGCGCGGCGCCGACCCCACAACGTACGCAGCGTGGCGGTCACTGATCGCGCCGGGCAACCGGGTGGGCGGGTGGGAGACAGCCCGCCGCAGGCGCAATGGACCCGCACACGACAACCGGGCGGCCCGGCGCAGCACGTACTCCGGGTCGCGCCCGGAGGGCTACGCGTTCGGGCGGCCCATGGCCCGGAACGTCCACCCGGCCTCACGCCACCCCACCGGATCGAGCGCGTTCCGCCCGTCGATGACGTGCCGCCCGCGCGCCACCGCCCCGAGCGCCGCCGGGTCGAGCTCCCGGAACTCCCGCCACTCCGTGAGGTGCAGCACGACGTCAGCCCCCCGGACCGCCTCCAGCGCACTCGGGGCGTACCCGAGCGTCGGGAAGAGCCGCCGCGCGTTCTCCATCGCCTTGGGGTCGTACACGGTGACCTGCCCGCCCTGGAGGTGGATCTGCCCGGCGACGTTGAGCGCGGGGGAGTCCCGCACGTCGTCGGAGTCGGGCTTGAAGGCCGCGCCGAGCACCGCGATCCGCTTGCCGAGGAAGCCGCTGCCGCCGCAGGCCTCGCGGGCGAGCTCGACCATGTGGGCGCGGCGGCGCATGTTGATGGAGTCGACCTCGCGCAGGAACGTGAGCGCCTGGTCCGCGCCGAGCTCCCCGGCGCGGGCCATGAAGGCGCGGATGTCCTTGGGCAGGCAGCCGCCGCCGAAGCCGATGCCGGCGCGCAGGAACTTCTTGCCGATCCGCTCGTCGTGCCCGATGGCCTCGGCGAGCTTCGCCACGTCCCCGCCGGCCGCCTCGCTGACCTCGGCCATCGCGTTGATGAAGGAGATCTTCGTGGCGAGGAAGGCGTTGGCCGCCGTCTTGACCAGTTCCGCGGTCGGGTAGTCGGCGACGACGAAGGGCGTGCCGTCGCCCACGGGGGTCGCGTAGACCTCGCGCAGCAGCTTCTCGGCGTGCTCGGAGGCGACGCCGACGACGATGCGGTCCGGGTGGAGGGTGTCCTCGACCGCGAACCCCTCGCGCAGGAACTCGGGGTTCCACGCCAGCTCCGCCTGGTCCCCGGCGGGGGCGAGCTCGGCCAGCCGGGCCGCCAGCCGGGCCGCGCTGCCGACCGGCACGGTCGACTTGCCGACGACCAGCGCGGGCCGCTCCAGGTGCGGGGCGAGCAGTTCGAAGGCGTTGTCGACGTAGCTCATGTCGCAGGCGTACTCGCCGTGCTTCTGGGGCGTGTTCACGCAGACGAAGTGGACGTCGCCGAAGGCGGCGACCTCCTCCCAGGAGGTGGTGAAGCGCAGCCGCCCGCTGGAGTCCGGCAGGCCCGCGACGTGGCGGCGCAGCAGCTCCTTGAGACCCGGCTCGTACATCGGCACGCGGCCGGCGGAGAGGGTCTCGATCTTGGCCGGGTCGATGTCCAGGCCCAGCACCTCGAAGCCCAGTTCGGCCATCGCCGCGGCGTGGGTGGCACCGAGGTAGCCGGTGCCGATCACGGTGAGCTTGAGCGCCATGCGGAGGGTCCCTCCCAGGTCGTGGCCTGATTGCGATGTTGAGCATAGCCCCGGCGGGGCGTCCGGGTTCCCCCGGTGAGGGCACCGAAAGAGGCCCCGGGAATGGCCATGGCACCGCCCCACGCGCCACAATGCCCCCCGACGCACACGTGGGGAGCGGGTGCACATGGTGGGGGTGGACGATGACGACGACGGATCCGGCGGGCCACGAGCAGACGGCGGTCACGGAAACGGAACGGGAAGCGGTACCGGGGAAGGCGGCGGAGCCTGCCCGCAGGAGGCGCAGCCGCACCCGGCGGGTGCTGCTCGGCGCGCTGGTCCTGCTGGCCGTGGGCGTGCTGGGAGTGGCCGGAACCTTGTGGTGGGCGGTGGACCACTACACCGGCAAGGTGGACCGCATCCCCAACGTCTTCCCGACGAATGTGCCGGAGAGCGAGCAGCCGCAGGCCGCCAAGGGCGGTGAAACGTTCCTCCTGGTCGGTGTGGACGCCCGCTCCGACCTGCCGACCACGGGCCGGGACGCCCAGGCACCGGAGTGGAAGCGCGGCGCCCAGCGCAGCGACACGATGATGCTGGTGCACCTGCCGGCCGACCACAAGCACGCCTACGTGGTCTCGCTGCCGCGCGACAGCTGGGTCCCGATCCCGGGGAACGGCAAGGCCAAGCTGAACGCCGCCTTCTCCTGGGGCGGCCCGCCGCTGCTGATCGACACCGTGCAGCGGCTCACCGACGTGAAGGTCGACCACCTGGCCGTGATCGACTGGAGCGGCTTCAGGACGCTCACCGACGACATCGGCGGCGTCGACCTGGCCGGGAAGCACATGAACGGCGAGGAAGCCCTGAAGTACGTCCGCGAGCGCTACAACCTGCCGCGCGGCGACCTGGACCGCACCCACCGCCAGCAGGCGTTCCTGCGCGCGGTGATCGCCAAGACGCTGACCAAGGACTCCATGAGCAACCCGCTGAAGGCCAAGGAGCTGCTGGACCGCGTCACCGGGGTGGTCAGCGTCGACGACCGGCTCTCCGACAGCGGCCTGCGCGACCTGATGTGGAGCATGCGCGGGGTGCGCGCGGGCGACATGGTCTTCATGAACGCCCCGGTCGGCGGCCTCGACATGATCAAGGGCCAGTCGGTGGTGCTGCTCGACGACAACGGCAGCGAGCAGCTGTGGGAGGCCATGCGCAACGACACCATGGCCGAGTACGTGGCGAACCACTCCATCGACCGCCTGGGCTCCTCGACACCGTGACCCGCCGCGGGTCCCGCGGACGCACGGAGGGGCCGGCCGGGCGCGGTGTGCGCGCCCGGCCGGCCCCTCGGCCGTCGGGGGAGGTCAGGAGTCCGGGGTGACCGTGACCTTCTCGTCGTTCTTCAGCTGCGAGACCAGCTGCTTGACCTTCGGCATGTCCCACTTGAGCGCGCTGCCCACGTTGGTGCTGACGGAGCCCGAGGTCGGCATGTTCATCGAGAGCCCGTCGCCGCCGGAGACGCTCTTCATCGCCCAGAACATCGACGCCAGGTCCCACAGGCTCATGTCCTTGTCGACGATGAGCGTGTCCAGGCCCGCGCCCATGGTCGGGTAGAGCTTGAAGGGGTTGAGGACCGTGCTGGGCGTGGCCGTCTGGCTCGCGAGCGCCGCGAGGAACTTCTGCTGGTTCTTGGTGCGGCCGAGGTCGCCCTCGGCCTCCTGGTAGCGCTGGCGGACGAAGGCCAGGGCCTCGTCGCCGTTGAGGGTCTGCCGGCCCTTCTTGATGTGCAGGCCCGAGTTCTTGTCGTCGATGTCGCGGGGGATGTCCAGGTCGACACCGCCGACCGCGTCGACGAGGCCCGCGAAGCCGGCGAAGCCGATCTCGGCGTAGTGGTCGATGTGCAGGCCCGTGTTGTACTCGATCGTCCGCACCAGCAGCGTCGGCCCGTCTATCGAGTAGGCCGCGTTGAGCTTGTTCTGGCCGCGCGAGGAGAAGGTCTTGCCCGACTCGGAGCCCTTGAACTCGGGGATCGTGACGTAGGAGTCGCGGGGGAGCGAGATCAGCGAGTTCCCGTTGTCACCGACGTGCAGGATCATCATGGAGTCGGTGCGCTTGCCGTCGGCGGAGCCGGTGTGCAGCTGCTTCTTCTGCTCGCTGGACAGGCCCTCGCGGCTGTCGGAGCCGACGATCAGGTAGTTGGTGCCCTCGCCGGTCTCCGGGCGGTCTATGACCGTGCCCAGGTCCACCTCGCGGCGCACCTTGCCGTCCGCCCAGAAGTAGGTGCCGATCGACCACGCGGCGACCACGACGACCAGACCGATCAGGACCGCCTTGACCCGCCGCCTGCGGCTGCCGGGAGGCGTGGTGCGGCCGCCGGTGGACGGCGGGCCGTACGAGCCCCCGCCGTGACCGTCGTGGCCGCCCGGCCCTCCGTGGCCGGGGACGCCGCTGCCGTACGCCTGCTGGCGCGGCACGCTGCCGGGAGCCGCCGCCGCACGGCGCGGGGACAGCTCGGGGGGCAGCGGCGGCTCGGAGACCTGCTGCTGCCGCTGGTTCCTGTTGTCGGACCAACCGTCGGGCCATGCGTTCATGTACGGCAGTGTGCCCTGCCGCCCCGCCCGGCAGTGCCTCCGTGGCGCTTCTGAAGCAGAGCTGATGCAAAGGTCACAGGACCGGCGCGGTGCGGTGACCGGTTGTGTCCGGGTGCTCTCAGCCGGTGAGGTGCGTGGGGGAGTTGGTGTGGGTCTCGATCATTCCGGCGGCCTGTTCCAGCAGTTCGTGCGCGAGGTTGGAGCAGGCCCGCGACGCGGCCACGTCCTCCCCGATGCGCATGTCGGGCTCGTCGTTCGGATTGCGCCTCGAATAGCCGTGGCCCACCACGCCCGGGGCGCCGTCCCCGGTGAGCGAGGCGGTGCAGGCGGTGCGGCTGCCGTCCTCCTCCAGGGACAGCTTGATCGTCCACGTCTTCTCCATGGCGGATCACCTCTCGGACCTCGGGACGTCGGCCCCTTTCTCAGCATCCGCCCGCCCCCGCCGACGGGCAAGGTGTGCCCGGCGGGGAGCAGGGCGGGGAGCACGGCGCCGCAGTGCTTAGGGTGGAGCCATGTTCGAGGAGCCACCCCCGCACCCTGTGCCGTCCAAGCCCACGTCCGCCTCGCGGATCACGCTGGCGCACATCATGACCCACCACGACACCAACCTGCTGGGCACCGTGCACGGCGGCGTCGTCATGAAACTCGTGGACGACGCGGCGGGCGCCGTCGCCGGCCGCCACTCCGAGGGGCCCGCGGTGACCGGCGCCATGGACGAGATGGCCTTCCTCGAACCGGTGCGGGTCGGCGACCTCCTCAAGGTGCAGGCCCAGGTCAACTGGACCGGGCGCAGTTCCATGGAGGTCGGCGTGCGCGTGCTCGCCGAGCGCTGGAACGAGTCCGGCCCGGCGACCCAGGTGGCCAGCGCCTACCTGGTCTTCGTGGCCGTGGACGCCGAGGGCGCGCCGCGCCGGGTGCCCCAGATCGACCCCGAGACCGAGCGCGACCGGCGCCGTCTGCAGGAGGCGCAGATCCGCCGCACGCACCGGCTCGCCCGCCGCCGGGCGATCATGGAGTTGCGCGAGAAGCGCGCCGCCGAGGGCTTCGACGACTGACGGGGCCCGCCCGCTCGTCCGCCCTCGGCGGCACGGGCCCGCCGGCCGCCGGCCGCCGTCAGCCGCACAGCACGCGGTCGCCGCGCGTCGGCGGGATCTCCACCGGCGGCGCCGGCGGCGGGTCCGGCTCGCCGGCCCGCACCGGGGTCAGCCCGTCGTAGTCCGCGCCCACGGTGATCCGCAGCGTCGGCCCCAGCCCGGAGACCGGGCGCAGTTCCGCGTACGGCAGGGCCGTTCCCAGGGCCTTGGCGGAGCGGTCCCAGCCCGGGTCGTAGTGGATGACGGTGTACTCCGCGTCGTGCCGGACGGTGTTGCCGGGCGTACCGGTGGTGCGGAAGCCCAGGTGGCGCAGTTCCTTGTCCACCCGCGCCCCCAGCCCGTTGACCGTCGTCCCGTTGTTGACCTGGACGCGGATCGACTTGGGCGGCACGTCGACCCGCTCGGGCTCGGGCGCCGGCGGGCTGGGCTTCACCAGGGGGCCGCCGTCCGGGCCGGTGAGCGGCCGGTCCTCGCGCAGCGCGTCGAAGATCCGCTTCGCGCCCTCGACGTCCCAGCGCAGGGTCGTCCCCACCCCCTGCACCCGGAACGGTGTGGCGTCCACCGGCACCGTGGCGTACTCCACCGAGCGGGCACCGAAGCCGCCGCGCAGCCCGGTGGCGAGGGCGATCAGGTCGTCCGGCTTGGTCTGCCGGTCCGCGCGCACCGAACCGAGCGCGGCCTTGGCCACCTGGTCGAGCTTCACGGGGTTCTGCAGCAGCCCGATGTCGGTGACCCGGCGGACCAGGGCCGCCAGGAACCGCTGCTGGTTCTGCATCCGCGGCAGGTCGGGGCTGCCGGGGAGGTGACCGGAGCGCACGTAGCGCAGCGCCGTGCCGCCGTCCGCGCGCACCGTGCCCGCGGGCAGTTCGAGTCCCGTCACGGGGTCGCTGAGCGGACGGGCGAAGCAGAGGTCGACGCCGCCGATCCGGTCGACGGTCCTCATGAACGAACCGAAGTCGAACTCGGCGTAGTGGTCGATCTTGAGCCCGGTCATCTTCTCGACCGTGCCGACGGCGAGCCCCGGGCCGCCCACCCCCCAGGCCCACTTCAGCTTGCCCGCCCGGGGCAGTTCCGCGTACGAGTCCCGCGGCAGCGCGACCACGCTGACCCGCCTGCCGTCCCGCGACAGGTGCGCCAGCATCATGGTGTCGGTGCAGTCGCAGGGCTCCCCGCCCAGCCGCAGCGCCGTGCGCTGCGCCTGGGTCAGCCCGCGGCGCACGTCCGTGCCGACGAGGAGGAAGTTGGTGCCCTTGGCGGGGCTGGGCCGGTTCTTCATCCCGGCGAAGGCGTCCACCCGCTCCAGGCGGTCGTCCATGTGCCCCAGGACGGCGTGCCCGATCCCGCTGGCGGTCAGGATGCCCAGCGAGAGGGCACCGAGGACGCGCATCCCACGGCGCACGGGCGTCCGCTTCCGGGTCCGGCGGGCGGCTGCGGCGGGCTGCTGACGGCGACGAGCGACGGTCATGCAGTCACGCTAAGGAGTCATACCGTCGTACGGGATGAGCCCCGCCCGGCCGCACGCGCTCCTATCATCCGTTCGCGGTAACGTGTGCGGCTGTGAACGCTGCGACCCCCCATGTGCTGCCCGCCGTCTCCGTGATCATGCCGGTGCTCGACGAGGAGCGGCACCTGCGAAACTCCGTCCGCCACATCCTCGAGCAGGACTACGCGGGCGAACTCGAGGTGGTCATCGCCCTCGGCCCCTCCACGGACCGCACGGACGAGATCGCCGCGGAGCTGGTGCGCGAGGACCCCCGCGTCCACACGGTGCCCAACCCCACCGGCCGCACCCCCGCCGCACTGAACGCCGCCATCAAGGCCTCCCGGCACCCCGTCGTGGTGCGGGTCGACGGCCACGGCATGCTCTCGCCCGACTACATCAAGACCGCGGTGCGGCTGCTGGAGGAGACCGGCGCCGTCAACGTCGGCGGCATCATGCACGCCGAGGGCGAGAACGACTGGGAGCGCGCCGTCGCCGCCGCCATGACCTCGAAGATCGGCGTCGGCAACGCGGCCTTCCACACCGGGGGCGCCGCCGCCCCCGCCGACACCGTCTACCTCGGGGTCTTCCGCCGCGAGGTGCTGGAGCAGCAGGGCGGCTACAACGAGGAGTTCATCCGCGCCCAGGACTGGGAGCTGAACTACCGCATCCGCGAGGCCGGCGGCCTGATCTGGTTCTCCCCCGAGCTGCGCGTCTCCTACCGCCCGCGGCCCAGCGTCCGCGCGCTGGCCAAGCAGTACAAGGACTACGGGCGCTGGCGCCGCGTCGTCACCCGCTACCACCAGGGCTCGGTCAACCTGCGCTACCTGGCCGCCCCGGCCGCCGTGGTGGCCATCGCGGCCGGCGTGGTGGTCGGTGCCGCGGTCACCCCGCTCGGCTTCGTCGTCCCCGGCGGCTACCTCGTGGCGATCGCGCTGGGCTCGCTCCCGGCCGGCAAGGGGCTGTCCGCCGGCGCCCGGCTGCGGATCCCGGTGGCGCTCGCCACCATGCACATGTCCTGGGGCTTCGGCTTCCTGACCAGCCCGCGGTCGCTCGCCCGGCGGGTCATCGCCAGCCGCCGCCCCGCGGTGCGGGCGGCGGCCGACGCGTGAGGCCGGGGGCGGACCCCTACCAGCTGTAGTAGGAGTTCACCTTCATGCACGCCGAGTCGTCGGAGGCGTTGAGCGCGCTCGCGCTGTCCAGCACCTCCTTGGTGTCGGTGCTGCTGGCCGCCGGGTACGTCGACCCGGTCGTCCAGTCGGCGCCGATCACCAGCGTGACGCCCTCGGCGGAGGAGGACTTCTTCACCACGCCGGCGGGCAGCTTCAGCGCCTTCGCGACGGCCAGGGCGTTCGCCTTGTCGTCGTCGCTCGCGTAGGTGATCGTGCTGCCGGACTGCGACTGCGGTGTGGAGTCGGCCTCGGCCTGGGTGAAGCCCAGCGACTTCAGCTCCTCCGTGACCGCGCCCGCCCGGCCGGAGACGGCGGGCGTCGAGGCGCTGCCGGTGCCGTTCTGGACGGTCACCGCGATCTCGCCCTTGGGCGAGGCCTTCGCGGTGGCGGTGGACTTGTCGGCCTTCTTCTTCTTGGCGGCCTTGCCGTCCACGGCCTGGTCGTTGCGGAGCAGCGTGAAGAGCTTGCCCGCCGCACCGGTCGGCACCACGTGCGCGGTCGGGTTCTCCGGGTCGGCGCCCCACGGCATCGTCGTCATGGTGATGCGGTCGGTGGGCACGCCCTTGAGGTCGTTGCCCATGTCGTAGAGCTTCTTGACGGTGCCGAGGCCGGTGTCGACGGTCAGCGCCTTGGTGGCGGCCTCCGCCAGACCGGTCAGCTTGCCGGGGTCGGTGAGCTTCGTCCCCGACTTCAGCTGGCGCACCATCGCGTTCATGTACATGTGCTGGGCGTGGGTACGGCCGATGTCGCTGCCGTCCTCGAAGCCGTGCCGGGTACGGAGCCACTGGAGGGCCTGCTGGCCCTTGATGGTGTGGTCGCCCTTGGTGAGCTTGAGCCCGGACTTGCGGTCCCAGACGTTGCCCTTGACGCAGACCGGGACGCCGCCGACCGCGTCGGCCATGGACACCACGCCGGCGAAGTCGATCATCATGAAGTGGTCGATGGATATGTCCGTGAGCTTCTCCCAGGTGGCCACGGTGCAGCCGGGACCGCCGTGCTGGAGGCTCGTGTTGATGGTCTCCGTCGTCGTCTCGGGGTAGACGCGCCCGTCGTCCGGGTCGGTGCACTTGGGGATGGTGACCCGGGTGTCGCGCGGGATGCTGACCACGGTCATGTTGCTGCGGTCGGCCGAGACGTGCAGCAGCATCTGGACGTCGGCGAGCGGTTTGCGGTCCGCGTCTGCCTTCGCACCGCCGAGCTTCTGGTTCTCCTTGGAGGCCCGGCTGTCGGAACCGAGGAGGAGGATGTTCAGCGGGGTCTGGCCCGCCGCGTTCGCCTTGCTCTTGGCGGCCTGGCTGTCGCCGAGGTTGAGCGCGTCCTTCTTGATGTTCGCGTTGAGGTGCTGGTAGTACGCGTAAGCGGCGCCGGCCGTCCCGAGTATCGCCACCGACGTGACGATCGCCACCCAGCGCAGGGCGCGCCTCTTGCCCTTCTTGCGGCGGCGGTTGCCGCGGCGGCCGCCGCCGTCCTGGCCGTCGTGTCCGTCGTCGTACCCGTCGTCGTCCGCGCCGTCGCCCTGCGTCGCGGTCAGGGTGCCGGTGGACCCGCCGTCGTCCCCGTAGTCCTCGTAGGCGCCGTAACCGGCCCCGTGGCCGTCGTCGCCGTAGCCCCCGGCCTCATGGCCCGCCGTGTCCTGGCCGCCCGGCTGGTAGGGCGCGTACGGATCCTGCGGCGGGTACCCGCCGCCGCGCTGCGGCTCCTCGGGGCGGTAGCCGCCGCGATGCGGCTGCTGCGGAACCGTCGGATGCGGGTGCGGAGTCGGCTGCTGCGGCACGTACGGCTGTCCGTGACCGTTCCCGTACGGAGCGTCGCCCCATCCGGGTTCGTGGGGATCGAAGGGGACGTTCCGCCCCCCGGGGATGCTGCCGTGGCGCATGTGGGCCCTCCCATGACGCGCTGGTCACTACGGTCACCGGCTGCGCCGCGGCGCTCGGATCGTGGGTGATGTTCAGCTGTGCGACTGTCTAAGTCCTGTGGAACCGGAACAGCCCTGCTCGCGAATGGTTGGAGGTCACGATACATAAACCGCGACGGGGTCAAGGCTTTGGTTTCTTATCGCCTGTGTAAAGCGAACGTGCGCATTACCCCAAACCGGGATCCCAGCGATATGGCCTGTACACGTCCATGCAGGCTGAATCATTCGCTCCGTTGAGGGCCCCGGCGCTCTTGGGCAGCGTTCCGCCGTCGTCGGCGGCACCCTGGAACGCCGTCCCGTCGCGCCAGTCGGCGCCCACGACGAGTGTGACGGAGCCGACATGTGAGGATTGCTTCACAGCGCCGCCGGGGAGCCCGAGCGCCTTCGCCACGGCGACGGCGTCCGAGCGGCCCTGCGCGCCCTCGGCGGCCGGGTACTCGACGACGGTGGCCGCCGTCGGCTGCGCCGTGCCGTCCGCCGTCGCCCGGCCGAAGCCGGACTGCGCCAGCACCCCGGCCAGGGCTCGCGCCCGGCCGTTGACCGGAGTCCCCGTGGCGTCGCCGGCGGTGCCGTTCACGACCGTCACCGGGATGTCCGCGGCGGGCCGGGCGGCCGGCCCGGACGGTTCGGTCCTCTCCTTCGGCTTCTTCTTCCCCTTGTCGTCGAAGGCGACGTCGTGGACCAGCCGCGACCACACCTTGGGGGCGGCCACCGGGTCCGGCATGTAGTGCTGGTCGTTCTCGGTGTCCGTGACCGGCGGCATGGTCAGCATGGTGATCCGGTCCGACGGCACGCTCTTGAGCTGCATGCCGAGGTTGAGGAGCTCCTTCGGTGTCCCTATCTCCTCCGACACCTGCAGCGCCTTGGTCGCGGCCTCGGCGAGGTTCCGCAGCCGCCCGCCGTCGGTGAACACGTTCTGCGAGCGCAGCTCGCGCACCATCGAGTTCATGTACATGTGCTGCGCCTGGGCGCGCCCGAGGTCGCTCTCGAAGGCGTGCCGGGTGCGCAGCCACTGCAGCGCCGTCTTGCCGGTGATCTTCTGCCGGCCCGCCTTCAGCTTCAGTCCCGACCCTCCCGGCTGCTGCGGGGTCGGGTGGTCCCACACGGGCTGCTTCACGCAGACGTCGACGCCGCCGATGGCGTCGGCCATCTTCACCACGCCCGCGAAGTCGATCATCATCCAGTGGTCGATGTAGACCTTGGTGAGGTTCTGCACGGTGGCGAGCGTGCACCCGGGACCGCCGCGGGCCAGGCTCTCGTTGATGATCGCGTGCGTGGTGGCGGCGTACTTCCTGCCCGTCGTCGGGTCGGTGCACGCCGGGATCGGCACCCGGGTGTCGCGCGGGATGCTCACCACGGACATGTTGCTGCGGTCGGCGGAGACGTGCAGCAGCATGATCACATCGGCGCGGGGCGGGTCGCCCTTGGTGTACTTGGCGCCGCCCAGCTTCAGGTTCTCCTCGGAGTTGCGGCCGTCGGCGCCCAGCAGCAGGACGTTCAGCGCGTTCGTCGGCGCCTTGGCCACGTCGCTGTCGCCGCTGTTCCGCTTGCCCTTGCGGATGTTGTCGCTCAGGTGCTCGTAGTACGCGTAGGCGACGCCCGCCGTCCCGAGGACGACCACCGCGAGACCGGTCGCGGTCCACTTCAGGACCCGGCGTCCGCGCTTCGCCGGCCGCGGCCCTCGGCGGCGCCCGTCGCCGTCGCCGTCACCCGCGGGGTCCGTGTGCGGGGACCGCGCCGTGTCGGTGCCCCGCTCCGCCGCCCCGTCCCGCGGGTGGTCGTCGTAGAGGCTGTCGTCCCAGCCGAGATCGCGCACACGACTGTCCGTCATCGTCCGGTACCCACCCTGCCACCTCTGTCGGCCCTCGTGCCCTCAACGGGCGGCTACTTGGCGCACACGCTCTTGTCGTCGGCCTCGACCTTCTGGATGCCCTCGGGGGCCTTCGTCGGCGCGGCGATCGGCGTGCCGGCCTGCTTGAAGTCCTTTCCGAGGGTGAGGGTCATGTTGGCGCGCGGAGCGGCGTCCTCGGTGCCCTGCTGGAGCGCCGAGGCCGGCAGCCCCATCATCTCGGCCAGCCGCCGTGCCTGGTCCGCCTGGTTGGGCGCGTACTCCAGCGTCGTCTTCTTCACCTCGGCGGGCGCGTTGCCGCCGTTGGTGGAGCGGCTGACGCCCTCGTCGTTCTGCAGCCAGTTGACGGTGTCCTGGGCGGCGCCGAAGACCCCGCTGCCGTTGAACACCTCGACCCGGACGTCGATCGGGTCGGCCTTGGGGCCCTTGAGCTTGGCCGCCTCGGACGCCTTCTGCTTCTTCTTCACCTCGGTGAGCGAGATGTCGTCCTTCACCATGCTGAACAACTGCGGCGCCTTGGTCTCGTCCAGCACCACCGTGGTGTGCACCTTCTCGGCGGGGTTGTCTATGACCGGCACCGTCGCGAAGGTGATGTTCTTGGTGTTGACCCGGCTCAGGTCCTTGGCGAGCTCGCTCAGCTTGGTCACGCTGCCGATGCCGGTGTCGACGGTGAGCGCCTTCGTCGCGGTGTTCGCCAGCTTGAGCAGCTTGGTCGGACTGGTCAGCGTGTCGCCCGACTTCATCTTGCGCATCATCGAACTGAGGAACTGCTGCTGCAGTTCGATGCGGCTCAGGTCGCCGCCGAAGCCGACGCTGTGCCTGGTGCGGACGAAGGCCAGCGCCTGCTCGCCCGCGACGGTGTGCCGTCCCTTGGTCAGCTTCAGGTGCGAGTCCGGGTCGTCGATGTCCTTGGCCAGGCACACCTCGACGCCGCCGACCGCCGTTGACAGGTCCTTCACCGCGTCGAAGTTGGCCATCATGAAATGGTCGGGGGTGATGCCGGTCAGCGCCTTGACGGTCCGCATCGTGCAGCCCGGGTCGCGGCCGTACTGGCCCAGGCTGGTGTTGAACCGGACGTCGCTCTCCGCCGGGATGATCTTCGTGGAGCCGTCGGGCTGCTTCGTCGGGCAGTCCGGGATGTCGGTGATGATGTCGCGCGGGATGCTCAGCGCCGTCGCGTTGGAGCGGTCCTTGGAGACGTGGAAGAGGATCGTGGTGTCGGCGTGGCCGACGTTGGCCGCGTCGCCGTACTTGCCCTTCAGACCCTGCCGGCTGTCGGTGCCGATGACGAGGATGTTGACCGGACCGGTGGACGTGGCGTTCTTGGAGCCGATGCCCGGGTCGATCGCGTTGATGTTGCCGTTGAGCTGCTGGTACAGGGCGTAGACGCCCACGCAGGCCGCGATGACGACGACGCCGAGCGTGCCGGCCGTCCAGATCAGGGCCCGCTTCTTCGCCGACTTCCGGGCCTTGGGACGCCGCCGGCTGGTGCGTGCGGCCGCACGGCCGCCGCCCTCGGCCCGGGTGGCCGCCCGGCCGCCGCCGGCCGCCCTTCCGGGCCCCGTCGTACGGCCGTTGCCCGCCGAGCGGCCGCTGCCCGCCGCCCTGGAGCCGCCTTCGGCGGATCGGCCCTCGGCGCCGCGGCCCTCGCCCTCGGCGCCGGAACGGCCCTGTCGTGCGCGGTCGCCGCCCTGTGGCTGGACGCGCTGTGCCCGCCGGCCCGTCCCCTGCGCGGGAACGGCTCGCTCCGCCTGCTGCGGGGGGTCGAGCCGCAACTGGTAGCTGCCCGTCTCGGGATCGAAAACCCACTGATCCGCCGGGTCGACGTGCCTACGGCCTTGCGTGTCCACGGTCGATCGAGTCCTCCGTCTCGGCCGCTGCAACAGGCCGGATCGCTCACACTAACCCCACAGTTCAGCGTCTACGCCCGCCGCTGACAAATTCCGCTCCCCTACAACTGGACAAACTGTTCAATCCTCACTGCCGCCGCACACGTCGCGGTCGGCGGTGGTGCCGCGGTACGACGGGGACGCGCTCGCCGAGCCCGACGGTGTAGGAGATGCCGGAGGGGCGGTGGAGGTTCCGCCGTCCGTCGGACGGGGCGAGCCCGAGCCGGAGTCCCCGTCGCCCTCGACCATCACCTGCCCGTCCTCGCGCAGCGTCGTGAACAGTTCGTCCGAGGCGGGCTGCACCAGTTCGTCACGGTTGGGGTCGGCGGTGTAGGGGCGCCGCGGCACGGTGAGGAAACGCACCTGGTCCGTGGGCGTCTTGCGCAGGCTCTGCGCCAGTTCGTACAGCTCGGCCAGCGAGTCCAGGCCCTCGTCCGCGGTGAGCGAGGAGGTCGCGGCGTCCAGCAGCGGGTAGAGCTTGGCGGGGTTGAGCAACACCCCCGTGGAGTCGACCTTCTGCACCAGGGAGGCGAGGAACTGCTGCTGGCGGTCCATCCGCTGGGTGTCGCTGCCGTCGCCGATGCCCTTGCGGGCGCGGACGTAGCCGAGGGCCTGCTCGCCGCGCAGCACCTGGCGCCCCGCCTCCAGGTCCAGGTGCGCGTCCTGGTCGTGCACGGCGTGCGGGACGCAGACCTCGACGCCGTCGACCGCGTCGACCATCTTCTTGAAGCCGTTGAAGTCCACCACGAGGTGGTGGTCGACGCGGATCCCGGTCAGCTTCTCCACCGTGCGGATCGTGCAGGCCGCGCCCCCGAACTCGAACGCCCAGTTGAACTGCGCGAACTGGGGGCTGGTCATGCTGCCGTCGGCCCGCCGGCACGAGGGGATGTCGACCATGAGGTCACGCGGCAGGCTGACCGCCGTCGCGGTCTTCCGGTCGGCGGCCAGGTGCAGGAGTATCGCGGTGTCCGAGCGCTGGGTGCCGGTGTCCTGGCCGTACTTGCCGTTGCCGTTGCCGCGGTTGTCCGAGCCCAGGAGCAGGATGTTCTCGGCGGTGGTCGCCTCGGGCAGCACCGTCGGCCGCTCGGACTGCACCCGCATCAGCTCGTGGGCGGTGTCCGTGTCCGTCCGGATGTTCCCGTCGAGCTGCTTGTAGATGTACCAGGAGAACCCGGCCCCGGCGAGCAGCACCAGGGAGACGACCACCCCGAGGACGCGCAGCCAGGTGCGGCGGCGCTTCCTCGGTGCGGCCTCGGCGGGTGGGGTGTCGCGCTCCGGGCTGTCGCTCTCCGGGGCGCCGGCTTCCGGGGTGTCGGTGGGTGGGGCCTCGGCCGCTGGGGTGTCGGCGGGAGGGGTGTCCTCGGCTTCCGGCGAATCGGCTGGCGTGGTCACGTCCGGGCCCGTCCTTACAGGTGCTACTGATGATCAGGTCACCTATAAAGACCGTCCAGTCCCGTCCTCGGTTGTGCGGAGTTGTTCAATTCCGTCCGAGGCGGCCGAAGACGGTGGGCCGGGCGCCCGGCTACGCCACGTGGGTCACCCGCTCGCTCTCCCGGCGCTTGTCCAGGTCGGCGGGGGGCAGCCGGTCCAGGTTGCGGCAGAGCACCACGGAGGCGTCCGCCGCCAGCGGCGCCAGCAGCCCCGCGGCCAGCCCGTCCCAGTCCTCGTACGACCGGCCCGACAGCAGCCGCGCCCCGGCCGTCAGGCCCAGGGCCGAGGCGGAGGACCGGGCCCGCTCGACCACCTCCGCGCCGGTGAGCTCCTCCCCGCCCGGTAGCTCCAGCGCCGGCGCGCCGGCGTCCACCGGCGCGTACGGGACGAAGCGGTCGCCCTGCGACGGCACCTCGACCGCGTAGTCCAGGAAACCCTCCGGGGGCTGCGGGAACCGGCCGCCCAGCGGGCGCAGCGCCAGCGCGACCCGCTCGCCGGAGCAGGCGCGGGCCGCCTCCAGCGTGTCCGGGCCGGACACCACCAGGTCGGCACCGCCCGGGTCGCCCCCGGGCACCACGACCACGCCGGTGGAGAAGCAGGCGAGCACCCATACCGCGGTCTGCCAGTGCGCCGGCAGCAGCAGTGCCGCGCGGTCACCCGGCTGGGCGCCCAGTTCGTCCTGGATGAGGTTGGCGGTCTTGGCCACCCAGTTGCCGAAGGTGGCCACCGACAGTTCGACGCGTTCGCCGGTGGCGTCGTCGTAGAAGGTGACCAGGGGTCGGGCGGGGTCCGCCGCGAGCGCGGAACGCAGCAGGTCGGCGGGTGTACGGGCAGTCGCTGTCACGCGGCCCAGGCTACGTCAGGCGGCGGCGTCCCGGGCGGCGCTGAGGGCCCGGCAGAAGAGGACGGTCCGTCAGATCCCGGCTGCGCGTTCTGGGGGCTTATGCAACCGTTCTTCCCATGCGTGCACTTCTTGCGACGTCGATCTCCGCGGCGTGCATGGCTGCCCTCGCCCTGCCGCTCGCCTTCCCCTCCGGCGCCACCGCCACCAGCGCGCCGGCGCGGGCGGCCGCCTCCGACACTCCCCCCGGCGCCACCCGCACCCTCGCTCTGGGGCCGCTCGCCACGTCCGGCCGTGTCGTCGGCGCCCCGCTCTCCCAGGGTCTGCCCGCCCGTGCCGTGCGTCCGTTCTCCATGATCGGCATCACCTGGGACGACGTCGGCACCGACCTGCGCGGCACCGTCCAGGTCAGGACCCGCGCCCTCGGCACCGGCCGGTGGTCGAACTGGCGCACCGTCGAGGCGCACAACGACGACGCCCCCGACGCCGGCTCGACCGAGGGCTCGGGCCCCGCGGTGCGCGGCTCGACCGTCCCCCTGTGGGTGGGCCGTTCCGACGGGATCGAGGTGCGGGTCGTGCCCGAGGCCCCCACCGGCGGCAGGCGCGGGGTGCAGCCCGGCCTGCCCAAGGGGCTGCGGGTGGAGATGGTCGACCCCGGGGACGCACCGGGCGACGGCCCCGGTGACGGTCCCGGCGGTGACCTCGGCGGTGACGTGGGTGGTGACCTCGGCGGTGACCTGGGCGGTGACCTGGGTGGCAGCTACCTCGACCCCGATGCCGCCCTGGACCCCGGCCCCGCCGGACCGGGAGGCACGGGCCCGGGCGGTGACGTCACGACAGGCGGCCCCTCCGTCCCCGGCCCCTCCGGCGGCGACCCCTTCGCCGGTGTCGGCCCCGCTGAGGACGGCGACCCCTTCGACGGCGTCGGACCCAGCGAGTCCGGCGACCCGCTCGGCGGAGGTCGCCCGCAGGACGGAACCACCACCGACACCACTGCCGACCCGAGCGACACCACGGGCACCCCGGTCGAGTCCCCCTTCGTGCCCGAGCTCAGCCGGTCCCAGACCGAGGCCCTCACCGGGCAGCGCTTCACCGGCGCGCGACCCCGCATCGTCACCCGGTTCGGCTGGGGTGCCGACGAGCAACTGCGCAACGAGGAATCCGAGTTCACGGATGCCATCAGCGCGATCTTCGTCCACCACACCGCCACCGGCAACGACTACGAGTGCTCCGACTCGCCCTCCGTCATCCGCGGTATCTACCGCTACCACGTCAAGAGCAGCGGCTGGCGCGACATCGGCTACAACTTCCTCGTCGACAAGTGCGGAAACATCTACGAAGGCCGGAGCGGCGGCGTCTCCAAGGCCGTCTTCGGCGCGCACACCCTCGGCTTCAACGAGCACACCATGGGCATCGCCGTGCTCGGCGACTACTCCGAGGAACGGCCCAGCGGCGAGGCCCTGTCGGCCGTCGCCCGGCTCGCCGCGTGGAAACTCGGAATTTACGGCCGCAACCCGGAGGGCATGACTTATCTGGTGTCCGGAGGGAGCAACAGGTACCCGAAGGGCACACGTGTCCACATGAACGTCATCTCGGGCCACCGGGACGGATTCAACACGCAATGCCCAGGAACGGTGCTCTACGACGATCTCGGCATCATCCGCCGCACCGCGGCGGGGCTCCAGGGCCGCTGATCGCACCCTGCATAGGATTGGCCGCTCATTCGTTCGGCCCGCCAGGAAGCGGAGACAAACACAGGTGACTGAAGCGATCCTCTTGGTCGGCGGCAAGGGCACCAGGCTGCGCCCCCTGACGGTGCACACCCCCAAGCCGATGGTCCCCGCGGCCGGTGTCCCGTTCCTCACCCACCAACTGGCCAGGGCGCGCGCGGCGGGCGTCGAGCACATCGTCCTGGCGACCTCCTACCTGGCCGAGGTCTTCGAGCCGCACTTCGGCGACGGGTCGGCCCTGGGGCTGCGCCTGGAGTACGTCACCGAGGACGAGCCGCTCGGCACCGGCGGCGCCATCCGCAACGTCGCGGACCGCCTGGACTCCGCCCCCGGCGACCCGGTCCTCGTCTTCAACGGGGACATCCTCACCGGCCTCGACATCGCCGGCCTCGTCGCCACCCACCGCGACTCCGGCGCCGACGTCTCCCTCCACCTGACCCGGGTCGAGGACCCCCGGGCCTTCGGGCTCGTGCCGACCGACGCCACCGGGCGCGTCACCGCGTTCCTGGAGAAGCCGGAGACGCCCGAGGAGATCGTCACCGACCAGATCAACGCGGGCGCCTACGTCTTCGACCGCTCCGTCATCGACTCCATCCCCACCGGCCGCCCGGTCTCCGTCGAGCGCGAGACCTTCCCCGGCCTGCTGGCCGACGGCGCCCACCTGCAGGGCATGGTCGACTCCACGTACTGGCTCGACCTCGGCACCCCGCACGCCTTCGTCCGCGGCTCCGCCGACCTCGTCCTCGGCCACGCGCCCTCCCCGGCGGTCCCGGGCCGCTGCGGCGAACGCCTCGTCCTGGAGGGCGCCCGGATCGCCGACGACGCCAAGCTCACCGGCGGCACCGCCGTCTCCCCGGGCGCCGTCATCGGTTCCGGGGCGGTCGTCGAGGGCAGCACGGTCCTGGCCGGCGCCGTCGTGCACCCCGGCGCGACGGTCGTGGACTCCCTCATCGGCGCCGGGGCGGTCATCGGGGAGCGCACCGTCGTCCACGGATCGGTCATCGGCGACGCCGCGCGCATCGGCGCCGACAACGAACTGCGGCACGGGGTGCGCATCTGGTGCGGCGCGGTCATCCCGGACGGCGCGGTCCGCTTCTCCTCCGACCAGTAGCCGCCGTGCGCCCGGCCGGTGGGCGCGTCCCGCCGGCCGGGGGGCCGGGGCCCGTGCACTCGGAGCCGGCGGCCCCGGAAGCCGGCGGCCCCGGCGCCCGGAAAGCCCCGAAGCCCCGAAGCCCGGCGGCCCACGCCGTACGCTCGGAGGGTGCATCCCGAGCAGACCCGACTCCTCCGCGCCTCGTCCGGCCGCGTCCCCGGCCCCCGCACACCCGGCCGCACCCGCCGATGGACCCCGCGCGGCCCCCTGGACCTCGGGCTCACGCTCGGCCCCCTGCGCCGCGGCCCCGGCGACCCCGCCTTCCGCGTCGGCGCCGACCGCGCGGTCTACCGCGCCTCACGCACCCCCGAGGGCCCCGGCACCCTGCGCATCGCCCGCCCCTCCGGCGGCGAGGTCGAGGCCGAGGCGTGGGGCCCCGGCGCCGAATGGCTGCTGGACGGCCTCCCCGGCCTGCTCGGCGACGCCGACGACCCCGCCGCCTTCACCGCCCGGCACCGCGTCGTCCACGAGGCCCACCGCCGCAACCCCGGCCTGCGGCTGACCCGTACCGGACTGGTGCTGGAGTCCCTCATCCCGGCGATCCTGGAGCAGAAGGTCACCTCCGACGAGGCATACCGCTCCTGGCGGGTCCTGCTGTGGCGCTTCGGCGAGCCCGCCCCCGGCCCCGGCGAGGAACTGCGCATGCGGGTCATGCCCGACGCCCGCGGCTGGGCCATGATCCCCTCCTGGGAGTGGCACCGCGCCAACGTGGACGGCAAGCGCTCCGCCGCCGCGGTACGTACCGCTCGCGCCGCCGCCCGCATGGAGCAGGCCACCGCCCTCGCGCCCAGCGACGCCCTCGCCAGGCTCCAGGCCGTCCCCGGCATCGGCCCCTGGACGGCCGCCGAGACCCTGCAGCGCAGCAACGGCGACCCGGACGCGGTCACCGTCGGCGACCTCCACCTGCCGCACACCGTCGGCTACGCCCTCACCGGCGCCCACCGCACGGACGACGCCACCATGCTGGAGCTCCTGGAGCCCTATGCCGGCCAGCGCCACCGCGCCGCCCGCCTCATCCTCCTCACCGGCCGCCGCCCCCCGCGCCGCGCCCCCCGCATGGCCCCGGGCAACATCGTCCCGCTCTGACGCGCGGGACGCCGCCTTATGCTCTGCGGGTGACGACCACGAACGCCGCCCTCGCCGACATACTCGACCGCCGGAAGCCGGAGGAGGAAGCGGAGCAACTGCTCGCCGCCGTCATCGATTTCGGCGTGTTCGTCCCCGTGGGCGACAACGGCTCGGTGATCTTCATGAAGGGGCAGGACGGGAATCCCGTGCTGCCCGGTTACGCCAGCGAGGAGTGCTGTCACCAACGCCGGCCCGAAGCCGCGGCCGCCCTTCATTGCGACGTGACGCGCCTGATGGACATCCAGAAGCACACGAACACCGAGGCGCTCGCCGTCTTCTCCGAACACGGCTGGGCCACGGTTCCCTTCGCCCTGGTGGCACACACCCTGCGCACCCGGGGCATGCGCCTGACGAGCGAGCGCACCGTGAGGTACAGCTGGTCCACGCACCCGATGGCCGTGGCGCTGCGCGACACGGTCCGCGACCGGCTCCTGGACTTCCCCGGCATCGAGTGCGTGTGGATCGCCGAGGTCCGCTGGATGGACACGGGCACGGAACAGCTCATGCTCCACCTGGCGCTCACGGACGCCGCGCAACCGGACACGGCCGACGCCCTGATGGAGGACGTGCTCTCGGCGATCGCCCTCGGCGCCGAGACCCGCGAGGTCGTCGTACGGGTCCTGCGCCCGGAATCCGATGCCGATGCGGCTGCCGCGCGCGAGCTCGACACGATGGGCCTGGACACCGTGCGCGCGGACCATGCCGCACGCCGCGTCGAGGTGGTCTCGCGCGAGTACGACGTGGCACCCGAGCGGCCGCGCCGCTGGTGGCGCCGGTAGGCGCGCTGCCGGACGGGGAGATCGACGCGGTCGGGGACGACCGCGACCGCGTGGTCACCCTCCGGCCGAGGCCCGGAGGCCGGCAGACGGCCGCTAGAGCCCGGCGGCGAAGCCGACGAAGGCGGCCCACTCGGCGGAGGTGAAGTCCAGCCCCGGCCCGTCCGGGTCCTTGTCGTGACAGACGATCGGTGACCCGCCGCTCGATCGTCTCGTCGTCCAGCAACGGCCTGCGCATGGCGAACACAGCCCGCGCGTATTCCTCACGGTACGGGCCGACGTCGAACTCCCTCTCGGCGACTGACCGACGCCTGTGTCAGAGCACGGCTCGGCGGCGCAGGCCGTCCCGAAGGACGCCTAGCGCACCTCGATGAACGCCTCCGCGCTCCGCCCCCAACGCTCCTTCGGGGGCGCCGCGGGGCGGCCGATCGCGACGGCACCCATCGGGTCCCAGTCGTCCGGCAGGTCCAACACCTCGCGCACCACGTCGCGGCAGAACATCGTGGACGACACCCACGCCGACCCCAACTGCTCGCCGGCCAGGGCGACGAGGAGGTTCTCCACGGCCGCCCCCATGGCGACCACGAACATCTCGCGCTCCGCCGCCGACCGCCGCGCGTCCGGGTAGTCGTGCGCCCCGTCCGCGACCAGGCAGGGCACCACCAGGTACGGCGCCCTGCGCAGGACGTCGCCTCGGCGGACCCGCTTGGCGATGGACTCCTCGCTGCGGCCGTCGCGGCGCAGGTCCGCGATCCAGGCGTCGCGCATGGCGTCCAGCAGCCGGACCCGCGCCTGCTCCGACTCCAGCAGCACGAAGCGCCACGGCGTCGTGTGGTGCGGCGCCGGCGCGGTGACGGCGAGGGCCACGGCGCGCCGTACGGCGGCCCCGTCGACGGGCTCGTCGGTGAAGTCGCGGATGGTGCGCCGCAGGGAGACGGCCTCGCGCACGGCCTCCGAAGTGCCCAGCCGGAACATGTCGTCGGCGGCGGGCCGGACGAGGGCGCGGCCGCCGGCGCCGTCCTCCTCCGCGGGCAGCACCAGGCGCTCCAGACCCCGGACGACGGCGACCGGCGACCCGGTGGCCTTGCCCTTCACCAGGTCCCCGGCCGCGGCGAGCTCGTCGGCCAGGGCCGTGACCGTGACGGCCAGTTCGTTGCCGTGGGAGTCCGTCGCCCCCCGCAGGTCGTCCAGCACACGCAGCCCGGCCGCGCCGATCGCGACGTCGGTCAGGCCCTCGCGCCAGGGCCGCCCGAAGGTGTCGGTGACGACCACGGCGACGTTGACGCCGAGCGCGTCCCGCAGCCCCGTCCGGATCGTGCGGGCGGAGGCGTCCGGGTCCTCGGGCAGCAGCAGCACCGTGCCGGGGGCCGTGTTGGAGGCGTCCACGCCGGCCGCGGCCATGACGAAGCCGTGCCGGGTCTCCACGATCCGGGTCGGCCCGCGGCGCGCGACGAGCCGCACCGCCTCCGCGTCGATCGCCGCCTCGCGGTCGGCGGCGCGCACGACGCGTCCCTCCGCCTTGCTGACGATCTTCGAGGTGACGACGAGGACGTCGCCGTCCGCCAGTTCCGCCGCGTTCGCCGCGATCAGCTTCGCGATGTCCGCGCCGGGCCCGACCTCGGGCAGGCCCGCGACGGTCCACACACGGAAGGACGCGATCACGCCCGCACCTCCCCGGCCAGCGTCAGCGCCTCACGGGCCATCGCGGCCGTCGCGTCCAGGTCCGTCATCATCAGCGGCACGGCCCGGCAGCGGATGCCCGCGGCCTCGACCTCCGCCACCGAACCGGCGTCGACCGTGTCGACCAGCCAGCCGTCCAGCAGCCCCGAGCCGTAGTGGGCGGCGACCGCCGCCGCCGTGGACTCCACGCCGACCGCCGCCAGCACCTTGTCGGCCATGCCGCGCACCGGTGCGTCGCCGACGATGGGGGAGAGGCCCACCACCGGCACGCCCGCCTCGGCGATGGCCTCGCGGATGCCGGGCACGGCCAGGATCGTGCCGACCGACACCACCGGGTTGGACGGCGGGAAGAGGATGACGTCCGCCTCCGCGATCGCCTCGAGCACGCCGGGCGCGGGCTTGGCGCCCTCCGCGCCGACCGGCAGCACCGCGTACGCCGGGACGGAGGCCCGCAGCCGCACCCAGTACTCCTGGAAGTGGACCGCCTTGCGTCCGCCACCGGGGCCCGCGTCCGGGTCGTCGACGACGACGTGCGTCTCGATCCGGTCGTCCGTCATCGGGATCAGCCGTACGCCCGGCTGCCAGCGCGCGCACAGCGCCTCGGTGACCGCGCTGAGCGGGTAGCCCGCGCCGATCATCTGGGTGCGCACGATGTGGGTCGCGAAGTCGCGGTCGCCCAGGCCGAACCACTCGGGTCCGACGCCGTAGGCGGCCAGCTCGTCCTTGACCGTGAACGTCTCGTCGGCGCGGCCCCAGCCCTGCTCCTCGTGGATCCCGCCGCCGAGGGTGTACATGACGGTGTCGAGGTCGGGGCAGACCTTGAGGCCGAACAGGTGGATGTCGTCGCCGGTGTTGCCGATGACGGTGACGTCCGCCTCCGGCGCCGCCGCCTTCAGACCGCGCAGGAAACGGGCTCCCCCGATGCCGCCGGCCAGTACCACGATTCGCATGCGGACAGTCTGTCAGCCCGCCGCGTCAGCCAGCGAACGTGCCCTCGGCCGCCGGCTTCCCCGGGGTGCAGGCGTACGGGGTCATCTCCGTCAGGCCGGGGAAGTAGACGTGCAGGCTGACCGCGCCTTCCAGGGAGTCGTTGACCACCTCGTGGACGTAACCGGGGGCGAACACCCGCTGGTGCCCCGGCAGGAGTGAACGGCGGGTCTCGCCGTTGCCGCCGAGGGCGCGCTCGGTCAGTCCGCCCTCCAGGACGGTCAGCACCCCCGAGGAGCGGCCGTGGTCGTGCAGCCCGCTGCCCTGGCCGGGGACCCAGCTGAGCAGCCAGACCTCGTACCCGGGCCCGGTCTCCAGGCGGTCGTACCAGCGGGTGGTGGCGTCGTAGCGGACGCGCGGCGCCCAACGGGCGCGGTCCGCCGCGATCTTGCGCGCCAGTCCGGCGAATTCCGCGACCGTGCCGGGGTAGGCGGGAGCAGGCGGAAGGAGGTGGGGGATGGCGAGGGGGTCGCCGGCGATCGAGACGTCGCTGTTCATGGGTGCGGGAGTTCCTACGGGAAGTGAGGAGCGTCAGGCATGCGCATGAGGCTGTGCGGGCTGGGAAGTGTCCTTCAGCGGCAACAGCTGGAACAGCGACAGTGAGCTTCCACGGCACGACGGAACTCGCCGAGGCGGCGGGTCCGGGTGGGCACGTGGGTCACTGGCATGCGCTCCAGCACACCGGGTCCCCGGCGGCCTGTCAACTTGATGTCGGGTTTGTCGTAAATCTTTCACCTGATCCGGCTATTCAGCGTGGTGAAAGGTTTGTGTGCAGAACACCCAGGAAAAGTGCCGACGCAACCACACGGGTACGCAGGAACGTCTCCTCGTGAAACGTCGTTGTGTTTTCGTGATCGCATCGTGATCGCCACCCTCCAGGGGCCGCGACCGCGGTTGACGTATGCGGACGTTTGGGCTGATTTGAACACTTTCTGTCAGGCCTTGGTTCCGCAGGGTGAATAACGGGCCCAATAGCAGATCTCGGCTTGACTGGCCCGTATCGGCACACTTGTAATTTCACTCGTGTCGTTCGACCGTCGCAGGTAACGGCAACATCACGGGGACGCGAAAACAGACGAGGGGCGCGCATGACCGAGCTGTTCCAGCTGTTGCTGGCCGAAGAGGCCGACGAAGAGCTCGGGTGGCAGGAGCGCGCGCTGTGCGCGCAGACCGATCCCGAGTCCTTCTTCCCCGAGAAGGGCGGCTCCACCCGCGAGGCCAAGAAGGTCTGCCTCGCCTGCGAGGTCCGCTCCGACTGCCTGGACTACGCCCTCGCCAACGACGAGCGCTTCGGCATCTGGGGCGGGCTGTCCGAGCGTGAGCGCCGGCGCCTGAAGAAGGGCGTCGTCTGACGCCCCTAAGTACGGCAGCCGCGCGGTGACCGCAGGGCGACCGCACGGCGTCCGCCCGGTTCGCGCCCGTCACGGCAGGCTTCGTCGGCATATGTGCCCCGGACCCGGAAGGGCCGCCTCCCGCAACCGTTAGTGTGGGGGCCCGTCCGAGACGCCCAAGGCGTCGTCCGAAGTCCAGCGAACCGGGGCCCGAACCTCGATGTCCGTGAACAGTTCAGCCGGGACTCAATACGCCGCCCAGGCACCGGAGTTCCCGCGCCACGTCGTCACCGCCGTGCTCGTCTCCCATGACGGTGCCCGCTGGCTGCCCAACGCGCTCTCGGGCCTGGTCTCCCAGGACCGCCCGGTCCAGGACGTCATCGCCGCCGACACCGGCAGCAGCGACGACTCCGCCCGTCTGCTCGCCGAGAGCCTCGGCGACCACCGCGTCCTGCACCTCGCCCGCCGCAACGGCTTCGGCGCCGCCGTCGACGAGTGCGTCCGCGCCGCCGAGCCCCTGACCGCGGAGCAGCTGCCCTACCTGGCACGGCGCAGCAGCTGGGACCCGGCCACCCGCACCTGGAACGACGACGCCTACGACGAGCCCGAGCAGCCGCACGGCGAACCCGTCCAGTGGCTGTGGCTCCTGCACGACGACTGCGAGCCCGCCCCGGACGCCCTCCTCAACCTGCTGCGCGTCGCCGACTCCTCGCCCTCCGCCGCGATCATCGGCCCCAAGCTGCGCAGCTGGTACGACCGGCGGCAGCTGCTGGAGGTCGGCGTCTCCATCGCCCGCAGCGGCCGCCGCTGGACCGGCCTGGAGCGCCGCGAGCAGGACCAGGGCCAGCACGACCAGGTCCGCCAGGTGCTCTCCGTCTCCAGCGCGGGCATGCTGGTGCGCCGCGACGTGTGGGAGGACCTCGGCGGATTCGACCGCCGGCTGCCCCTCATGCGCGACGACGTCGACTTCTGCTGGCGCGCCCAGTCCGCCGGCCACACCGTCCTCGTCGCCCCCGACGCCGTCCTGCGGCACGCCGAGGCGGCCTCCCGCGAGCGCCGCCCCGTCGACTGCGCCGGCCGCTCCGCGGTCGACCCGCACCGCGTCGACAAGGCGGGCGCCGTCTACACGCTGCTGGCCAACACCCGCGGCGCCCTGCTCCCGTACGTCTTCGCGCGCGTCGTGCTCGGCACCGTGCTGCGCACCCTCGCCTACCTCGTCGGCAAGGTCCCCGGACAGGCCGTCGACGAGATCACCGGCCTGCTGTCGGTCCTGCTGCGCCCCGGCCGCCTCCTCGGCGCCCGCCGCCGGCGCTCCCGGGCCGTCGTACCGCCCTCCGAACTCCGGCCGCTCTTCCCGCCGCCCGGCGCGACCGTACGGGCCACCGTCGAGCAGGTCGTCAGCAACGTCTCCGGCCGCGCGGCCGCCGACGCCTCCTCCGCCGGACGCCACGGCGGCGGCCTGGAGTCCGGGCCCAGCGGTGGCGACGACGACGGCGAGTACATGGACGTCGAGCAGTTCGCGCTGCTCAAGCGCATCGCCCGGCAGCCCGCCCCGATGCTCTTCGCCGTCCTGCTGCTCTTCTCCCTCATCGCCTGCCGCGCGCTCCTCGGCGGCGGCGCGCTGTCCGGCGGCGCACTGCTGCCCGCCGCCTCCGACGCCTCCGACCTGTGGGGTTCCTACCTCGGCGGCTGGCACTCCCTCGGCGCCGGCAGCACCGAGAGCGCGCCGCCGTACCTGGCGATCGTGGCCACCCTGTCGAGCATCCTGCTCGGCAGCTCCGGTCTCGCCCTGACCGTGCTCCTGGTCGCCTCGGTGCCGCTCGCCGGCCTCAGCGCCTACTTCGTGTCGCGGCCGCTGGTCGACTCCCGCCTGCTGCGCGCCTGGGGCGCCGTCGCGTACGCCTTCCTGCCCGCCGCCACCGGCGCCCTCGCCGGCGGCCGGCTCGGCACCGCCGTCCTGGCGATCCTGCTGCCGCTCATGGCCCGCGCCGCCGTCTCGGCCGCGGGGCTGCGGATGTCCGCCGACGCCGTCGAGCGCGGCCTGCGGCCCGGCTGGCGCGCCGCCTGGGCGGTCGCGCTGCTGCTGACCGTCACGACCGCGTTCACCCCTATCACCTGGCTGATCGCGCTGGTGCTCGCCGGCGTCGCCATCGCCACGCGCGTCGTGCGCGGGCAGGGCCGGCTCCTCGTCCCGCTCGCCCTGCGGGCCGTGGCCGTGCTCGGCGCCCCCATGGTGGTCCTCGCGCCCTGGTCGCTGGGGCTGCTCACGCACCCCAGCCGCTTCCTGGACGAGGCCGGCCTGCCGTTCGGCGCCCAGTCGGCCGGCGCCACCGACCTGCTGCTGATCAACCCCGGCGGCCCCGGCGCCACGGGCGGCTACCTGCTCGCGGGCATCGTGCTGGCCGCGCTCGCCGCACTGGTGCGCGCCGAGCGCCGCTCGGCCATCGTCACCGCCTGGGTGGGCGCCCTGACCGGCCTGGTCTTCGCGGTCCTCGCCAACACCGCCGCCTGGGCCGGCCCCGCCACCCTCGTCTACGGCTTCGCCCTGCTGGCCGCCGCCGCGGTCGGCGCCGAGCGCGCCCAGGAGCGGCTCGCCGCCTCCGGCTTCGGCTGGCGCCAGCCCGTCGCCGCGCTCGTCGCCCTGGCCGCCGTGCTCGCTCCGCTGTCCGCCGCCGTCGGCTGGATGGCCGGCGGCGCCGACGGCCCGCTGGAGCGCCGCGACCCCACCCAGGTGCCCGCCTTCGTCGCCGAGGAGAGCACCACCCGGGACCAGGCCCGCACCCTCGTCCTGTCGGGCACGCCCGCCCACGTCTCGTACGCCCTCGTCCGGGGCGCGGGCGCCCGCCTCGGCGACGCCGAGATCGCCGCCGCGGACGGTGGCGACGCCCGGCTCGCCAAGATCGTCGGCAACCTGGTGGCGGGCTCCGGCGCGGACCAGGCCAGCCAGCTCGGCGGCTACGCCGTCCGCTACGTCCTCGTCCAGAGCGGCGCCCCGCGCGAGGTCGGCCGCACCCTCGACAGCACGCCGGGCCTGTCCCGGCTCAGCCAGGCCGACGGCAGCGCCCTGTGGCGGGTCGACGACGACGTCGCACGCGTCACGATCGTCGAGCCCTCCGGCGGCAAGGACTCCGGCAGCGGTGAGGACGGCAGCAGCGAGGACAGCTCCGGCGAGGACACCGAGGCCCCCGCCGGCACGGTGACCGTCGCCTCCGGCAAGGTCGAGGCCCACACCACCGTCCCCGCCGGCGCCGACGGCCGCGTGCTGCGCATCGCCGACCGCGCCGCCCCCGGCTGGACCGCCACCCTCGACGGCAAGGAACTCACCGCCACCACCGTCGACGGCTGGGCCCAGGGCTTCCGGCTCCCCGCCAACGGCGGCCGGCTCGACCTCGTCTACGACGACCCCTTCACGCACACCGTGTGGCTGTGGGCCCAGGGCTTCCTCGGCCTGGTGCTCGTCGTCATGGCCCTGCCGGGCCGGCGCCGCGAGGTCGACGACGACCTGCCCGACGCGGAGCCCGAGCCCGTGCTCGCCGCCGCGGGCGCCGGCATCCCGTCGCAGGGCGGCGACGGCCGCCGCGCCCGCCGGCTGCGCGCCGCCGCCGAGGCCGAGGGGGAGGCGGAGGCGGACGACGCCCCCGACGAGCCCCGGGCCGCCGAGCCCGCCCGGCACGAGCAGGCCGAGTACGCGCAGTACGCCGAGTACGACCCGTACGCCGCCCCCCAGCAGGACGACCCGTACGGCCAGGAGCAGTGGGCCGCGGAGTACCAGAGCAGCTACGGCTACGAGCAGCCCGCCCAGCAGCAGGAGCAGGTCTACGACCCGTACGGCTACGGGCAACAGTCCCCGCAGCCCGGCTACGACCGGCAGGGCTACGAACAGGAGCCCCAGCAGCCGCAGGGCTACGAGCAGCAGCCCCAGCAGCCCCAGCAGCAACAGGGCTACGACGCCTCGTACGCCCCGTACGGCACCTATGACACGGACGCGTACGACACGGACGGCTACCGCCGCGACGGGAGCAACCAGCAGTGAACCGCAGCACCCTCTCCCTGATCGGCGTCACCGCCGCCCTGGCCGCGGTCGCCGGCGTCGCCACCGTCTCCGGCGCGGGCACCCCGGACGCCGCGCCCGCCGTGAGCGCGGCGCGACTGCCCGTCGAGCGGTCCACGCTGACCTGCCCGGCGCCGTCGGACTCCGACTTCGCCTCGACCACCTACACCGCCTTCACTCCCAAGGGCGACTCCGCCGGCTCGGGCGGCACCGCCGCCCTGCTGCCCGCCGCCGGCCAGGACGGCAAGGCCCCCGCCAAGCGCAAGCCGGTCGCGCCGCTGAAGGAGGCGGGCACGCCCGTCACCGCGGTCACCGAGGCCACCGACGCCCCCGCCCTCGTCGGCACCGCCGACGGGGCGCTCGCCCCCGGCTGGACCGTGCAGCAGACCACGGTCGTCGACGCGGGTCCGGCCCGGGCGGTGCTCGGCACCTCCTGCGCCGTACCGGACAGCGAGTTCTGGTTCCCCGGCGTCAGCACCGGCGCCGACCGGCAGGACTACGTCCACCTGACGAACCCGGACGACACCGCGGCCGTCGTCGACCTGCGGCTCTACGGCGACAAGGGCGAGGTCAAGACCACCACCACCGACGGCATCACGGTGCCGCCCGGCGCGACCGTGCCCGTCCTGCTCTCCACGCTCACCACGGAGAAGACCGACGCCCTCACCCTGCACGTCACCGCCCGCAGCGGCCGGGTCGGCGCCACGGTGGAGGCCGAGGACGCCAAGGCGGGCGGCGACTGGCTGCCCGCCTCCACCGACCCCGCCGCCGGCGCCGTCATGCCCGGCATCCCCGGCGACGCCTCCTCCGTGCGCCTGGTGGTCTTCGCGACCGGCGACAGCGACGCCGACCTCAAGCTGCGGCTCGCCTCCTCGGGCGGTGAGATCACCCCGGCCGGGCACGAGACCGTCCACGTCAAGAGCGGTATGACCACCGCCGTCGACCTCGGCGACGTCACCAAGGGCGAGGCCGGCTCACTCGTCCTCAGCCCGACCGACCCCTCCGACGACGCCCCCGTGGTCGCCGCCCTGCGGATCACCCGCGGCAAGGGCGACGACCAGGAGACGGCCTTCGTGTCCGCAACCGCACCCATCGGCGACCGCGCCAGCGCCGCCGACAACCGCACCAAGGGCTCGACGCTCGCCCTCACCGCGCCGGAGGGCGACGCCACCGTACGGGTCGTCACCTCCGCCTCGACGAAGGGCGGCGAAGCCGTCACCAAGAACGTCCCGGTCAAGCGCGGCACGACGGTCGTCCTGTCGCCGCCCGCCCCCTCGTCCGGCAAGGGCTCCTTCGCCGTCACCGTGCAACCGGCCTCGGGCGGCCCCGTCTACGCCTCGCGGATGCTCGCCCTGCCGGAGGGCGGCGTCCCGATGTTCACCATCCAGACGATGCCGGACGACCGCGGACTGGTCGCCGTCCCGGAGTCGGAAGAGGACCTGTCCATCCTGAACCGCTGACGGCCCCCGCGCCCCGGCCCCCGGCGCGGGGAGGCTAGCCCTCCCCGTACCGGGGGTCGACGTTCTCCGGCGACAGCCCCAGCAGCTCGGCCACCTGCTCCACGACCACGTCGTGCACCAGCAGGGCCCGCTCCTCGCGGCTCTTGGCCCGGATCTCCACCGGCCGCCGGTACACCACGATGCGGTGCGGGTTGCCCTTGTGCCCGCCGAGCAGGCGCCCCAGCGGCACCCCGTCGTCGAACCGGCCGTCGGCCGCGGCGCCGCCGGCGCCACCGTCCACCGGCCAGGGCACCTCCTGCACCGCGAACTCCACCTCCGCCAGCTGCGGCCAGCGCCGCTCGAGCCGGTCGGCCGCGTCCCGCACGAGGTCGTCGAAGGCGTCGGCGCGGGTGCGCGCCAGCGGCACCTGCGGGGGCGCGATGGGGCCACGCATGCCGCGGCCGTGTCGGTCGCGGTGGCGTTGGCGCGGTGCGGGCGAAGGGGTGTCCATCACCTCTGAGAGTAGCCGTCGGGAGCCCCGGGTATGCGGCTCCGTGACCGCTGCCACCACCACGGGGTACGAGGACGGGACATCCCCGTCGATGTCGCAGAATGTACGGTCGCCGACCCCCTGAGCCCGCGCGATTCCTCTGCCCTGACCGCTTCGCCGATCGCTGTTGGCATCATTTGCGACGATTCGTGATCGATGCGTCCGCGGGGGCATCCGCACATTTCCGGCCCTTCGCAGGTCAGCTGCCTCGCGCACAGGTCGGACCTTCCCGGCCAACCCGGACGACACGACGGGGTGAGCTCCTGGGGAGTCGTCGCGGCCCGCTCAAGAGTGCGGTACCGTCCAACGTCGTGAGCCTTGTACGTCGCTGTTCGCGCACCGCGTGTGGCCGTCCCGCCGTCGCGACGCTGACGTACGTCTACGCGGACTCCACCGCCGTCCTCGGACCGCTCGCCACCTACGCGGAACCCCACTGCTACGACCTGTGCTCCGAGCACTCCGAGCGCCTCACCGCCCCCCGCGGCTGGGAAGTCGTACGGCTCGCCACCGACACCGGCCCCACCCGCCCCAGCGGCGACGACCTCGAAGCGCTCGCCAACGCCGTTCGCGAGGCCGCCCGCCCCCAGGAACGCGAGGGCAACGGCACCAACGGCCGAGGCGGCGACCCCATGGAGATCGCCCGCCGCGGCCACCTCCGCGTCCTCCGCTCCCCCGACTCCTGACGCCCCCGGCCGGGCCCCCCGCCGGCGCCCCCGGCATCGGCACGCTCCACCCGACCTGCCCGGCCCCCGGGAGGCACCTCTCGCTCTACCCGGCCCGGTCCTCGGGTGTGGCCCGGCGCGTGACGGACTTCCCGGCCGGCGCCCCCGGGCGGGCACCTTGCGTGCGACTCCTGACCGGTACCGGCGGCTGCCTCTTCGCTGGGCTCCTGGCTCTCCGTCGTGGTACCTCCGGCCGGGTACGACCGGCCGCCTTGTGTCCACCTCCAGCCGGCGCCTCTCGCCCTACCCGTCCGGTCCTCGGCGGTGGTTCGGCGTGTGGCGGACTTCCCGGTCGGCGCCCCCGGGCGGGCACCTTGCGTGCGACTCCTGACCGGTACCGGCGGCTGCCTCTTCGCTGGGCTCCTGGCTCTCCGTCGTGGTACCTCCGA
>NZ_JBVKBW010000035.1:0-12093 GCF_055635295.1 Streptomyces sp. NPDC111520 | reverse complement strand
TCCGGCCGGGTACGACCGGCCGCCTTGTGTCCATCTCCTGACTGGCACCTGTGGCCCTATCCGTCCGGTCCTCGGCGGTGGTTCGGCGCGTGGCGGACTTCCCGGCCGGCGCCCGGGGCTGGCACCTTGCGTGCGACTCCTGACCGGGACCGGCGGTCGCTTTTCGCCTGCCCCTCAGGTGATACCTCCGGTCGGCCCGTGTCCCTCTGCCGCCCGGCATCTCTTGCCCTACCTGTCCCGGTCCTCGGCGGTGGTCCGGCGCGTGGTGGACTTCCCGGCCGGCATCCCTGGGCGGGCACGTTCGGTGCGAATCCTGACCGGCGCTGTCGACTGCCTCTTCGCTGGTCCCGCGGCACTCCGGGGTGGTAACTCCGATCGGCACGACCGGCCGCCTTGTGTCCGCCTCTTGACCGGCGCCTGCGGCCCTACCCGTCCAGCGCCTTCACGCCGGCCCGATTCCTGCAGGGCTCGCCGACCCGCACCCTCGGGGACGGCACCTCGCGTCTGACTCCTGATCGGCATCCCCGGCAGGCACGCCCGGCCTCTCCTCGTCCATCTCCCAACTGAACCCGGCCGTGGGCCTCCGGGCAGGCCCGACCTTCACGGGACCCCGCGACCGTCCCCCGACGTCGGCGCCTCCGCCCGGCTGGCATCCCTGACAGGTCTCCTCGGCCACCTCCTCGCCGACACCCCAGCACCTCGGTCTGGTACCTGCGGCAACAGTCTCCTGACCGGTGTTCCACCGCTCCCCGTCCGTCTCGTGACCCGTGACGCGTCCCGGGCCGTCGCCATGCTGACCCCGCTCCTGCCGGCACCCCGGCTGGAATGCCGGCCGGGCACCCAACTGCCCTGTCCCCGAATCCTGATCGGCACCTCCGGCCGCGGGCGGCCGCGCTCGCGGTGGACCTCGACGTCCCGCTCCCGGCAGTCCCGGGCTGACTACTGCACCGGCCCGACGCTCTTCCGCGTAGCGCTCTCTGCAGAGGCGACCCCCAGGGGCCTCCAGACGCCCCCGCGGCAGGCGGGCAGCATCCCCACCGGTGCGCCTCGCCCCACCCGCCCGGGGCGGGAGTGCTGGCGCGCGCCCTCGGCGGACCGCGACGCCCGCGCAGCCGTGCCGCGCTCACGGAGAGCAGGGTTAGCACCGACTCGCTGCTCGCGCAGCGCCTCCCGCGCGACACACTGTTCTCCGCAGGCCTGCCCTCGTTACGCCGACCCCCATCTGCCTGCGGCCCGACCGCACCTTGTGGACCGACGCTCCTCGGCCCAGGCGCGATTTGGGGGCGGCGCGCTGGTCTGTCGTCTGCCGGACCCCGTGGGCCGGCCGGCACGACCGGCCGCCCCGCGTCCGTCTTTCGACCTGTGCTCCCCGTCCGCCCGTTCGGCTCTCGCGCCGGTCCCGGCTCCTGACGGGTCCTCCGGCTGGCACGTCCGGCGTCGCGGACCAGAGAGCCGTCGCCGTGTTCGCGGCTGACTGGGGCGCCCCGCGCAACGTCCTGCCCCTGCCCGCCTTGCCCCGCTCGCCGAAGACACCGCCGGGGGCCCTGCACGGCACACCGTTCTCCGCAGAAGAGCCCCCAGGGGCCGACGGCCGCCCCGCAAACAACAGGCGCCCCCGCCGCGCACCCCCCGGCCCGCGCTCGCTCGGCATCCGCGTCGGCCCGTTCGGATCCGCCCGGTAGGTTGGCTCTTGCCACGATCCATCCACCGGCAACCGGATTCCAGAGCGGAGCACATGCGGTGACCGACCTCTCCCAGCTCGTGAAGGCGTACGACGTCCGCGGTGTCGTCCCCGACCAATGGGGCGAGCCGCTCGCCGAGCTCTTCGGCGCGGCCTTCGTGACCGTGACCGGCGCCGACGCGATCGTGACGGGCCACGACATGCGGCCCTCCTCGCCGGGCCTGTCCCGGGCCTTCGCCCGTGGCGCCGCCTCGCGCGGCGCGAAGGTCACCGAGATCGGCCTGTGCTCCACCGACCAGCTGTACTTCGCCAGCGGCAGGCTCGACCTGCCCGGCGCGATGTTCACCGCCAGCCACAACCCGGCGCAGTACAACGGCATCAAGATGTGCCGCGCCGGCGCCGCCCCCGTGGGCCAGGACACCGGTCTCACCGAGATCCGCGAGCTCGTCGAGCAGTGGTCCGAGACCGGCCTCCCGGCGAGCGACGCCACCCCCGGCGAGGTCACCCAGCGGGACATGCTCGCCGAGTACGCCACCCACCTGCGCACCCTGGTCGACCTCGGCTCCATCCGGCACCTCAAGGTCGTCGTCGACGCCGGCAACGGCATGGGCGGGCACACCGTCCCCACCGTCTTCGACGGCCTGCCCCTCGACCTCGTCCCGATGTACTTCGAGCTCGACGGCACCTTCCCCAACCACGAGGCCAACCCCCTCGACCCCAAGAACATCGTCGACCTGCAGGAGAAGGTGCGGGAGACCGGCGCCGACATCGGCATCGCCTTCGACGGCGACGCCGACCGCTGCTTCGTCGTCGACGAGCGCGGCGAGCCCGTCTCCCCGTCCGCGATCACCGCCCTCGTCGCCGCCCGCGAACTGGCCAAGCACCCCGGCTCCACCGTCATCCACAACCTGATCACCTCGTGGACCGTGCCGGAGGTCGTCAAGGAGCACGGCGGGACGCCCGTCCGCACCCGCGTCGGCCACTCCTTCATCAAGCAGGAGATGGCCCGCACCGGCGCCGTCTTCGGTGGCGAGCACTCCGCGCACTACTACTTCCGCGACTTCTGGAACGCCGACACCGGCATGCTCGCCGCGCTCCACGTCCTCGCCGCCCTCGGCGGCCAGGACGGCCCGCTGTCCGCGCTCGTCGCCGAGTACGACCGCTACGCCGCCTCCGGCGAGATCAACACCGCCGTCGACGACCAGGCAGGCCGCACCGCCGCCGTCCGCGCTGCCTACGTCGACGCCCCGGGCACCGGAACCGACGAGCTCGACGGCCTCACGGTCACGGGCGACGGCTGGTGGTTCAACCTCCGCCCCTCCAACACCGAGCCGCTGCTGCGCCTCAACGTGGAGGCCCGCGACGCCGAGCTCATGGCCCGCGTCCGCGACGAGGTCCTCGCCATCGTCCGCGCCTGACGGCCGTCCCGCCGGAGGAGGCGGCGCACGCGGCGCGCTCCTCCGGCGGGAGCCGGGGTCCCCGACACGGTCACGCGGGCCGGAGCCCCCGGCGATAGGCTGAATCCGCCGGTCCGGACGTGTACGCCCGCACACGGCGGACACCCGGAAACCACGACGACACCACGAACACAGGGGAGACGCCACCCATGCCGCTCGTCGAAGCCAGCCTCCTGGAGATCCTCGCCTGCCCCGCCTGCCACGCGCCGCTGCGCGAGGACGTCGAGGCCACCGAGCTCACCTGCACCTCCGCCGACTGCGGCCTGGCCTACCCCGTGCGCGACGACATCCCCGTCCTCCTCGTCGACGAGGCCCGCCGCCCCGCGTAACGCGACCCGGACCGCCCGCTGCCGCGCGCCCGCCCCGCCCGGCAGCCACCGCCACGGCGGCCCCCGCCCGCAGACCACCCGCGCCGCACCGCACGGCGCCACCGCGACACCCGACATGACCGGACCGGACCGGAGGTCACCCCCGATGCTGGACGAGACGCTGCTCGACGACCCCGACGCCCTCGCCCGCGCCGACACCCGCGGCCTCCTCCTCGGCGTCGCCGCCGCCGGCGCCCGCGTCCGCACCGCCGCCCGCCTCGCCCAGGAGGCAGGCGTCGGCGAGCTCAAGCCCGACGGCCGCCCCCGCAGCGTCCTCGTCGCCGGGCCCGGCGCCGTGGCCGTCGCCGCCGTCGCCGAACTGCTGGCCGCCCTCGGCAACGGCAGCGGACCCGTGCTGTCCCTGCACCCCACCGGCCCCGCCCCGTACGACCTGCGGTGGAACCTCCCCGGCTGGGCCGGCCCCCTCGACCTGCTGCTCATCGCCAGCCCCGCGGGCACCGAGGCCGGCCTGGCCGACCTCATCGAGCAGGCCTACCGCCGCGGCTGCACCGCCGCCGCCGTCGTCCCCGCCGGCTCACCCATCGCCGAGGCGATCCAGCAGGTACGGGGCATGGTCCTGCCGTACGCCCCCGCCCCCGACCCGGCGTCCGTAGCGGGAGTCCTCGGCGAGGCCGCCGACCCCGCGGAGGACCTCGGCGCCTTCTGGGCGCTGCTCACCCCGCTGCTCGCCCTCGGCGACCGCATCGGTCTGTTCGCCGCGCCGCCCGACGCCATCGAGCGCGCCGCCGACCGCCTCGACGACGTCGCCGGCCGTTGCGGCCCCGCGACCGCCACCTACAGCAACCCCGCCAAGGCACTCGCCTCCGAACTCGCCGAATCCCTGCCGGTGATGTGGAGCGAGGGACCGGTGGCCGCCGTCGCCGCCCGGCGTTTCGCCGCGGCCATCGCCGCCCGCGCCGGCCGCCCCGCCCTGCACGGCGAACTCCCCGAGGCGCTCGACACCCACGGCGCGCTGCTCGCCGGCTCCCTGGCCGGCGCCCTCGACCCCGAGGACTTCTTCCGCGACCGCGTCGACGAGCCCGAGGACCTCCGCCTGCGCGTGGTGCTGATGCACCGCCCCGGCAACGTCGCCGCGAGCTCCGCCCCGCTCGCCCGCGAACTCGCCACGACCCACGACACCCCGATGAGCGAACTCGCCCCCGCCGAAGGGGGGGACCTGGAATCCGCCGTCGAACTCCTCGCCGTCGCGGATTTCGCCTCCGTTTACCTCGCCATCACCTCCACCGGGAGATCATGACCGCATGGACCGCCTGACCAACACCATCCGCCCGTACGCCTGGGGATCGGCCACCGCCATCCCCGAACTGCTCGGCACCACCCCCACGGGCGAGCCGCAGGCCGAACTCTGGATGGGCGCCCACCCCGGCGCCCCCTCCCGCATCGACCGCGGCAACGGTCCGGTCCCGCTCGACCAGGTCATCACCGCCGACCCCGGCGGCGAACTCGGCGCCCCCGCCGTCGAACGCTTCGGCCCCCGGCTGCCCTTCCTGCTCAAGCTCCTCGCCGCCGGCTCCCCCCTCTCCCTGCAGGTGCACCCCGACCTCGTCCAGGCCGCCGCCGGCTTCGCCGACGAAGAGGCCCGCGGCATCCCCGTCGACGCCCCGCACCGCAACTACAAGGACGCCAACCACAAGCCGGAGATGATCGTCGCGCTCACCCCCTTCGAGGGACTGTGCGGCTTCCGCCACCCCGAGGAGACCGCGGCCCTCCTCACCGGCCTCGGCGTGGACTCCCTCAAGCCCTACGCCGACATCCTGCGCGCCCACCCCGAGGAGGCCGCGCTCCGCGAGGTCCTCACCGCCGTGCTCGGAGCCGAACGCGACGCCATGGCAGGCGCCGTGGACGAGGCCGCCGAGGCCGCCGCCCGCCTCGCCACCGAGGACGGACCGTACGCCGACGCGTACGCCGCCTACGCCGCCATCGCCCACGCCTACCCGGGCGACCCCGGAGTCATCGCCGCCATGCTCCTCAACCACGTGCGCCTCCAGCCCGGCGAGGCGCTCTTCCTCGGCGCCGGCATACCCCACGCCTACCTCAGCGGCCTCGGCGTCGAGATCATGGCCAACTCCGACAACGTCCTGCGCTGCGGCCTCACCCCCAAGCACGTCGACATCCCCGAACTGCTGCGCATCGTCCGCTTCCAGGCCGGCGACGCGGGCGTCCTGCGCCCCGAGGCGTCCCCGGACGGCGAGGAGCTCTACGCCACCCCCATCGACGAGTTCAGGCTCTCCCGCTACTCGCTCGCCGCCGGCGCCGCCCCCCGCACACCCCACGACCGCACCCCCCAGATCCTGCTCTGCACCGAGGGCACCGCCACCCTGCGCACGCCCGGCGAGCCCACGGCACCCGAACTCACCCTGGGCCGCGGCCAGTCCGCCTACGTTCCCGCAGGCGAGCGGGTCGAACTCACCGGCGAGGGAACCGTCTTCCGGGCCACCGTGGTGGCCTGACGCACCCCGTGAACCACGGCCTGCAAGAATGTCCCGCCGTAACGCCGTAAAGACCGGGCAAAGACCAGGGCCGAGGGAAGGGACCACCAGCACCTATGAGCGCGTCAGGCGGAACCAAGGCGATCGTCGCCGCATTGGGCGCCAACCTCGCCATCGCGGTGAGCAAGTTCGTGGCGTTCGCCTTCAGCGGCTCCTCGTCGATGCTCGCCGAGGGCGTGCACTCGGTGGCGGACTCGGGCAACCAGGCGCTGCTCCTGCTCGGTGGCAAGAAGGCCCAGAAGAAGGCCACCGAGGAACACCCCTTCGGCTACGGCCGTGAACGGTACATCTACGGCTTCCTCGTCTCCATCGTGCTGTTCACCATCGGTGGCGTCTTCGCGCTCTACGAGGGCTACGAGAAGGTCCAGCACCCCCACGAGATCGATGCCTGGTACTGGCCTATCAGCGTCCTGGTCTTCGCGATCATCGCCGAGGGCTTCTCCTTCCGCACCGCGATCAAGGAATCCAACCTGCTCCGCGGCAAGCAGAGCTGGGGCCAGTTCATCCGCACCGCCAAGGCCCCCGAGCTCCCCGTCGTCCTCCTCGAGGACTTCGGCGCGCTCGTCGGCCTCGTGCTCGCCCTCGTCGGCGTAGGCCTGTCCCTGCTCACCGGCGACGGCATCTGGGACGGCATCGGCACCCTCTGCATCGGCGTCCTCCTCGTCGCCATCGCGCTCGTCCTCGCCTCCGAGACCAAGTCGCTGCTCCTCGGCGAGGCGGCCGGCCCCGAGGTCGTCGCCCGCATCCGCGAGGCCATCGTCGCCGGCGACACCGTCACCCGCGTGATCCACATGCGCACCCTCCACCTCGGCCCCGACGAACTCCTCGTCGCCGCCAAGATCGCCGTCCAGCACGACGACACCGCCACCGAGGTGGCCCGCGCCATCGACGCCGCCGAAGCCCGCATCCGCGAGGCCGAGCCCATCGCCCGCGTCATCTACCTCGAACCCGACATCTACCGCGAGCAGTCCGCCGCCCCCACCGCCCCCGCGGCGGACTGACCCGCCCCGCACGACCTCCGCGCACCTTCCGGACGCGCCCGGCCACTCGGTGTAGATTCGTCACTAGCCAGACGTCGCTGCTGATGGCGGTCGGGCGGTCCGGACACGGGCCGGCCGAGGGAGAGAGGGCCTCCGACGGGCTGAGCTGCGGTCGAGGGATACGCATGTCCCCATGCCTTCCCACGCCCCGCAGCGGAAAGCCGATGTCCGTTCTGGAAGCACCCCACGAGGAGACTGCATGTCCCCCGTCAACAACGACTTCAAGGTCGCCGACCTCTCCCTGGCCGCCTTCGGCCGCAAGGAGATCACCCTCGCCGAGCACGAGATGCCCGGCCTCATGGCCATCCGCGAGGAGTACGCGGCCTCCCAGCCGCTGGCCGGCGCCCGCATCACCGGCTCCCTGCACATGACCGTGCAGACCGCCGTACTCATCGAGACCCTCGCTGCCCTCGGCGCCCAGGTCCGCTGGGCCTCCTGCAACATCTTCTCCACGCAGGACCACGCCGCCGCGGCCATCGCCGTCGGCCCCCACGGCACCCCCGAGAACCCGCAGGGCATCCCCGTCTTCGCCTGGAAGGGCGAGACCCTCGCCGAGTACTGGTGGTGCACGGAGCAGGCCCTCACCTGGCCCGACGTGCCCACCGGCGGCCCGAACATGATCCTCGACGACGGTGGCGACGCCACCCTCCTCGTCCACAAGGGCGTCGAGTTCGAGAAGGCCGGCCAGGCCCCCGACCCCTCCACCGCCGACAGCGAGGAGTACGAGCAGATCCTGCTGCTCCTCAACCGCACCCTCGGCGAGAACCCCCAGAAGTGGACCCAGCTCTCCTCCGAGATCCGCGGCGTCACCGAGGAGACCACCACCGGCGTCCACCGCCTCTACGAGATGCAGCGCGACGGCACCCTGCTCTTCCCGGCGATCAACGTCAACGACGCCGTCACCAAGTCGAAGTTCGACAACAAGTACGGCTGCCGCCACTCCCTCATCGACGGCATCAACCGCGCCACCGACGTCCTCATCGGCGGCAAGGTCGCCGTCGTCTGCGGCTACGGCGACGTCGGCAAGGGCTGCGCCGAATCGCTGCGCGGCCAGGGCGCCCGCGTCATCGTCACCGAGATCGACCCCATCAACGCCCTCCAGGCCGCGATGGACGGCTACCAGGTCACCGTGCTCGAGGACGTGGTGGAGACCGCCGACATCTTCGTCACCACCACCGGCAATCGCGACATCATCCTCGCCGAGCACATGCAGCGCATGAAGCACCAGGCGATCGTCGGCAACATCGGCCACTTCGACAACGAGATCGACATGGCCGGCCTCGCCAAGATCCCCGGCGTCGTCAAGGACGAGGTCAAGCCCCAGGTCCACACCTGGACCTTCTCCGACGGCAAGGTCCTGATCGTGCTGTCCGAGGGCCGCCTGCTCAACCTGGGCAACGCCACCGGCCACCCCTCGTTCGTGATGTCCAACTCCTTCTCGGACCAGACCCTGGCCCAGATCGAGCTGTTCACCAAGCCCGAGGAGTACCCGATCGGCGTCTACGTCCTGCCCAAGCAGCTCGACGAGAAGGTCGCCCGGCTCCACCTCGACGCCCTCGGCGTCAAGCTCACCACCCTCCGCCCGGAGCAGGCCGCCTACATCGGCGTCCCGGTCGAGGGCCCCTACAAGCCGGACCACTACCGCTACTGACGCCGCCCGGGCCGCCCGCGCGACGGCGCGGCAGTGGTCCGGCAGGCACCACAGGAGCCACCCCGCAGGCCCCCGCCCCCGGCGGGGGCCTGCCCCGTCGGGCCCCGGCCCGCTTTGTAAGGTCGAACCATGCCCCGCGGCCGCTACTCGTTCCACGACACCCACGACCACACCCCCCTCGGCGAAGAACACTTCCACTGCGCCACCGGCCCCACCGGCTGGCGCTACACCGCCCAGAACATCCACCCCGACGGCGGCCACGCCGGCTCCGTCGACCTCACCGTCGACGAACTCGGCCGCCCCATCCGCCTCGAACTGCACGCCGGGGGCTGGCAGGTCCGCGGCGCCGCCCTCGACGGCCTCACCTGGGTCCGCACCGACCCCTCCGGCGAACACGCTCAGGAGGGCAACGTCCCCGGCCACGCCTTCACGGGCGCGTCCCCCGCGTTCTACATCGCCACCGCGCGGCTGCTCCGCCTCCGCCCCGGCTCCCCGGCCACCCGCGTACGTCTCGTGGCATTCCAGCCCCCCGTGCTCGCACCCCGCACCCTCGACCAGTCGTGGGCACTGATCAAGAGCGAAGCACACCCCACTGACAACGCCCCCCTGCTCGTGGACGAGTACCAGGTCAACGACCTGGAGACCGGTGAACAACACACCGTCCACATCGCCGGCGATGTCGTCCTGTCCGCCCCGGGCATCGAACTCGAGGACCTCGAGTCACCCCCGTCCGTGTTCCCGACGACGGACTGATGACACCCCGGCGCCCCGGCACACCTCAGGCCGGAGGCGCGAAGCCCGTCGACGACGACGGCGAAGGGGACGAGGGCGAAGGGGACGAGGACGGAGAAGAGGCCCCCGGTGCCACCGGCCCCCGCGGAGCCTGCTCCCCGCGCACCGGCGGCAGAACGTCCTCCCGCGCCCCGCCGTCCGGACCGGGCGTCCCCCAGCCCGCCGGCGCCGACCCGTCCGCAGGACCCTTCCCCGGCTCCACCACCCCGAACGCCCCCGCTTCCACCGGCCCGCCGACCGGAGCACCGAAGACCCGGCGCGCGTCCCGCGCCTGCCGCTCCGCGACCACCGCGGCCAGGAACGCCGCCCGCGGCGTCCCCTCCGGCACCGGCGCCCCCGTGCACGCCACCACATCGCCCGCGAGCCGCTCCGCCATCGACCAGCCCACCTGCGGGTCCAGCTGGTGCACCCGCGACAGGAACTGCCGCACCGCCAGCCACAGCCCCTCCGGCACCGCCGACAGGTCCACCCCCGCCAACTGCCCCGCAAGCCATGGCGGCGCGGGCGGCAACGGCCGCGCCGCCCGCGGCACCGGAATCCGCTCCCGCACCACCAGCGTCCCCGCGAACACGTCCCCGACCCGCCGCCCGCGCGCCGACACCAGCGAGGCGATGCACGCGATCACCCCGAGGAACATCTGGATCTCCACGACCCCGACCGCCCCCCGCACCAGCGCGTGCCGGAACCGGATCGGTCCGCCGTCGTCGCGCACCACCCGCAACCCGCAGGCGAGCTTCCCCAGCGACCGCCCCCGCGTCAGCGTCTCCACCGCGATCGGCACCCCGATCAGCACCAGCAGCAAGGAGGCCACGTACACCGCGGCGACCGCCGCGTCGTCCATCGACGCCGTCGCCACCGCCAGCACGATCGAGACGACCAGATAACCGCCGATGTACACGACCCCGTCCAGCGCCGCCGCCAGCGCCCGGCTCGGCAGCTTCGCCGTGTGCAACCCCAGCTCGACGGCCTCACCGGTCACCAGACGCCCGGCACCGTCCACCGCGCTCGCCTCAGTCATGCGGGAACCTCCTCCTGCCCACCCCGGACCCGGAGCGCCCAGTCTGCCCCTTCTGCCAAGCTGGGACCTCCCCGGCCAGCCAGGAGCAGCGCCCATGGACCTCGACGTCTTCGCAGCCGCCCACCGCCACGAGTGGGACCGGCTCGACGCCCTGCTGCGCCGGCGGCGACGCCTCACCGGGGAGGAGGCCGACGAACTCGTCACCCTCTACCAACGCGCCGCCACCCACCTCTCCCTCGTCCAGTCCAGCGCGCCCGACCCCGCACTCGTCGGACGCCTCACGACCCTCGTAGCCCGCGCCCGCAGCGCCGTCACCGGCGCCCGCACCCCCGGCTGGCGCGACGCGGTCCTCTTCTTCACCCGGGTCTTCCCCGCCGCGGTCTACCGCTCACGCCACTGGTGGGTCCCCACCGCGCTCGCCTCCACCGCGGTCGCCGCACTCATCGGCTGGTGGGTCGCCACCCACCCCGAGGTCCAGTCCGCCATCGCCGCCCCCGAGGAACTGCGCGCCCTGACCCGACCGGGCGGCGAGTACGAGACGTACTACTCCAGCCACCCCGCCGCCTCCTTCGCGGCCCAGGTGTGGACGAACAACGCCATGGCCGCCGGCTACTGCCTGGTCCTCGGTGTCTTCCTGGGGCTGCCGGTCCTCTACGTCCTCTTCGAGAACATGCTCAACCTCGGTCTCGGACTGGGCCTCATGGGCTCCGCGGGCCGCCTCGACACCTTCCTCGGGCTGGTCCTCCCACACGGTCTCCTCGAACTGACCGCGGTGTTCGTCGCGGCCGGTACGGGACTCCGCCTCGGCTGGACCGTCATCGACCCCGGCCCGCGTCCCCGCCGTACGGCGTTGGCCGAAGAAGGCCGGGCCGCCATCGGCATGGCCATAGGCCTGGCCGCCGTCCTCTTCGTCTCCGGCGCCATCGAAGGGTTCGTGACCCCTTCCGGCCTCCCCACCTGGGCCCGCATCGGCATCGGCGTGACCGCCGAGCTGCTTTTCCTCGTCTACGTCTTCGTCGTGGGGCGCCGAGCCGCCCTCGCAGGCGAGACGGGCGACCTGGAACGCGGCGACCGCAGCGACGTCCTGCCCACCGCGGTATGACCCGTTCGGCCGACGCCGGCGATGTGCATCTGCGGTGGCTGACCTGCTAGTCTCCTCTTCGCCCCAAGACACCTGTTGACACGGGTGGCGTGGGGAGGTAGATTCGAGAAGTTGCCACGAACGGAGACGTTCGGAGGCCAGCGGCTAGGATCTAGCCCGCTTCGAAAGACCATCGATCGCACAGCACCTCTCAGAAAGAACTTTCTGAGTGGTCTTTTGTGTCGCTGTTCATAGAGGCAAACTCCGGCGGTAATCGGGCCCGAAAGAGTCTGATAAAGTCGGAGACGTCGAAAGGCGAAAGCCCGAAGACAAAAACCCCGCTCCAATAGGGGGCCGGAAACGGAGAGCGGAAACGCGAAACGGATCTGGTAAGGTTGGAGACAACGAAGGGAAAGCCCGGAGGGGCCGGTGAGACGGTCTCGAAGGAAGCTTCCGTTCCTTGAGAACTCAACAGCGTGCCAAAAGTCAACGCCA
>NZ_JBVKBW010000034.1:0-65101 GCF_055635295.1 Streptomyces sp. NPDC111520 | reverse complement strand
CCGCTGGAACAAGGCCCACAACTCATCCGGTACCAGCCGCTCAACGATCCCCACGCCCGCAGACTACCGAACCAGCCAATTGAGATGACTTCTTAAAGTAGAGGACCGCCTGACCATGAGCGGCAAGCTGCTCAATAACCTCGGCCAGATGCACTGTCGGCCACACCCGATCCAGGTTCTCCAGCGAGAGACTCAGCGCGGCGACTCGGGGTGGGACTACGACGTCACGGGCACCGAGCTCACTCAGTGCATCGCGAAGTGCCACTCCCTCGCAGTGGTCAAGAGCCTCATCTCGCTGCCGAAAGGCCGCATAGGCTCGCTGCAGTCCCGGCACGGCGCGCTGAATGTGCAGTTCTCCCAAGGCTTCGGCGGCCCATTGGCGAACGGTGGAGTTTTCGCTGACCAGCAGGTCGATCAGCACGTCCCCCGGCCTTGGATCCTGCAGCGCGGTGAAGACCTCAATGGCACACAGCTGCCCAAAAATACCCAGGTCAGGGACTGCGGTGATCAGCTGGTCCAGCACGTCTGACCCGATAGCGGTCAGCGCATGCTGCGCGTCCTCGGCCACTTCGCTCGAATCCGCATCAAGCTCGCCAACCAGCTGAGCAATCCTGCCATCCATGATCAGAGTGTGGCTCGTCGGCACTCGTCACAGCCACTCGATAGTTCACGCTTCCCGTACCCACGCCTGCCGGCGAAGGCAGGCGGACAGTGTCCGAGCCTGATAGACGAGATCAGTAGCGCCCATAGCTATGCAAAGCGCTCACCCTTGACGCCTCCGACACCACCGGTGATGTCGAATACAGCACAGTTGAGTTGACGCTCCCCGCCAGTCGGCGCATCGCAGTGGACCGCGAGGCAGCGGCAGGCCTACGCCAACGACCCGGACGAGCCGCGAGCACTGGTGACGGTGACCGCCCGCGGCAACCGGGCCAAGGCCGACAGGGACGTTGCTGAGTGGCTGCCCCCGGCCGCAGCCGCGCGGTGCCGGTACGTAGTGGACTGGGTGACGGTGAAAACGCGTTGGCACCTGGCGGTCGACGACATCGAACGCGACGCCCTGGTGCGTGAAGCCGCAGCGTGCCCGGACGTTCCGATTGTCACCACGCCGGCGGACACCCTCCTGCCGAGCTGACCCATACATCGTGAGGCGCAGGCATTGCCGGGATCCGGCGATGGAATCCTGGGCACCGGCTACCGCGTGCACGCCCAAGGAGGCCGAGCCTGAAGACCCACGGCCATCCGGTTTGCCAGGCTCGTAAGCCGGGAGCACAGATAGATCCCCAGGCCCTGCCCCATGCGGGGCAGGGCCTGGGTTCGCCAGGCAGCGGCACGAGGGCGGACGATCAGTCAGGCGGGCATCGCGGACAGGTGCTGGCCGTCGAAGTACATGGCGTTGCTATTGGCGCCGTCCAGACTGCCCTTGGTGTCGGACACGCCGGCATGGACTTCGCCGACGGACGGCCTGGACGTATAGACCGGGCACTGTTGCACCACGTTGGGCACCATGTGCAGGGTGCATTCCCGCACGTAGCTGAGGGTGATGTCATCCCGGCTCCCGTCCTCCGGGTTCCGGCCGAGCCAGTAGTAGAAAGTAAGAGTCTGCGCTGTGGGGGACTTCGCCTGGATCTTCCAGGCGATGCTGTTGCCGGTGTCATCAGCGATACAGGGAAGCACCAGGTAGCCGTCGACGTTGTCGGCGACATACGAGTCGCGGCACTTCCAGTCCAGGCCGAGGGCGGGCTCGGATGGCGGCTTGGCCGTTGCCGACGACTTTGAGGACTGGGTCGGCGTCGTGGAGGAACCGCGGGTGCCCGATGTTTTGGCGGGTGACTTGGCCGAGGGCGAACCGGAGGGCCGACCGGGTATGGAGGCACTCGGGGAGGGAGATGGTGTTTTGGCCGCGACGGAGGCCTTGGACGCGCCTTCCGAAGGGGTTCCTGTCGCCTCGTCCATGTGCTGGGACCACCACCATCCGCCCGTGGCCACGAGGACGAGGGCGGTGGCCCCGGCGGTGACCAGCGGGGCCACTCGACGGCCGCGGCGTTGGACCGTGCGGTCCGCGGTTCGTCGTGCGGCGCGGGAGCCGGGCTGGGTTGGGGCGTTCGCGACGGCCACTTCGGCGGGAGAGGCGACTGCAGGGTCGGCGTCTGGCTGGGCGGGGCTGTCGGGCTCCGTGGGGTGCGCGATCGCTTTGTCCCCGGCTGCATCGTCCTGGCCTGCGTCGGCCTGGCGCAGGCCGACCGTGTCTTCGGCCTCGCGCAGGGCGGTCATGGCGGCGACAGCCGGCGGCAGCCACGCCGCCGTACCCAGGACGGTGACCAGGTCGTCGACCGGCTCGACCAGCTGGTGCAGCAGTTCGCCCAGGCGGGGCCTGAGGGCCGGGTCCTTGGCGAGGCATGGCTCGATGATGGCGCGTAGTTCGGGCGGCAGGCCGTCCATATCGGGCTGTTCGTGCACCACGCGGTAGTTGAGGACGGAGCCGGAGGCGGCCTCGCCGAACGGGTACCGGCCCGTGGCGGTCCTGGTGAGGAGGACGCCCAGGGAGAAAACGTCCGAGGCCGTACCGACGGCTTGGCCCTTGATCTGTTCGGGCGAGCTGAAACCGGCGGTACCCAGGTAGCTTCCGTGCTCGGTCAGGCGGGTGGCGTCCACGACGGCGGATATGCCGAAGTCGATCACGCGGGGGCCGTTCGACGTCAGGATGACGTTCGACGGCTTGAGGTCACGGTGGACGACCCCCGCCTCGTGGATGGCGCTCAAAGCCTCCACCAGTCCCGCGCCCAGGGCTCGTACCGAGTCGGTGGGCCAGGGGCCGTGCCGGAGAGCTTTGTCCAGGGGCACTCCCTGGACATGGGCCGTCGCCAGCCACGGCGGGTCGGCCTCGGCGTCGGCGCCGACCACGGGGGCGGTGTAGGCGCTGTTCACCTGGCGGGCGGCCTGGGCTTCACGGGCGAAGCGGCGGCGGAACTCGTCGTCCTCCGCGATGTCTGGCCGAATCACCTTCACGGCGACCTTCATGCCTCCAGGGCTTCGGCCCAGGAAGACCTGGCCCATACCGCCCTGACCGAGCCTGGCAACGATCCGGTACGGACCGATCCACTGCGGCTGCGGCGCGTTCCACTCCACGGGTTCCCTCGTTGATCGTCCTGCGGCCGGATTCATCCACACCGCGCGTGCTGATGGTGCATCGGAAACGGCAGTTTGCCAGATGAAACCTGGATGCCCATGACAATCACGCAACGGTTCCACACTCGAGGGTTTGCCCTATGCCCGCCCGCTGACTTTGACTTCGTGATGTCACTGCGAGCTGACGCGTCGTAATGCTTGAGGTGGGCGCAGGGGAACTACCGAGCGATGTACGTTCCGGTGTTCTTTGCCACGGGTCCGTCATGCGGGTGAGACATCGCCTTGTGCACCCCGATGTCCCATGCACTCGTCAGGGTGAATCCGGTCCGCTGCCGCAGGACGCCGGTTCGTCTCACTCACGGCGCAGTCGCAGGGCCAGTGATCATGTGGAGCCGCGCCTGGGTCGCGGACAGCCCGCAAGCGAGTGTGCCTGATGCCGCGACCGCATCGTTACGATCAGCGCCGCTGAGGCCGATGCACCGATGCTTGCCGTCTTGCATAGATCTGACCTGCTGTTATGCCGTCATGCAGGCGGTGTGGAGGCCCGGCTGTTCCGTACAACGACGGGGAGAGACACGCACATGACCCAGGAGCCGGGTGGCCAGGACCGGGAAAGCGCGGGGGTGCAACTGTCGCGGCTGCTGCGCCGTTGGTGGGAGGAAGCCGGCAGCCCGACCGGCGGCACCAGGCCGACGCAGCAGGCGCTGGCCGCGAGGCTGGGAGTCGACCAGACGACGCTGTCGCGGTACCTGAACCCGAAGCACCTGTCGACCGCTCCCTTGAGGGTGGTCGAGGCGCTGCACGCCCAGTTGCGTGCCCCGGCAGTGGAACTCGAACGGGCTCGCAGTCTGTGCCAGGCCGCTCTGCGGGAGAACGCCCGCCCGCGGGTCGCCGACAACGGCGAGGCACACACCACGCCCTCTGACGGCACGGGCGGATCCGCGGCACCTTCCGAGCCCGATCTCGCCGCAGGAAAGCACGGGGCCGCCACCGCCCACGCCCCCGTCGGCGCGCATGGCTCGCCGGGCCAGGGATCGGGGGGCCTGCGTCGTCCTCGGTGGCTGCGGCCGGCCCTGGTCACAGCGGCGGTGGTCGTGACGTTCACCGCCGGAGCGGTCTTCCACGAACGGCTGTCCGCCCGGGATGGCGTGGCCACGGCCGGCGGTGCGGCCGGTGCCGCCTCCGCCGGGGAGGCTCGGTACGAGTGGCCCTTGCTGTACATGAGCAAGGCCGACCAGTTCACCCGCGCCCGCGCTCTGCAGAACCTGCTGAACGCACACGGCTACAAGGTCCGGGCCGACGGATTCTTCACGGAAGCCACCAGGGACGCCGTTATGGACTTCCAGAAGCGGGAGGAACTGCCGACCGACGGCAAGGTCGGCAACCTCACCTGGCCGGCGCTGGTGAAGGGGCAGGTCGGTCCCGGATCCGACGCCTTCGCCGTGCGGGCCGTACAGGAACTCCTGAACAACGTGGACCAAGGCGGCACCCCGGTGACGGGGAGGTTCACTGCGGCCACCGCCGAAGACGTGAGCTACTTCCAGCGCACACATGGCCTGCGCGAGACAGGCCGGGTCGACGAGAGCACCTGGCTGGCCCTGCTGGTGAAGCAGGCCCAGCCAGTCGACACACCGGCCTACCAGCGGACCACAAGCCCGCCGTCCTCAGCTTCCGAGTGACAAGCACGGCACACCCGCTCGCAGGCATGACGTCCGCATGACACGCCCCGCATGCATTGGTCCATAGCAGCAGGTCAGAGCCCTTGCATGTGGGGCGCATCGATGCGCCTCGGCAAGCAGCCGGAATCGTGTTCTCCCACCCGGTCATCGCGGCAATGCTGATTCCGCGACCAGCACTCCTGGACGGCCCGCCTCGCCGACGAGACGGGCAGATCCAGGCCTCCGCCGGTCCGCTTCCCGTCAGCACACTGCCCGAAGGGGGCACTCATGTCCGCTGTCAGCAAGATCATCACCTCCGCCGCGTCGGCCGCCATCATCGCCAGTGGACTGGCGGTCGCCGCCGCCGGTCCGGCCGGCGCGGCCACCTGCCCGTCCTCCGCGTCCCCGGTGATCGACGGCGCTTCGGCCAACTGGACCCTGCGCTGCTCCGGCGGCAGCGTCACGGTGGCCGGCTGGCTCCAGGACACCCGCAGGGACGCCAAGTGCGCCGTGGTCCGCATCAACGCCGGCAACGGTGCCTACCGCACGAAGTCCGCGTGCGCCTCCGGGGTCCGCGAGCAGTTCTCCTTCACCTTCACCGGAACGACGACCGCACAGGCTCGCCTGGCCATCGCCTGACCTCGGGCCAGGGGCGGGCCACGCCGCGCCCCGGCCCGCAGGTGCACTCGTACCCGGACCACGGCGCTCACGAGCGCCCACCCCACATCACGAACCCCACACATGCACGGGCCGGAACCATCAAGCCGTACGGGAGAACGAGGAAACCATGAGCAGCAACGGACGCCGCCTGCGCAGCACCCTCATCGCCGCAGCCACAGCAACCACCCTGACCCTGACCGTGGCGCCGGCCCTTTCACCGGCCGCCGCCACACAAGGACCCGTCAAGACGCCATCGGCGGTAACGGCAACCAGCCTGGTCTACGACAAGAACCCCGACAGCCCCACGAACTCGAAGCTCAAGGTCTACCAGGGCACGAAGCTTCTCGCTTCCTACCGGGCCGGATCAGGCCTCGGCAGCAAAAACGACTGTGCAGTCGGCGAGGGCTGGATCCCGAACGGCAACTGGAAGATCAAGCTCAAGGACCCCAAGTACAACGGCCGGTACATCAAGGGCTACGCCGTCTACCTCGAGGACATGGGGTGCTCCAAGAACCCCCACAAAAAGATCCGTACGCAGATGTTCATCCACTCCGAGATGAACCGTGACGGCAGCCAAGGACACAGCGAGCCGCGAAGCTGGCAAGACTCCAAGGACTACAAGTCCGCCGGCTGCGTGAAACTGCATCCGAACCACATCACACACATGTTCAAGCTCCTCAACCGCATCGGCTGGCCAACCCACCTGCGCGTCGTGTCCTGACACGACCAGGCGGCGAACAGAGAGCACGCCCCCCATCGCCGACCGAAACACGCTCCATGCGCGGCCGTGGCAGCCTCCTCGGGCCTGCCACGGCCGCACGGGCACACCCACCACCATCCACCCGGCAGTCGCCGCACGCCCCGAACCGGCGACGTCACCGCGTCCTCTTCGTGCCTGAACCACCGGGGTCACGGCAGGTCGCTCTCTGAGCCTGTGCCGGAGCCCCGCGCGCAGCAGCGCAGGGATAGCCGTCGTGCCGCCTTCCACGCTCTCCTCGTGGCTGTCCGGTCCGGGGAGGGCATGCTCACCTGGCCCGACGTCCGAGGGCTCTCCACCCTGAGAGCGGCCAGCCCACGCCGAACCTGTCACGGGCAGGGTGAGGGCATCGATGAGGACCCATACCTGCAGCAGAGTGCCGTCGGTGGCGGCTCCCGGTGCCTGAGCAATGGCCTGGACGACAACTGCGAGCAGTGTGCGCAGGCGGCCGTCGGTGACCGCCTACGGAAGGCCCCGCAAGGATGCTCGCAGGGAGCTTTCGCTCCAGCGGATATGGGCCAGGCCGACGGCGCGATCGCGGTCGACGGCCAGGAAGAGCCGGTGACCGTAAGGCTGGGCGCATGGGTATCGAACACCCGCGCGAGACGCGGCAAGCTCACCCGGGAACAGCGGGCTGCACTGGCCAACCTCGGAGTCGAGTGGGCATAACGGTCCCCGCCAGCAGCCCTGCTCTCCCCCGGGGACGGCGGAGACCCTGGACAACCGAAGGATCCACGCCGCAGGTCTCCCCAGCTTCATCGGGGGATGATCAAATCGGTCAGTTGCCCCACAGCCGGTACCCGACCACGGTTGAAGACGACCGCAACAAACAGCACTGCTACCGGCAGCAAAGGGACGAGCGCAGCATCGGGCAGTCTTTGGTCTTCCCAGGAGTGCAGTCGCCGGATTCATCATCGCGCCCGTCGCGGGTTCCCGCTTGGTTGCATCTTCGGACTCACCGTGCTGTCCGAGCAACGCCGTCTGCGACGGGCGGGCTGTGGAACGACTCCTGAAACCTGAGCGCCTGTCCCACAACGTCGCGTGGCGCAGCGCGCCCACGCCGACCAGCGCACACCGGCCAGAACGGCGGCAGGCGGGGCACGGCCAGGCCCTCTCGCATACCAGAACTGAACAGCCAGGAATGTTCCCGACGTCCCGCCTCCCGGACCGCACTTGACCACGGGGCGGGTAGCCGAGTGGCTACCGCTCTCTGTCCGGGCTGGCTACCCCCGGTAGGCTGCCGCGGGTGTTTGATCATGCGCCCGAGGAACTGCTCGCTGTTGCCGCAGCCGTACTGCCCGGAGAGGACCTTCGCAGTGCAACTCTCGCACGTGGCGGTTCGCACCACGTGGTACTGCTTCCCGGCGTCGCCGTCGTGCGCATCGCCAAGAACACCACCGCGGCAGCCGCGCTGCCCCGGCGTACCGAACTTCTGCGCCGTCTGACGGAAGCAGACCTGCCGTTCGCGGTACCGGTCCCCTTGTCCGAGGTGGTCCAGGCAGAAGGGCACCGCCGTCGCGCCGTCCTGGCTGGAAGGCGGCGCTTGCCGACGTGGCGAGGGCGGGCAACCAAAGGAACTCGCCCGACTGCTGGACGCGCTACGCAAAGTGGACTGCCATGGCATGGAGGGCCTGCTGGGGATGCCGCACGAATACGCGGGAGGCGAACGGTGGGCCGAGATCATGGAGCAGGACGTGGTACCCCGTCTGCCCCGCGCCTGGCAGGGCGAAGCGCGTCGCCGCGTCCATGCCGCCATGAATCTGCCCGCCGTCACGCCGTCACTCGTCCACGGCGACCTGGCCGGCGCCAACATGCACTGGAGCCAGGACGTCCGTCTCGTCGGTGTGCTGGACTGGGATCTGGCCCAGCCCTTCGACCCAGCCATCGACGCCGCCTGTCTGGCCTGGCACGGCTGGGACAAGGTCGCGGCCGCCGTCGACCGGCACACCCTGCACCGCGCCTGGACCTGGTACCTCACCTTCGGCCTCGAGCAAATCCCGTTCGCCCTGCTCAACGGCGAACCCGATGACGTCGTCACACAGCGCACCGCAGCCGCAGCCGCATGGCTGGACCGCACGACACACCTGACGCCGCCCCTGACCTGACCAGTTGCTCGCAGGTACCCAGCGTCATTCATCCCACAGCCGTTTCAACCGGCCCCGACCAGCGCAGACACAAACACCCCGTGGCAGTCAACGGTCCCCGCAACGCAGCCATACCCAGCCACGCTCCCAGAACCGTCGGCCGGGAGGACCACGTGGCAAGACCCGGCTGCGGCCGCTGACAAGCGGCGTGTGTGGGATGCGGCAGCGGGCCTTCAAGTCGTGAATGCCACTACCGCTTCCAGCGAATGCGCAAGCCAGTGAGGCCGACAGGGTTATCAGGTCTCCTGCGGCTGACGAACCACCCGGCCCGGGCGCTGAGCGTGAGAACCATGAGTAGTGCCAGGCCAGCGAGCCGGGCGGCAACCGCATAGCTGTCTGGTCTGGCCAGGGTCCAGCCGAGGAACGGCAGAGCCACCGCGGCCGCGGCGACTACGGAGACGCTTAACAGGAACGCCCTGCTGCGGTGGGCCGCCCGGGGTGGGGGGCCATCCGACATCCAGCGTGACGAGGGCGACAGGCAACGTGATCAAAAGGATCAGGCGGCCGCCGAGCCCAGGCTGGCCAAAAGGACCGGCGGAGCCGAGCACCAGTGCGGGCCGCGCGACTCCGATCGTGTCGCGCACCGAGAACCAGCCGGCCAATGCGGCAGCCACCCACTCGGTGGAGGTGTGCTGCCCGAGACCGGTCAGCGGCACAACGGGATGGCCCGGACCGGTACGGGCGAAGCCGCGCCGCTCCCAGCGGCCGGAGACCTCGCGGACGACCAGTCCGTCTTGCAGATCGGCCACGAGCACGGCATGGTGGCCCCTGGCCGAGCTACTCCAAAGCCCGATGCGGTCCTGACCGCAGAATGCAATTACAGGCCGGCGAGTTCGGCCAGCATGGGTTGCAGTCGCGCCGCCAGCGTGTGGTCGGTGCGTTCCAGTTCGCGTGTCAGTGCGGTCAGCACGGCGGCCAGGGCCCGGCGCATTTCCTTGTCGTCCAGCCACCGGATCAGCGTCCGGTGGAGATCGGCGGTGAGTTCCTGCGGGTGCCGGCATCCTCAAGGGTGAACGACCACAGATCCGCCGCCGGCACGTCCCTCAGCGGCGTGGGATCGTCCTGCCACGCCTCAATCGGGGTCCTGCCCCGCAACAGTGCAGGGCGATGCACGGTGTTCCACCACAACGTCCAATCCAGCAGCCGGGCAGTGAAGTCCTCGAAGCTGATCAGCACTTCGCCCTTCGGACGGGCAGCCCGCCTGCCGAGTCTCGGCTGACGGGCACAGCCAGGCAGCCCGGCGTCGGCCGGCCGACACCATCGACAGCGCCTGGGCCCGCGAGCGCTACCCGGGCCGGCTGATCGCGACTGGCGGCTACGCACGAGAGGAGGCACTGCGCGCCGTGGAGAACGGCACCGTCGACGCCGTCGGCTTGGGGCGTGATTTCATCGCCAACCCCGACCTGCCCGAGCGCCTGGCCCGCGACGCGGAGCTGCGCGAGACGCTGCGGCCCACCTTCTTCGGCGGTGACGACCGCGGCTACCTCGACTACCCCTCCCTCGATGCCGAGCGCCTCCTCGCCGAACTGCGCGAGGGACGCCTCGAGCCGGTGCGCGGCCTGGAGCTGAACTTTGATACGCCGCTTGACGCATGGCACCTGGCCTGGGCTCAGCAGCAGCACGGCGCCACCCGGGACCCGGGCGCGCCCCGTCCTGGTCCCGGGTGCCGACACCGGGTGCCTCAGCCCGACGACGCCTGGCTCAGCTTCTTGAGCTGGGCGTCGATGAGCTGCCGGGGCACCTCGGTGGGTTCGTCGTTCACGCCGAAGAGGTTCGAGGCGAACGTCGTGACGGTCGTTCCGCTCCGGACCACCACGTAGGAGAAGACGACGGAGTGCGCGGGGCCCGCGTCGTCCGCGGGCAGGCCCAGCGTGATGCGGTACGAGAGCGCGTCGTCCCCCAGCGAGGGATCCGGCAGCTTGCGGATGTGCGAGTACGTCCAGCCGGTGGTCGAGGACCCGGGCGGCGTGAACTTTGTGCAGGTGTCCAGCGCACCGCGCAGGTCCGTCACCACCTTGACCGAGTCCTGCTGCCGGTAGGAGTTGAGCGCCACCGTCGTCGACGACATGTCGGCCTCATCGGACGTGCGACCGACCGTCTTCGCGACCTGCCACACGGGCTGGTACCTGCCGACGAAGCCGGTCATGTCGTTGAGGGGCTTACACCGCGCGGGCGCAGGAGGGACCTGACTCACCACAGGCTGCCCGGCCCCCGCGTCGCCCACCATGGGCCCGACGCTGAATCCGTCGACGTCCCCCGACGCCAGCGCGGCCCGCTCCAGTTCCTGATGACCCAGGACTTTCGTGGGTGCTGCAGCCTGCCTCTCGGGGTGCGAGGCCCTCGCACCGTTCCCGTCCTCGTGCCCGCAGCCGACAACGGCCACGGTCAGCACACACACCGTCGCGACTGTCCGCGACACTCCTGTACCCACGTTCCCCACCCGGTTCCGAAGTCCCACCGGTACGGGAGCGGCAGTCGCGCCGCACCGGCGATGAACAGCGCATCCTCCCACGCGGGTAGCACCAACAAGATCCACACCCGGAAGTAGAAAGACCGGGCGGCCGTCCGGCAGTGGACGGGGTGATCCAGCCCGCGCCGCCGAACGCGGGCACCGGCGGCGACAGCGGCGCCAGTGGTGGTGCCAGTGCCCCCCTCACAGAGGGCCAGTCTGGCGGCAACGGATACCTCGTCATCTGGTGATAGAGCACGGCGAGGCCCGGCGTACCTTGAAGTGCGCCGGGCCCGTCCGGTCAGGTCGGCGGCCACCGCGACGGCGGGCCCGAAGCTGCCGATGTCGGTGCGCAGCGGGGCTCCAGTGGCGCGTTCGGTCTCTATCCAGCCAGTGATGTCCAGGAGCAGGCCGTCCAGCGGGCCGCCGCACAGTTCCCGGTAGCCGTGCCCGGGCACGGCCCCCGGGCGCAGTGTCGGCAACGGTGCCTTCACTGAACTACCGGTGCTTCGCTCCGCTCTGCCGTACCAACCGGACTTGGCGAAGGAACCTGAAAAGACTCCGCTGGCGTGTAAAGAGAATCCGGGGCCTGTCTCTCTTCAGTCGCTCGAGTTGCTGTTCGGTACGCACGAGCCAACGCTTGTACCACTGAGCGAAATCGAGTCCGGTCGGCACAATCCCGCCGTCCGCCGGCCGCGCGTCCTCCCAGACAGCGCCTGCGTGCGGGCCCGTCATCACGAGCAGTGAGGAGTAGCCGCAGCCTTGCTCGCTCAGGAAGACGACGCCTGCTTCTTGCGCGTCGTACAGCTCCTCGTAGCGCGCGTCCCACGCAGTGAACGCCTGGCGGAAGGCCTCGTCGGTCTCATACGCCTCCGGCTTGGGCTCTTGCGCATCCAGGGCGTCGAGTTCCTTTTGCAGGGCTTCCGCCACGAAAGGGCGGCCGGCAAGCTCGGCTGTGGTCCGCTGCCCCCGGTGGGCGAATCCGACGTCGCGCCACTGCCATCCGCTGTCGCCCAGGACGGGCGTCATCAGGCCGTAGTCGGGGCCGGCGCCTCCGGCTCCGACCTGGAGCAGGAAGCTGCGGTAGTGCGTGGGCAGGTCGACGCCGAGGGCCGCCTCCAGCGACCGGAGCTGTTCCTCCTCCATGACCGGGCCAAGCCGAAAGCCGTGCCTGCGGGCACCGAAGACCGACTCGCTGCCTGCGAGCCCACCAAGTCGCTGTACCCGGTCTCGTACCCCTGCCCACGTTTCCTCGCTCATGGCAACACGCTATGGCGCCCTCGCGTCACACCACCATGGATTTCCCGCGGCCCCGGTCTGCTCCGGCCCGCACGCGGCTCGGGGGCTTGAGCCTCACTTCGTTCGGCCAACCCTTAGGGTCGCGGCCAGCTCGAAGGAGCGGGTGCGGAGGGATGCTTGCCTGACTGGTTCAGAACTCGCGGTCGATACCCGTGACCGCTGCCGGCCCCAGGGGCGCGTCCTGCTCAGTGAAACCGCTGTCGCGCAGGGCGGTGGTGACCAGGCGTACGGCTTCCGCTTCGGCTTCGGCGTGGCCAGAGGCCTCCACTTCGAGATGTACGGAGAATGCGTTGCCGTCGTCTTGGAGCGTGAGGAGGCTCAGTTCCTCGCTTTCGCCGAGGTCGGTGTTCTTCGGGTCCCGTGGCCGTAGCTTCTGTTCGAATTCGGAGCGCTGGGTGTCGTTGATGCCTTGCACGAAGGTGCCAGGCACGGTGATGACGTAGGTGGTCACAGGGTCTCCCGGGGGTCGGTGTCCGGGCCGGGTGCCGGGACTCTTTGGGGGTGCCCCGGATTGGGGTTTCGAATCTTGGGTTGCCCCAGTGGGGAGAGGTGGCGGCTCCTGAGTACTGAGTGCTGCGGGGACAGACCAGTGAGCACCCCACGATGCGTACCGGTCAACGCCGAAAGCCTCGTCTCTGATCTCGACCCTCCTCCGGCTGCTACCGGGTCCTGCTCAAGCTCCGCAGCCTCAGCGAACCTGGCGGCCGCATCGGGGGTCTGCTGCACGATCGCGCCGACTGCTTTGTGTCGGTCGGGACTGCCGGCGCAGGTCTGGATGCTGGAGTACGTGCTCCACCTCAGCCCGGCAGAGGCTGACGAGCGGCCGTCGGCGCGCCGTACGCAGGCCGACGAGTGGGCCGTGAACCTTCGGGCCGCCCGGCAGTACCACGCCCGCCAGGAGGCCTGCAGGTGCCGCCGGAGCCGACCCCGACGAGACCGACAGGAGGCTCGGCAATTACCTCCGGGCCAAGAAGCATCAGCTCGGTCTGCCCAGAGGTGTCGTATTCCTCTACGAGCAACCAACCCGCGAACTCCTCTATATCTATCACGACGGGTACACCGGGCCGCTTGATGCTGCGCTGACGGCCAGCCTGCCGTCCCTTCGGCCCCCCACAGAGCTTCATCGCTCGCTCCACCCGAACGCCAAGCGGCCGCAGGACGGCGCGAGGAACACAGCACGGCACAAGCAGAAGCGGAAGCGGTAGTCACGGCCCTCGCCGGACGCCGCCTTGGGCAATAGGAACAGCCACCCCCACGACAGCCGAATCGCCCCCACACTCACCACTCAACAGCAGCCACCTGGTCACCCCATGACAGCAGGATCAAACAGCCTCTACACCCGCGACCACGCCCAACGACCCCAGCCCTGCTGACACCCACACAATGCCACCGGCACGCCCATTCACAACGGACTGCAACAAGTGGGCGCGGTGGTTGAGCGGCGAATACGTCGACCACAAGGGCTGGCCTGTGCCGACCGACCTGTACACCGTCGTCCGGGGCGGCGCGGTCCAGCACGCGGCCAAGGGCTGGCCTCAGGGGCGCGGCTCGGCCCAGTAGTCGCCCAGCATCTCCCCGGGCCACGACGGCTCGTCCACGGGGCCCTGAGGGCCCATCTTCCGGAAGTACGGGGCGAGGTCCAGGACGGGCGTGCCCACGACCGCGTCGAGGTCAGTTACGTGGAGGTCGAGACCGTCCACCTGCAGCAGCCGCGGGAAGCTCGTGGCGATCTGGTTCGGCCGACGGTGGTTGCGGTGCACAAACGTGCCCGTGACGGGCCAGGCCGGGTTGTTGCGGGGGCTACGCGCGTGCAGCGCCACGTCGTCCGGGGACGCCAGATGGAACTCCCATGTGACGACCAGGTGCGAGAACTCGTCGAGGCCCTGGACCGTCTCCACGGGGAAGCGGTCGTCGAGGCGGATGACGGACTTCACCCCGCCCCAGTAGTCGTCCGCGACCTCGGTCCGTCCGCTCACCACGCGGCCGATGGGCTCCAGCTGCAACACGTCGTCTCCCTCTCAGTGGTCAGGCCACGTCCGACAGGAACGCGGCCGCGCGAGCGTCGGTCTCCCGTACCGCCCGCACCCCGCGCTGCCGGTACGGCGACAGCGCGGAACGCATCTGGACCGCGGTCTGCCGGGTCCGTCCGGAGTGCACCCCGTCCATGGCGTCCAGGGCCCGGTCCCACGTCGCGCACGCCTCCTCAATGAGCCCCTGGCGGGCCAGCACGGCCCCGTAGTACCCGAGGGTCACGGCGTGGGTCCGCTTGAACGGGGTCGCCTGCCGGGTGCGGACGCTGCGCCGGAACTGCGACAGGGCCCCGCGGAGGTCCCCGCTGTCCCGGAGCGTGCACGCGGTCTCGTGGGCGAGGGACGCCTCCTTGAAGAAGAACACCCGGCCCGGCTCGGCGTCGCCGTCGGACGCGCCGCGGAGGTCGTCCTCGGCGCGCAGCAGCGCCGCCGCGGCGCGCGCCGTCGCGCCGGTCGCCGCGAGCGCTCGGGCGTGGACCACGCCCAGCAGCGACCGTTCCCGGCGCGTAGCCAGGGCGTAACGGCGCCCGTCGATGGACGCGGCCGCCAGGTCGAGAGCGTGCTGCGTGTGCCCGAGGTCGACGGCCTGGTGCGCCATGGCGCGCAGCACGTGCGCGGCCATCGGCGGGTCGTCGGCCTCAGCCGCCAGCTTCACCGACCCGGTGAAGTACCGCTGCGCTGTGGCGTGCTCGCTGTTGTCGAACGCCATCCACCCGGCGAGGTAGGCCAGCTCTGCGGCGGCCGAGAACATGTCACGCCGTACCGCCTCGTCCGCGAACCGGCCGCGCAGCAGCGCCACCACGTCGGAGGTGAAGTACTGGACGACGGCCGTACGGGCGTGCCCGCCGCCGTGCTTCTGGTCGATCCGGGAGAACATGCTCGTCATGTCGCGGACAGCCTCGAGGTCGCCCCGTCCCACGGCACGTGACCCGGGCATACGGCGGTCGGCGCCGCGGTCCGCCATCTGCAACCACCAGGAGGTAGCGGGTAAAGCGAGGGAGGCCACCGAGTAGGCAGCGGACCCGAGGGCGCTGCGGCGGTCCAAGTCCACGTCCAGTCTCCCGAGGTCGGTCAGCGCCGACAGCGTATCCGTGCCCCAGTCGGGGCCCGTTCGTTGGGGAGAGGGAGCAGCACCGAACCCGACCTCATGTGCGGTGACTGTGCGGCCGAGCTTCCGGGACAGCGCCTCACAAAGGAAGTCCAGACCCCGGCCGGACGGGGCATGACCGGCAACCCACTTCGACACGTGGGAGCGACCGACGTTGGAGAACTGCGCTGCCCCGTTCTCCTTGGCAACCCGCACGAACGCGCCGGCGACGTCGACGTGCTTCCACCCGGCCTCGCTGATCACCGCTGCCAGTCTGTCGTTCCGGTGCCGTGCGTCCGCCATGACGCATCCCCTGTCGTAAACGATCTTTCACCGCTTTCACCGCATCCGGCGTCCGTACACCGTACCGACGGGGCGTCACATGCGGTTCGCTCAACGTAGCGTCCTCGGCCGCAGGTTGCCCTGGAAATGGCGTCCTGACCAGCCGTGTGCGCACGAATCAGCCCTACTCGACCTTGGGACAGCGATGACCGTGACACGAAGGCGTGAGACCGCCATCAGCCTCCCAACGCCACCGGACCTGTCGGACGTGATCCGCCTCTTGACGGCGCTCCCCGAGTCCGCCGGCCTGCAACTTCCCTGCGGCACGTGGTGGGACATCGTCGTCACCCGGGGCGCGAGTACCGGGCAGGACCTGATCTGGTGGATGCGCCGGAACCAGCCCGGCGGGTGCGGCGCCGTCGTCACCGACGACGACCTCCTCCTCTGGCTCGTCCCCGCGACCGATTCGCGCGGCTGGCTGCACCCCGGGGGCGTGTGGGTCTCGCACCCCGTCGAGATCGCGCTCCCCTCGCTGCGCCGTATCGCCGGGCCCGGCCCGTACTGGGCAACCTCGCTGGCGTTCGGCCACCTCACCGACCCGCGGTTCCTCCGCGCTGGCCTCGACCACTTCGGCATGACCGACCCACCGGACACCGGCAAGGCCATTCCCGAGCTGCCGCCGGGCGACTGACCCCCTGATCTCCTCCCCCTGCCGGGGAGGCGCCCCCACCCCCGAGGGGCAGCACCACCCCGCCGCGCGTACCGGCGAGCCTGCCCGGATCATCACCCGGCGCGCGCGGCGGGCCCCATCAGATCCGCGACCATGGAGGACTACGACATGTTCAGCCACGCCGATCGAATCCCCACCGGAACGCCGCTGCCCTCGGGCCTGCCCACCCCGCCGCCGTTCGGCGTCAGCCGGATGGCGCCGTACCCGGGCACCCCCGCGCCCGCCTACACCCGCGCCGAGCTGGACCCCGCGTCGCAGACCACCCGGTTCTACAACGCCAACGGCGGCATCGTGGAGATGCCGGGCCACGGCACGAGCACCGGCACGCAGCCCAGCACTGCCACGAGCCCCGACGGCAACGCAGGGTCCGGCGACTCCGACACCGGTAGCGACGCGGACCAGTGACTCGCGGTCCGGTGCTGGTCGTCACCAACCTGGACGACCCCACAACGGACCTGGTGACCAGCGAACTGCACGGCCGGGGTGTCCCGGTCGTGCGGTTCGACTCCGGGGACTTCCCCGCCACCTTGTCCGTCGCGGCCACAGTCACCCACGAGGGCATCGCCGGAACGCTGTCGACGCCCACCCGCACCGCCGACCTGACACACGTCCGGTCGCTGTACTACCGCCGCCCCTCCGGGTTCACCTTCCCGCACCTGGACCAGCAGACCGCCCGGTTCGCCGTCACACAGGCCCGCTACGGCCTCGGCGGCGTCATGGCGTCCCTACCGGGCTGCCTGTACGTCAACCACCCGCACCGCATCGGGGACGCCGAGTTCAAGCCCTCCGGTCTCACCGCTGCAGTGGCGGCAGGGTTCGACATCCCGCCCACCCTTCTCACCTCCGAGCCGGACGCAGCGCGGGCCTTCATCAAGCGGCACGGCCCGGTGATCTACAAGCCGTTGTCGACACCGCTGTACGAGGTCGACGGCAAGGCCTGTGCCGTGAAGGTGGACGAGGTCACGGTCGATGACATCGACGAGGGGGTGGCCGGCACCGTCCACCTGTTCCAGCAGCGCGTGGAGAAGGTCGCAGACATCCGCGTGACCGTGATCGGCGACCGCGTCTTCTGCGTGCGCATCGACTGCGACCTGCTCGACTGGCGCACCGACTACAGCCGCCTGACCTACTCCGTGGTGGAGCCTCCGCCGGGCATCACCGAAGCTCTGCGCCGGTACCTGGATCACTTCAGCCTGGTCTTCGGCGCATTCGACTTCGCTGTGGGCCGGGACGGGGCATGGTGGTTCCTGGAGTGCAACCCCTCCGGCCAGTGGGCCTGGATGGAGCCCGAGACCGGGCTGCCGCTGGTGGCAGCCATGGCCGATCTACTGGAACGGAAATCCTCATGAACGACGAGCCCGCCCTGCGGCAACAACTCCTGGACCGCCTCACCAGCCGGGGCAGCGTGCGCTCCCCCGAGTGGCGAGACGCCGCGGCCGCCACCGCACGACACGAGTTCCTGCGCGGCGGCTTCTTCCGCCGGGTGCCAGGCTCGACGCCGACAGCGTGGGAGCCGGTGATGCCGGAGGACCCCGCCTGGCTGCCGGCCTGCTACGCCGACGAGTCCCTGGTCACGCAGATCACCGGGACCATCGTGCCGGGCGACATCCGAGGCCAGATCTTCCGCGAGCCGACGAGCTCCAGCACGGTCCCCGGCCTGGTGCTGCGGATGCTGGAGGACCTGGAAGTCGAGGACGACATGCGCGTCCTGGAGGTCGGCACCGGCACCGGGTACTCCACAGCACTACTCTGCCACCGCCTCGGGGACGACCTGGTCACATCTGTGGAGGTCGACCCGAACGTGGCGGCCAGGGCGGCATCCTCGCTCGCCCAGACCGGGCACGTCCCCTACCTGGTGACCGCCGACGGCCTGGCCGGGCATCCGGACAACGCGCCGTATGACCGCATCGTCGCCACGTGCGGCGTGCGCACCATCCCCACGGCGTGGATCGCCCAGACCCGGCCGGGCGGCCAGATCCTCGCCACGCTCTGCGGCTGGATGGGCTCCTCCGAGCTGGCGCGCCTCACCGTCCACGAGGACGGCACCGCATCCGGCCAGCTCCTCGGCGGGCAGGTGTCGTTCATGCTCGCCCGCCCCCATCTGCCTCCGGCGCTTGGCATGCTGCCGGACACCCGCGACGGCTCCGAGCGGGAGGCCGTCGTGGGCGCCGACGTCCTGGACGACTGGACGGCCCGGTTCGTCGCGCAGATCGCAGCCCCGCAGGCGCAACGCGCCAAGCTCGGCGGCGGGGAGCACCTGCTCGTCGACGTCGATGCCGGCGCGTGGGCGCTGCTCCGCCAGGTCGGGGAGCAGTGGCGGGTACGTCAGGGCGGTCCCGCCCGACTGTGGGACGACGTCGAGGAGCACCTGGTGATGTGGCGCCACGACGGCGCCCCGGGGCTGGAGAAGTTCCGGGTGGCCGTGGCGTCCAACGGGCTCCAGCAGGTGTTGTGGGACATTACTGATTAGACACCCCGTCGCGCGGGGTAACCCGGACGGAGCTCCAGCAGCGGATGCAGGGCCCGACCCCGGTGTGGGCCTGTACGGCTGGCGGTGCCCGTGGGAAGAACGAGAAGCCCAGGTACCGGCAGGTGGCCAACACCCCGCGGCTTATCAAGGCCCACAACGCCCGCGAGTAGGGAGGCGTCGGTCAAGGCAGGCTGGTTCCTCCACGACCCGAACCACACAGCCCCGATGTGGACGCCCCGTCGGCGAAGAAGCAGGGGGCTGCGCCTCGACCGCCGGGGGGATGGCGGTGGGGAGGCCAGCCGCGAAGAAGGCGGCCTCCCGCCACCGCAACCACGACGGGGAGGACGGAGGTCACCGCCAGCCTCCTCGGGTGGCCGCAGTTCATCGCACACCTCACCGCGGCCGCCAACCACGGCGAACTCGACGTCCTATAGCTCCCGCCCGTTGCCGTTGAGGAGGCGACTCACCATGACGTTCGCTGACCCCGGCGGACCGAGGAGAACAGCCCGCAGGCACGCACTCACCGGCACCGGCTCGCGGGAAGGGAGCTGTTCGTCACCTTCAGCCCCCGCCGAGGCGGCGCATAAAACGTGCCAGGAGCTCACCGCCGATGTGCCCCGCGCCACCCGCTCGCTGCCGGCGGCCGCCGAGGCGATCAGGCCGCGTGCCGGCTCCTCAAGCGCATCGCGCCCGCAGCAACGGTGGACGACGTCTTGCACGTGACGTCGTATCTCGACGCCGCCGGAACCTGGCGGCTGCAGTTCACTGCGGGTGGTGGAACAGCGCTACTTCCTCGCTCCCGCGCCGTCCGCCGTCCAGGTCCTGCCTCTGCGGCAGCGGGTGACGTATCAGTGCGTCCCCGCCGTGGCACTGGCCGCGCTGGGCAACAATCACGCGGCCGTGCGGAAACAGCACGCCGCATGGTGGCCGCCCTGCGGCAATCGGTGCATGACGGCCAGGTCGCCCCGCCCCGCGTCGCAAGGGCGGCAAGGGCGAGGCCACTGGCTTACGGAGTCCCAATGACGTTCTCCAGGCCGATGTCTGGAAGCAACAAACTGTCATCGAAGGATGACGTTCACACCCCGTCCCTCGAAAATCTCCATAAACAGGTCGACCCCCGAGAGATCGCACGAGTCGTCCGGGTGACCGCTCCTGGTCGAGCGCGGAGTCAGGCCCCTGATCCGGCCCTGAGGCCACTTCGGCTGGGACGGGCGCGGTCCGGATCGGCAACCTCCGGGGCGTCAGGAACTGCCCAACTACAGTCGCCGGCGGCAAGGCCAAAACTGGCGGACTCCTCCAGGAAGTGACTGTTGGCGTTGCGGTACTGCCCAACAGCCATGGCATACGCCCCAGCGTTCCCGGCCTGTGCGGCGGACACAGCGGCGGCCAGGAAGTCGCTCGCGGCAAGGTAGGAGTGCCGTAAGGCAAGGTAGGTGTCAGCGTCCGCGTCGGCCATGTGTGACGTGTCCTCGGACCAGGCGTGAGCGTGAACGTCACGCTCGAACAGGATGGACCGGGCCTGTACGGCTATGGCCGCGTAGTCATCGGGGCGCTTGAGGGTGAGGGGGCGGGACCCGTGCGCGGCGCAGACTGTATCCACCCACCGAACCACAGCGGCCTTGGCCTGGGCGCTGTCCGTACCGTCATCGGAGAAACGGTGCCGGAGGTCTGCGAGAGTGGCAGTGCCGAACGCGAACGCGACCAGCGCGAGGTAGCCGGTGAGTTTCCCCAGCCAGTCGCTCTTCTTCTCCGATTGCTGAGCGCGTACGAAGGCGTCGATGCGGGCGATGCGTTCGCTGTCCGACTCCGCCGGCGGCCCCTCGGCGGTCTCCGCCTCCGCTCCGGACTCCTCGCCGCTCCCCGGCCCTTCATCGCCGCGTAGCCGACCGGCGTCTGCTCCTGCCGTCGCTCCATCTGCCATGAGGGAAGGGTTGCTGCGATCAACTGCCCGCGCAAGCTTGCCAACGGCATTTCACCGCGCGGGCAGGGCCCCTGACCATCACGGCGACAGGCCGCATGCCAGCCAGGGCGGTGTGTGCCTCCGCTTTCTGGCCGCCGAAGCACCCACCTGGCCGACGCCGTCATACGGGACCAGGCCGCGGACCATGCAGGCCGCACCGGGCAACGGGCCCACCACCAGGCCCCGACACACACGACCCGGGGGGACAGCCGGGCCGGGCCAGCCTGGGTCAACCCGTTCGAAGAGAGCAGCCACAGGGCCGACCGCGATACCGGCTCCGGCCAGGCCGCCGACGACCCCGTAGGCGACGGCCCGGTCCCGGCCCTGGTAGGTCCCGGCCACGATGACGGCAAGCACGGGAAAGGCAAGCGCGGGAAGGATCAGCGCCCGCCCGAGTCCTTCGATCACGGACCAGCCCAGGGTGAGCACCCAAGCAACGGTCATCTCACCGGCCAGGATCGACAGAACGATCCGGACCTTCTCCTCCGGCGGCACCGCCGGCGGTCTCACCATGATCGATCAGACTCCTTCACCGACAGGACCCGCAAGAAACGAGCCCTGCCACAAAGTCTGACGCGCGACACGAACAGACCCCACCCGTCGTCCCGCCACGCTGAACCGGCCCCCGAACCAAAAGCAGCCAGCGGGTCCGATCGGCGATCGACAACCGCGTCAAGTCATATGGACATCAGACCCAAGGCCAGGAGCAGGCCGTAAAGCGGTGAAATCCCGCACGGAGCCCTGACCTGCGATGGTGAGTAAAACCCGCTCCTCACCGGTGACCTCACGGTACTCACTGACCACAGGTGATGCCGGATTGTGATCTTTCACCCCCCTTTTCGGTGAGCAAATCGGTGAGTGCCACCGGGCTTCATGGATGACACCCCCACATCAACCAACCCGGGAGCCCACATGGCCACCACTGTGCATCCGCCTGCCGCCGTCACCGAAACCGACACCACCAGCACGGACATACCCGGCCCGCACCGAAGCCGGCCGCAGCAAGCCCTGCGGCCCGGGTTCAGCCCAGGCCCCAGGCGCACCCGCGCCCCACGCCCCGGGCCACCGCCAGACAGGCGACCACCGGCCGGAAGCTCGTGGGAGTCTGACCCCATGGCGTGCAGCACGGCCGCTACCGCCACCGGGTACGGATGCCGGTCCGGCCACATCCTCCGGAGCAGGTGACGGTCAGTGAGGAAGTTACCCGCCCGGCCCTCTCGGTTCGTCGCCATGGACAACCATGCTGTCGACGACGAGCGCTTGAGCGTCCTGGACGTCGGACTGCTCACCATGGCGCTGCGCCTGCCCGACGGCGCGGACTTCACCATCGCCGCTCTGGCTCAGGCCCGCAAACCCGGCCGCGAAGCTCTCACCAAAGCCATGCGGAACCTCGTGGCATACGGCTACATCGTCAAACTCAAGATCCAGGACGCCGCCGATGGCACCTGGCGCACAGAATTCTCCGTCGCCGGCCTGCCCCATCGCCACGAGGACATCCGCCACCTCCTGGCCCAGGTGGCCGGAACACGGGCCGTGCGCGTGGAGCCGGCCTGGCTCGCCCCCCGCAACTACCACACCGCGGCCCCCGCCCCGCTTGAGTCGACGCTGCCGGAAACGGCCGCCACACACTTCGCGGGCGCGCGGTCCGCCCTCCCCCCGGTCACGACGGGGCCTCCGCCCCTGGGTGCCACCAGCGGCAACAGTGAACGCATGCAGGCCGGACCGAGTGACGGGTTCCCGACAGTCGGCCAACCGGCAGTCGGCAACCCGACAACCGGCGACCCGGCCGCCGCTCACCCGACCGCCGGAGACCCGTCGGCTAAAGAACTAAGACTGAACAAGCAAGACGGAAAGAACTCTTCTCTCTCCTCCTCGCCCAGCACACCCCGACGTCCGACCGTTCCGGCACCGAGGAGAGAGACCACCACCCCGTCCGGACAAGCAGCCCCGGCCGGCCCCCCGCCCGCGACGCCATCGCCTCCACGCCCCACCGGCGAGACCCCAACAGGCAATGCCGGCACCCGTGCACCCGCACCAGCACGACCGGCACCCGGCAGCCCGCAGGCAGCCGCTCCCGCCCGACACAGTCACACCCCCGGCACCGCCGACCCCGCACCGGCACGCCCGGAACCGGCCCAGCCGCGAGCAGCAGCTGCTGCCCGGATCGCCGGCGTCTGGACCACCGCCCGCCACCGCCACGGCCACCCCGTCCCCACTCTGGCCCCAGGCCGCATCGCCCACGCCGCCGAAGCGCTCCTCTGCGACGGCATCCAAGAACAGCTCCTGACCCAGGCAGCTACCGCCATGGCCCGCAAACCCACCTGGTACGACCTCAAACTCCACCTCGAACACTGGACACCCCCCACCCGCCCACAACCCGCAACACACCCCGCGCAGGCCGCCTACTGCGGGGCCTGCGACCACGGCTGGACCACCGACCCGGACGGACGCGCCCGCAAATGCCCGTGCCGCACCCAACAACACCCATGAACCGGCCAACACCCGCGCAGACCCCGTCACCGGCACTCCCCCGTCGGGCGGGGCCCAGCTCACCGCGAGTCAGCGCTGTACGGGCTCTCCCGGGTACCGACGCCACACTCCAGGGGCTCCGGGCTCAAGCAGGACCGCACCGCCAACCAGCCCACCTCTGCGCAAGATGCACCCCTTTGCACAACACCGCCAACAGGTTCGGCCCTGCGCAGCCGAGACTATGCACAGCAATCCCAACGCTGCCCCTGCGCACTCCCGACGGTCCCGCCTCATTGCGCATCGCAGAACCCGTCCCTACACGCCAATGCGCAACCCCAATCCACCACCCACCCCATGCGCAATCAAGCCCCACCGTCACGGCCCCGCAAGGACCCATCTCCAGGGCTCTGGACGGGCCCTCATCGCGGTAAGCCGCGCCTCCCGGACATGGGCAGACCCCGGCGGGTCTGCAGCAGTCCACGTCGGCGGGACCGCCGCCGCTTGCGGCCGCCCCAACTCCGCACAGCCCAGGCCCGGCACGCTACAGCCCACCCCACCCCCAGAGCCCCGCAAGGCCGGACCGTGCTCCCGACCATGACCGATCAAGTCCAGAAAGCCTCGATGACCGTGATCTGGGGAACGGCATGGCGGCGGATGAAAGTGTAGACAAGCCATCCGCGGCCGCCCGCGAGCTCGGCGATGTGGGGTCCGCCGGGCTTCGTCGAAGCCAGGGGGCAGACGGTGATCCAGTGCGGCAGGCAGGCATCGGCGTCGATGCCACGGTAGTAGGGGTCCGGGGCGGTGATCAGTTCTGCGCGGGCGGCCAGGACGAGCTCTCTGCCGTCGGCGGGCATGGCGTCGAAGTCCTGTCGCGCCTCCGCCGTCCAGTCCATCTGCCAGGGAGGGTGGGGGAGGTCGTCCGTCACTGGCCGGGCTTCACCGTGGCAGCTTCACGCCTCAGGCGGCTGTACTCGGCCAGGAGACCAGCCGACTCCTCGGGATCCTCGCACTGCGCGGCGCGAGCCTCGAGGTCGTGCAGGTGTGCGGCAAGACGCGGGTTGCGGGCGATGGCGTACTCAGTCCACCACAGGCGCAGGAACGCGGGAACAGGGGTGAGGTTGAACGTGTCTGCGATCGCCCGTCGCCAGTGGGCCTCGAAGTCCGGCAGGAGATGAGGAGCGTGTTCCTGAATGGCCAGACGCAGAGCTTGCGGAGTCTGTTCCGGCATCGGTGGCACCCGGGGCTTGTCTCCCCCGGATCCGTCGACATGCACAGGCTGGGCGGTCATGGTGTGGGGTCTCCTGGTCTTCCCGCCTGGCGCTTCAGGCCGCGTCCTGGCCGGTCTCGGGAACCGACTGCCGTGCGGCCCGCTGCTGCTCAAACCACTCGGCAGGCACCAGATAGGCGACGGTCTTCCCCTTACGCGTGATCGCAGCCGCCTCCCCCGCAATGCGGGTGCGGTCAAGGATCTCACCCATGGCCTTGCGGAGGTCGATCGTCGTATAGGTCCTCAGCTGCATACCCGCCACACTAGCCCAACTATCATAGTTGCGATACTTACGGCTTCCGGACTCGCCGCCTCCCACCCCGCACGCGTCATGACCACAACCGGGTACAACCACGACAGCCGCGCCGGCCGGGCGCAGTGATCTACACAGTGGGCCGGTACTCCCGCCCATGCCCCGGGGCCAACCGCAGACCTCGCCGAGCCGACTGCCACGACGCCGATCCGGACACCGAATCCCCGCGCACAAGCCATCCGCACCCGCCGCACCCCACCGCCAAGACCCGACTCCGCCAACGCCCGGGCAACCGGACCCGCAAGGTGCCACGCAGACCCCGCGGATGCTTCAGGCCCCGGCCAGGGTCGCTGCGGCATCCAACGCCCGATGCCACGGATAATCCGCGGGCTTCCCGGTCCCGGGCTGGTTCGGGACGAAGCCACCGTCGCCGTACAGCACAGTCACGCCCATCGCCCGCAGCTTCGCAACGCTCTCCTCGAACTGGTGGTGCTGCACGTAGACCGCGTTCACACAGGGCATCGCGACAATCGGAATGCCCTTGCCAATGCCTTCGGCGGCCACCCCGACCACGAATTGGTGCGTGAGCCCCAGCGCCCAGGAGTTGATCGAGTTGAACGTGGCCGGCACGAAGACGATGACGTCGGCCGACGGCCAGACATCCGGCTCGCCGGGCCGCCTGTACCGCGACCGCACGGGATGCCCGGTCAGCGACGCCAGCCCTTCCAGACTGTCTTCCAGCCAGTCCGCCGCGGTCGGCGTGAGCCCCAGGCACACGTCCCAGCCACGCCGCTGCGCGTCATCGACCACCCCGGCGATGTCGAAAACCGGCGGCGCAGCGCTGACGAATAGGTACATGGTGCGCGTCATACCCCCACCCAACCCCCGGTGATCCAATGCGCGCAACCTGCTCTGCCCTCAGCGGGTGTCGGGGCGATCGCCGATGCCATGGCGGATGCGGCGGGTACTGTTCCCGACGGGGTCCGGAGGCCAAAGATGCCCAGAGATGACCACGAGCACACCGGTACGCGCATTGCCGCCGCCCGAAAGCTGGCCGGTCTGACCCAGCCAGGTCTGGCCCAGCCCCGCCCCTGCTACCAACATCCGGCCCCTGCCCGACGTCCCGTCAGGCGGGGGCCGGAGCCGTATGCATGAGGTATCCCCCTGTCCGACAAGGCCCTGGGCACGGGGTTCCTCGCCTCACGAGCCCCAAAGATCACCAGGTGCCGCCACGGGCGGAGTGGGGACATCGATGAGGACGCGTACATGCAGCAGGGGAATGTCAGTCGCGGCACCTGACGCCTGACTCCTGCGCATGACCTGGACTACGCGTGCGAGCAGTGCGCATAGGCGGCGTGTGACCGGGCAGCAGCCCGTGCCGTTGGCGCTTTGGGAGGCGCCAGGCGCGCGGGGGCGCAGCGGGGGCGCGCGCGTGATCGTGTGCGCACGCTCGGTGAAATTGGTGGGGTTCGGCGTGCACACTTGCGGGTCTCGTTCGCTTGGCTGGGAGCAAGGCAAAAGCGCTCGGTGCCGAGCGGGGGCTGCATCGGCCGACGAAAGGACTCCAGCCAGTGGATCTCGATATGGCTGCTCATGTGATGACGGGGGCGGTCACGCTCCGGGTCTTCGCGGGAGACATCCGCGCCCTGGGAACACGCCTGCTCAGTGCCGGCGTGCGGGTCGGCGCCGCCCAACTGGCCTCGCAACACCGGCGCGGGGAGACGGCTGCCCCGAGCGAGGGCACCGACGTGCAGCCGCTGGAGCGCGACCGATGAGCGGCCACCAACCGAATCCGTGGACCGACCAGGCCGTGCGCGACGACCTCACCGCGGTACTGCCGGACACCTTCACCGCGTTCTACTGCCTGCACCACCAGGCCTACCTGCGGTACGCGCACCTGCAGTTGGACAACCGGCCCGCAGCCGAACAGGTCGTCGGGACGTGTTCGTGCAGCTGGTCACGATGTGGCCGCACGTGCTGAAGCAGCCGAACGTGGACACCTACGCCTGGGCGGCGCTGAAGGAAGAGGTCGCCCGGCGCCTGGAGATACAAGGCCGCGCCCCCGCCTTGGTGGAGACCGCCGTGTTCGAGCAGATCCGGCGCACGAGCCGAAAAACCTTCGCCGTGCTGGAGTCCAGCCTCGGGCTGTACACGGCGATCGCCCGTCTGCCGGAGCGCCAGTACGACTTGATCGTGCTGCGGTTCGTGCTCGGCTACCCGATGCGGCAGGTGGCCGAACTCATGGGCGTGTCCTATGGGACGGTCCGCAGCCACGTGCGCGGTGCCCGCCGGCGGCTGGCCCGGGATCTGGGCATCGACTGGGCCACCGAAGAGATGAACGAGGAGGATTGATGAACCGGGGGAACAAGCGCACGGATCGCATCGACCAGGTGCTGGCCGACGCGGAAGTCCTGACCGACGAGTACACCGACTTCGACGAACGAGCGGCACTGGACCGCATCGCCCGGCGGGTCGTGTGGCACAGGGCCGAGTCGATGGAAAGCCGCGCCCGGTGGATCCGCACCGCATCCGGCGCGTACACCCGCCCGCCCGACGCGCACGACGGCCTCCCGGCCGCCCTGCACGAGCAGGCCGCCACCGAACTGGGCCTACTGTCCTCCCAGGTGGTCCGGGACCCGCAGGCGATCGCGGCCATGGCGCTGCTCGTCGACGACCGCGCCACCATCGAACCTACCGGCGCGCTCGCGTTCGCCTGCCTGCTGTACCTGGCCGACCGTCACGAGGCAGCCCAGTTCTGGTGGCAGTTCGCCGCCGGCGCCGACTCCCCCACCGCAGCTCACTGCCTGTCCCTGCACCACCTGCAGCACAGCGAACTACGCGACGCACAGCACTGGCACAAGCAAGCCCTTCTGCTGCGAAACCTGGGCCAGGACCCCCTGGCGCACGCCGCGTGGTCGCAGGCGACAACCGATCGGGCCCTGACCCACTGGCTATGGGGACCGTCGCCGTCCCAGGCGGCGATAGTGCCCCAGGTGGTCACGGTCGATATCGTCCACCGGGCATGCCGGCCCGCCTCGTCCCTGCCGCTGTCGAAATCGATCACCAAGGCCGTCCAGCGGCTCGAGGCGCAGCCCGACGAGGACTACGGCACCATCCCCAAGCCCGACCCCGAACTCGCGGCCGAGCTCGTGGACTGTGCGGCCTCATGATGATCGTGTACGTCCTCGTGGCAGAAGTGGCAGGAGGCCGTTCGCCTCCGGAGCCTGCTTGTGCTGAGCGACGGGCCGGGCTCGCGGATCGCCCCGCGCGCCTTGCACCGCCGGTGCCGCGCCGGCTGCGCAGGCCCGCACCGGGATCCGATCACCGGTCTCCCACTCCGGCGGCGGCCCCCGGTTGCGCGTCCTGCGTGGGGCGACCAGCATGATTCGCGAGGTGGACCATGGTCGCCCGGGTATGCGCACGCCCGGCGGTGACTACTGCGTCTCTATCTGCGCACACGTCGGATCGAGCGCCGCCCGGCAATGGGAGACGAGGCATGTCCGTAGAGGAAAGTCCTAGGGATGCCTTTCGAAGGTTTGTCCGGACAGTGCTGTCGCACTGGAACGGCAGAAGCGGTTCCCGTCACGACGCTGACCAGGCCAGGGAGGTCTACCAGAGCTCCACCATGGGTGCGCTCATCGACGGCGTGTACGAGGGGGACGTGTCGGTGGGTGAGCTGCTGCGGCACGGCGACTTCGGACTCGGCACGTTCAACCAGCTCGACGGCGAGATGCTCGTCCTTGACGGCGTTTGCTATCACCTACGTGCCGACGGCTCGGTTCAGATCGCCACCCCGGGTGATCTGTCGCCCTTCGCCGCCATGACGTGGTTCGGCCCCGACTCGGTGGACGCGTTGAAGGACGTGACGTCCCCGATGTCCCGGAACGAAGTGACAACCGCCATCGATGACATGGGGCGCAGTCCCAACCTCCTGTACGCCATCAAGATCACCGGCCACTTCAGCGAGGTCCGGACACGAACTGTACGCAAGCAGGAACCGCCCTACCCGTCGCTGACCGAGGCAGCCGAAGGGCAGGCCGAGACAGCTTTCCACGACATCTCGGGCACGCTGGCGGGCTATCGCACCCCTGACTACGAGGAGGGGATCTCGGTGGCCGGCTATCACCTGCACTTCCTCGACGACACGCACCATCACGGGGGTCACTGCCTCGACTTCCGGCTCGATCACGGCACCATCTCCATCGGTGAGCGGTCCGAACTGCATCTCAGCCTGCCGACGACGCAGCAGTTTCTCAGTTCCGATCTGACCCCCTCCGGCCTTGGAGACCAAATCCGCCAGGCAGAGGGTGGCTGAACCCGCTCCCTCCTTCCACAGCAATGAGGAGTTCGAATCCGCATGACCGAGTCAGGAGTGCGTGCCGCCCAGCGAGCGGTGGAGGTGCTGTCGGCGTACGGCGTCAGCCACATCTTCGGAGTCCCCGGCGCGAAGATCGACGCCATCTACGACGCGCTGGTGGACGGCGGCCCCCAACTGGTCGTATGCCGCCACGAGCAGAACGCCGCGTTCATGGCGGCCGCCGTCGGCCGACTGACCGGCGTCCCCGGCGCCATCGTGGTGACCTCGGGACCGGGCACGTCCAACAGCGCGACCGGGCTCCTCACAGCGAACACCGAACAGGATCCCGTGGTTGCCCTGTGCGGCGCCGTGCCGCGCGCGGACCGCCTCAAGCGCAGCCACCAGTCCATGGACGCCACGGCCGCCCTCAAGCCGTTCACCAAGTACACCGGCGAGGTCAACGACGCCGACAACGTGCCCGAGGCCGTCGCCAATGCCCTTCGAGCGGCTGTCACAGAGCCGCGAGGCGCTGCCGCGGTCGTGCTGCCCTCCGACGTGCTCATGACCCCCACCAGCGCCGACATCTCCGAAGCCGTTCCCGTCCCCGAACAAGGTGCGGCGCCGGGTGACCGCGTGCAGCAGGCGGCCCGGCTCATCCGCGAGGCAAAGCGCCCGGTGCTCTTGGTCGGCCTTCGGGGGGCGGGTACGGAAGCATGTGCCGAACTCCGCGCCCTGCTCGAGGTCACAGACCTGCCGGTGGTGGAAACGTTCCAGGCCGCCGGTGTCGTCTCCCGGAAACTGGAAGACCACTACGTCGGCCGCATCGGCCTGTTCCGCAACCAGCCCGGCGACATCGCCATCTCCCACGCCGACGTGCTCGTGACCGTGGGATTCGACGCCGTCGAGTACGACCCGAAGCTATGGAACACCGATCCGGGCCGCACCGTCGTGCACATCGACGCCCTGCCCGCGGACATCGACAACCACTACCGACCCGCCATCGAACTGCGGGGGGACATCCCGGCAACCCTCCGGACCCTGGCGGGACACCTGTCCGGGCTGAAGCTGGAGACGGAAGTCCTCGCCGAGTTCGCCGAACAGCGACGCGCCCTGAAGGACGCCGACGACGCGGCACGGTCGGCGAACCACACCGAGACCGGCCTCAACCCCGTCGAAGTCATCCTCACGCTGCGCGACATGATCGACGACGACGCCACCGTCACCTGCGACATCGGCTCCCACTACATCTACATGGCGCGTCACTTCCGCGCCTACGAACCGCGGCACCTGCTGTTCTCCAACGGCCAGCAAACGCTCGGCGTGGCCCTGCCGTGGGCCATGGCCGCCTGCATCGTCCGTCCCGGCAAGCAGGTCGTGTCCGTCTCCGGCGACGGCGGCTTCTTGTTCAGCGCCCAGGAACTGGAGACCGCCACACGCCTCGGCCTGCACTTCACCCACGTGATCCTCAGGGACAACAGCTACGACATGGTCCGCTTCCAGGAGAAGCTGAAGTACGGGCGGACCTCGGGCGTCCTGCTCGGCGACTACGACATCGCCCAATACGCCGGCGCATTCGGCGCCCACGGCTACCGGGTCGAGACCGAAGAGCAGTTCGCCAAGGTCCTCGGCGAGGCCCTGTCGCGCGAGGCCCGGGTCCAGCCCGGCGTCACCATCATCGACGTCCCCGTCGACTACACCCGCAACGCGGAACTCTTCGCCGAACTCCACGAAGGCGTCCTCGAATAACGCGCACGCCTTGGGGTGGCTCCCCACCCGGCCGGCCCAGGCGTCGAACCGCATGGGCAGTCGCTCCCTTCGGCAAAGGCAAGTGAGCGTGGCGATGGGTCGACACATCGCTCGTAGCGATCTTCGCGCCCGACCATGCCGAACGTCTCCAAGCAGCTCGGCAGCGGATCAGCGGCGCCGACGAAGACTGACGAACGATCTCGCCCGGTCCATGGCAGCAAGGGCCGGAGCGCCGCGTAGGGCCGGGAGGCGGGCGCCGCAGGGCGGCAGCGCGAACGCCGGCCGGACCAGCGGGTACGCGCGGCGTCGCTACTCCGGCCGGGGTCCGGCCGGAGCGGCGAGGGACGGCCAGTGCCGTCAGGCGCTGAATCGCGGTGTCAGAGGCGGGCGCAGCCCAGCGTGGAACTGTAGTGCTTCATGCTGTCACGGGTGTTCGGGCCGTAGACGCCGTCCGCGCCGAGCCCATAGTCCTCCTGGAGCAACTCGACAGCGGTCATCGTCTCCAGGCCGTAGTAACCATCGATGGTGAGGTAGCCGTATCTCTCGCAATTCTTCAGGCTCCGCTGCAGCGCCGTCACGGCCGGGTTTTGTGTGCCCCTGTCGAATACCAGATTGCAGGTCAGGGTCTTGCCGCTGCTGCTGTTGTAGGCGGGAACCGTGACGGAGTGACCCGAGCTGATGGAGACAGCCTTGGTGGTGTTGCAGGTCGGGTATATACCGGCCGCGCTCGCGGAGGGGGAGACGGAGACACCGCAGGCGAGTACCGCTGCCAGGGCGCCCAGGGCAGCAAGGGCGCGAGGCTTGTTGCGGGGCGTGCGTGAAGACATCATGCTCCTCATGGGAAGTATCGGGCAGGCGTGCTTGATCACGCTGTGAGATCAGTAGGTCGGGTGACCTGCGAGGTTGAACGTCAAGCTCAGACGCAGTCGTACTTGGCGCCGGTTTCGTTGCTGTAGCGGGCCCACTTCATCTTGGTCAGCGTCTCCCGGCCGTAGACGCCGTCGACCGCCGCGCCGATCCTGCTCTGGACGTCACGCAGTGCATTCCTGGTGTCCGACCCGAAGATGCCGTCGAGTTCGAGCTTCTTGCCGTAACAGCTGTTCATGTTCTTCTGCAGGGCCCTGACCCCGGGACCGGTGTGCCCGGACTGCAGGTAGCAGTAGATGGTGTTGTTGGCGACGTTGATGGGGTACACGAAGTGCCGGCCCGTCGATCCGTTCGGCACCGAGGCCGCTCCCGTGCACACCCCGTCCGCCGCGTGGGCCGGGACGGCGGCGGACGCCGCCCCCATCAGGGCGCCCAGCAAGGTCCCGGTCACCAGAAGTGCCCTGTTCCTGCCTGTCCTGCGCATGCCTGTCGTTCCTCTCCGTGCGAGAAGCACTGTCGCTTCCGTGGCAGCCCGAGGACGGATCTTGGTGCTGTCCCGGGGCTCGGCCATGGACACTAGTGGCGGCGTGGGACCCGGCCTTTGTCATACGTGCAGGGTTCTTTGTCCGTCGTGCACCGTCTCCGGTGAGGGTGTCGGAGGAGGGCGGTGATGCCTTTGTGCGCGCCTGCCGAATGGGCTGCACGTCGTATGACAAGTCCGTCAAACTGAGGTCCGGGGGATCGTTCACGGGGGTGACGCATGGGGAAACGGGGCAGGCCGGCGTCAGGCCGGCCGGGTGACGGACGCGGGCTGAGGTGCAGCGTATGAGCCCGGTTCTGGACACCGCGTTCACGCCACCGCAGGACCGGGAGGAAGTGGTCCGGAACGCGGTGCGGGATTCCATCGTGGCGGTCGACATCGATCACGGTCCGCCGACCGACGGCATCTCCGTCCGCCTGGGTCTCGGCACCGTCGGCCCCCTCCGGATCTGTTCGGCCCGTGCGACCTCCGTCACCATCCACCGGACGGAACGGCTGGCCCGGGAGGACAAGGAGCCGGCCGTCTTCCTCGGCGTGCAGATGACGGGGACCAGTCTGGTGGCGCAGAACGGCCGCGAGTGCGTGCTGAGGCCGGGCGAGTGCGCCGTCTACGAGTCCGTCGCCCCGTACACACTTCTCTTCGACAAGGGAGTCGACCACCACTTCCTGCGTTTCCCCCGTGCCGCACTGGCGCTGCCCGAGCGGCTGTTGAGGGATGTGGCGGCGGTCGCCCTGGGGCCCGGCAATCCCGTCGCGCGGCTCGCCGTCACATACTTCTCACAGTTGGCCGTCAGCGACGAGATCCATCAGGGTGGTCGGGACGCCGAGACCGTCGTCACCCCCAGCATCGAACTGCTCCGCGCCGTCCTGGCGACCCAGCACGGCGACTCTGGCCTGACCAAGGCGCCGTTGGAGGCGACGCTCACCCAGCGGGTCACTCAGTACGTTCAGGCGCATCTGGCTGACCCCGATCTGTCGGCCGCACGGATCGCCGCCGTCCACGGCGTCTCCGAGCGACATCTCTACGCCGTACTGGCCCGCTCGGGCATCACCCTCGGCGACTGGATCCGTACACGCCGGCTGGCCGAGCGCAAGCGGGATTTGGCTGGGCCGCACGGGCCCCTGCGCACCATCGCGGCGACCGGACGGCGCTGGGGTTTCGTGGACGCGTCCCACTTCAGCAAGGTGTTCAGGCAGACATACGGAATGTCGCCCCGGGACTGGCGCGACCTGAACCACCCTCGCACGTCCATGTGACAGCCTGCCCGCGGCCGGGTCCCGCGTGGCCCGACGCGGCGGCCGAGCGTCTATCGGCGCCTATCGGCACGTTCGAATAGTCGACTGTGCGAAATAGCGTCCACGAACTCACCTTGGGATAAACGGGGTTGAAGCGTTCCGGGGTGCGATCTCTCGCGCCCACGACAGCATGTTTTCCTGCTCGATAACGCTCCCTGGCAGTCGCCCCGAGCCAGATCTCTCACCCTCGTGACAGTGGGCCCCACTCCGCCGAAACAGCCGTTGACCAGCAACAACGCACCAACGATCAGCTGTCTCTCACAACCACTGCCCCAAAACCGAGAGATCGCACCCAGCGGGACCGAGCCGGCCAGCATGGCCTTGAGGTCCTCGTGGCTGACGCCTTCGGGAGCGGCCTCGTCGACACCAGGGGTGTCCGTCGATCCAGGTGCCATTGCGTTGACGCGAATACCGCGGCCCTTGAGTTCACTGGCCCAGGTACCGGTGAAGGAGACGATCGCCGCCTTGGCGGCGGCGTAGACACCCAGCCCGGCGATGGCAGAGCTGGCGGCGATGGAGGACGCGAAAATGACCGACGCGCCATCGTTGAGCAGAGGCAGGGCCTTCTGCACAATGCGCGCAGGCGCTGTCAGACCGACGGCGGGCCCGCCTCGATGCGTCGCAGCACCGGGCGCAGGTGGTCCAGGTCCGGGTTGCTCTGGATTTGCCGCTCGTCCCACCATGTGGCGCCCGCGTCCCGCAGTGGCCCGATCACGTCCCTGGCCTTCGCCGCGTCCAGGGGTGTCGCACCGCCGAGCACGAACTCGAAGGGGCGCTCGATCCCGGCCGTACGGTGCTTGCGCACAAAGCTGACCAGCTCCTGCACCTCCGCCACGTCCGGCACCTGACCATGCCGGGCCGTCTCGAACAGCGGCACCGCGCCGTCCCAGCGCGCGGCCCGCCGCATGGGCGCCCGACGCGGCCAGAACCCGCCGATCCAGACCGGCGGCGCCGGCTGCTGCACGGTGGCGGGCAGGAGTGTCACGTCCCGCACCTCGTAGTGCCGGCCGTGGTGGTCGACCGGCTCGCCCGACCAGAAGCGCCTCAGCACCTCCAGTCCTTCGTCAAGGCGCTCGCCCAGGACGCGCGGCTCGGCGGTGTCGCCAAAACTCACGTACTCGTCCTCGACCGGACCACCCAGGCCCGCGGCGAAGATCACCCGGCCGCCACTGAGGTGGTCCAGCGTGACCACTTGGCGGGCGAGTTGCTGCGGACGGTAACGAGGAACCGGCGTCAGCAGGGTGCCCAGCCGTATCCGGGAGGTCGCCAGCGCGGCGGCGGTCAACAGCATCCAGGGGTCGCCGAAGGGACGTCCCTGATGCCGCCGGTGCACTATGTGGTCCCACACGAAGAACCCGTCCCAGCCGGCCTGCTCAGCGGCGGCCGCCGCGGTCGCGACGTTGCGGGGGTCCGCGAAGTCCCCGAAGTTGGGCACATTGATCGAGAAGCGCATCCCCGCAGGATGCCCAGCAGGCCGGGCACCAGGCAATCGCAATTCCGCCTCGACCGGCCCCGCCTTCCCGAACCACTCGAACGGCCCGGGGCACGTGGTGCCGACGTCGGCCACGGCACTGGGGAGGCCGAGATCGCACGGCGCAGCCATGGCCCGGTAGGGGCCTCAGCCGCGTTGTCGACACTCCGGCGGTCTGGACACCGATCCACCGGATCGCTGGAACGCTCGACAAGGCACTTCCTGAGCTGTTCACGCCTGACTACGACCAGAGGCTAGAAGCGGCTCGTCAGCGGCTTCGGCCGGAGGACTAATCGAGCCTCAGCTGCCTGCATGACCCAACCCATCGGGCCTGCGGCAAAGGGACCACAAGTGGGTTGAGCTCGAAGCCCCAGCAGGATTTCGTGAAACCGTGGGCTTCCCGCCGAGGCGCACGAAAATCGGTGCGCGCAGACCCTCTGATCCGGCTGACGCGGCCTTCGGCGACGACGTGGCGTAGCGGCCGTGGAGCCCCGCTGTCGGGACGGCGGAGGCGCGTTCGTCTCTCCGGGGCTATCGCTGTCTTCGGTCCCACTTCGCCCATTCGCCCGTCTTGGGGTCGCGAGCGCTGTAAGGGCGGCCAGGCTCTTGAGTTTGGCCGGTCACGCCGATCCTCTTCCAGGCACGTACCGCGCCCCACACGAAGGCGCCTGCAAGCACGACGCACACGACCGTCATGGCCGGGTCATGAACCTTGCCGGCTGTCATGAAGAAAACAAGAGCCCAGAAACACAGGAACAGCGCGAGGACATTCCACACCACATTGCCCCAGGCACTGAGCGGCGTCCGGGGTGCCGACCGGGTGCCCTTGGCTCTTCGCCAGGCGCCGGACACACCGAACCCAAGACCAACAAGGAGGGGCGCAGAAACGATGAGCACGTCGAGGGCACTGTTCCGGCCATCGAAGAAGAGCAAGGCCATCACTGCGACCACGGCCACAATCGCCAAGCCGAGCAAGGCAGTACAAACGGCCCACGGGATAGATTTCATAGCGGCACACTAACCTTCGCTGACCTGCGCAGATCGGCCGCCCAGTCTGTTCGGGACAGTACCCGCGGTCAGCACCCCGGCTTGGCGGCTTCGTGACGAACACGCCCAGCCGCGGATGCACCACCGCCAGGCCATCACGCGCAGTGGGCGCCATACCTACTGCCCGGTCGCCACAACGATCCCCAACCCCCGCTGCTGTCCCCTGTCTGGCAGCCCGCCGGGCCGCTGCCCGGGGCCGGCGCCCCGGCGGAGCCGGCCTTACACGACGAGCGCAGTACCACCGTCGCGTCGTTCCCGGGGCAGCTGAACAGCCTCGGGAGCGGCAGCATGAGCCGCTCGGACGACGTCGACCTGCACGACAGCTGCAGCTGCTGCCCCGCCACGACCAGAACCGCCCCGCCAAACTGAACTTCTCCTTCGACCTGGCCAGGGCCACCCCCGCCCAAGCACTCAAACGGCAGGGGCCGCCTCGCAGGCCGATGACCGGCGCCACCTCCGCTCTGACCACCGACGGCAACGACGCCGACGGGGGCCAGCTGGCGGCCGCGAACACCAGCGACCGCAACGAGATGGAGCAGCTACGACTGTGTGCCCAGGACCTGGAGGTCCTGCAGCGGCACTGCGAGCAAGAATTCCCGCTTCCCGACGACATCACGGCCAGCGAGTGGGTCGCGCTGCGCGTGGCGCGGCTGGTCGTCGAGGGGCACTGCGTCATCTCCCCGGTCGCCCGCATGCTGACCGTCACCCTCGACGGGCGAGGACCACTCGGCGCTGCGGGCGATCCTCGGCGGCGAACCCCAGTCGGTGCGCGTCCTGGACCCGCAATTCACGCTGACCCTGGCCGGGCGCACCTTGTCGGTCGGCGAGGTGATGACCTTCCACACCCAGGCCGTCGCCGAAGGCGGTCCCGCTGTTCTGGTCGCCCTGGACGCGGGCCAGGCCGAAGGCCGGCGCGTGGCACTCCCCCCCATCGACGATCAGCGCTACCGGCTGTGCCGGCGAAACGTCGACCCGCACCGGCCATTGGTACCCGTCCCGCTCGAACTGCGCGGATACCCCGAGCCACACAGGACACAGACTTGAACGGCGGCGTTCCGGCTGTCGCGTACTTCGTCAGGGGTCCTTCCCTTCAACGTGTTGCGGCGAGTGCCTTCCAGAAGGCGTAGTGGTGGTCGGCTGCGAAGTCGGTCTGCCCGATGCGGCCGGACGCGAGCCGCTGCACGTACGGGCTGCGGGTCGTGAAGCGCTTCCACGCAGGCATGCCGTAGCCGTTCAACTGCCCCGTGCTCGCAAACCGGCTCCAGTAGGTGATCACCGTGTCCGACAGCCCGGCTTGTGCGGCGTCGAGCGGCTCGAACAGGTCGTTGTCGAACAGATAGGCCAGGTCGATCATGTGGCCGGTGCCGAGCGAAAAACTCGCCGGCCGCGGCACGTCCTTGAAGTACGGGGCCGAGGTCTCGGCGAAGTCGTAGGCGTGGACGGGGGTGTAGCGGGCCAGCGCGCGCTGGGTGTCGAGGGCCGCGGTTGACCACTCCGAGTCGGTCAGCACGGCCGACAGCGCCGCCCCGGGCGCCATGTAGTTCGCGGCCGGGTACTCGGCCAGGACCGCGGGAGCGTCCTTTCCGAACTGCTCGGTGACCTTCTTGGCATACTCCTCGGCGGCCAGCGGCGTCCCTGTCAAGATTTCGTCGAGCCCGGCCAGCCCGCTCATCTCGTCGTGAGTGGAGCCGTGCAGCACTGGTACCCGGGCGAACCGCCCGGCAGCGATGGCCTGTGACGGCGCCTCAGGCAGTACCTTGCCGTCCACCACGGGGCGGTAGCCGTCGTGCCCGGAGGCTGACGCCTTTATGAGCTCAGCGGTGGACCTGCGCCGCAGGCAGGAGTCGACGGTGCGCAGGTCGTCGCAGTCCGCGGCTCTGGCGACTGCGAGGCCGTTGGCCTGCGCCTGTGTGCGGGTGAACGAGCCGTCCGGTCCGACGCAACCCGCACTCTGCACGATCGCCTTGCTGAAGAGCCCGCGTGCCCCGGGTGAGACCAGCTGGGCGCAGACGCTGTACCCGCCACCTGACTGCCCCATGAGGGTTACATTGCGGGGGTCTCCGCCGAAGGCCCTGGCATTGCGGTGGACCCATTTCAGCGCGGCCTGCTGGTCAAGAAGGCCGAGGTTGGCCGGGGCGCGCAGGCCGGGTGAGGTGAGGAAGCCGAACGCGCCGAGCCGGTAGTTGATCGTCACGACCATCGCGCCCTGCTGCGCGGCGGCCAGCTTGGCCGCGCGGTAGGTGGCGCCGTCGCCGTAGGTGAAGCTGCCGCCGTGAATCCAGACGATGACCGGCAGCCGCCCCGTCGTCCGCCTGGCCGGAGTCGTGACGTTCAGGTAGAGGCAGTCCTCACTGCCACCGCCCTCGATGGAGATGGGCTGGTCGGTCGGCTGCGCGCAGGCGCTCATCGGGGCGTGGGCGCCCCGTGGCGACGACCAATGGCGCACCGGCTGCGGCTCCTTCCACCTGGATTCTCCGGTCGGCGGGGCCGCATAAGGAATGCCGTGGAACGTGCGCACCGCGTCAGCGACCGCGCCACGGACCGGGCCCTCGGCGGTCATCACCGTGGCGGGTAAGTCCTGGGCGCTGGGACGCGCGGAGGCGAGGCCGACCGTAGCCATCGTGGCGGCGAGCGTTGTGGAGACGGTGGCCGCGACAAGGACAGCGACGCGGGACTTCATGGGTCTCATCTGGGCCCCCAGGATCGGTGTGATCTTGATGCTTGGAAGGTAGCCAAATATTGGGCAGATGCGCAAGACGTCCGCCCAAGGCGATTGCCTGAGGCGTTCGTTTGACGCAAACGCGCAGCCTCTTGATACGGTTCGCGCCATGGGAAACCGAGAGAAGCTGCTGGAAGCCGCCAGACAGTGCCTTTTCGCGAAGGGCTACGAGCGCACGACGGTCCGCGACCTCGCCTCGGCGGCGGGTGTGAGCATGGCGGCGATCGGCTATCACTTCGGCTCGAAGGAGGCGCTGCTGAACCAGGCGCTCTTCGAGGCACTCGACTCGGGAGACCAAGTCTTCGGGCCGTCGATGAACGCTGCCGACCTTGGCGCACTGTGGCGCCGGCTGATCGAGGCGTTCTCGGTCAACGAGACCTTCTGGATCGCCAACCTGGAGACCGTTCTGCGCGCGCAGCGCGATCCGGAGCTGCGTGAGCAGGTGGCTGCCGGGTTGCGACAAGGGCGCAGTGGCATGACGCGAGAGGTCACCGGAACCGCCGAGACCGAGCTCTCCGAAGCGATGGTCCGCACCGTCGGCTCGGTGCAGCTCGCCCTCGTCAGCGGCCTGATGATCCAGCATCTCACCGACCCCGAGTCCGCTCCCACCGCCGACGAGGTGCTGGCGGGCCTGCGAGCGCTGGCCGCCCACCTGCCTGAGGAGGGGTGAGACCCGGTCCCCGGAACGAAGGCACAGGACCGCCACGGCGCTGGCCGCCCGACCCGCCCTGGCGCAGGAGCGCGCCCACCGGCTGAAGGTGCTCGTTGGCCAGGTCCACGAAGCGGCGCTGTGCATGCTCGTCGGGGAGGACCGCGTCTCCCGAAGCGGGAGGGACCTCGAACGCGCCGAGGCGCTCGAAAAGATCCTCCGTGCTCCGCTCCCCCGGAACCTGATCACGTGACGCACGATCTCTTCGCGCAGGCCAGCCAGAAAATCCACCTGCCCGGCAGAAACGACAAACCTCCCGTCAGACCGGTGCACGCACGCGATGTCCAGGCTTCCCCCGCCGGTGCCCTCAGGGCCTGCGCGTCAGCCCGTCCGCCGAAGCGGCGTTCGCCGTGACCGACCCACTTCCGCACGCGGCCCGGGCGTCCTCGACGAGGCGCCGGCCGAGTCGGCTGCCGAACGCCGCCGCGGAGAATGACCGGCGCGGTCATCGAGGCTGGCCACCAGGGCGGTCGGCGCAGACCGGGTCGTCGATCGCGCTCACGGTGTACGGCGGCCGGCCCGGCGGCTCGTCGTTCTGGCTGTTGACGACGTAGAGCCGGCAGCCGTGGCGGGCCAGCGTCGTGGGCAGGTCGAAGGGCTCGCCGGTGACGCGGTGCGTCACCGTGCCGGTGCGCAGGTCCGGGTCGAGCTCGGCGATGTAGACGCCGCTTGGCGCACCGTAGTTGAGCACCGCGTACAGCGTCCGCCCGCGCAGCAGCATCCCGTCGGCGCCGAAGGACGCGCCGCCCAGGTCCACTTGGCCGACCTCCCGGGTGGCGACGTCCACCCGCCACACCGCCTCGGTCCCGTTGGACGCCACCAGCAGCGTGCGGCCCGTCCGGTCCGCGACAATGCCGTTCAGCAGCCAGTACTGCGCGGGGAACTGCGGGAAAGCGGAGCGGATGTCCAGCCACGGCTCCAGCGGACCGGGCCGTCCGTGGCGGAGGGCAGCCCGGTACACCACCGGGTTGGCCCAGTCCGTGACGTACACGGCGTCGTCGGTGATCACGAGGTCGTTCAGGTCGGACGCACCGAGCGGCCCGCCCTGCGCCGTGCGTGTGGCGAGCAGGCGGCCGCGGCGGTCGTGGACGGTCAGCTCGGCGCCGCCGACCGAGTACACCCGTCCCCGGCCGTCGGTGTGCACGCCCAGTGTGCTCGGGCGATCCGCGAGGCCCTGCGCGCGGAAGGGCCGAAAGCGGGCGTCGCGGACGTCGCCGCGGTACAGCGCGCCGGTACCGTCGGAGGACACGTACATCGTGCCGTCGCGATCGATCGCGATCCCCTCCGGCAGCACACCGGGCGCCCGGGAGACGACGTAGGTGCGCGGCAGTTCACGCGCGGCGGCCGGGGCGGCATGGACGGGCAGGGCCATCAGGCCGGTCAGCAGGACAGCGGTGTACAGCCGCGGGAGTCGGGTGGTGCCGGGCATCGTCACAACCTCCGGGACGTGTGGCGTGTGTCCCCGCGGCGCGGGGACACACGAGAGCCTCCCGGGGCCCCGGGAGCGGCCGCATCGCCTTTCACGTCTGGGCGAAAGGCTCCGCCGGGCCGATAATCGGTCGTCATGATCCGCTTACACTTCGACACCGCTGATCTGCGCCGGGTCACGCTCGCCCCGGCGCCCAACGCTCTGTGGGAGGCGGCCCTCAGCGTGCGCGGACTGCGGGCGCCGGCCGCCGGAACGGGCCGCGCGCACCCCGCAGCCGTGCAGTGGCGGCGGCGGTTGAACGGCAGCCTGGCCGACCGCGCCGGGGTCCTGCTCGACCTGGTGCCGCGTGACGGCTACCTGCCCGACTTTCTGCTCCAGCCGGCCGCCGGGGACCTCGCGACCGCCGTCGACCTGGCCGGGCGCACCCCCGCCGACCGCCTCGCCGCCGATCTGCGCGTCCTGCCGGGCGCCGGCGGGACGGGCGGCGGCGGGACGGGCGGCGGCGGGACGGGCGGCGGCGGGACGGGCGGCGGCGGGACGGGCGGCGGCCAAGAGCCGCCGAGCCGCTGGACGCTGGAGCTGGCCGCCGGGTCGCTCGCCGCACGACGCGTCCTGACGGCCGACCTGAAGAGCTATTTCGCCTCGTCGATCGCCCCGCTGTGGCCGCGGGTCCGCACCGACGGCGCGGCGGACCGCGCCCTGCGGTCGGAGATGCTGCTGCGCGGGGGCGTCGACGCGCTGCTGACCACACTCGTTCCCACCTGGCGCTGGGATCCCCCGGTCTTGCACCTGCCGTCCCGCTACGACTACGAAATCCCGCTGTGCGGCCACGGGCTGCTGCTCATGCCGTCCTGGTTCGCCACCGGACCGATGATCGGTTACATGCCCGACGAGCCGACCGTGCTCGCCTACCCGATGCACGTGCCCGAGCCTGCCGGGGCCCCGGCCGCACCGCCGGGAGCCGCCCTCGGACCGCTTCTCGGGCGGACCCGGGCGGCGGTGCTCCAGGCGCTGCGCGAGCCGGCCACGACCACTGCGCTCGCCGAGCGGGTCCAGGTCTCCCTCGCGGCGGCCAGCCAGCACGCGGGGGTGCTGCGGAACGCCGGGCTGGTGACCACGACCCGGATCGGTACCGCCGTCCTGCACAGCCTCACCCCGCTCGGCGCGGCCCTGCTGTCGGGCGAACCGCCCACGGCCTAGCCAAGCCACGCCCACAGGGCAACATCAGAAACGTGCCACGGCAGGCTGTCGCCTTTCGACGACCAAGCCCCCTGACACGCGGCGGAGGTCCGGGACCGACACGGCGACCCGCGGGTGACCGAGCCCGCGCCGGGCACCGGCTGGGCCTCGCTGCAGGTGACCGGCACGGACCGTTCCGGCACGCCGGTAACAGAGACGATCACCAGTTCCTCGGGTCGTTGGATCTGTTCGCCCGGACGACCTCGCCGACGTGGTCCTACTCAGCGATCCACTCGAAGGCGTTCGCATTTCCTCATCAACGGCCGAGTCGTCGTGAGACGCCGGGCGGCCAGGAGAGTGGAACCATCGAGGGCAACCGAATAGAAGCCATACCCGGCGTCTCTGGGTCTCTGGACCTGACGGCCCGTCCACCCCGCGACCAAGGTAGGACCGCATAGCCTCAAAGAAGAGATCGCCGAGTGGCCGTCGATCCACCACCCCGACGAACGTGGCCCGGTCGGCGAGGTAGCGCTGAACGGTGAAGCCTTCCCCGATAGCTACAGGAGAGGACGAGAGCGCCCTTCCCGCGCGAGCGGGGGAGGTCCGTGCCGTCGGTTCGAGCGGGGTGTCGTCCACACCCGCCCACGAAGAAGGACCGGGTCGAACACCACCCCGCCGCGCGCACCGACGAGCCTGCCCGGATCATCACCCGGAGCGCGCGGCGGTTCCATCAGATCCGCGACCACGGAGGACTACGACATGTTCAGCCACGCCGATCGAATGTCCACCGGAACGCCACTGTCCCCCACCGCCGTTCGACGTCAGTTGGATGGCGCCGTACCCGGGTAGCACCGCGCCCGCCCATACCCCTGCCGAGCTGGACCCGGCAACGCAGACCACCCGGTTCTTCAACGCCACGGAGGGCGTCGTGGAGATGCCGGGCCACGGTCCAAACACCCACACCCAACCCGCCATCGCCACCAGCCCCGACGGCAACGCCGGGACCGGCGACACCGACATCGGTAGCGACGCGGAACAGTGACCGACGGTCCGGTGCTGGTCGTCACCAACCAAGGCACATGGTGTGGGTATCCACGTGCACGCCGACCCACCCGGATCCGCACGTTCGGCAGCCCGCCGGCCGCGTGCAGCACGATCTGCGCGCGCACCCGAAGCCGGTGCTCAGTCATGTGGCCAAAGGCTGAATTCCGGAGCCGACCCGTTAGCCTCGCAGGTCAGACAAGTCCTCGTCACGGAGACTGAGACCGTTCGCCGCGAGGTTCTCCTCCAGGTGATCGAGAGAGCCGGTGCCCGGAATCGCCAACACCGACGGCGACTTCGCCAACAGCGAGGCGATCGCGACCTGCGCGGAGGTCGCGCCCAGGCGTGCCGCGACCTTGGCGAGCCGTTCGGCGTCGAGCGGGCCGCTGCCGATGCCGCCGCCGAGCGGAAAGTACGGCACATACGCGATGCCCGCTTCCTCGCACTCGGGCAGCAACCCCGGCTCGCCGGTGTGCCGGTTCTGCACTGCCGCGACGGGCGCGATCCCCCGGGCTTCCGCCAGCTGGGCGGCGTCGACATTACTGACACCCAGGTGCCGGATCAGCCCCTGCGCGCGGAGTTCGGCCAGCACCGCGAACCGTCCGGCGATCGACTCGCCATCCGGTCCGGTCATCCCGCCGACCCGCAGATAGACCAGGTCGAGCCGGTTCAGACCCAGAGAGCGCAGATCTGTCTCGACCAGGCCGCGCAGCTGATCAGCCGTCGCCTGCCCGCTCGGCACGCCGTTCGGTCCTGGCAACGGCCCCACCTTCGTCGCGATCACCAGGTCGTCACGGTAAGGGGCCAATGCCGTACGGATCAGCTCGTTGGCCCACACCACGTCCCTGCCGTAGAAGCCGGCCGTGTCGATGTGGTTCACGCCCAGTTCCACGGCCCTGCGGAGCACCGCGATGCCCGTCTCGGGATCTCGCGCCGGACCGGCGAAGGTGCCCATCGCCAGGCGCATCGCGCCGAAGCCGAGCCGGTTGACCGTCAGCTCTCCGCCGAGGGAGAAAGTCTTGATCGTCATGACGCTCATGGTGTCCGCCGCCACGACGCCCAGCGAGCTCGTGGCAGCATGCTGCCAGACTGGCGGGATGCGGAACGAAGAGGTTTTTTCAGTGCGAGGAGACGCAGAGCTGACCGCGCGCGCAGGCCACCTCTTCGAGTCCGCGCGGACCGAGTTCCTGTGCGCCGCCCGGGATCTCAAGACCTGGTCACAACCCGAGGCCAGGGCCTCGGTCCGGAATCGGATGCGCGCTGCGGAACCCGCTGACTTCACCCCCCGGAAGCTGCTCAGCCCGGTGGCACTCGCCGACGAGGAGGCCCGCGCACACCTGCGGCTGGTGCGGAGTAAGGGCGCTCTCGTTCGGATCAGCCGTTCACCGCTGCCCCACGAAACCATCCTCATCGACCGGCGGGTGATGATCCTTGCCGGCCAGCAGACCCCCACCGGCCGCGAGTACACCGTGACGACGTCGCAGATCCTGGTCAACGGCGTTCACTCGCTGTTCCAGGCGATCTGGGACACCGCCGTCGATCTCGAAACCTATCTGCACAGCGACGTCCAGCACCTTGATGCCGACGGCCGGATGATCCTCAAAGCCCTCGGTTCGGGCCTGACCGACGAATCAGCGGCAAGACGACTCGGCGTCTCACTGCGCACCTACCGACGGCGTGTAGCCGAGCTGATGGCCAAACTCGAAGCCGACTCCCGCTTTCAAGCCGGGCTACGTGCAGGCGAACTGGGCCTACCCCATTAACAACACAGCGACCGCGCCCCATGAGCAGCCTGCACGCCTGAACACCCCAGACCACACGACCAACCGTCACATCTACCCCGAAGAACGCCTGGCGGCAACGACTTAGCAGTCGCCCACGGAGTCCGGCAGTTACACTGTGCCGTAAGTGGTACGTACGCGAAGGCCGCGGTAGGTGCGGTACGCGTTCGGGTCTGCTGCACGATCGGGTGACAGGTTGGGTCACGCGGCTTGGAGGGCCGGTGGGGTCATGAGGGTCTCGAATTCGACGGGGTCAGGTGACCGAGTGCGGCTTGTCTGCGGCGGCGGTGGTGTTCTTCTGCAGCAGGCTGAGGAAGGACTCCATGGCCGCGTTGTCGCCGGCTGCGCTGATTGGGGAACCTGGCTCAGCAGGTTGCGGGCGTAGTGGGTGCGGCAGCGCTGCCACGAAGCCCCGGGCAGGACGGCTCCGATCGCGTCGACCAGGCCAGCGTGGGCGTCGGAGACGACGAGCTGGACGCCGGTCAGGCCGCGGGCGATGAGCGAGCGCTGGAAGGCCAGCCAGCCGGCTCCGTCTTCGGCGGTGGCGACGTCCAGGCCGAGGATCTCGCGATGTCCGTCGGCGTTGACACCGACCGCGATCAGCGCATGGACGTTGATGATGCGGCCATCCTCGCGGACCTTCTGGGTCAGCGCGTCAACCCAGGTCAGCGCGATGTCCAAGCATTGGACGAACAGGTCGCCGCGTTCCGTAACCGGCTGCTGGACGCGGGCCCGTATGCGTTTGTCTGGGACTTCTACAGTTGCGTGACGCCGAGAGACCCGGCGAGTTTCTCGACCCGGCGGGTAGTGACGCCCAGCAGGTAGGCAGTGGCGACCACCGAGATCAGGGCCTGTTCGGCCCTGCCGCGTCGTCGTTCCAGGAGCCAGTGCACAAGCTCCGTAACGGCAGCTACTTCCTGGCCAGCTCGACGGTGCTGGCCCTGGTGTCCCACTCGCGCGGGCGATATCCGTTGCGGTGGTTGACGCGTTCGTCGCTGACCTGCCCGTATTCCGCGTTGCAGAGGGCATCTGCCTCCGCGGACATCAGCGCGTCGGCGAAGGTCCTGACCATCGCGCGCAACAGATCCGGACTCGCCGCGGCGAGGTTCTCCTCGGCAAGCGCGTGCAGGGGCAGACTGTCAGGTGCGGTCATCGTGCTGATCTCCTTCGAGGCTTCGACACTTCGAAGATCAGCCGGTGGCCGTTTGTCTATGCGGGCACCAACCCAGACGCCGGAGCAAACCCCCGCATCAGGTCCAACCCGCTACACCACTTCCAAGGACGCAACCCTGCCGGCCGGGCCGGTACATGAGGAACCGCTCGCGCAGCAGCGTGCGGTGCAACTGCAGCAACGGTGGATCGACGGACTCGGCTATCGCCGCGGCAAGCCGCGCGTGACCGTCCAGGATCAGATGGCAATCAAGGCCACTGACCCACCACAACAGGACGGGCGGAAGCGTCCCTTCACGGGCCTGCTTGCGGTAGGCCTTGACCCGGCTGTCGTCGGCATCGGGCATCGGTCGCAGCGGAAGGATCTCCCACGAATGATTGTGGACAAACCAGTCGATGTATCCGTTCGGATGACCGTCGACGAGCATGGAGCCCCAGTACTCGGCATGCGAAGCGTCGGCGTGGCGCCAGCGCCGAAGCGGACTTTCGCACGAGAGCAGCCACCGGCCCTCGTGCAACGGGCTGCCCGCCGAATCGATCAGGTACTGGGCAAGGCGATGAGCCCACCGATCCGGGCTGCCCACCAGGGCGCGCCCCGCATCGGCACGCAATGGCGGAACGAAGGAGCGGTACTCGTCAGTGCGCCAGGAGTCCACGCCCCCTGGAGGTGGTCGTCGACAACGGCAAGCAGCACGGGCCGCGACAGCTGGGAGACCAGCAGCCGCTGCCCCGCACTGAACACGCACAGTCCCGGCTGGTGACGGTGCCGTACGTCCAGGGACAGACCTACCTACGTGCTGTCGTCCCGCGTGACATCACTGCGCTCCACACCCACGCCCCTCCGTTCACCGTTTCCCCGCGTCGAAGCCCCGCATGGCGGTTTCCCAATCGATTCAGGCCGCGCCTTCGGCGCCGTCGATCTTGGTGACGGCAAACAGCCCAGCGACCTGGCCGATGATGCCGCCCTCACGGTCACACCGCCTCGTGCTGCTCGGGACGGCGGTCGGCGCGCCTCCCGCTCACTTCACCCAGTGTCCACTGCACGCACTCGGGGCGGATGCCCGTGCGCACCCGGCAGAACTCCTCGACTGCGGCTTCGATGTCCGCCGCCGGCAGTGTGCTGCGCGGTTCGAACCAATACGGTTCGCCCGGATTGGAAATGACTTCCGGGTCGAAAGCGGGCGGGTTGGGATTGTCCGAGACCCAGATGTTGTCCAAAACCTCATCCGGCTCCGGACCTGGGTAACCCGCGTTGACGAACCAGATCAGTCCACCGTAGCCCGTCTCCCTGTTCAGAGAGACCACCAGGAAGTTGTTTGGAATGTGCCCTCTGTCCACGTGTCGATGTTCCAACCACGCGAACCAAGCCGTGTTCCCTGGGTGCCAATACTCACCACGCTTGTTCCAGCACTGCAGGTGACCGAGAACGTCAGCGACCACGGCGGAAACTTCGTCGCTTGTCTCAGCGAACCATTCGCGGCGCTCGCACTCCACGTTGAGAATCATCGTGTCGCGCACATTACCCCAGCACCCGGCACCCCAATTGCCCACACCTGCCTGGCGGGATACCTTCTCACAGCCCCCACCACAGCGAAATAGGGACTATCGGATACTCTCCACCGAGATCGCACAGCTTAGCGTTGGCCACCAGCCCGGATTCCCTGGGCGCGGCAAGTCGGTGAGCGAGCGGCCGGCTGCGGGCGGTCCGCTGGTGGAGTACCCGGAGATGATCACGGTGGCCGAGGCGATGGCGGTGCAGGAGCGGCAGCGCATGTGAGGCCGCAGTTTCGACAACGCGGACCCGGGCTGGCTGACGGGCCGTGGCCCACTTGGGTGGGGCAGCGACTGAGCCTGCAGCGGCAGATAGCCCATGACGGTTACGTGGCACTGTTGATGGGGCTGATGAAGCATCGCAACACGATTCGGGTCGTGGAGCGCCTGCGGCAGGCCCCTCCCCCGCCGGGGTACCGATTCGGGCCGCTGGAGCCACTGGCTCCGCCCCAGGAGCTGGTGGTGATGGGCCGGGCGTGGGAGGCGGTGTCCTCTTTGCCGTGGCAGCTGGGGTTGCCGGTGACAGTGGCGTCGTGACCGCGGCGCCGGTCCTCTGTGGCAGGGCCTGGCGGCGTGGCCGACTCAGGGGGACCGCACCGCATCGGCCAGCGAACGATCCCGACAGCCGAGGACCTGACCGCCGACCGCGGCTCAGGCTGGCTTTGTCCACGAGAACGGGCAGTAGATGTTCACCACTTCAGAAGGCATCAGAGCCAGACGAGATTTCGAACGGTGATGCTCAGCGTCGTGGCTGTGCTTCGGCCCCACAGCGACTTGAAAATACGTTGGCCTGTCTGCCACGGAGCTGCGACGATGCCCGCCCCTGTTCCTGAGCGGAGGACGTTTGTTCGTTTTCGTGTGTGTGCGGTGTGGCGCCGAGCTGACCGCCCCGTTGTCCCAGGTTGCCCTGCCGGCCCACGCTCGTCAGCAGTACGGGAACGGGCTTCAGCTCCCGGTGCTCATGGCATCGGGGACGTTCGCCGTGGAACTGGAGCCCTGGGGGCCACCGTGGCGAAGGTGGGAGAAGATCGATCCGGACGAGGCGGCTGCCCGCGGCATCTACGCGCCCGTCGCCGCCCTGTCCGACGCCGTGCCAGGCGCGATTGTCATCGCACCGGGAGACGCCCATGGCGCCGTGCTGAACCCGGAGAAGCGCGGCGGCGCCTGCTGCGGCTTCAACGGGAGTGACGGCCCCAACATGGCCTGCGCGGCATGCGGTCTTCTCGTGGCGAGCAGGATCGACGACTGCTCGCTCTGGCAGGCCGTTTGGCTCGCACCGAACGCCGTGCGCCGCCTTCCCGTCGCAGGCGCCGACGCCGGGCCGTTGTCCTGGGCGGACCTGCTCGCGCAGGGGGCGGGCGTGCCCCCGACCGAGCCGATTGCCCCGTGGGGAGAGCCGTTCCGGGCGGGCGACCGGTGGCACTGGAGCCCACAGTGGGTGGCCGCAGCCGGGCAGGCGCTCGCCCACCTCCTGGTGGCCTCGGAAGGCCGGGCGGTAGCCGTTCAGGACGGCCTGACCGCAACGATGTTCCAACGCGCCCTCGACACCCTCTTGCCGGCCGGTCCGCCGGCGCGGCGCGCCGTCCTGGCCGGACCGGGACAGCCCGCCCGCAACGCTGACGCGGACATCCTCCTCGTGCCGTCCCACCCGCAGACCGGGAAGGCATGGGCCCCGGCCGCCCCGGCGCGCCTGGTGCCGTTGCCGTTCGGGGTGTGGCTCCGGCTGGTCTTCCCCGAGCGGCAACTGCCCGTCCCCGCATCGGGTCTGCTACCCGACGGCGTCCTTCGCGACGACCCGCCAACGCCGCGTGTCCATGACGTGTTCCGGATCGACTGGGGAGTCTTCCAGCGAACCCTGACCCGGCTGCCAGCCGTCCGCACCCCATGGCTGCGCGAAATCCACGACAACCTCACGCAGCACATACGCACCGGCCTCCTCTAGTGTCCTGAGTCGTTGATTCGCTGCGTAAGTCGGTGATGGTTCGGCATGATGGCTGGCTGGCGAGGACGGGACGGCCGAAGGCTGAGCTGGTACTGACCTCCATCCAGCGGTGGCTGGCCGCCCGACCGCGGTTCCACGTGCTCTTCACCCCCACCAGCAGCTCCTGGCTCAACCAGGTCGAGCGGTGGTTCGGGCTGCTGACGACCCAACAGATACGGCGAGGCGTCCACAAGAACATCCAGGCCCTGGAGAAGGACATCCGCACCTGGATCCAGACCTGGAACGACGACCCGAAGCCCTTCGTCTGGACGAAAACCGCAGACGAAATCTTCGAACGCCTCGCCGGATATCTGAACCGAATTAACGACTCAGGACACTAGATGATCGATTCCAAGGGTTAGTGGTGGTAGGCGGTCAGGGAGCGCAGGGTCGGCTGGCCGGTGTGGTGGTTGTGCCAGATGGCGGCGGTCAGGGCGAGGAGTCGCTGCAGGATGGGGACGGCCACCCCGCTGGGTGTGCGGCCGCCGTGCCGCTCGAGGTCGAGCTGGCCTTTGAGGGTGTCGTTGACCGACTCGATCAGCTGCCGTAGCGGCTTGAACAGGTGTGCTCCGGCCCGTTGGGTTTCGCCCTTGCGGGCCGGCCGCAGTAACCGCACGTTCAGCTGGGCCAGCCGCCGCTCGAACTCGCGGCCGTAGTAGTGCCGGTCGGCGATGAGTGTCTGGCCCGGGCGGTCAGCGGTCAGCTCTGGTTCGACGGCCAGCAGGTCCAGCAGAGGCTCGCGTTCGTCGGCCTTGGCGCCGGTGAGCGCGAAGGCGACTGGGAGACCGTGCAGGGTGCAGACCAGGTGCCAAAAGAAGCGGCTGTGGCTGGCGCAGTAGCCCTACTCGGCCCATCCGGCCAGGTCCGAGCGTTTGACTACCTCCTTGGAGCGTCCGCATTCCACTGGTGTGGAGTCCACGACCCATACGTCGTCATCCCACAGTGCGGTGTCGGTGGCCAGTACCCGGATAGCTGTCCGGATCAGCTCGGGAGCCCGTCGCAGTCGCTTGTTGTAGCCGGGCTGCAGGGGCAGGTACGGGAACAGGTACCGCATGCGGGCATGCCAGTGCCGCAGCCAGCGGGCCTCGGAGACGTAGCCGTGGAGGGCCTGCATCACCGCCAGGGTGACCAGCTCGGCGTCGGACAACTGCGGGGTGATGCCCACCGCGGGTCGCCACGGTGCCAGATGAGGCGAAGCCGCACGGCTTTGCAGATGCGCTCATCGACACGCCGGACCACGGCCGGCACCAAGCGCACGAGCCGTCCGGAATCGACCTGCCGGTCGGCGATCCGCCCGGCCCGCGCCTCGGCATCCCCCGGGCCCGTGGCGGCTTCCGCCGGCAGCGTGGACTGTCGGCAGAGCCGGCTGCGTTCCGGCCTTCGCGTGATCCGATTGCAAGGTGCCCGGCACGGCTGCGCCACGCTGCTGACTGCGGCCGGCGTCGCGCCCCGCGTGGGCCTGTACCGGGTAACGTCGCAAGCCAGCAGGGGTTTAAGGTGCCGCCATGAAATCCATGCCCTGGGCCGTCTTCGCCGCCGCTCTCAGCCTGATCACCGTCGCGCCGACTGCCCTGATCCTCCGCGCCGTTGTCATCGTCGGTGACCGAATCGGTCCTGCCGAACTCATTCCCGCTGCGATCATCTTCGGCCCCATCACTGTCGGGCTCGGCTTCGGTGCCCGCAGCGCATGGCGAAGAGCCCTGGGCCGTGGGCCTGACCCGACGCGGCCTGACCCGACGCAGCCCGGCCCCATGCGGAAGGTTCTGTGGATCCTCCTGGCTCTGTTCCTCGGTTTCAACGCTCTTGGCGGCCTCATCGCAGTGTCCAAGGCCACCGATGGGCCCAGCCTGATCGGCAGCCTCGTCTTCAGCGGCCTTCTTACGTGGGGTGCGATTGCCAGCTGGCGCAAGGCTGACGGTCCCCGCCCACCCACTGGCCGCCCATACGGAGCGAGGGCAGTGGCAGCCATGGGGACGCAAGCAGTAGCCCCCTGGGGACTCGTCCAGCAGCGCGTCGTCGTGCGATGGGACAGCCGCGCCCTGACAGCCGTGGCCGGCGCGTTCAAACCGCACAGTCAGCCCCTTGCGGGACCGGACGGCGAACGGTGGATGTTCTCGACTAACGGCCCGACCGGGCACGTCTACCGCGGGTCGCACACCCTGACCCGCCTCGGCAGCCGCACGCGGTGAAGAAGCCGGCGTCCGGCCCAAGCAGGGCCGAACCGGAGCACCTGCGACAGCGTCGGAGATGTGGGCGCAGCGCGGTCGCCGAGGCCACCTACGCCCTCGTCGACCGCGCCGCCCGAGAACTGCTCGCCACCGGGGCGTACGCCGCCGTCGCGGGCGGCATCCCCTGGGGCGAGCTCAACGCGCTGATGCTCCCGCAGGCATGAGCCGCCCGGTCCTCCTCCGCCCGTCACGGCGCAGCCTCCCGCGAAGTTCCTGATCGCAGACGGCGGTTGGGTGCGGACCGATCGCGGGCCCCCGTCCGCCCGCCCGGTCGCAGCCGGGCGAACCGGGAAGGAGAACGGGTTATTTCACGGGGGTTACGCGCTCCCCTCTTGACAACGTTGTCTGGAAAGGAACACGCTAACCGCGATCTACGGCAGGTGTGCCCTTTTACGAGTCCCCCATCCCTTTACGGAGCTTCCGCGTGATCCAGGACCCTCGCCCCAACTCATGTATGGGGCCGGGGCGGTCGTCGCCGCCCCGCGTCGGCGATCGCGGCACCGCTTCGTACTGACCTGTTCTGACCTGTACTGACCTGTACTGACCTGTACTGACCTGTACTCCGGGTCGAACCGCCTCCTGGCGCCGTCCAGGACCGAGCCGCGGCGAGCCCCGACGTGATGCTCCCGACCTCCAATGACGAAAGGTCCCTCCGTGTCACCTTCCCCCTCTGCCCGCCATTTGTCCTTGCGAAGATGGGCCGGCGCGGCGATAGCCCTGTCGTTGCCCGTGGGGCTGCTGGCCGTCGCACCCTCGGTGGGTGCCGCGGCGCTGCCGCCCGGCAACTTCAGTTCCTCCTTCGAGTCGGCCGACCCGCAGGCCGCGGCGAGCACTGTCGAGGTCAACGGCAGCGGCAAGCCGGTCCAGGAGAACCTGAGCGGATCGAGCTCCACCGGACTGCCCGGCAGCCTGCTCGACCAGGTCAGCGAGGTGACCGCCAGCGCCGACAACCCGCCCGGGGAAATCGCCTCCAACGTCAAGGACGCCAATCCGTCGACCAAGTGGCTGGCGTTCGCCAAAACCGGCTGGGTGACGTACCGGCTGGCCAAGCCCGCGGCGGTGGTGAAGTACTCGCTTACCTCCGCGAACGACGCGGCGGGCCGCGACCCCAAGGACTTCACCGTTCAGGGGTCGAACGACGGCAGCGCGTGGACCGACCTGGACACGCGGACGGGTGTGAGCTTCAGCGGGCGGTTCGCCACCAACACCTACAGCTTCAGCAACACGACGGCCTACGCGTACTTCCGGCTGAACGTCACTGCGAACTCCGGTGACTCGATCCTCCAGCTCGCGGACTGGAACGTCAGCGACGGCTCGAACGTCCTGCCGCCTGCCACCCCGATGGTCAGTGTCGCCGGCGCGGGACCGGTCAGCGGCTACAACCACAAGCCGGGGGCCGGGTTCTCCGGCGTGGCCTCGCTGCGGTACTCGGGCGGCGCGCGGGCCGACGGCCGCTCGTACGCGACCAACAAGCTCTTCGACGTCGACATCCCGGTCGGACCCAAGACCCGACTGTCGTACAAGATCTTCCCCGAGTTCACCGCCAAGGACACCCAGTACCCGTCCACCTACGCGGCCGTCGACCTGCACTTCACCGACGGCACCTACCTGAGCGGCCTCTCGCCCGTCGACCAGCACGGCTACGCGCTCACCGCGGCCGGGCAGGGGGCGTCGAAGGTGCTCTACGCCGACCAGTGGAACGCGGTGCAGTCCGAGATCGGGGCAGTCGCAGGCGGCAAGACGATCGACCGCGTCCTGCTCTCCTACGACGACCCCAAGGCCACCGCCTCGACGCGTTTCCAGGGCTGGCTCGACGCCGTCACCGTGTCGGGCACCCCGACGCCGGTGGACGGCTCCAGCCTGACCAACTTCGTCGACACCCGGCGCGGCACCAACGCGTCCGGCGGGTTCTCGCGCGGCAACAACCTGCCGATCTCGGCGATGCCGAACGGCTTCAACTTCTTCACGCCGGTCACCAACGCCGCGTCCAACTCCTGGCAGTATGACTACCAGTCGGGCAACAACGCGGCCAACCTGCCGACGCTGCAGGGACTCGCGATCTCGCACGAGCCCAGCCCGTGGATGGGTGACCGCAACCAGATGTCGGTCATGCCGGTGCCGGCCGGGGGCTCGCTCACCGGAGCGCCCAGCGGACGCGCACTCGCCTTCAGCCACGACGACGAGATCGCGCGGCCGGACTTCTACCAGGTCACCACGCAGAACGGCCTGAAGGCGCAGATGTCGCCCACCGACCACGGTGGCATCATGCAGTTCACCTTCCCGTCCGGGCAGGCCACCGGAAGCCTGGTCTTCTACAACGGCACGTTCACCATCGGCACGGACGGCACCTTCACCGGCTGGGTGGACAACGGAAGCGGTCTGTCGGCCGGTCGCAGCCGGATGTTCGTGTCCGGCACCTTCGACCGGGCGCCTACGGCGACCTCCGCCACTTCCGCCACCTTCGACACCTCCGCGAGCCGGCAGGTGACGCTGCGGATCGCGACCTCGTTCCTCTCGGTCGACCAGGCGGGCAAGAACCTCGGCTTGGAGGTCACCGGGCAGAGCTTCGACCAGATCCACGACGCGGCCACCGCGACGTGGAAGGACCGGCTCGGCCGGATCGAGGTGCAGGGCGCGAACGAGACGCAGAAGGTCACGCTCTACTCGAACCTCTACCGGCTGAACCTGTACCCGAACTCGCAGTCGGAGAACACCGGCACCGCAGCCGCGCCGCGCTGGCAGTACGCGAGCCCGGTGTCGGCACCGACCGGCACGTCGACCGCCACGCAGACCGGCGCCAAGGTCGTGGACGGCCAGATCTACGTCAACAACGGGTTCTGGGACACCTACCGCACCGTGTGGCCCGCGTACTCGCTGCTGTACCCGGACGTCGCGGCCAAGATCGCCGACGGCTTCGTCCAGCAGTACCGCGACGGCGGGTGGATAGCCCGCTGGTCCTCACCCGGCTACGCCGACCTGATGACCGGCACCAGCGCCAACGTGGCACTGGCCGAGGCCTACCTCAACGGTGTCGACGTGCCCGACCCGCTCGGCGCGTACGAGGCGGCGGTCAAGGACGCCACTGTCGCGTCCGGCCGCAGCGAGGTCGGCCGCAAGGGCATCGAGAACGGGCTGTTCCTCGGTTACACACCGACCTCCACCGGCGAGTCCGTGTCGTGGGCGCTGGAAGGCTTCATCAACGACTACGGCATCGGCAACATGGGCGCGGCCCTGGCCGACGACAAGTCGGTGCCGAAGGAGGACCGCAAGCGGATCAAGGAGGAGTCGGAGTACTTCCTCCAGCGCGCCCGCAACTACGTCAACCTCTTCGACAAGGACAGCAAGTTCTTCGAGGGACGCCAGGCCAACGGCACGTTCCTCACCGGCAACCCGCTCGACTGGGGCGGCGCCTACACCGAGACGAACGGCTGGAACTTCGCGTTCACCGCGCAGCAGGACGGCCAGGGCCTGGCCAACCTCTACGGCGGTCAGAAGCAGCTGGAGCAGAAGCTCGACCAGTTCTTCTCCACCCCGGAGAACGCCGACCACCCCGGTGGGTACAACGGCACGATCCACGAGATGCTCGAGGCGCAGGCGGTGCGCCTGGGCCAACTCGGCATGAGCAACCAGCCCTCGCACCACATCCCGTACATGTACGACTACGCCGGTGCGCCGTCCAAGACGCAGGCGATCGTGCGGGAGATCCTGCAGCGCCTCTACGTCGGCGACGAGATCGGCCAGGGCTACCCGGGTGACGAGGACAACGGCGAGATGTCGTCGTGGTACATCCTCAGCTCGCTGGGCATCTACCCGCTGCAGGCCGGCTCCTCCAACTGGGCCATAGGCTCGCCGCAGTTCACCAAGATGACCGTCCACCGCAAGAGCGGCGACATCGTTGTCAACGCGCCGGGCAACAGCACCAAGAACGTCTACGTGCAGGGTGTGAAGGTCAACGGCAAGACCCAGCGCGCGGTGTCCGTCGACTCCGCCAAGCTCGTCCACGGCGGCACGATCGACTTCGCAATGGGCTCGCAGCCGTCGTCCTGGGGCACCGGCAAGAAGGACGCGCCGCCGTCGCTGACCAAGGGCACAGACGTGCCCAAGCCCTTGCAGGACACCACGGGTCCGGGCCTCGGCACCGCGACCACCAGCGACGGGCAGGACGCGTCGAAGCTGTTCGACGACTCGTCGACCACGCAGATGACCTTCGCCACCGACGAGCCCCAGATCGGCTGGGTCTACCGCGGGGGCAAGCAGAGGCCGTCGTACTACACCCTCACCTCCGGTGCGGGTGCGGGCGACCCGACGGACTGGAAGCTGCAGGCCTCCAACGACGGGATCACCTGGACCACGCTCGACTCGCGTCACCGCGAGGTGTTCCCGTCGCGTAACCAGACCCGGGCGTTCAAGATCGGCAATCCGGGCAAGTTCGCACGGTTCCGCCTGGTCGTGAAGGAGACCGCCGGCGCCGCGCAGACCAACCTCGCCGAGGTCGAACTGCTCGCGGGCGGCGACGTCCAGCTCGGTGGCGGCGACCTCACGGTCGCCGGCGTGAGCAGCGGGCTGCACGCGACCTCCGGCGTCGCGGTCTCGGCACCCCTGGCCACCGTCACCGGGGGCACCGCGAGCGGCTACCAGGCCACGATCGACTGGGGTGACGGCTCGCCGGTCACCACGGGCACCACGGCTCTGAGCTCGCGGGGCGTGTACAGCGTCAGCGGTACGCACACCTACTCCAAGCCCGGCTACTACCAGGCGAACGTCACGGTGACCGACGGCACCGTCCAGGGCTCGGGCACGGTCGGGGCCGACGTCGCGTACGCGCCGAGCTCCAGCCTCACCGCCGCCTTCGACACCGTCTGCATCGGGGACGAGGGCGCGCTCGCCGCGAACTGCGACAGCAAGTCCTGGGCGTACTCGCGTGCCGCTCTCAAGGCGGCCGGCGTGACCCAGGGCCAGCAGCACGACGTGCCCGGCACGGCGCTGCACTTCACGCTGCCGGAGACCCCGGCCGGCCAGCCGGACAACGCGACGGGCAACGGCAGCACGCTCGCGCTCAACCTGCCGGCCGACGCGAAGAGCATCTCGTTCATCGGCGCCGGCACGCAGGGCAACCAGAACACCACCGGCACGGCGACATTCAGCGACGGCAGCACCGCCGCCGTCCCGATCCAGATGAGCGACTGGACGCTGGGCGGCAACGCAGGCGGCACGCCGTCCTTCGGCAACATCGTCGTCGCCAAGTCCGCCTACCGACTGCTCGGCACGAGCCGGGACAGCGCCCAACCGTTCCTGTTCGCCACCACGCCGTTCCAGATCCCGGCGGGCAAGACGCTGGTGTCGGTGACCCTGCCCCAGCAGACCGGCGACGCCGGTTCCGCCGGCCGGATCCACGTGTTCGCCGTCGCCCACGACGGCACGCCGGCGCCCGCGCTGGTGACGACCACTCCCAAGGACCGGACGGCCACCCCGGGGAAGGTCCTCGCGGCGGACCTCGGTTCGGTGACCGGCGGCGTTCCCGGCCCGACGGGCTACCAGGCCCGCGTCCAATGGGGTGACGGCACGGTTCCGTCCGACGCCACGGTCGACGCGTCCGGTGCGATCGATGGAGAGCACACGTACGTGCAGCAGGGCACGTACACCGTGCACGTCACCACGTGGGACACGCTGTCCAGCAGGACCGAGACGTTCACCGTGACCGTGGGGAAGGCGGCGCTGCAGCCGTCGATCTCGGCATCGGCATCCACCACCGTCGGGGCCGGTGACGCGATCACCGTCAACGGCAGCGGGTTCGCCGCCGGCGAGCGCGTGACCGTCAAGCTGGGCACCAGCCCGGCGCGCAGCGTGACGGTCGAGGCCTCTGCGACGGGTGCGGTCCACGCGTCCGTCGCGGCGTCCGACGACGCGCAGCCCGGCCGGTACGCCATCACCGCGGCCGGCATGTCCTCACGGACTCCGGCGACGGCCACCGTCCGGGTGACCGATGAACCGGAGGCGCGGACGTACCGACCGGACGTGCTGTTGTCGACGACGTCGGGGCCGCGCGCCACGGCGATCGTCGTCAACGCCAGCGGGTTCGCGCCGAACGAGGCCGTGAGGATCGGCTTCGGTGACGGTCTCGCCTTCATCACCGTGCACGCGAACGCCGACGGTGTGATCCACGGCGCGACCATCAGCGTTCCGGGGGCGGCCAAGCCGGGTCCGACTGGTGTCACGCTGGCCGGCGCCGATTCGGCGACCCATGTTCGGCTGCATTTCGAGGTCACCGACCAAAACTGACCCGAACTGAGTTGTACTGAGCTGAACCAGTCAAAGCCGCCGGTGGGCGGGGCCGTGATCACGTCCCCGCCCACCGGCGCTTTTCCGTGCTGTCCCGCGGGCGCGGGCGCGGCGCACGGGCATCACGGGCGCGGCCGGCGGCCTGGGCCGCGTCCGGGGGCCACCAGGGGGCCAGAGCCCCTTCTCGGCACCGTCCCGGCAGCGCTGGACAAGCCGCCCGACGGGGCGGCCACGGCCTTGGACGGCTCCAGGGCGGGCCAGCGCATGACCCGGCAGCGGTGAGCGTGCTGTTCGGGCGTTGTCTGACCTGCACGGGGGGCCGCAGTAGCGGTCGTTGAGACGTGCGGAACGATGCGCGAGGTCTTGGGCGATGCTGCCCATCAAGGCGGCCGCGCTGCCCTGGTCTGCCCCGTTCCCAGCAGGCGCCATCACCGCATGTCATATACGGTGACCGTGCGTATCTGCCAGGGTGCTATGCATCTGGCATTTGCCAGAAGCGCCTGGCTGACCTCCACCCATGAAAGGGACATCAGTGAACGCTCGATTTGGCGTGCGCCGAGGCGCACTCGCGGTCATAGCCCTGGCCGCGATAGCGGCGTCGACAGTCCCAGGATCGACGACTGCCCTCGCGGACGAAAGAGATCTCTTCGCAGACAACTGGGGAGTGATCACCCGAAACACGATCGGCTCCCCCGTCGCCATACTGAGGAACGGACCGGTCGGCTCCTTCGGCGTACCGGCATCCGCCGCCCGGCCGCCTCACGGCACCGGCAGCCTGGGCATCGAAGTCGCGAACAACTCCACCACGCTGACTCCCCCCAGCGAGAAGGTCGACTTCGGCAACGAACGCGACTTCTACGGCAACCCGGTTCTCGGCCTGACCAAGGTCGGCTTCCACGTCTTCCAGACCAGTGAGAACGTCGGCTACGGCGGCCCGACCAACATGCCGAACATCAGGTTCGAGATCGACCCGAACATGACCGCCGGCGACAACTACTCCACCATGGTATGGGCCCCGCCCGCCTCCCCCGTGGTGGACCGCTGGAGCCCGTACATCGACGCCACCACGACCGGCACCTGGTTCCTCACCGGCAACGAGACCTCCTGCACCCAGGCCACGCCGTGCACGTTCACCCAGCTGAAGGCCTCCTTCACCGGCGGCATCGCACCGCCGACCATCCTCACCGTCGCCGTCGGCAAGGGCCGCGACAACATGTGGATCGGCGCCGTCGACGGCCTCCGCATCAACCACAACATCTACGACTTCGAAGCCGACGGCGTCAAAACCCGCCTCCAGCTCTTCGGATAGGCCGGCAGGCAGGCCGGGCTGGCGCCAAGCCGGCCCACCACCTGGTCCTCGAGCCGACCGCTGGCTATGGGTACCGAAGCCTGCCCGACAGGCAAACACCCCGGCCCCCAACCCCGCCACCGAGCCCTTCCGACACCGGGGACGGCCCCCCAGAGTGCAGCCCCGCCCCCTCGGGGCCGCACTCTGGCTCCCCGGCGCAACGCCAACGACCCACCGGCCAGGCACCGCAACGGCCCAAGACCGGGGACATCCGCGCAGGAACAGCACCAATGCCCGTCAGACCCCTTAAGGGAAGAAGACCAAGACCGTCGACGTACTCGGCTTCGTGGACGACCGCGCCATCGACCCGGTGCTCCACTCCAAGCCGTACTGCGACGGCGCCGCGACCGAGCAGGGTCAGCGGCCATATGCGCTACTCGTCGAAGTCCCGGCTACGGCGCGGCACCGTGGCGGTGGCGAAGGTGACAATCCGCAACCGGGAGCGCCTCGCGGTGCTGCGGCCGCGCCACAAGATGCTCGTACTGCACACGCTGCTGTGGCCGAAGGAGGGCCGCGAGCCCGACGACCTGTCATCGCCAGCGCCCGTCACGGAGCGGGAGTTGGAGCTTGCCGAGTTGCTGATGGACCAGCTCGCCAGCGTCGAGATCGCCGAGCTGCACGATGAGTACGCGGCGCGTTGGAGCAGCTGGTGGTGGCGAAGATGGCCGGCGCCAAAGTGGAGGAGCCTGCGGAGCCGGCGTTTCGCCCGACTCCCGCTGAAAACAGGGCTCTTACGCCTACATTCGAAGGTACGACCCAGATCGGATGCAGGACGAGAACAGCCCCGGAGATGAAACCGTTCAACACTCATGCCACCGCTGACCCCTTTGCCCGCTCGATCAGCGCCTTCAAGACGCTGACAGTCACCCTGTCGGGCGCGATGCGAGCCGGTGGACCCATGCTGAACGGGAAGAACACCTCGAGGATGCCGGGCGGGAACTGCTCCGCCTGCTGCTGCAGGACCACTTGGACCTGCGCGCCCGGCGTGAGGAGGAACAGGTCCGTTCCGGTGCCGTGCCGCTCGTGGTCGGGCCGGAGGAGCGGGTGCGGCCCTGGCGGGAGACGGGGCACGCAGCCGAAGCCTGGGCCGCCGACCACCTGACCACGATGCTCGCAGGCCAGGCCGCTCGCGCCGCCGACGAGACGACCGCCCAGGCCGACCGGGAACGGCTACCTGCCGTCCGGCGCGAGGCGGTAGCCGCCTGCTACCGCTATCTGAGCGGCCACCTCGACCAGCTCCACTACGACACGGCTCTGGCCAACGGCTGGCCCATCGCCGCCTGCGCGGTCCAAGGAGCCGGCCGCCATCTGATCGCCGACCGACTCGACATCACCGGCGCCCGCCGGGGACTCGCCGGAGCCGAAGCCGTCCTACGACTCCGCACCCTGGTCGCCAACGGCGACCTCGAGGACTACTGGCACTACCACGGGCACCGCGAACACCAGCGGCTCTATCCCATACCCCACCAGCAGGAATACGGACTCACAGTCTGATCAGGAGCCACACAACGGTCCCCCGCCTCGACCTCCCCTGGCCCTGGCAGGGCATGGTTTGCAGGCTTCCGTCAGACACAGATCCAGCAGTAGAGGCGATGCCCTCGTTCGACCGCCCGGCTCGCCAGGTCGGCGGCCTGCTCGAGGAACTCCGCAAGGCCGTCCGGATCCGGCGGCGTGGGAAACACGTCCGATGCGGCCCATGCCCGGGCCACGTCGTGCAGTGAACATTGATCAACGTCGGCAAGTGCGTCACGCAGGCCATCTGTTAGCGACAAACACACCAATTGCCCCTCCTCGGCCGTCGCCAGCAGCTGGCCATGCCGCAGGTCCGCCTGGATGGTCTCAGCCGACCGACCCGAAAGGATCACCTCCGCTGGCAGCAGGTCGAGGGTCGGATCCATACCGTTGACGTCAAACCCGTCATAGCCCGTCGCGGTCGGTTCGTCGTCTTCGCGCATCACGGCCCGGACCGCGTCATCATCGTCAGCAGCAGCGAAGTAGCCATAGATAACTCCCATGCGGCGATCTTGGCACCCGCCCCTGGCACCCGCTCTCGATCAGCCCTTCACTCCAGAGGAACCGCACCCATCCGCATTACGCGTCTCACTGGTGGGCGCGGCCGGTTCGCACCGCCGACATCTGCCTTGTAAGCCTGGTGGTCAGGGTCGTCGAGGGTACGCAGGTCAGAGCGGCTTTCAGGAGACCCCAGCTCAGCCAGTCATCGCGACTGCGGCGACCCGTCGTTGACCGTGGCTGACCGTCCGATGTGGCACGGCTGTGGCACGCGTGGGCGCGCGTTGTCGACACCTGGCCCCAGACCTGTAAGGGTGACACCGGATCTCTGGTACGTCTCCGAAGACCTTGTGGCGCCAGCTGGGGCTGCGAGAAGGGAGTCATGTTGGTACGGCATCTCACCCCTATGTTCGCGCTGGGGGCGTTGCGTCGCGGCAAGGAGATCGAACAATTCCTCGGCCTGGTGGAGCGGGGCGGCCCGCGTGGGGTTCGTTGGATCGCACTCAGCCCCGGCGATAACGGCATCGGGGTCTACCTGCAGGAGGTGGAGGACGTCCCCTCCGAGACCTTCCGGGACATCACCAACCAGCTACCGCTCGACCTGGACGACGAGACATGGGGCAAGAAGATCACCACCGTGGCGACTCCGGAGGAAGCGATCAGCCTCGCCGAGCGGGAGTTCGGCGCGACCGCTGACCGCTGGGTCAATATGGGCCTCGTCGGCGACGAGTACTACGACTACGTGACTTCCGGCCGTCCGGATCGGACGGACTGACACGTGCCTTGTAAGTTCGATCCCGGTCCCGGGGCACTTGCGGAAACCACATGGCCGCCGGTGGAGTCAGGTTCCCAGCAGCCGGCCTGATCCAGGAAGGTTCGTGGCCGTTGATGTCATCGTTGGATGTCAGCCGAACAGCTTCGGCCACGGGCAGACCTCCCATGGCTCGTCCGGCCGGTCGGCCCACTTCCACCACACATGCCGGTTGCTGCACTTCCACAGCAAGCGGCAGACCCGTCGCCCGTCGTCCTCCCGCTTGAAGAGCGCCATGCTGCCAGCCTTCATGAGCTGGCTGCACTCGGGGCAGACGGGGGCATCGTTGGTCACGTCGACACCCTAACTGAGCGAGCCTCTTCGTCCCGAAGCAATGGGACCGGGTTTGTGACCTGCAGCCAAACCGCCCGTGGACTGCGCGAACCGTCCGCGAGCGGCCGTGGTTGTGCGCCCCAGTACGGGGCCGTTGTAGCGCAGTTAGACACTCAGCCGATGCCTGCACCGTTGCTCCGTACCACAGGCTGGCCGGTCAGTGACTACTGCAGCAACATGCCAGCATGCCCAGTTTCGCAGGCACGGAGGCGGGCCCCCTCCTGAAGCAGTTCGGAGCAGGGTTTTCAACCTGAGTGCATGACGAATCGAGGTCAAACGGCGAAAATAACCATATGCGTGGGCGGTTGCCCCGGCACGGGCGCAGGCTGCCGGAACTCTCCATCGATAAGCACCTCGCGCATTGTATGGTGAACAGCTTCCACTCGCCTGTTCCGGTATTCATGGAAAAGGGAAGTGGCCTGAAGTAGCAGCGAGCCATTGGGAAGCGCTGACACGGAGCAGAAGGCACCTGATTCGTTCAGGACGTCTGCACCTCCAATGCGACGCGCAATGTCCTCGGAGACAACCATGAGCCACGAGTAGCCCCTGAGTCGCTCACGCCAGTGAGGCGTGTTGTGCTTTGGGACTCGGGCGGGTCCGCGAAGGTACCGTTCAAGTTCGGTTCTCCCCCCTGAGTGTGCATATGAGAAGTGGCCGAACACCACATTGAAGTGTTGACACGCCCAATTGATGGTAGTGAGCAAGCGCGCGTGCTCTACATGTGCCGTTGCAGGGTTGGTCAGCAGGGCCTCGTCAATGTGATATGCGAGTTTCACGTAACTTGGCAGACCATCATCAAAAGAAGCTGAGAGCCTGATTGTCGAGTTCCCGACATCACCGCCTTCGGTGAACTCGCCGATCGCGGCGCTGGCTGATTCTGGAGTCTCGTCGAGGCGGCGCAGCAACCACGGGAGAGCCTCTCCAACGTAGGGGTTGTACACTACGTCGAACGTGCCACGCGGAGAGACTGAAAGCGATCCCCAAAGTCCCTGCCGGTGGCGCGCCGGAAGGCTGTCTCGCATCCGGGAAAACCCGATCTTCGAAACCCGAAGACCCTGTTGCAGTTTGAGCAACTCCCCATTAGAGGCAGACTTTCCGATTCCCTCGGTAAGCCAGCTGAATGCTGCGGCGACTAGGTCTTCCCGCGTTTCGCTGTATATGGTGAGTTCCATCAGCAGATCGTGACTAAGGCTGGCGTCCACCGAGAAAAATCCATCCATTTGACACCTCACAGAACTACGGGGCGGGGCTTCGAAGAAACAAGCCCTTGTTGTCTAAGTAGTGCCAGCGTCCACGGACACACGGTATCGCGAGGTCGGCGTAGCGGCTTTGGGCGGGAGCTGCCATGGGGCGAGAGATCGGGGCCCGTACGCTGGCCGCGAATCGGGCTGGCTCCTGGCCTGCCCGCAATAGCCCGATGTGGGCCCCGATCTTCGAGGCTCGCCCCATGGTGGCTACGTGAAGCCGCGGAGCCGACCGCCCCAGCCATAGCGGGCTTCTCCTCGGCACCCCTTCGCCGTCTGGCGGGCGGCCGGCGGCCGGGCCGGAGCGGGGCGCAGACAGGAGCGCCGGGCCGCGCGCCGCCGCGCTCTGCGCGGCGGGAGCGCTTGATGAAGTAGAGAAACTCTTACCGCGCTAGGTTCTGTCCGGCGGATCATGTGATCGCCCCGCGTGGACCATTGTGTTGGTCGTGGGGCGGGGCGATCTTACGAACGACGAGTGAGTGCAACTGGCACCGCCTCTGGCTCGGACCGTGATCAGCCCGCATCCGGAGCGTCGGCCCGCTTCGCCGGCTCGGCAGTGACCTGCCTGAGCAGCACCGTTGGCGATGGCATGACGGCGTACCAGGTGTTCGCGCTCTCGTCGGTGGCCGGTGCCCAGGCTGCAACTACGGGGAGTTCGCAGTGGTCGCCGGCCTCCAGTGGGGGCAGCGTCCAGGACATGCCGTGGTAGTGGCCATAGTCCACGCCCCACGTGCTGAACGAGTGGTTGTGTACCTCGTCGATCAGCGCAGCCCACCGCCGGGGTACCTCTCCTGCGTCGGCGGCCCCGCAGATCGCCTCCTCGTCACTGCCTCCGACAGTGAGCCGGGTCGTCTCGTCCTCCACCGTGATAGCAGCCAGCGCCTGCCCCCCGTCGTACCCTCCGTCGGCACCCTCCGGAAGCCCTGCCGAGAACTGCACTCGCCCGAGCGGCGTGAGGGCATCGATTCGCCAGACCGCCGCGCGGCAGTCGATCAGGGGCCCCCAGTTCGCGGGGTCGAGCTCGGGATCGTACGGGGTCAGCAGCAGCTCGACGCGGGCTCCGGGAGTCACCCAGCGTGCGAGCGTGCGGTCACCCGGCAGTTGGAACAGCTCATCGGGCTGCAGCGGAAGGCTGGTGTTCCCGATCGTCGTAGTGAAGGTCAGCGGGCCGAATGGGGAGTCGATAGCCGGTTGATCGGAGGAACGCAGGCGGGTGCGCGGGACGGTGTGGAGCAGCACCGCCCCAGCCTACTGCGGTGTCCCGGTCAAGATCCGCCGGACAGAACCTAGTACTGCAACGGTCTTTGTCGTGACGGGTGGGCAGGAGGCTCGTTGGAGTGGGCATGGGGTGGGATGTGGTGCCGGCTGATGCGAGCCGGT
>NZ_JBVKBW010000033.1:0-72129 GCF_055635295.1 Streptomyces sp. NPDC111520 | reverse complement strand
GTTGACTTTTGGCACGCTGTTGAGTTCTCAAGGAACGGAAGCTTCCTTCGAGACCGTTTCACCGGCCCCTCCGGGCTTTCCCTTCGTTGTCTCCAACTTTACCAGATCCGTTTCGCGTTTCCGCTCTTCGTTTCCGGCCCCCTGTTGGAGCGGGGTTTTTCGTTTCGCGCCTTCCGGCGTGTCCACTACGTTAGCGGATTTCCCCGGCGGTTCATAATCGAGCCATTCGGATCGGATTTCGGCATGCCAAAATCGTCCCCGAGGGGAAGTCGTGCGGTAGTGGTTTGCCGCCGGGCGGCTTGAGTGGCCGCCCCTGGAAAGGTGACCCCGTCCGAGGCAGCTAGAGAACACTACACCACGCCCCACGGTGCTTCAAACCTGTGGCCGTCAACAGGTTTGCGGGTTACCTTCGGGGCATGACCGAGCATGCGCACTCGTACCTGTGGTGGGCCGCCTGACGGCGGCCGACCGACCAGCGCATGCACCCAACGGCCGCCGCTTCGGCGGCCGTACGCGTTCCTGCTCCGGCCCGTCGAGCTGCGGCGGTCCCACAGCCGGGAGGAACACGATGACGAGGGTCTTCAGCGGGATCAAGCCGACGGGGCACCTGACCCTGGGCAACTACCTGGGAGCGGTGCGGCAGTGGGCCGCCGTCGACCAGCACCGGGCCGAGTCGCTGTTCTGCGTCGTGGACCTGCACGCGCTCACCGTCGAACACGATCCGGCCCGTGTGCGGAGGCTGAGCCGGCAGGCGGCGACCCTCCTGCTGGCGGCCGGCCTCGACCCGCGGGTCTGCACGCTCTTCGTGCAGAGCCATGTGGACGAGCACACCCGGCTGGCGTACCTCCTCGAGTGCACCGCCACCGACGGGGAGATGCGGCGGATGGTGCAGTACAAGGAGAAGGCGGCCAAGGAGCGGGGACGCGGCGGCGGTGTGCGGCTGTCCTTGCTGACGTACCCCGTGCTGATGGCGGCCGACATCCTCGCCTACGGGGCGGACGAGGTGCCCGTCGGCGACGACCAGGCACAGCACGTGGAGCTGACCCGGGATCTGGCGGTGCGCTTCAACCACCGGTACGGGCACGTGTTCACCGTCCCCCGGGCGGTGCTGCCGCAGGTGGCGGCGCGGGTGATGAACCTGCAGGACCCCGGGTCGAAGATGGGGAAGTCGGAGGACACCGGGCCGGGGATCGTCTACCTGCTCGACGAGCCGGAGGTCGTGCGCAGGAAGGTGCTGCGCGCGGTGACGGACAGCGGGCAGGACGTGGTCCACGACCCGCAGGAGCGGCCGGGGGTGGCGAACCTGCTGGAGGTCCTGTCGGCGTGCACCGGCCGGCCGCCGGGGGACCTCGCGGCGGGGTACGACTCGTACGGCGCCCTGAAGAAGGACACCGCCGAGGCCGTGGTGGAGGAACTGCGGCCGTTGCGGGAGCGGCACGCGGAGCTGGTGGCCGACCCGGGGTACGTGGACGGGGTGCTGCGGGAGGGTGCGGAGCGGGCACGGGCGCTGGCGCGGCCGACCGTGGACGCGGCCTACCGGGCCGTCGGGCTGCTGCCGCCGGGCTGAGCGTCCGCGCGCACCGGGGGCCGGTGGGGCGGGCGGGCGGCGACGGCCACCCGCCTCCCTCCTGGCCGCGCGTCAGCCGTTGCCGGAGGCCAGTTCGCGGCTGCGGTCGCGGGCGGCCTCCAGGGCGGCGATCAGGGCGTGGCGCACGCCGTGCTTCTCCAGTTCCCGGATGGCGTTGATGGTGGTGCCGGCCGGGGAAGTGACGGCCTCGCGGAGCTTGACGGGGTGCTCGCCGCTGTCGCGGAGCATCACGGCCGCGCCGATCGCGGACTGCACGATCAGGTCGTGGGCCTGGGCGCGGGGCAGGCCGAGGAGGATGCCCGCGTCGGTCATGGCCTCGACCAGGAAGTAGAAGTACGCGGGGCCGGAGCCGGAGAGGGCGGTGGCGGCGTCCTGCTGGTACTCGGGGATGCGCAGGGTCTTGCCGACCGGCTGGAAGATCTCCTCGGTGCGCAGCAGGTGCTCCTCGGCGGCGTGGCTGCCGGCGGAGATGACGGACATGCCCTCGTCGACCAGCACCGGGGTGTTGGGCATGACGCGGACGACCGCGATGCCGTCCGCGAGTCGGTCCTCGAAGAAGGAGGTGGGGACGCCGGCCGCGGCGCTGATGACCAGGCGGTCCGCGGCGACGTGCGGGGCGAGTTCCGCCAGGAGGGCGGACATGTCCTGGGGCTTGACGGCGAGGATGAGGGTGTCGGCGGTCTTGGCCGCCTCCTCGTTGGAGACCGATTCGACGCCGTAGCGGGCGTGGAGCTCCTGGGCGCGGACCGGGCGGCGCGCGGTGACGAGCAGGTTCTCCGGCTTCCAGCCAGCGCGGAGCATTCCCGACAGGAGGGCCTCGCCGATCTTGCCGGTGCCGAGCACCGCGACTTTCTGCGTCATGACCTCATCCTCGCACCGTGGGCGGCCCGGGGGCCGTGCCGTCCACGGTGCGGTCACCCGCGGGGCTCAGGCCGTACGGCGGCGGAGGGTGGCCGCGCCGAGGGCGAGGGCCAGCGCGGCGCTGCCGGCGACGACGGCGAGGTCGCGGACGAAGTCACCGGTGACGCCGGTGTGGGTGAGGACCTCCTGCATGCCGTCGACCGCGTACGACATGGGCAGGACGTGGGAGATGGCCTCCAGCACCGGTTGCATCCGGTCGCGCGGCACGAGCAGTCCGCAGAGCAGGATCTGCGGCAGCAGGACGGCGGGCATGAACTGCACGGCCTGGAACTCGCTGGCGGCGAAGGCGCTGACGAACAGCCCGAGGGCGGTGCCAAGGCACGCGTCGGCGAGGGCGACCAGGAGGAGCAGCCAGGCGGAGCCGGTGACCTCCAGGCCGAGGGCGAGGACGGCGAGCCCGGTGGCGAGGGCGGCCTGGGCGACGGCGATCGCGCCGAAGGCGAGGGCGTACCCGGCCAGCAGGTCGCCCTTGCCGAGCGGCATGGACAGCAGGCGTTCCAGGGTGCCGGAAGTGCGTTCGCGCAGCGTCGCGATGGAGGTGACCAGGAACATCGTGATGAGCGGGAAGATGCCCAGCAGCGAGGCGCCGACGGTGTCGAAGGTGCGCGGGTTGGCGTCGTAGACCCAGGACAGCAGGGTCAGCAGGACGCAGGGCACGACGACCATCAGGGCGATGGTGCGCGGGTCGTGGCGCAGTTGCAGCAGCACGCGGCGGGCGGTGGCGAGGGTGCGGCGCGTGCTCATCGGGCGGCCTCCTCGGCCTGGTGGGGGAGCTTGCCCGCCGCCTCGTCGACGAGGCGGAGGAAGGCGTCCTCGACGGTGCGTGCGCCGGTGCGTGCGCGCAGCTCGTCGGGGGCGCCCTGGGCGAGGATGCGGCCCTCGCGCATCAGCAGCAGCCGGTGGCAGCGCTCGGCCTCGTCCATGACGTGGCTGGAGACGAGGAGGGTGGCGCCGCGTTCGGCGGCGAGGCGGTGGAAGAGCTCCCACAGGTCGCGGCGCAGGACGGGGTCGAGCCCGACGGTGGGTTCGTCGAGCACGAGCAGTTCGGGGGTGCCGAGCAGTGCCACGGCGAGGGAGACGCGGTTCAGCTGCCCGCCCGAGAGGTTGCCGGCGAGGGCGGTGGCGTGGGAGGCCAGGTCGACGTCGGCGATGGCGCGTTCGACGTGGCCGGGGGCGTCGCCGCCGAGGACGGCGGCGAAGTACTCGAGGTTCTGGCGGACGGTCAGGTCGAGGTAGACGGAGGCGGCCTGGGTCACGTAGCCGATGCGCGGGCGCAGCTCGCGGTGGCCGGCGGGCAGGCCGAGGACGTCGAGGGTGCCGGTGACGGCGGCCTGGGTGCCGACGACGGCGCGCATGAGGGTCGACTTGCCGCAGCCGCTGGGGCCGAGCAGGCCGGTGATCTCGCCTCGGGGGACGGTGAACTCCAGGGCGTCCAGGACGGTGCGGCCACCGCGGACGACGGTGAGCCCTCCGGCGTGCACGGCGGGTCCGGGGCCCGGCTCCCCGGGCTCCTCGGCTTTATTCATCATGCGGTGAATAATGCTCCGCGGGGCTCCGGGGCGTCAAGGAGCGGAAGGAGTATCCGTTTGGGTGACGGATCATTTACGCTCCGTTTACTTAAAGAGCTTGCAAAATGGAGTGGCTGTCTGCGCAAAATGAAGGGCGGCTACGCATCGGAACGGGGGCACCTGTGGTATCGGCCAAGGGAGTTGCGCGTGCTGTCGCCGTCATGGCGGCACTGCTGCTCTCCCTGTTCGCGGCGATAGGCTGCGCCGCCGCCGAGCCCGTTCCCGCCTCCGGCCGCGGCACGGGCACGACGGTGGCGCGCGCGGAGCCCGAGACCCGGACCTGCCTCGCACGGAGGCACGGGAGCAACGGCATACGCCTGGTGCTGCCCGGGACGGTGAGCGTCCCGGCCCCGGCACCCGCTCCGCGGGGCGGCACCGGAACCGATGAGACGGTTCCGGTGGACGACGCCCAGGTGTCCGCCGCCGTGACGGCGCCGCGGACCGCCCGGCAGGCGGTACCCCTCTCCAGATCCGGAGAACTACCGATCGCCCACGGCGCGTTCCGCTGCTGAGGCACGGCCTGCCGCCTGCTCCTCCCTCCTGACCGCGGTCGTCGCCCGCGGCCCGGGCCCCACCCCGGCCCGAGCCCGCGCCGGCGCCCGCGCGTCCACGTGCACGCACATGCACTCGTACGCGGCGCCCGCGGCCCGGGAGACCGACCCCCCACACCGCTCGACCACGTACGCCCCCGCCCACGCCGGCGCCGGGGCGCAATGGAGGACACCCGCGTGAAGACCTTCATCCCCCCACGCACCACCCCCTGTTCCGCCCTCCCCCCACCACCGGCCCGGGCCGACCGGCCCGCTCGGCCCCTTCGGCCCGGTTCGCCGGTCCTGCCCACGCCGCCCGTCCGCGGCTCCCTCACCCCCGCCCCCGCCCGGTGAGCCGCCTCATCCGCGCCGCGTCGCGACTGCCCCGCCCGGAGTCGCTGCGCGCCGACGTCACCGCATCCCTCGTCGTCTTCCTCGTCGCCCTGCCGCTGTGCGTGGGCGTGGCCGTCGCCTCCGGGGTGCCGGCCGAACTCGGGCTGGTCACCGGCATCGTCGGCGGCATCGTGACCGGGATGCTCCCCGGCAGCAGCCTCCAGGTGTCCGGCCCGGCCGCCGGACTGACCGTCCTGGTCTACGAGGCGGTCCAGGAGTTCGGGCTGCCCTCGCTGGGTGTGCTCGTGCTTTGCGCCGGGGCGCTGCAGCTCGCCATGGGCGTCCTGCGGCTGGGCCGCTGGTTCCGGGCCATCTCCGTCGCCGTCGTCCAGGGCATGCTGGCCGGCATCGGCCTGGTGCTGATCGCCGGGCAGGTCTACGCCCTCACCGACACCGCGGCACCGGCCGGGGGCCTGGCGAAGATCGCCGGATTACCCGGACTGGTCGCGGGCACCCTCGCCTCACCCACGGCGCTCACCGCGCTCGCCGTCGGCGGCGGCACCATCGCGGTGCTCGTCCTGTGGCCCCGCATCCCACGGGCGGCGCGGCTGCTGCCGGGGCCGCTGGCCGCGGTCGCGCTGGCCACGGGTGCGGCGATGCTGTTCGACCTGCCGGTCGAGCGTGTCCAGGTGGCGGGGCTGCTCGACGTCGTCCAGCCGCCGGGCGCCGGGCAGTTCGCGGGGCTGGCCGGCCTGTCCATGATCGGCACCGTGCTGGCCTTCACCCTGATCGCCTCCGCCGAGAGCCTGTTCAGCGCTGCCGCGGTGGACCGGCTCCACGACGGGCCGCGCACGGAGTACGACAAGGAACTCATCGCACAGGGCGCGGGCAACGCCGTCTGCGGGGCGCTCGGGGCCCTGCCGATGACCGCGGTCATCGTGCGCAGCGCCGCCAACGTGCAGGCCGGCGCCCGTACGAAGGCCGCTCGCGTGCTGCACGGCGTGTGGCTGCTGCTGTTCGCCGCGCTGCTCCCTGGCGCGCTCGGGGTGATCCCGGTGGCCACGCTGGCGGGTGTGCTGGTGCACGCCGGCTGGAAGCTCGTACCGGTGAAGGAGATCGTGCCGCTGTGGCGCGAGCACCGGGGCGAGGCCGTGGTGCTGATCGTCACCGCGACGGGCATCGTGGCCACCAACATGTTCGAGGGAGTGCTCATCGGACTCCTGACGGCGGTGGTCAAGGCGGCCTGGGAGACCTCGCAGACCCATGTGGAGATCCACGACAAGGGCGAGGGGCCGATCGTCGTCCGCGTCCTGGGCAACGCGACCTTCCTGCGGCTGCCCAGGCTGCTGGAGCAGTTGGAGGCGCTGCCCCGTGACCGCCCGATGGAGCTGGACCTGCGCCGGCTGCGGCACCTCGACCACGCCTGCGGCATGGCCCTGCTCGGCTGGGCCGAGCGGCACAACGAGGAGGGGGTGACGCCGGTCCGGGTCCAGGGCGCACCGGTGTAGCGCGGCGGCCCCGTCCCGCCCGGAACCGGGCGGGACGGGGCGTGCCGCCCCTGACCCACGGTTCCGGGCCGTCTCAGGGTCATCCCCTATGGCTTCCGGGGCCAAGCGGAGTGACCGTGGCCATATGAGGCGTTCTACCGATGTATCCCGGGACGTGACCGGAGCCGAGAAGCGGCAGCTCGCGGTGGCCTCGGCCACCCTCGGCCCCTGGCGTCCGGCGGCGGCCGTCGGCGCGATCGGCGGCGGGGTCTCCCTCGCCGCCTCCGCCCTGAGCGGCGACTTCGGTCTCGGCGTCGTCGCCGGCGCCGTGTCCGTCGCGTTGATGCTCTTCTTCCTCGTCGGCGGCGCGGGCGCGGTGACCGGCCGCGGCCCGCGTGCCGACCGCCGCATACGCCGCTGGGCGGCCGCCCACCCCTGGCGCGTCGCGCTGGTGCCGGCGGGGATGCTGCTCGTCACCGACGTCGTGGTGCGCCAGGTCCTGACCTCGGAGGGCTTCTTCGGGAGCCTCTGGGACGGCCTGTGGCGAGGGGCCCTCGTCGCGGGTGTGGTCGGGGTCGTCGGTTCGGTGGCGGGGAAGCGCCGGGCGGGGTAGGGAGTCCGGTCCTCGCCCCTCGTGCCCTCGTGCCTTCGTACGGCGGGCCCTCGTCTCGCGGGTCTTCGTCTCGCGGGCCTCCGTCTCGCGGGTCTTCGTTCTGTCAGGCCTTGACCGCGACCGTGAGGTCGACCTTGTAGGGCTCGACCACCTGGCCGTCCGGGAAGAACTCCAGCAGCGTGCGCCGCTCGTCGTCGAGGATGCGGCGAGCGGCCTCCGGGGCGAGCACGGCGAAGTAGGAACGGCTGCCGAGCATCGCGAGGTGCGTGTCCAGCGGGACGGTGCGCGTCCAGTGGAGGACGCGGGTCTCGGTGCGCATGCCCAGGCGGGTGCCGAGCGAGCGGAGGATGTCCTCGGCCGTGCCCGTCAGGCCGTTCTCGTGGTAGCGCGGGACCGCCCGGGACAGCCGCTCCTCCTGCTCGCGCACCCAGGCGACCCCGGTGTCCGGGACGTTCCACCACAGTGCGAGCGCACCGCCCGAGCGCAGCACCCGTGCCGCCTCGGGCGATGACTTGACCGGGTCCGTCCAGTGCCAGGCCTGGGCGTACGTGACGAAGTCCGCCACCCCGGAGGCGAACGGCAGCGCGTCCCCGTCCCCGCGCACGAGCGGCACGCCCGGCTGCCCCGCCCGCAGTTGCGCGGCCATCCCCGCCCCGGGCTCCACGGCCGTCACGTGCGCCCCGCGCGCCCGTATCAACGCCGTGGCGATGCCCGTGCCGGCCCCCACGTCCAGGACCGTCGCCCCGGCGAAGGGCCGTCCGCCGATCTCCTCGACGGCGTCGAACAGCTCTCCGGGGTAACCGGGGCGGGCCGCGGCGTACTGCGCGGCGACGGTGTTGAACGAGTGGGCGAGCACGCGGTGGGCCGGCTGTGTGGTCATGGGGGTTGTCCTTCCCCGTGGGACGCGGGCGCGACCCACCGCGAGGGCTCGGTCAGCCGCACTCCCCGGCGACGTAGCCGTCGCTGCCGGTGTGCACGTAGGTGTCGGAGACGTACTGGCCGGGGCCGATCCGGTCCCAGATGTTCGAGGTGCCGTAGTAGCCGCTGACCGTCTCACCCCGGGTCTGGCAGAAGATCGGCACCTTCTGGTCGTACGGCAGGATCTTGACGATCTGGTAGTTCGTGCCCGGGCCGGTACGCACGTTGAGCCGTACGTCGGGTGCGACCGGGTAGTACACGAGGTTCGGCGCCGCCACGGCTTCGGCGGCACCCCCCAGCACGAGCAGGACCGCCCCCGCCATCGTCGCCGCACCGGTCACCAGCGCGGCGCGCCTGTTCTTGCTCATCGTGTTCCTCCGGGAGGAAGGACCTTTGTGGGCGCGGGCCACCGGGCTCCCCGGCAGGCGAGGAGCCCGGTGGCGCGATCGAGCACGAAGTACCGCTGTTTCAGCTGCAGCGGGAGGCGATGTAGCCGTCGCTGCCGGTCTGCACGTAGGCGTCCGAGACGAACTGGCCTTCGCCGATGCAGTCCCAGATGTTCGACGTGCCGTAGTAGCCGCTGACGGTCGTTCCCGGCGTCTGGCAGAAGACCGGCACCTTGACGTCGTAAGGGAGCACCTTGACGAGATGGAAATTGGTGCCGGGGCCAGAGCGGACGTTGAGGCGCACGTCCGGCGCGACAGCATAAAAAATTTGGCCGGCGGCCGCGTCACCCGCACCGCCGAGCACCAGGAAGACGGCCCCCGCCATCGTGGCCGCGCCGGTCGCGAGTGCAGCGCGTCTGCTCTTGCTCATCGAATTCCTCCCGCAGGTCCGAGGCATGGGTGGGACGAGACCCACCGCATCAGCTGCAGCGCGACGCGACGTACCCGTCGCTCCCGGTGTGCACATAGGTGTCGGAGACGTACTGGTTGGTGCCGATGCAGTCCCAGATGTTCGAGGTGCCGTAGTAGCCGCTCTCCGTCGTGCCGGGTGTCTGGCAGAAGATCGGCACCTTCGCGTCATAGGGAAGGACCTTGACGATGTGGTAGCTGCTCCCCGGTCCGGAGCGGACGTTGAGGCGCACGTCCGGAGCGACCGAGTAGTAGATCAGATCGCCCGCGGCCGAAGCCGAGGCCGCCGCGGCATCCCCGGCGCCACCGAGCACCGGCAAGGCCGCCCCGGTCAGCACGGCGACGCCGGAGGCGAGTACCGCGCGCCTGCTCTTGTTGTTGCTGTTGCTGTTGCTCAACACGTTCCTCCTGGAGGACGGACCCTGTGTACACGCACCACCGGGCTCCGCGGCAAGCGAGGAGCCCGGTGGTGCCGTGGAGCACGACGTGTGGCGAGTGCGACTGCTTTTCAGGCGCCTAGCAGCGACCGGTGACGTATCCGTCACTGCCAGTGCGCACATAGGCGTCAGCGACGTATTGGTTCGGGCCGATCCGGTCCCAGATGCTCGACGTGCCGTAGTAGCCGTTGACCTTCGTACCCGGCGACTGGCAGAAGACCGGCACCTTGGCGTCGTACGGCAGGGTAGTGACGATCGGGTAGGCCGTACCCGGCCCGCTGCGCACGTTGAGGCGCACGTCCGGAGCGACCGAGTAGTAGATCAGAGGCGGGCCGACCGCTGCGGTGGCGCTCGCAGTCGTCGTGTCCGAAGTCTCGTCAAGTTCCTTCTCGGCCATCGGCCCTCCCCCGTGAAGATTCACGCTGTGTCAGGTGCAGGCTAGCAATCCGACCCGTCGCCGTTACGAGGATCCACTAGGCTCACCGAGTTACGGCTGCTGACGAACACACGGGGGTGGGTCATGCCGCCAGTGCGGAGACCCGGGACCGACCCGGAAGCGGAACATCCGGAATATGCGGGGCAGTACCGGCTCGAGGGCCGGCTCGGCTCCGGGGGCATGGGCGTGGTCCACCTGTCGCATTCCACCTCCGGCATGCGCCTGGCCGTCAAGGTCGTGCACGAGGAGTTCGCCAAAGACCCCGAGTTCAGGGCACGTTTCCGCCAGGAGGTCGCCGCCGCCAGACGCGTGAGCGGAGCCTTCACGGCACCCGTGGTCGACGCCGATCCGGACGCGGAGCGGCCCTGGATGGCCACGCTCTACATACCCGGGCCAACCCTGGCCGAGTTCGTGAAGCGGAACGGACCGGTGGCTCCGGCCCAGGTGCGGTACCTGATGGCGGGCCTCGCCGAGGCGTTGCGAGATATTCACCGAGCGGGCGTCGTCCACCGGGACCTCAAACCGAGCAACGTGCTGCTGGCTGCCGACGGTCCGAAAGTGATCGACTTCGGGATCTCCCGGCCGTCCGACAGTGACCTGCGGACCGAGACGGGCAAACTCATCGGCACCCCGCCGTTCATGGCACCGGAACAGTTCAAACGACCCAGGGAAGTGGGGCCCGCCGCTGACGTCTTCGCGATGGGCAGTGTGCTGGTGCACGCGGCGACCGGGCGCAGTCCCTTCGACTCGGACAGTCCCTACATCGTCGCCTACCAGGTCGTCCACGACGAGCCGCAACTCGATGGCATCCCGGCCGACCTCCAACCCTTCATCGAACGCTGCCTCGCCAAGGATCCGGACGACCGGCCGACCCCCGACGCGTTGATGGACGCTCTGAGATCGGTGTCCGCCTCGTACGACACCCAGGCCTTCGCCGCCATCGACACCGAGATCCCGCTCGTCGAAGGCCTCATTCCGCAACCGCGGCAGCCCCAGGACGAGTCACAAGCCGGCGCTGCTCCGGAACCTCGGTCGGACGCTCGCGCCACGCCCCGAGCGCGCTGGAGGAATCGCCGGCTGGTCGCGGCGGTTTCCACCGCATGCGCAGCCCTCGCAACGGCGACGGTCCTAGCCGTCGCCCATCTGGGCGGCGCACATCGCGCGACCGAACCGGTCGGATCGGGAGACACACCTGATCCGGCGACGTTCCATCCATGGGTGACCGAACTGCGCACGGACGCCGATGCGCCGCAGCCCGGGCCGGCGTCCTGCGTCCACGCCGACCACGCCCTGTTCTGTACGCAAGCGGGGATCACGGCTGCAAGGGTGGACGCCGACGGCGGCCTTCTCCAGTGGTCGGGTCGCGTCGAGCGGACCGCCGGGCGATACCCCCTCGCACCCGTTCTCGCAGGCGGCGTTCTGCGGACAGTGAGCACCGACTTGTCGCGCATGGACGGGCTCAGGCCGAGCGACGGGCGACCGCAATGGACGCTCGATCTGTCCGGTTACGCGCACGGCTTTTACGAGGCAGGGTCGACGGTCCTCCTGGTCGGCGCCGGAGGGAACGTCACCGCGATCGACGGAACGAGCGGAAGGCAACGCTGGCGAAAGCAGCTGCCGGGCCACTCCGGCCCCTCTTTCGCCGAGTACGGGGGAACCGGCCCGGCTTTCGCGTTCGAAGTCACCGGCGACGCCCGGCATACCCAGGTGAGCGCGGTGGATCTGGAAGCCGGAACGGTCCGGTACCAGGACCGCTTGGACGGCGAGTTGCTGCCCGTCGCCGCATCCGGTTCGACGGTCGTCCTCGCCTCCCTGGACGATTTCCGGCGCACGAGGGCCCTTGTACTGTTCGACACCGCCAACCGGTCCACGCGACGCGTCCCGCTCGTGGTCCCCCTCGTCGGCGTGCAGGCGGTCCTGCACGACGGGACGGTCTACCTGCTGGAGTACGGAGGGGCACTGCTGGCTGTGGACACCCGCCAGACCGCACGTGCCGAGAAGGCGCAGCGGTGGCGCGTCGAGACCTCGGTCACCAACGGCTCCCGGCCCGTCATCGACGGAGACCGGCTCTACTTCAGCTCGGTGGACGGTCGGTTGCTGGCGTTCAACACCGGCGATGGGACCCTCCTGGGCCAGACCGAGCCGCGGCCCGGACCGGGATCCGGTCCGCCGGGGGCCCCGCCCGCCCCCGTCGTCGCCGACGGGAAGGTGTTCGCGACGGCGCCCGACGGCAGTGTGTTCGCCGTGGACGCGAAGGACCCCTCCCGCTGGTGATCGTGGCGATCGGCGGAAGGGGTCCCTGGGGACGACGACGGGGCCCCGTGTCCGGGGGCCGGGGTCAGCCCTCGAGCTTGGAGACGTCGCGGACGGCGCCCTTGTCCGCGCTGGTGGCCATCGCGGCGTAGGCCTTGAGGGCCAGGGAGACCTTGCGGTCGCGGGCCTTGGGGGCGTACGCGCCGCCGAGCGCGGTGCGGCGGGCGGTCAGTTCCTCCTCGGGGACGAGGAGTTCGATGCTGCGGCCCGGGATGTCGATGCGGATCCGGTCCCCGTCCTCGACCAGCGCGATCGTGCCGCCGGAGGCCGCCTCGGGGGAGGCGTGGCCGATCGAGAGCCCCGAAGTGCCGCCGGAGAAGCGGCCGTCGGTGATCAGGGCGCAGCTCTTGCCGAGGCCGCGGCCCTTGAGGAAGGACGTCGGGTAGAGCATCTCCTGCATGCCGGGACCGCCCTTGGGGCCCTCGTAGCGGATGACGACGACGTCGCCCTCCGTGATCTCCTTGCGGAGGATCTTGTCGACGGCCTCCTCCTGGGACTCGCAGACCACGGCCGGCCCCTCGAAGGTCCAGATGGACTCGTCGACGCCGGCGGTCTTCACCACGCAGCCGTCGACGGCGAGGTTGCCGTGGAGCACGGCCAGGCCGCCGTCCTTGGAGTAGGCGTGCTCGACGGAGCGGATGCAGCCCCCGGCGGCGTCGGTGTCGAGGGCCTCCCAGCGCTCGGACTGGGAGAAGGCCTCGGCGGAGCGGACGCAGCCCGGGGCGGCGTGCCAGAGTTCCTCGGCCTCGGCGGAGGGGGAGCCGCCGCGCACGTCCCAGGTCTTGAGCCAGTCGGCCAGCGACGGGGAGTGGACGGCGTGGACGTCCTCGTTGAGCAGGCCGCCGCGGTGGAGCTCGCCCAGCAGGGCGGGGATGCCGCCGGCGCGGTGCACGTCCTCCATGTAGTACGTGCGGTCCTTCGCGACGTTGGGCGCCACCTTGGCCAGGCAGGGCACGCGGCGCGAGACGGCGTCGATGTCGGTGAGGCCGAAGGGGACGCCGGCCTCCTGGGCCGCGGCGAGCAGGTGGAGGATCGTGTTGGTCGAGCCGCCCATGGCGATGTCCAGGGCCATGGCGTTCTCGAAGGCCGCGAAGGTGGCGACGGAGCGCGGCAGGACGGACTCGTCGTCCTGCTCGTAGTAGCGGCGGGTGAGGTCGACGACGGTGCGGCCGGCGTCCTCGTACAGCGCCTTGCGGGCGGTGTGGGTGGCCAGGACCGAGCCGTTGCCGGGCAGCGACAGGCCCATCGCCTCGGTGAGGCAGTTCATCGAGTTGGCGGTGAACATGCCGGAACACGAGCCGCAGGTGGGACAGGCGTTCTCCTCGATGCGGAGGATGTCCTCGTCGGAGATCTTGTCGTTGACGGCGTCGGCGATCGCGTCGATCAGGTCGAGCGTGCGGACGGTGCCGTCGACGAGGGTGGCGCGGCCGGCCTCCATGGGGCCGCCGGAGACGAAGACGGTGGGGATGTTGAGGCGCAGGGCGGCCATCAGCATGCCCGGGGTGATCTTGTCGCAGTTGGAGATGCAGATCAGCGCGTCGGCGCAGTGCGCCTCGACCATGTACTCGACGGAGTCGGCGATCAGGTCGCGGGAGGGCAGCGAGTAGAGCATGCCGCCGTGGCCCATGGCGATGCCGTCGTCGACGGCGATCGTGTTGAACTCGCGCGGCACGGCGCCCGCGGCCTTGATCGCCTCGCTGACGATGCGGCCGACGGGCTGCAGGTGGGTGTGCCCGGGCACGAACTCCGTGAAGCTGTTGGCCACCGCGACGATCGGCTTGCCGATGTCCTCGCTCGCTACGCCCGAGGCCCGCATGAGGGCACGGGCGCCCGCCATGTTGCGGCCGTGGGTGACTGTGCGGGACCTCAGCTCGGGCACGGGGACCACTCCCTACGTTTCCATCCTTGGAGCCTTCGAGCGTACGCCCCCGGCCGTGGCACCCGGCGGCGTGTCCGTATCGCGGACGGCGAGTCCACGCTCTGGATGGCATCCGGTACCGGCCGCCGCGGGTCCGCCGCGGGGCCGGCGACGCACCGGAACCGCTCCCTCCCATTGTGGCCCTCGGGCCGCGGTGCGGGCTCAGCCCGTGACGGGTCCCGGATCGGTCAGGTAGCGCTGGAGCGTCGGCGCCACGAGGGCGACGACCTCCTCCATGTCCGCCGACGCCAGCGGCTCGATCCTGATGACGTAGCGCATCATCGCGAGCCCGATCATCTGGGCGCCCGCGAGTTCCGCGCGCAGCCTCGGGTCGGGGACCTCCAGCTCCGACGCGACGCGTTCCAGCAGCCGCCGCAGGACGATGCCGCGCAGCACGCCGGCGGCCGTGTCGTTGGTCACGGCGGAGCGGAGGATCGCCAGCATGGGGGCCCGGGAGACCGGGTTCTCCCAGACGGTGACGAAGAAGCGGGCCAGCCGCTCGCCGACGCCCTCGGGGCCGGCCGCGAGGACGTCGGGGACGCCGAAGGCGGGCTCGAAGCTCAACTCGATGGAGGCCGCGAAGACCTGCTCCTTCGCCCCGAAGTAGTGGTGGACCAGCGCCGAGTCCACGCCCGCGGACTTGGCGATGGAGCGGATCGAGGTCCGGTCGTAGCCGTGGGCGGAGAACTCCTGGCGGGCGGCGGCGAGGATCCGGTCGCGGGTCTCGGGGGTGCCCGAGCGGCTTCCCGCGGGCCGGCCGCGGCCGCGCCTGCCGGCGTCGCCGTCCGGGACCATCAGCGCACCCGGGCGGCCGCGGCCAGGTGCAGCCGGGTGAACGCCAGTGCCTCGGCGAGGTCCGCCTCGCGCTCGGCGGCCGACATCGCACGCCGGGTGTTGACCTCGATCACGACGTGGCCGTCGAAGCCGCGCGCCGCCAGGCCCTCCAGCACCTGCGCGCAGGGCTGCTTGCCGCGTCCGGGCACCAGGTGCTCGTCCTTGCCGGAGCCGCTGCCGTCGGCCAGGTGGACGTGGCCGAGCCGGTCGCCCATGCGGTCGAGCATCTCCAGCGTCTCCGTCCTGGCCGTGGCGGTGTGCGACAGGTCGATGGTGAAGTGCCGGTAGTCGTCCTTGGTCGGGTCCCAGTCGGGGGCGTAGGCGAGCATCTCCCGGTCGCGGTAGCGCCACGGGTACATGTTCTCGACGGCGAACCGCACGTCGGTCTCGTCCGCCATCCGCCAGATGCCGCTGACGAACTCCCGCGCGTAGCTGCGCTGCCAGCGGAACGGCGGGTGGACGACCACGGTCGAGGCGCCCAGCTTCTCCGCCGCCGCCCGGGCCCGCTGCAGCTTCACCCACGGGTCGGTCGACCAGACCCGCTGGGTGATCAGCAGGCAGGGGGCGTGCACGGCCAGGATCGGGATGGCGTGGTAGTCCGACAGCCGGCGCAGCGCCTCGATGTCCTGGCTGACCGGGTCGGTCCACACCATCACCTCGACGCCGTCGTAGCCCAGCCGGGCCGCGATCTCGAAGGCCGTCGCCGTGGACTCGGGGTAGACCGAGGCCGTGGACAGCGCGACCTTCGCGTCCGGTACGCGCACGGTGTGTCCGTTCGGGTCCACAGGGTCAGGGGCTGCCACGGGGAACAGCGTACGGCGGCCGGTCGGCCGAACGGCACATCGCACCCGGCCGACGTGACGCGATCGACACGCGCGGGGCGTGGGGGCCGCGGGGCGGCCGCACCGCGTGCGCCGTCTCAGCCCCGGTCGCTCGTCATCAGGTCGAGGCGGCGCAGGATGACGCCCTCGCGCAGCGCCCACGGGCAGACCTCCAGCTCCGTGACCCCGTACAGGTCCATCGCCGCGTCCGCGACCAGCGCCCCGGCCAGCAACTGCCGGGCCCGGCCCTCCGACACGCCCGGGAGTTCCCGGCGGGCGCCCTCGGTCATGGCGGCCAGCCGCGGCACCCACTCCGCCAGCGCCTTGCGGCTGAGGGTGCGCTGTACGTACAGGCCCTCGGCGGAGCGCGCCGCGCCGGCGATCCGGGCCAGCTGCTTGAAGGTCTTGGAGGTGCCCACCACGTGGTCGGGCGCGCCGAGCCGGCTGAACTCCGCGACGGTGCGGGCGATCTCGGCGCGCACGTGCTTGCGCAGGCCGCGCACGTCGTCGGCGGCGGGCGGGTCGCCGGGCAGCCAGCCGCTGGTGAGCCGGCCGGCGCCGAGCGGCAGGGAGACGGCGGCGTCCGGGTCCTCGTCCATGCCGTACGCGATCTCCAGGGAGCCGCCGCCGATGTCCAGCATGAGCAGCCGGCCGGAGGACCAGCCGAACCAGCGGCGGGCGGCGAGGAAGGTGAGCCGTGCCTCGTCCTCCCCGGACAGCACGGTCAGGTTGACCCCGGTCTCGGCGGCGACCCGGGCGAGCACCTGCTCGCCGTTGGCGGCCTCGCGCACCGCGCTGGTGGCGAACGGCAGGACGTCCTCGACGCCCTTGTCCTCGGCGACGACCAGGGCCTCGGCGACCTGGGCGACCAGCCGCCGCACGCCGTCCTCGCGGATCGCGCCGTCCTCGTCCAGCAGCTCCGCCAGCCGCAGCTCCGCCTTGTGGGAGTACGCCGGGAGCGGACGCGCGCCGGGGTGCGCGTCCATGACCAGAAGGTGGACGGTATTCGAACCCACGTCGAGGACACCGAGTCTCATGCCCGGCACGCTACTGCGCCGGACCCGGACCGGGGACATGCGGGGTATGGGCACGTGCGCGGGTGACCACTCGAGAAGCTTCACATGCTTACCCTGACATCGTGGCGAAGGTGAAAAAGGCGACGAAGCGGCAGCATCACCCGGACGTGTCGGACGAGGTCGGGCTCGATTTCCCGCGCGCGTGGGTCGAGTTCCCCGATCCGGCGGACGAGGAACAGGTCTTCCGGTGCGACCTGACGTGGCTCACCTCACGGTGGAACTGCGTCTTCGGCCGGGGCTGCGAGGGCATCCAGGCGGGCCGGGCGAGCGACGGCTGCTGCACCCTCGGCGCGCACTTCTCGGACGACGACGACGAGAAGCGCGTCGCACGGCACGTGGAGCGGCTCACCCCGGAACTGTGGCAGTTCCACGGGGTCGGCGAGGAGGACGGCTGGGCCGAGGTCAACGAGGACGGCGACCGGCAGACCCGGCGGCACCAGGGCGCCTGCATCTTCCTCAACCGCCCGGGCTTCCCGGCGGGCGCCGGCTGCGCGCTGCACACGCTCGCGCTCAAGGAGGGCCGCGAGCCGTTGGAGACCAAGCCGGACGTGTGCTGGCAGCTGCCGATCCGGCGGACGTACGACTGGGTGGACCGCCCCGACGACACCCGGGTGCTGATGATCTCGATCGGCGAGTACGACCGGCGCGGCTGGGGCCCGGGCGGCCACGACCTGCACTGGTGGTGCACGGGCGCGCGGTCCGCGCACGGCGCGGGCGATCCGGTGTACGTCTCGTACCGGGCGGAGCTCACGGAGCTGATGGGACGGCCGGCCTACGAACGGCTCGTCGAGCTGTGCGAGCAGCGGCTCGCCTCGCTGCTGCCGATGGCGCCGCATCCCGCGGACCCGTCGACGCCGGACCCGCGCGGCCGGAGCGAGGACGCCGGGTAGGCCGTGCCGTCACCCGGCCGCCTACTCGCCGGCGTGGCCCTGGCCCTGGCCCTCGTCGGCGGCGGAGGACGGGGAACCCGAGGGGCTCTGGCTCGGCGGGTGCGGGTCGCTCGGTGACGGGCCGGGGTCGGACGGGCTCGGCGAGGGGTCCGGGGAGGGCGACGACTGCGGCCTCCCCCGCCCCTCGATCGTGACGACGGCACCCGACGGGTCGAACCAGATGCGTGCCGCCCAGGGCCCCTCGGGCTCGCGCGAGCGGTCCACGGAGACCGTCAGCGTCATGCTCTCGCCGGGGCGGAGCCTGCCGTGGCTGCGGCGGAGCCGCACCCACGGCTCGGAGGTGGCCGCCCGCCAGCGCACCGGTGCCGCGCCCTCGGCGGTGAGGGTGACGACGGTGACGTGACCGCGCGAGCGGGCCTCCACCAGCAGCCGGCCCGGGCGGGGCGCCGAACGGTCCTCGCCGTCCGCGAGGTCGCCGGACGGCGAGGCGGAGCCGCGGGCCCCCGCCGGGGCGGAGGCGGCGGCGGACGCCGAGGGGGCGGCGGAGACGACGGAGACCGACAGGCGGCCCTGGCCGCGGTTGGACCGCCCGCGCGCGTCGGCCGCGCCCGCGACGCCCGCCTTCTCGTACTGCACGCCGTCGAGGCCCTCGCCGGCGCTGAAGGAACCTTCCCCCTTGTGCTCGGGGGCCAGCGGCGCGCCGTGGTACGCCGCCCACAGCGCCAGCACCGGCGCCGCGACGACGGCCGCGACGACCGTGGAGGTCACCGCGCGGTGCCGCATCCGGGCCCGCCGCGCCATCCGTTCCTTGAGGTCCATCGGGAAGCCGTGCCGGTCGAAGCGCGGGGTGCCCTGGCGGGCGCGGCCGACGCCGCCCCGCATGGCGTGCAGCAGGGCGGCGTACGCGGCGGAGCGGGGGGCCTCGACCGTCGACAGCACGGCCGTGGCGGCGGTGGTGGCCAGGCCCGGCCAGGGGCCCGTCGCCACGGCGCGCTCGGCCGTGACCCGGCAGTGCGGGCAGACGTCGACGTGGGTCACCAGCTCGCGGCGGAGCGCCGAGCCCAGCAGCACCCGGGCGTCACCGGCGAGCCGGGCGACGGCCGCGCAGCTGCCGAGCTCGACCACGGCGAGGGCCGCCCGGGTGCGCTCCACCTCGCAGGCCGCCTGGGCGAGCAGCGCCCGCGTGGCGTCCGGCTCCCGTCCGACGACCAGGGCCACCTCGTGCGGGGCCAGCTGGTGCCGGACGGCGAGTTCCAGCGCCTCGCGCTGCTCGGGGGTGGTGCCGGCCGCCTCGGGCCAGGCCAGTGCCGCCAGTTCGCCGCGCCTGCGGGCGGCGACGTCCGCGGTGGCCTGCACCGACACCGGGCGGCCCTCGGCCAGGGTGCGCAGGCAGGCCCAGCGGGCCAGCGCGTACAGCCAGGGCCTGCGCAGCTCCGGGTCGCGCAGCCGGGCGCGCTGGCGCTCGGCCACGGCCAGCACGTCGCCGAGGGCGGCGGCGGCGGAGTCGTGCTCGCACAGCACCGAGAGGCAGTAGGTGAACAGCCCGTCCAGGTACGGCTCGTAGTGGGCCGGCGGCTGCGCGGGCAGGGTCCCCTGCGGGCGCGGCCGCCGCCGCGCCGGGGACCCGGTGGCCCCCGGCGCGGAGCGGCCACGCTGGACCGGCGCGCGGTGTCGGCGGTGCGCGCCGGTTGTCTGGGAGGGTGTGTCAGACCTGCTGCTCATCACTCCGTGACGGTAGGACCACGACCCGTACGCCCTCAGGCATCACGGCGGGCTTTAATCCAAATGGGTGGTGATCCCGCCCGAAAGAGCACACGCCGCTCACTCCCCCGGGTGACCCCTCCGGCCAGGTGCGCGAGCCTTTTCCGGAGCGGACGGCAGACGTCCGCGCCCGGGGCGGCGCCGCGTTGTCGGTGGCACCCGATAGCGTGCGGCACATGGCTGCCCGTACCCGCCCCGCTTCCAAGGACCGTCCGTCGTACCGCTGCACGGAGTGCGGCTGGACGACGGCCAAGTGGCTCGGCCGCTGCGGCGAGTGCCAGGCGTGGGGGACGGTCGAGGAGTACGGCGGCGCGTCGCCGGTGCGGACGACCGCGGCGGGCCGGGTGACCACGCCCGCCAAGCCGATCGGCCAGGTGGACGGGCGCCAGGCCACCGCGCGCGGCACGGGCGTGCCGGAGCTGGACCGGGTCCTGGGCGGCGGGCTGGTGCCCGGGGCCGTGGTGCTGCTCGCCGGCGAGCCCGGCGTGGGCAAGTCGACCCTCCTGCTGGACGTGGCGGCGAAGGCCGCCGGCCCGCAGGCCCGGACGCTGTACGTGACGGGCGAGGAGTCCGCCTCGCAGGTCCGGCTCCGCGCCGACCGCATCGGGGCGCTCTCCGACCACCTCTTCCTGGCCGCCGAGACGGACCTGTCGGCCGTGCTCGGCCACCTCGACGACGTGAAGCCGTCCCTGCTGATCCTGGACTCGGTGCAGACCGTCGCCTCGCCGGAGATCGACGGCGCCCCCGGCGGCATGGCCCAGGTGCGCGAGGTCGCGGGTGCCCTGATCCGCGCGTCGAAGGAGCGGGGCATGTCGACGCTGCTCGTCGGCCACGTCACCAAGGACGGCGCGATCGCGGGTCCCCGCCTCCTGGAGCACCTGGTGGACGTGGTGCTGTCCTTCGAGGGCGACCGGCACGCCCGCCTCCGCCTGATCCGGGGCATCAAGAACCGCTACGGCGCCACCGACGAGGTCGGCTGCTTCGAGCTGCACGACGAGGGCATCACGGGCCTGGCCGACCCGTCCGGTCTCTTCCTGACCCGGCGCGACGAGCCCGTCCCCGGCACGTGCCTGACGGTGACCCTGGAGGGCAAGCGCCCGCTGGTCGCCGAGGTGCAGGCGCTGACCGTCGACACCCAGATCCCCTCCCCGCGCCGTACGACCTCCGGCCTGGAGAACTCCCGGGTGTCGATGATGCTGGCGGTGCTGGAGCAGCGGGGCCGGATCAAGTCGATCGGCAAGCAGGACATCTACACGGCCACCGTCGGCGGCGTGAAGCTCGGGGAGCCGGCCGCCGACCTGGCGGTGGCGCTCGCCCTGGCCAGCGCGGCGATCGACACGCCGCTGCCGAAGAACCTGGTCGCGGTGGGTGAGGTGGGCCTGGCGGGCGAGGTCAGGAGGGTCACCGGGGTACAGCGCAGGCTCGCGGAGGCGGCCCGGCTGGGCTTCACCCACGCCCTCGTGCCACCGGACCCGGGGAAGATCCCGGCGGGGATGAAGGTGACGGAGGTGACGGACATAGGGGACGCCCTGCGCGTCCTGCCCAAGAGGGCCCCACGTCCCTGACCCTTCCGACGGTAAACTTTGCCCTGGTCTCGCCCATCCGGGCATCCGTACGACCGGAGGAGAGCAGTGGCAGCCAACGACCGGGCGGCAGCTCCCGGCAAGGCCTGGGGTCGCGAGGGCTCCGGCGGTGAGGGCCTGATGCGCGCCTCCCTGAGCGCCGTCGCCCCCGGCACGGGCCTTCGGGACGGCCTCGAGCGGGTTCTGCGCGGCAACACCGGCGGCCTCATCGTGCTGGGCATGGACAAGACCGTCGAATCGCTGTGCACCGGCGGTTTCGTGCTGGACGTCGAGTTCAGCGCCACCAGGCTGCGCGAGCTGTGCAAGCTCGACGGCGCCCTCATCCTCGACCGGGACATCACCAAGATCGTGCGGGCCGGGGTCCAGCTGGTGCCGGACGCGGCCATCCCCACCGAGGAGACCGGCACCCGCCACCGCACCGCGCAGCGGGTCTCCATCCAGACCGGCTTCCCCGTGGTGTCCGTCAGCCAGTCGATGCGGCTGATCGCCCTGTACGTGGGCGGGCAGCGCCGCGTCCTGGAGGACTCGGCGGCCATCCTCTCCCGCGCCAACCAGGCGCTGGCCACGCTGGAGCGCTACAAGCTGCGCCTGGACGAGGTCGCCGGCACGCTCTCCGCCCTGGAGATCGAGGACCTGGTCACCGTCCGGGACGTCACGGCGGTCGCGCAGCGCCTGGAGATGGTGCGCCGGATCGCCACGGAGATCGCGGAGTACGTGGTCGAGCTGGGCACCGACGGCCGGCTGCTCTCCCTGCAGCTGGACGAGCTGATCGCGGGCGTCGAGCCCGAGCGCGAGCTGGTCGTCCGCGACTACGTGCCGGAGCCGACCGCCAAGCGCAGCCGCACGGTCGCCGAGGCGCTCGCCGAGCTGGACTCGCTGCCCCAGGGCGAGCTGCTCGAACTCCCCACCGTGGCGAGGGCGCTGGGCTACGCGGGCTCCCCGGAGGCGCTGGACTCCGCGGTGTCGCCGCGCGGGTACCGGCTGCTGGCGAAGGTGCCCCGGCTGCCCAACACGATCGTGGAGCGGCTGGTCGAGCACTTCGGCGGGCTGCAGAAGCTGCTCGCCGCGAGCGTGGACGACCTGCAGACCGTCGACGGTGTCGGCGAGGCCCGGGCCCGCTCCGTGCGCGAGGGCCTGTCGCGCCTCGCGGAGTCCTCGATCCTGGAGCGCTACGTCTGAGACCCCGAGGGACCCCGGGCCCCGGAGGCCGCGGCGTCCAGGGTGTCCGGAGCGTCCCGGCCCGGCCGGGGCTCCCTAGACGTTCTTCAGGACGAAGGACGTCTGCTTGGCGGAGCGGCCCGGCAGCTTCACCTCGAGCAGGTAGGTGCCGTAGGGGGCGGTGCGGGTCTTGGGCGTGGCGCACTGCGGGGAGCTCGTCCGGCGGTCCCACTCGACGTCGTACGAGGTCGAACCGCCCGCCGGGACCTGCAGCAGGTACGACGCCCGGCTCCTGGGGCAGTCGTCGCTGGCCCACACGTGGTGGTCGCCCACGTCGGTGATGGACAGCACCGCGGACTCCGGGCCGAAGTCCAGCTTGCATGCGGTTGCGGTGGGGTTGGTCGCGGTCAGCGTGAACCGGGGCCGCTCACCGGGCTCGTAGGCGTTGTCGGTGCTGCGCACGCTCACCGAGACACCCGGACCGCAGTCCGGCAGCGAGGAGCCCGCGGGCAACTGCCCACCGCCGCCGCCGTTCCCGCTACCGTCGCCGCTGCCGCCGGAGCCGCCCGTCCCCGCGGCACCCGAGGCACCGGAGTCCGCGCCGCCGTCGCCGGCGCCCGCGTCGGCGCCCTGCGAACCGCCGTCCGTGGCACCGGAGTCGCCGGTACCGCCGTCCGCGCCGCCGTCCGAGGCGTCACCGCCGTCGTCGCCTCCCCCGCCGCCGACCGAACCGCCCGGGCGGGAGCTGTTGAGCGGACCGCTCGCGGACGGACCGGGGGTGATGGACGGCGCCGGCGTGCGGCCGTCCGGCCCGTTGGCGCTGTTCCCCCCGCCGTCACGGGAATTGACGGCCCATACGGCCAGGACGGTGAGCAGCGCCAGCAGGAGCAGCACAACCGCCCGTCGCCGCCAGTAGATGGAGGACGGGAGAGGTCCTACGGGATTGCGCATAGAGCCCACGCGCAAACCTTATGCGGTTTCCCATGAATCGGACCAAGGCACGCGCGGCACGCTGGCAACTTGTGTGATTGATCAGCAGATCTCCCCTCCGTTCCGGGGAACTCCCTCACCCGTTCGCGCAGCCCGCCGCGGCGCCCCCGGGGACGTAGGATCGAAGGCGCTATGAACGACGACCTCGACCACCACCCGCTGCACTCGCCCGTGATCGACTGGTTCGACGACCACGCCCGGGACCTGCCGTGGCGGCGCCCCGAGGCGGGCGCGTGGGGCGTCATGGTCAGCGAGTTCATGCTGCAGCAGACCCCGGTCAGCCGGGTCCTGCCGGTGTACGGACAGTGGCTGGAGCGCTGGCCCACCCCGGGCGACCTCGCCGCGGAGGCCGCCGGCGAGGCGGTGCGCGCCTGGGGCCGGCTGGGCTACCCGCGCCGGGCGCTGCGGCTGCACGCCGCGGCGACCGCGATCGCCCAGCTGCACGGCGGCGAAGTGCCCACGGAGCACGCCGAGTTGCTGGCCCTCCCGGGGGTCGGGGAGTACACGGCCGCCGCGGTGGCCTCCTTCGCGTACGGTCAGCGGCACGCGGTGCTGGACACCAATGTGCGCCGGGTGTTCGCGCGTGCCGTGACCGGTGTCGAGTACCCGCCGAACGCCACGACCGCCGCCGAGCGCCGGGTCGCCCACCGGATGCTCCCCGCCGACGAGGCCACCGCCGCCCGCTGGGCCGCGGCCACGATGGAACTGGGGGCGCTGATCTGCACCGCCCGCGGCCCCGAGTGCGTGCGCTGCCCGATCGCCGGGCAGTGCGCCTGGCGGCTGGCCGGCTCCCCCGCGCACGACGGCCCGCCGCGCCGCGGCCAGACGTACGCCGGCACCGACCGCCAGGTCCGGGGCAGGCTGCTGGCCGTGCTGCGGGAGGCCACGGAGCCGGTGCCGCAGGCCGCGCTGGACGCCGTGTGGCACGAGCCCGTCCAGCGTGCCCGGGCCCTGGACGGCCTGGTCGCCGACGGCCTGGTGGAACCCCTGCGGGACGGTCTGTACCGGCTGCCCGGCTGAGGGCCGCGCCTCCGCGGCGGCCGCGTCGTTACACAACCGATGGGTGGCTGTGGGTCCGCTGTGCGGCGGCGGTCGCCAAAGCCGGACATCCGCTCCGTAGCGTCGGCCGGGTCGTAATCGAGCGCGCCGGACGGAGGGACGCCATGGCGGCGAACGCCCAGGGGACAGCCCCGGTCATGGACTTCGAGGAGTACGTGCGGAACCGGCAGGAGGCGCTGCTGCGCAGCGCGCGCCGGCTCGTGCCGGACCCGATCGACGCCCAGGACCTCGTCCAGACGGCGCTGGCGCGCACCTACCCGCGCTGGGGCGACATCGCCGACAAGAACCTGGCCGACGCCTACATGCGCCGGGTGATGATCAACACCCGCACGGAGTGGTGGCGCGCCCGCCGGCTGGAGGAGGTGCCCACCCCCGAGCTGCCGGAGGGCTCCGTCGACGACGGCGCCGAGCAGCGGGCGGACCGGGCGATGCTGCTGGACGCCCTCGGCATGCTGGCCCCCAAGCAGCGCCAGGTGGTGCTGCTGCGCCACTACCGGCAGCTCAGCACGGAGGAGACGGCGCACGCGCTGGGCATGTCGGTGGGTACCGTGAAGAGCACGCTGCACCGGGCGCTGGCGCGGCTGCGCGCCGAGCTGGAGCGGCAGAGCAACGGATACGGGAGGCCCGTGGAGCCCGCCACGGGCAGGACGGAGGGCGTGTGCGCCGCAGCGTAGTCCCGGTGGGTGCCGCCGCCGCCGCTGTCGCGGTGTGCGGGGCGCTCGTCGCCGTGACCAGCTGCCGCGACGCCGGGGGTGTGCGCGAGGAGGGCACCGCCTCGGTCGCCTCCGCCGCCCCGCCTTCCCCCTCCGCGCCGCCGCCCGCCGCGGACGCCCACCCGCTGGACGCCGGGCGGTCCGCGGACCCGCGGGCGGTGGACGCGAAGGCCGCCGCGGACGTGGTGCACATGGTGCGGCAGGACCCGAAGGTGGCCCGGGACATCCGGGACGGCCTGGCGGCCTGCCCCGCGCAGTCCGCGGTCACCGGGGCCCGTCCGACGGCCGCCGCGGAGCCCTACCCGGTCGACCGCCGCACCGCGCGGCTGACCGGCGGGCAGGGCGCGGACCTGGTGGTGAACGTCTCGACCTGCGCGGACAGCGTGGGCATCGGCAGCTACGTCTACCGGCGGGTGGGCGGCGCGTACGTCAACGTCTTCACCGACGAGCAGCCCCCCGTCTCCGCCGAGGTCAGCGGCGGCGTCCTGAAGGTGACCCACCAGGTGTACGCGCCGCAGGACGCGGTCTCCAACCCCTCGGGCGAGGACGTGACCACGTACCGGTGGAACGGCGCCCGCTTCGAGGAGGTCTCCTTCTCCCACCGCGACTACGGGACGGACGACGGCAGCACCGGGAGCGCTCCGCATGGCTGAGACGCACGTCCTGTTCGTCGAGGACGACGACGTCATCCGCGAGGCGACCACGCTGGCGCTGGAGCGGGACGGCTTCGAGGTGACGGCCGTGCAGGACGGCCTGGCCGGGCTGGCGGCGTTCCGCGCGCGGCGGCCGGACCTGGCGCTGCTGGACGTGATGGTGCCGGGCCTGGACGGGGTGAGCCTGTGCCGGCGCATCCGGGACGAGTCCACGGTGCCGGTGATCATGCTCTCGGCGCGGGCGGACGCCATCGACGTCGTCCTGGGCCTGGAGGCCGGCGCCGACGACTACGTGACCAAGCCGTTCGACGGGGCCGTGCTGACCGCCCGCATGCGGGCGGTGCTGCGGCGCTTCCGGGTGGCAGCGGTGGACGGTCCCGCGGCCGGGGCGGGGGTGCTGACCTTCGGGGACCTGGAGGTGGACCCGGAGGGGATGGAGGTGCGGCGGGCCGGCGAGCGGATCGCGCTGACCCCCACGGAGATGCGGCTGCTGCTGGAGTTCTCGGCGGCGCCCGGAACGGTGCTGTCGAGGGACCGGCTGCTGGAGCGGGTCTGGGACTACGACTGGGGCGGCGACACCCGGGTCGTGGACGTCCACGTGCAGCGGCTGCGGGCGAAGGTCGGGCAGGAGCGCATCGAGACGGTGCGCGGCTTCGGCTACAAGCTCAGGGGCTGACGCGGTGACCGCACGTCCCGGCAGGCCCGCCGCGAACAAGGGCCGCCCGCTGCCGAAGATCGGGTTGCGCTGGAAGGTCTGCGTGGCGATCGCCGTGGTGTCGGCGCTGGTCGCGCTGGTGCTGAGCCTGGTGGTGCACAACGCGGCCCGGGCCAGCATGATCGACAGCTCCCGGGACGTGCAGGACGAGCGGGTGCGGTTCGTCCAGCGGATCTACGAGTCCACCGGGCGGCTGGGGAGCCTCTTCGGCGCCCGGCTCAACGACCCGGACCTGCCGGCCTCGCTGAAGCGGCTGGCCCGCGAGGGCAAGCGGGCCACCTACGTCGACAACTCCGGTGGCGCGCCGGTGGTGTGGGCGGCGACGCCGGTCAAGGACGGCAAGATCCTGTCGCTGAAGACGACCTTCACCGACGGCTTCGCGGTCCTGGAGGACCTGGACCAGGCGCTGGTCATCGGCTCCTCGGCGGTCGTGGTGGGCGGTACGGCGCTGGGCGTGCTCATCGGCGGGCAGCTGTCGCGGCGGCTGCGCAAGGCCGCCGAGGCGGCGGGCCGGGTGGCCGACGGGGAGACGAACGTACGGGTGCGCGACGCGATCGGCGGCCGGGTCCGGGACGAGACGGACGAGCTGGCGCGGGCCGTGGACGCCATGGCGGACGCCCTGGCCGGCCGGCTGGAGGCCGAGCGCCGGGTCACCGCCGACATCGCCCATGAGCTGCGGACCCCGGTGACGGGGCTGGTCACGGCGGCCGAGCTGCTGCCGCCGGGGCGCCCCTCGGAACTGGTCAGGGACCGCGCGCAGGCGCTGCGCACGCTCGTGGAGGACGTGCTGGAGGTCGCCCGGCTGGACGGCGCCGCCGAGCAGGCCGACCTGCAGGACGTGGCGCTGGGCGACTTTGTGCGGCGCAGGGTCGCGGCGGCGGCGCCCGAGGCGACCGTGACCGTACGCGGGGACGCCGTCGTCCGCACCGATCCGCGCCGGCTGGAGCGGGTCCTCGGCAACCTGCTGGCGAACGCCGCGCGGCACGGCCGGCCGCCGATCGAGGTCACCGTCGACGGCCCGTACGTGGAGGTCCGCGACCACGGCCCGGGCTTCCCCGACGACCTGCTCCGCGACGGCCCGAGCCGCTTCCGCACGGGCAGCAGCGACCGGGCCGGCAGCGGCCACGGACTGGGCCTGACCATCGCCACCGGCCAGACCCGCGTCCTGGGCGCCCGCCTCACCTTCCGCAACGTGCCCGTGGCGGACGGCGGCGGCGCGGTCGCCCGGCTGCTGCTGCCGAGGGAGTAGCCGCGCGACGCGCCCGGGCAGGCGCGCGACCCCGCGTACGGACGATGCCCGCACGCGGGTCGGAAGACCTGCGGGCGGGCATCGGCAGCGGATGGGGCGGGGTGGGCCGGCGGCTCAGACCACCTCGACCGCGGCGACCGCCTCCTCCGTGCTGGGCACGGTGGGCGCCGAGCGCAGCGGGATCTCCTTGACGAAGAAGGCGAGCAGGAAGCCGATGACGCTGACGGCGGCGCCCCACAGGAAGACGTGGTGCGTGCCGCCCGCGACGGCGTGCAGGTAGGCGTCCTTGACCGGCGGAGCCAGCCTGGCCAGGCCCGCCGGGTCCAGCTGGGCGGCGCCGGAGGCGGCACCCGCGGCGGCGTCGCCGAGGCGGTCCGTCATCGTGTTCTGCACCTGGTGGGTGAAGATCGCGCCGAAGAGGGCGACGCCGAAGGAGCCGCCGATCGTCCGGAAGAGGGTGGAGGACGAGGAGCCGACGCCCATGTCCTTCATCTCGACGCTGTTCTGGGCGATGAGCATGGTGATCTGCATCAGGAAGCCCATGCCCGCGCCGAGCACGGCCATCCACAGGCCGGAGACGAAGCGGGTGGTGCCGGTGTCCATCGTCGACAGCAGGTAGAGGCCGACGGTCATCAGGCCGCCGCCGACGATCGGGAAGATCTTGTACTTGCCGGTCTGGGTGGTGACCCGGCCGGCTATGAGCGAGACCACCATCATCGACAGCAGCAGCGGCAGCAGCAGGAGACCGGAGTTGGTCGCCGAGGCGCCCTGGACGGTCTGCTGGAACAGCGGCAGGAAGGTCATCGCGCCGAACATCACGAAGCCGACCAGGAAGCCGATCACCGAGATCAGCGAGAAGTTGCGGCTGTGGAAGATGTGCAGCGGGATGACCGGCTCGGCGACGCGGGTCTCCACGTAGAGGAACGCGGCCAGCGCGGCCACGCCCAGCACCAGCAGGCCCAGGATCTGGGGCGAGCCCCACTCGTACTGGTTGCCGCCCCAGGTGGTGAGCAGGACGAGCGAGGTGATGCCGACGGTCAGCAGCACCGTGCCGACGTAGTCGATGCTGGTCTTGATGGTCTTCTTCGGCAGGTGCAGCACCGCCGAGATCATGAAGAGGGCGACGACACCGAGCGGGAGGTTGATGTAGAAGCTCCAGCGCCAGCCCCAGTTGTCGGTGATGTAGCCGCCGACGAGCGGGCCGCCGATCATGGCGACCGCCATGACGCCGGCCATCATGCCCTGGTACTTGCCGCGCTCCCGCGGCGGGATCAGGTCACCGATGATCGCCATCACGCCGACTATCAGACCGCCGGCGCCCAGGCCCTGGACGGCGCGGAAGGCGATCAGCTGGCCCATGTCCTGCGCCATGCCGGACAGCGCCGATCCGATCAGGAAGATCACGATCGACGACATGAAGATGCCCTTGCGGCCGTACAGGTCGCCGAGCTTGCCCCAGACGGGCGTCGATGCGGCGGTGGCGAGCGTGTAGGCGGTGACCACCCACGACAGGTGCTCCAGGCCGCCCAGTTCGCCCACGATGGTGGGCATCGCGGTGCCGATGATCATGTTGTCCAGCATCGCGAGCAGCATCGCGATCATGAGCCCGAACAACACCACGCGCACACTGCGCTGCGGGGTCTCGGCGGTGTCCGCCATCACAAGCTCCCCTACTTGTTTCTCTGTCTTGACTTGAGGTTGCTTACCTGCCGCCCGGCTAGTTGCCTGGGGCACCCTGACAGTATGCGGCTTACTAGCCGGGCGTCAAGTAAGTTAAAGTGCGCCCATGGCAACGCCCCACGCACGCAGAGGTGATACGCGACGCCGCATCCAGGACGTCGCGCTGGAGCTCTTCGCCGAGCAGGGATACGAGAAGACGTCCCTGCGCGAGATCGCCGAGCACCTGGACGTGACCAAGGCGGCGTTGTACTACCACTTCAAGACCAAGGAGGACATCCTCAACAGCATCGTCGAGGACCTGGCCTCACCGGTCGACGAGCTGATCGCCTGGGCCAACGAGCAGCCCCGCACCCTGGAGACCAAGTGCGAGGTGCTGCGGCGCTACGCGGACGCGCTGTGGAGCGCGGGCCCGCTGTTCCGCTTCGTGCAGGAGAACCAGGCCAGCGTCCGCGACCTCAGCATCGGCGAGACCTTCAAGACGAAGCTGCTCGCCGTCCACTCCCTGCTCAAGGACCCGGACGCGCCGCTGACCGACCAGGTGCGCTCGATCACCGCGGTCTTCGCGATGCACGCCGGGATGTTCGCCATGCAGAACCTCGAGGGCGACCCCGAGGACAAGCGTGCCGCCGTCCTCGAGGTCGCCCAGGAGTTGATCGCCAGGACCTACGGGGGTCAGACCGACACGCCGTGAGCCCGGAGGTAGGGCAGCGGGTTGACGGACGAGCCGTAGTACGGGGTCGTGCGGATCTCGAAGTGCAGGTGGGGGCCGGTGCTGTTGCCGGTGTTGCCGGACAGCGCGATCTGCTGGCCCTCGCCGACGTGCTGGCCGACGCGCACCTGCATCGCGGACAGGTGGCCGTACTGCGAGTACATGCCGTTGGCGTGGCGGATCACGATGTTGTTGCCGTAGGCGCCGCCCCAGCCGGCCTCGACGACGGTGCCGGAGCTCACGGCGTGGACGTTGGTGCCGATCGGCACGGCGAAGTCCTGGCCGGAGTGCTTGTGCGCCCAGCGGGCGCCGTCCTGCATGTAACCGGCGGACAGCGCGTACTTCTTGACCGGCACCGACCAGCCGCTGTTGCTGCTCTGCTGCTGCTGCTGCGGGGCGCTCTTCGCGGACCGCGACAGGTGGTTCTGGTGCTTCCAGTGCAGCTCGGCGTGCGCGTGGCGGTCGGCCTTCACGGCCTGGGCGGCGCGCTGCTGCACGTCGGCCTGCGCCCGGGTGGCGTCCGCCAGCTTCCCGGCAGCGCCGAGGCCCAGCAGGCTCCCGCTCTGCGTCTCCGCCATGGCCGTGCCTGCCGCACCGAGTGCCAGCGAGGCGCACACACCGGCGGTGACGACGGTACGACGGCCGCGGAAGACGGAGTTCGAGATCTTGGGCATGCGCATTCGGAATTACCTCGCGGAAATAGCCGGACAAGACTTTTGCGACGTGTTCGCCGCGATCCCTTGTTAACCCGGCATTCCGGCCCAGTACAAACCCCCCCGTCTACTGCCTTCTTTCGTAGCCGGCGCCCGGCAGACCCCGCTCGGCCGCCTGCGGCAGGGGCTCCGTCCCCTAAGGTGATTCGTACGTGGCCCAGGTCACGTGGGTCACGTCACCGGCCCCGGGACCAAAGGGAATTGCCCTTCGGGACCTAGGGCCCGTGGCCCGGGTCACACGGGAAGAAGAAATCCGGGAGCTCGCGAGGCGCGGGGAATGCGAAAAGCGCGCTCCGTACGACGGGGGGCGGGAACGTGGATCCTTCGGCCGTGGGCGTACGGCTGGCGTCGGCCGTGGCGGGACCTCTGGTGAAGCGGCTCTTCGTGGCCGAAGGACCGGGCGCCGGGCTCGTGGACCGGCCGGTCCGCATCTCCTCCCGGGTCTCCTTCAGGGGCGAGAAACGCACCCTGACCGAGGGGGACCTGCGCGCCCTGGCCGCCGCGCTGGTGCGCCGGGCCCTGCGCGCCGGGGAGCGCCCCGTCGGCGCCGACGAGGAGACCGCCGTCGCGGACGCCCTCGCGGCCTCGCTGCGTGCCCTGGGCGACCTCGACCTCACGGACCTGCAGGCCGTGGACCTCGGCCACACCGCCTTCGCCCGCGCCCTGCACCGGGCGGCCGGCTCGCCGGAGCGGGAACTCAGCACCGACGGCGCGTACTTCCACGAACGGCTGCTCGACACGGCCTGCCTGCACATCCTGCACTTCTTCACCCAGCGCTCGACCTTCGTCGCCGCCACCCTGGTCGAGCAGAGCCGGGCGCTGGGCGAGCTGACCGCCCGCGTCGACGAACTGCTCTCCCGCAGTCCGCTGCCGGGCGGCGAGGACGCCGCCTTCGAGCGGCGCTACCTGCGGTACGTCGAGATGAAGTACGGGCGGCTCACGATCCACGGCCTCGACCTGGCGGACACCCCGGACCGCTGGCCGCTCGACAGCGCCTACCTCAGCCTGCAGGCGGCACCGTCCGCCGGGCCCGCGGACGGCGTGCCGCAGGGGGCCGCCGACCCGCGCCCCGCCGACCGGGCGCTCGCCGCGCACGAACGGGTCCTGCTGCGCGGCGAGGCCGGGTCGGGCAAGACCACGCTCGTGCAGTGGCTGGCGATCGCCTGCGCGCGTCAGGACCCGGACGGGCCGATGGCGTACCTGGAGGACCGGATCCCGTTCGTCCTCCCGCTGCGCACCCTCGCCGGCCACGGCGGGCCGCTCCCCGTCCCCCGCGACTTCCTCGCCGCCGCCGGCTGCCCGCTCGCCGGTACCCAGCCGGCCGGCTGGGAGGCCCGCGTCCTCACCGAGGGCCGCGGGCTGCTGCTGGTGGACGGCATCGACGAGATCCCCGGGGCCGGGCGCCGCCGCGCCAGAGAGTGGCTCGGCGACCTGCTCGACGCCCATCCCGGCAACCGCTGGCTGGTCACCTCCCGCCCCTCCGCCGTACGGGAGGACTGGCTGGCCCCGGAGGGCTTCACCGAACTGGCCCTGACGCCCATGGGTCCCGCCGGCGTCGCCGCCTTCGTCCGCCGCTGGCACGCCGCCGCCGGGCCGGAGGCGGCCGGGTACGCCGAAGGGCTGCTCGCCGCCGTACGGACCGAGCCGGACCTCGCCCGGCTCGCCGGCAACCCCCTGATGTGCGGCCTGATCTGCGCCCTGCACCACGACGGCCGCGGCTACCTGCCCCGGGCCAGGAAGGACCTTTACGCCGCCGCGCTGTCGATGCTGCTGGTCCGCCGGGACCGCGAACGGCAGACCGCGGTCGTGCCGCTGCGCGAGGAGGCGCAGACGGAGCTGCTGCAGCGGCTGGCGCACTGGCTGGTCCGCAACGGCCGCACCGAGATGGACCTCGACCGGGCCGAGGCCGTCGTGGCGCGGGCGCTGCCCGCCGTCCCCGAGGCCGCGGCGCTCGGTGACGCCGCCACCGTGCTGGCCCACCTCCTCGACCGCGGCAGCGTGCTGCGCCGGCCCGCGCCCGGCACGGTCGACTTCGTGCACCGCACCTTTCAGGACTACCTGGGCGCCCGCGCCGCCGTGGAGGAGGGCGACTTCGGGCTCCTCGCCGCGCACGCCGCGGACGACCGGTGGGAGGACGTCCTGCGCATGGCGGTCGCCCTCGCCCGTCCGCACGAGCGGGCCGCGGTCCTGCGGGACCTCCTCGACCGCGGGGACGGCGCCGGCGACCGCCGCACCCGGGCACGGCTGCACCTGCTCGCCGCGGCCTGCCTGGAGCACGCGACCGCCCTCGACCCGGACGTGCGGGAAGCCGTCGAGGCACGGGCCGCGGCGCTGGTGCCGCCCGCCGACGCGGCGGAGGCCCGCGCCCTGGCCGAGGCCGGGCCGCTCGTCCTGGACCTGCTCCCCGGCCCCGACGGGCTCTCCGACGAGGACGCCCTCCACGTGGTGGTCGCCGCCTGCCACCTGCCCTCGGACCGGGCGGCCCGCTACCTGGGCGGCTTCGCCGGGCACCCGTTCCTGCGGGTCCGCGCCCAGCTGATGTGGTCCTGGCACCGCTTCGACGCCGCCGTGTACGCGGAGGAGGTCATCGCCCGTCTCGACCCGGAGGGGCTGGACTTCACCGTCCGCTCCGCCGGGCAGCTGCGCGAGCTGCGCCGGCTCGGCCTGCGGCCCGCCCGCCTGGACCTGCGGGGCGACCTGCCCGCGGACGAGCTGGCCGCATACGTGGCCGGGCTCGACCTCACCGAGGTCCGGATGCAGGACTGCGCCCTGCCCGACCTGCGCTTCCTGGCGGGCCAGCGGGGTCTGCGCAGGCTCGCGCTGCTCGGCCCGGGGCTGCCCGCCGACTGGGCGTCGTCCGGCGTGCCGGCCGCACTGCGGGAACTGGAGCTGGCCGCCCCGGCCGACGGCCGGCTCGACCTGTCGCCGCTCGCGGCCCACCCCGGACCGCTGACCGTGCGGGTCGCGCTGCCCGCCGACCGAATCGCCGGGGCCGAGCGGCTGCCGGCGGGCGTCACCGTCGTCCCCGGACCACGTGGAGGCTAGTCCTCGTCCCGGTCCCTCCAGCCGTCCCAGCCGCCGTGGCCGCGGCCCCGCCCGCCGCGCTCCCGGCCGGGGCCGTCCCCGCCGGCCGTCGCGGAGGCGGTGGCCGAGGGCGTCGGGCTCGGCGGCGCCGAGGGCGGCACGGCCACCCGGGTGGAATCGGCGCGCAGCCGGGAGCCGGTGGTGTACGCCACCGACTGGAAGCGGGGCGGGGCGATCGAGGTGTCGAAGGCCCAGCGCTGGACGGGCCGGCCGTCCCGGGGCCTGAGGACGACCTCCGCGCCGGGCGCGCCGCCCTCGGGGGCGACCGCCAGCTGCTGGTTCCAGCGGGGGATCAGGTCCCCCGTGAGGGTGAGGTCGTACCGCACGTCCTGGGCGCCGGTGACGAAGGACGCCGTGCACAGGCCCAGTTCCAGCGCGGGGCCGCGGTGCGAGTTGAGGCAGTAGGCCGGCTGGGCGACGCTGCGCATCAGGCCGTCCGGCTCGTACGACCAGAACTGCGTGGCGCCGGAGTCGCAGCGCGCGGTGATCGTCCCGGTGCCGATGACGGTCCGGCGGCCGGTCAGGTCGACGCACAGGTCGTTGTCGTCGTTCCGGAGCCGGCCGCGCAGCCCGTCCTCGGGCAGGGGGCCGGTGGTGGTCGTGCCGGAGGCGGGCGCGGTGTCCGAGCCGCCGGCCGGGGACGGGACGGTGGGGGAGGCGGTGACCGCGGTGGGCGCCGTCGCGGCGGCGCGGTCGTCGCCGTCGCCGCCACCGCTCGTGAGACCGACGACCAGGGCGGTCGCGAGGGCGAAGCCGCCGAGCCCCAGCAGGGTCGCGACGAGCCGCCGGGGCCCGTTCTTCGCGGCCCTGCGCCTGCGGCCGCCCTGGCGGCGTCCCGGAGCGGCGCCGGAGCCGTTCCCGGCATCGTTGTCACGCGCCGCCCGGCGGGTGGGCCGCGAGTCGTAGTAGCCCCGCGCCTCCCAGACCAGCACCGCCTCGGCGATCAGCACGCCCAGCCGGTCCCCGGAGTGGTCGAGCTGCTCGGCCGCGTAGCGGCAGTGGTCGCACCGGGCGATGTGACGCTGCAGGTCGGGTACGAGCCCGGCGCCGCCGCGGTGGACGGAGATGTCCAGCAGGCGGCTGAACTGCAGGCACGCCTCGTAGGGCGCGAGGTCCCGGTGCGCCTGGACGCAGGCCTCGCGGAAGCGGGTGCGGGCGAGCTGCAGCTGGCCCGCGGCCCGTTCCGGGTCGATGCCGAGGAGCCCGGCGGGCACGTCCAGCGGCTCGGCGTCGACCTCGGCGTGCCAGAGCAGGCAGCGGGCGGGTTCGGGGAGCCGCATGAAGGCCCGGTTCGCCAGCCGGCGGTTCTCCGGTACGGCCAGGCGGGCGTCGGTCTGGTCGGGCCGGGGCCGCAGCCGCCGGTGGAGCCAGGCCCGCCGGCGGTCGACGGCCCACTCCTCGGAGATCTTGTGGACGGTGATCAGCAGTTCGGGGCGCCAGGCGGCCGAGGGCCCGGTCAGTCGCAGGGTGTCGACGAAGACCCGGGTGAACGCGGCCGCCGCGAGTATCCCGGCGGCGTGTCCGGAGACCGTGCACAACTCCGCGTACTCGGAGACCGGCCGCCAATGGCGGGCCAGCAACTCCTCGAACGGCTGGTGTGCACCCTCCTTTCCCAGGGCCTTTCCGATCTCGCCGGACAGGGACTCGTCCGGTACGCCGAACAGCCGGCCGGGGTGCGCGGAATTCGGATGCGGGGATTCCTTCAACGAGAGTTTCCTTCCGCGTTCACCCCGCCGGGAAAAGTACGAACCAATGCGCCGGCGCGGCACGCAGCTACGTGGGGGGAGGTGAGGCCGGGGCGCCGGTGAAGGGGCAAGGCGGCCGCTCCTCACTCTCGGCTGATCCTTTCGAATGCCTGCCGGAATGACGGCACGACACCGGCCGGAGCACGGAGAAGGAAGGGTCCGTGCTGAACATCGCTCACCTTTCCACAAATGCAACCGGCGCAACAAGGGTGGGTTCATGGGGAACACAAAACACGACGACCCCGCCCGCACTATTGTGCGGACGGGGCCGGATCGCTCTGCGATTACCTGCGGTTATGCTTCCTTGCTGAGGTTCGGCCCGCCGGCCGCCTCGACCGGAGGAGCGTCGGCGACGGCCACCTTCTCCTCACCGCGGAAGGTGAACTTGACGTTCTCGCCCTCGCCCTCGGTGCCCACGACCACGATGTGACCGGTGCGCAGCTCACCGAAGAGGATCTTCTCGGAGAGCACGTCCTCGATCTCCCGCTGGATCGTCCGGCGCAGCGGCCGGGCTCCCAGCACGGGGTCGTAGCCCTTCTTGGCGAGCAGCGACTTGGCCTCCGGGCTGAGCTCGATGCCCATGTCCTTGTCCCTGAGGCGCTCGTCCACCCGGGCGATCATCAGGTCGACGATCTGGATGATGTCTTCCTCGCTGAGCTGGTGGAAGACCACGATGTCGTCGACACGGTTCAGGAACTCGGGGCGGAAGTGCTGCTTGAGCTCCTCGCCGACCTTGGCCTTCATCCGCTCGTACCCGGTCTTGACGTCGCCCGCGGCCGCGAAGCCGAGGTTGAAGCCCTTGGAGATGTCCCGGGTGCCGAGGTTGGTGGTCATGATGATCACCGTGTTCTTGAAGTCCACGACCCGGCCCTGGGAGTCGGTCAGCCGACCGTCCTCCAGGATCTGCAGCAGGCTGTTGAAGATGTCCGGGTGGGCCTTCTCGACCTCGTCGAAGAGGACGACGGAGAACGGCTTGCGGCGCACCTTCTCGGTGAGCTGGCCGCCCTCCTCGTAGCCGACGTATCCGGGCGGGGAGCCGAACAGCCGCGAGACGGTGTGCTTCTCGCTGAACTCGGACATGTCGAGCTGGATCAGCGCGTCCTCGTCGCCGAAGAGGAACTCGGCGAGCGTCTTGGAGAGCTCGGTCTTACCGACGCCGGACGGGCCGGCGAAGATGAACGAGCCACCGGGGCGCTTGGGGTCCTTCAGACCGGCCCGCGTGCGGCGGATGGCCTGCGAGAGGGCCTTGATCGCGTCCTTCTGGCCGATGACGCGCTTGTGCAGCTCGTCCTCCATGCGCAGCAGACGCGAGGACTCCTCCTCGGTGAGCTTGAAGACCGGGATGCCCGTGGCGGTGGCCAGGACCTCGGCGATCAGCTCCTCGTCCACCTCGGCGACGACGTCCATGTCGCCGGCCTTCCACTCCTTCTCCCGCTTGGTCTTCGCGGAGAGCAGCTGCTTCTCCTTGTCGCGGAGGGAAGCGGCCTTCTCGAAGTCCTGCGAGTCGATCGCGGACTCCTTCTCCCGGCGCACGTCGGCGATCTTCTCGTCGAACTCGCGCAGGTCCGGCGGAGCGGTCATCCGGCGGATGCGCATCCGGGAGCCGGCCTCGTCGATCAGGTCGATCGCCTTGTCCGGCAGGAAGCGGTCCGAGATGTAGCGGTCGGCGAGGGTCGCCGCGGCCACCAGGGCGGCGTCCGTGATGGACACCCGGTGGTGAGCCTCGTAGCGGTCCCGCAGACCCTTGAGGATCTCGATGGTGTGCGGCAGCGACGGCTCCGCGACCTGGATGGGCTGGAAGCGGCGCTCCAGGGCCGCGTCCTTCTCCAGGTGCTTGCGGTACTCGTCGAGCGTGGTGGCGCCGATGGTCTGCAGCTCACCGCGCGCGAGCATCGGCTTGAGGATCGAGGCGGCGTCGATCGCGCCCTCGGCGGCACCCGCACCCACCAGGGTGTGGAGCTCGTCGATGAACAGGATGATGTCGCCGCGGGTGCGGATCTCCTTGAGCACCTTCTTCAGGCGCTCCTCGAAGTCACCGCGGTAGCGGGAGCCGGCCACCAGGGCCCCGAGGTCCAGGGTGTAGAGCTGCTTGTCCTTCAGCGTCTCGGGGACCTCGCCCTTGACGATGGCCTGGGCCAGGCCCTCGACGACGGCGGTCTTGCCGACGCCGGGCTCGCCGATGAGGACGGGGTTGTTCTTGGTGCGGCGCGACAGCACCTGCATCACGCGCTCGATCTCCTTCTCGCGCCCGATCACCGGGTCGAGCTTGGTCTCACGAGCGGCCTGCGTGAGGTTGCGGCCGAACTGGTCCAGGACGAGCGAGGTCGAGGGGGTGCCCTCGGCCGGGCCGCCGGCGGTGGCGGCCTCCTTGCCCTGGTAGCCGGAGAGCAGCTGGATGACCTGCTGCCGCACCCGGTTGAGATCGGCGCCCAGCTTCACGAGGACCTGGGCGGCGACGCCCTCGCCCTCGCGGATCAGGCCGAGCAGGATGTGCTCGGTGCCGATGTAGTTGTGGCCGAGCTGGAGGGCCTCGCGGAGCGACAGCTCCAGGACCTTCTTGGCCCGGGGGGTGAAGGGGATGTGCCCGGACGGGGCCTGCTGGCCCTGGCCGATGATCTCCTCCACCTGCTGGCGGACCGCCTCGAGCGAAATCCCGAGGCTCTCCAGGGCCTTAGCGGCGACACCCTCACCCTCGTGGATAAGGCCCAGGAGGATGTGCTCGGTGCCGATGTAGTTGTGGTTGAGCATCCGGGCTTCTTCCTGAGCCAGGACGACAACCCGCCGCGCGCGGTCGGTGAACCTCTCGAACATCGTTAATCGCTCCTCAGAGCGGTCGGGCAGTTAGGGGCGTGTCCCCTCCCTGTCCTTCCGCATGCTAGTCCCGCACAGCGGGGCAGCTCACTTCAACCGTCGACACCTGGCGAGGTCGTTAACCCCCGCGCCGTCGACAACAGCCTCAACCCGATGGTGCGAGACGATGTTCCCGCAGGCCAGGCGGATAGCCCTTTATCCAGTACGCCGAGGGCGAACGTCCCACCTGTCCGACATGGCCGTCGTCCGTTCCCACTAGGTATTTCTTACCCGCCCGCACGGACAGTCCATGCCGGGAGCACGCCCGCTGTCTGCTATAGGCGAACAGACTTGCGTCGGGTGGATTCACGGAGGGTGACGGCACACCGGCCGCCGGGCACTCCCGGTGACCCGCCTCGTAACCCCGGACGCCCGGGGGGCGTTGCGCAGGGCATGCAGGCCTCACGGGTCCCGGCGACCCTGGAACACGCGGACGCGCTCGACGTCCCCGCGGAGGCGGGGCACGAGGTGCTCGGCCGCTTCCCGGCGCCCCGGACGGGGCCGGTCGCCCTGGCGGGGCAGCGGATGCGGTTCTTCGTCGCCCCCGGCAGCGCCGAGGAACTGCCCGGCCTGCTGGACTGGCTGGAGTGGAGCGGCATCCCGCTCGACCTCGTGCCGCTGCGCGGCGCCGGGGCCGCCTACGACGACGGCGCGCCCGCCTGGCTCCGGCCGCCCGTCCCGGACGGCGGGCGCCACGCGGGCGCGCCGCTCCACCTGCCCGCCATGACGCTCGGCACGCAGCCCGGCCCCGCGGCGGACGGACGCTCCGGGGGGACCGTGGGCCTCACGCCCCTGGTCTCCGCGCTCGCGACCGCCTGCCACCGGGTCCGGCTGCGGGTCGCCCGGACCGATCAGCCGTGCGCCTTCTCGTACGCCTCGCGGATCTGCGCGGGGACGCGGCCGCGGTCGTTGACCTCGTAGCCCTCTTCCTTCGCCCACGCGCGGATCTTCGCGGTGTCCTGGCTCGCGGCGCCCCCGCGGGGGGCACCCTTCGCGGCGCGCCCGCGGCCCGCGCGGCCACCGGTGCGGCGGCCGCCGTCCACGTACGGGCCGAGGAGACCGCGCAGCTTGTCGGCGTTGTCGGTGGTGAGGTCGATCTCGTACGTCACTCCGTCGAGTGCGAACGTCACGGTCTCATCCGCCTCGCCGCCGTCGAGGTCGTCAACAAGAAGGACCTGAACCTTCTGTGCCACCGGCTTCCCTTTCATCGAATACGGATTACCGGTAAAAGCAAACCGCCTTTTCCCGGAAAACTCAAACCCCTTGCCCGAACTGCTCCCGGCCCGGTACGCATCCCGGCGGTCTTCCGCGGAACGTTTCGGACATACTGTTGTGCCGGGCGGCCACCGTGGGCGGTCTCACAGATGCAACAGCATCCGGCTGTTGCCCAAGGTGTTGGGTTTCACTCGTTCGAGGTCCAGGAACTCGGCCACGCCCTCGTCCTTTGACCTCAGCAGCTCACCGAAGACATCGCCGTCGACCGGCGTCTCGCCGATCTCGACGAAGCCGTGCTTCGCGAAGAAGTCCACTTCGAAGGTGAGGCAGAAAATGCGCCGCACTCCCAGCCGGCGCGCCGTCTGCAGCAGCTTCTCCAGCACGAGATGCCCGACGCCCGTGCCGTGCCGCGCGGGGTCGACCGCGAGGGTGCGCACCTCGGCGAGGTCCTCCCACATCACGTGCAGTGCGCCGCAGCCCACCACCTCGGCGTCGTGGTCGTGTTCGGCCACCCAGAACTCCTGGATGTCCTCGTAAAGCGTCACCGTCGGCTTGTCGAGCAGGATGCGGTCGCGGACATACGCGTCGAGCAGTCGCCGGACAGCCGGCACGTCGGCCGTCCGCGCCCTGCGGATGGTGACGTCATTTGATGCGGCGGGCATGTGCGGACGCTATCGCCCGGCCGATCCGTCCGTCTCGCCGGGGTCACCCGGATCAGCTGATTGCACCACCCGCATTGCGTCACGGAGCGCTTCTCGCTGTTCCGCCGACATCATGCCGAAGAAGGCGACAAGGGCGGCGGCGGGGTTGTCGCTCGCGGCCCACGCCTCGTGCATGAGTGCCGCCGAGTAAGCGGCGCGAGTGGATACCGCCTCATAGCGATAGGCGCGCCCTTCGGCTTCCCGCCGGAGCCAGCCCTTCTGATGAAGGTTGTCCATTACGGTCATGACCGTCGTGTAGGCGATCGAACGCTCCCGCCGGAGATCCTCCAGCACCTCGCGCACCGTCGCCGGGCGGTTCCAGCGCCACACCCGGGTCATCACGGCGTCTTCGAGGTCTCCCAAAGGACGGGGCACACCCGAATACTAGTTGCTCACGGGCACAATGCCCGGAATGCCGGGAATGTCGAGGTCACACCCGGTGCTCGGTGCCGCCCGACCGCTGGGCCGGGGGCTGCGCGCCGGACAGCGCGGCGTCGACCACCGCGTCCTCCTTGGCCTTGTTGACCCCGCCCTGGCTCCTGATCAGCGTCCGGATGAGGAAGGTGAACGCGATGGCCATCACGGTGGGGGGCACGAGCGCGGAGACGTAGTCCATGGCACCAGGGTAGCCACGCCCCCGCGCGGCCCCCTCGGCGGACCTCCTCCGGGGCCCGGGGCCCGGGGGCCTGGTCCCCGGGCGGTCGTGACGTGGCCCCGGCCCGCTGCGGTGCGGGCCGGGGCCACGAGTGCGTCGCTCCGGGCGGCTACCCGCCCGTACGCGCCCTGCGGCGGACCGCCGCCACCAGGAGCACCCCCAGGGCCGCGCAGACCGCCGAGCCGGCCACCAGGGGGCGCACGGGGCCCGCGCCGGTGGCGGCAAGGGATCCGCCCGTGCCGCCGGCCGGGTCCACGCCCGAACCGCCCGGGGTGCTCCCGCCGGAACCGGGCGGCGCCTCGGCCGTGACCGTCAGAACGCCCGCGTTGTTCTTCTGGCCCTCCCGGTCCACGCCGTAGTCCGAGGCCGCGAAGACGAGGCCGGTGGCCTCGTCCAGTGCCCGGGCCGCGACGAGGGTGAAGGAGAAGGTCTGGGAGGTGCCGGGTTCGATCGAGTGCCGGGTGGAGCAGTAGTAGATCGTCCCGGTCGGCACCGGCGCGACGTCCTCCGGGTCGTCGCCGAAGGTGGCGCCGCCCGGGTAGTCGTCCCAGTCCGCGTTCGTGGTCAGCCTGCAGGCGCCGTCACGCGCCGTCACCCGCACCCCGTGGGGGATCTCCACCGCTACCCAGGTGGCCGGCCCGGTCCCGCTGGTGCCGCGTGCCCGCGCGGCCTCGTCGCCCTCGTTGCGCAGGCCCACGACGGCCTCGGTCCGGTCTCCGGCCGTCGCCCGGACCGTGTCCCCGATCGCGACCAGGTCCGCCCCGCGGTGGCCGGGGGCCGGGCCCTCGGGGTCGTACAGCCTGATCTCCAGGCCGCCGAGGTTGTCGCTGTAGTCGACGTCCCAGCCCTCCTGCGCGGCGAGCGACCGGGCCGCCGCCCCCGGGCCGCCCGTGTCCTTCGCCGCGGGGGCCCGGGCCGTGCGGACGAGGGTGAGCGGGGCCCCGGTGCCGGGGGTGCCGCCGGGTACGACGTCGTCGAGCCTTCCGCCGATCACGTCGGCCTGGTAACCCACCCTGCCGTCGGTGGCGCCGGGCTCGACGTCGATCCTCAGTGGCCGCGCGAGTTCCCACACCTCGCCGGGAGCGATGTCGGTGTCGAAGTGGCAGACGAAGGCGCCCCGCTGGGCCTGGTCGAGCGGGTCGTAGCGGCAGTTGCCGAAGTCGCCCGCCACCGCCAGGCCCGCGCCGCCGGAGCCGGTGAGGTTGGTCCCCACCATCACGGAGACACCGCCGCGGGTCGGCCGGTCGCCGACGTTGGCGATGACGACCGGCAGGTCGAGGGTGTCCCCGGGCCGTACGTCGGAGACGGTGGACAGCTTCGGCACGACGAGGTCCGGGCCGGTGCCGACCGTGATCCGGGTGGCGGTCATGCTGTCGGGATCCGGCCCGGCGTCCTTCGCGCCGACCGAGTAGCGCAGCGTCGCGGCGTCGTCGGTCCTGGAGCCGGAGGCGGCCCGTATCTTCACGGGTATCGCGGTGCCGGCGTGGTCGACCGTGCCCAGGGAGCAGGTGGCCGTGCTGCCCGAGGTGGCGCACAGGTCCGCGGGGAGGACCACGTCCACGACCCCGGTCAGGGCGGCGAGCTCCATGGTGACGACGACCTCGTGGGCGGGCTCCGGCACCTTCCCGTCGTCGAAGCGCTGGACCAGGGCGGTGATCTCGAAGGTCTTGTACGTGGTGCTCGTCGCCGCCACCCCGACGTCGCCGGGTGCGGTCAGGTGCAGTTCGGCCCTGAGGGCCGCTGCCGGGGCCGCAGTGGCGGCGGATCCAGCCGCCAGGGTGACGAGGACGGCCGCGGCGCGCACCGCGGACCGGATGGGTCTCATGCCGGGTTCCCCCCTGAGGAAGTCGACAGCCGGGTGGCGCACCCGTGAACGCACGGGAGACGTCACGGGAAGGACCCGTGACGTCTCCGGAAGGTTGTGCGGTGACTGTGCGTCAGCCCGTGGCGCGCTCCTCGGGGGGCGGCGGGGTGCGCCGGCGCGGGGGGAAGATCTCGGCCGGCGTGGGCACCTTGCGCTTCTCCTCACCGGGTTCCGGCGCGGCCGGCTCGGTGGGAGGCGTCTTCGGGTCGGGCTTGGGGCCCGGCTTGGGGTCGTCGGAGGCGGCCCTGCCGCCGGGCAGCGCGCGCAGCCTCGCCCTGCCCGTGTACGGCGTGCCGCAGGGCTGCGAGGGCGCGGGGATGCGCGCCTCCAGGCGGGCGCGCACGTCGAGCTCCGCCAGGTGCTCGCAGCGGCGCAGCACGGCCCTCCTGCGGTGCGCCTCGGCGTCCGTGCACGGCGCGTCGTGCAGCCGGCGCAGCGCGGCGAGGTCGTCCGGCAGGGGCACGTACCCCATGTCGAGCGCTCCCGTCAGCCGCTCGAGGTAGCCGGCGGCGCTGCCCGGCAGCGCGTCCCGGTACCTGGCGAGCTCCGCGAGCTGGAAGGTCCGCAGCCGTCCGCCCTCGCGGGCCGCCTCGTCGACGTCCTCGACGAGGCGCAGGTAGTCCTTGACCTCGTCGGGGGTGGGGATCATGGTGCTGGACTGGAGGGCCGCTGAGAGGGCGCGCCGGAGCACGCGCAGTTCATCCGCGCTGAACGCCATTCCGCCTCGGGACCCGTGTGGCGTGGGCATGGTCTGACTTTACGTACTAAGCGGACAAAATACGCGTAACCAGATATGGCCGGGCGCGCCGCGCACGTCCCCCCGCGGACCCGCCGGGCCGTCGGCTCGTCAGGTCGTCCGCTCGTCGGGTCGTCAGGTCGTCAGGTCGTCAGGTCGTCGACACGTTCCGCTCGTAGACGAGCCGCAGGCCTATCAGGGTCAGCCAGGGCTCGTGCACGTCGATGACCGCCGACTCGCCCAGCACCAGCGGCGCCAGCCCGCCGGTGGCGATGACCGTGACGTCGTCCGGGTCGTCGGCGAGCTCCCGCGCCATCCGCTCGGCCACGCCGTCCACCTGGCCGGCGAAGCCGTACAGGATGCCGGACTGCATGGCCTCGATGGTGTTCTTGCCGATGACGCTGCGCGGACGGGTCAGCTCCACCTTGCGCAGCTGGGCCCCGCGGGCGCCCAGGGCGTCCACCGAGATCTCGATGCCGGGGGCGATGGCGCCGCCCGCGTACTCGCCCCGCGACGTGACCGCGTCGAAGGTGGTGGCCGTGCCGAAGTCCACCACGATGCACGGACCGCCGTAGAGGTGCACGGCCGCCAGGGAGTTGATGATCCGGTCGGAGCCGACTTCCTTGGGGTTGTCGGTGAGCACCGGGACACCGGTCTTGACGCCGGGCTCCACGAGCACCGCGGGCACGTCGCCGTAGTAGCGGCGCGTCACCTCGCGCAGCTCGTGCAACACGGAGGGGACGGTGGAGCAGATGGCGATCCCGTGGATGTTGTCGCCGAGCTCCTCGCCGAGCAGCGGGTGCATGCCCATCAGGCCCTGCATGAGCACGGCCATCTCGTCCGCCGTGCGGCGCGGGTCGGTGGAGACCCGCCAGTGCTCGACGATCTCTTCCCCGTCGAACAGCCCGAGGACGGTGTGGGTGTTGCCGACGTCGATGGTGAGCAGCATCAGTCCTGTCCCGACCCCTCGGACCGCAGGTCCAGTCCGATGTCGAGGATCGGCGAGGAGTGGGTCAGGGCGCCCACGGCCAGGTAGTCGACGCCGGTCGCGGCGTAGGCGCGGGCGTTGTCGAGGGTGAGCCGGCCGGAGGACTCCAGCAGGGCACGGCCCGCGACGACGGCGACCGCCTCCTCCGTGTCGGAGGGCGTGAAGTTGTCCAGCAGGATCAGGTCCGCGCCCGCGTCCAGGGCCTCGCGGACCTGGTGCAGGGTGTCGACCTCGACCTCGATCGCCAGCTCGGGGAACTCCTCGCGGACGGCCTTGAAGGCGGCTGCCACGCCGCCCGCGGCGACCACGTGGTTGTCCTTGACCAGGGCCGCGTCCGACAGCGACATGCGGTGGTTGACGCCGCCGCCGCAGCGGACCGCGTACTTCTCCAGCGCGCGCAGGCCCGGGGTCGTCTTCCGGGTGTCGCGGACCTTCGCCTTGGTGCCCTCCAGCGCGTCGGCCCAGCGGCGCGTGGTGGTGGCGATCCCGGACAGCCGGCACAGCAGGTTGAGCGCGCTGCGCTCCGCGGTCAGCAGGTCCCTCGTACGGGTGCGCACCGACAGCAGCGTTTGACCGGCCTCGACCCGGTCGCCGTCCTCGACGTGCCGCTCGACCTCGAACTCGTCGGTGCAGACGATGGACAGCACCGCCTCCGCGACCCGCAGCCCGGCGACCACGCCGGCCTCGCGGGCGGTGAAGTCGCCGGTGGCCATGGCGTCCTCGGGGATGGTGGCCACGGTGGTGACGTCCACCCCGCCGTCCAGGTCCTCCTCGATGGCCAGGTGCGCGACGTCCTCGACCAGCACCGGGTCCAGCCCGGCGTCGGCGAGCAGCTGCGCCAGGTCGGGGTCGAGACCGCACTCGCTGGGGTCGTGCGCGTACGCGTCGCCGGAACCGCAGCCGCAGCCGTCGCCGCAGCCACCGCCGCCGGCGCCGCCGATCTGCAGGAGGGGGAGGTCGGGCGTGCTCATCGCTGGGGCTCCGTTCCAGGACGGGTTGCGGGAAGGTCCGCGGTGGGGGTGGTGCGGATGGTGAGACTAGTGGGTGCGGCGGGCAGCCCCGCACCACTGGAGGGGAGCCGGACGACGATGTGCCGGCGCCAGCTCTCGTCGTCGCGCTCCGGCCGGTCCTCGCGCCAGTGGCAGCCGCGGGTCTCCTCGCGGCGGCGGGCCGCCTCGACCAGCACCCGGGCGACCAGGCAGAGGTTGGTCGCCTCCCAGGTCTCCACGCAGGGCTCGGCCGTCTTGCCGTCGCGCTCCAGCAGCTCCTCGGCGTCGGCGTACATCCGGCTCAGCGCCGCCGCCGCGCCCTCCAGGCTCTCCGCGCTGCGCAGCACGCCCGCGCCGCGGGTCATGATCCGCTGGATCGCGAAGCGGGCCTCGGAGGGCAGCAGCGGGGAGCGGCCCGGCTCCGGGGCCACCGGGGCGCCGGGGGCCGCGGGGTGCTCGGCGATGTCGGCGGCGATGCGCTCGGCGAAGACCAGCCCCTCCAGGAGGGAGTTGGACGCCAGCCGGTTGGCGCCGTGCACGCCCGTGCAGGCGACCTCGCCGCACGCGTACAGGCCCGGGACCGTGGTGCGGCCGTGCAGGTCGGTGCGGACGCCGCCGGAGGCGTAGTGCGCCGCGGGGGCCACCGGGACCGGCTGCGTGACCGGGTCGATGCCGTTGGCGCGGCAGGCGGCGAGGATCGTCGGGAAGCGCCGCTCCCACATCCGCGCCCCGAAGTGCCGGCCGTCGAGGTACATGTGGTCGGCGCCGGTCTCCTGCATGCGGCGCGTGATGCCCTTGGCGACGATGTCGCGGGGCGCCAGCTCGGCCAGCTCGTGCTGCCCCTGCATGAAGCGCACCCCGTCGGCGTCGACGAGGTGGGCGCCCTCCCCGCGCACGGCCTCGGAGACCAGCGGCTGCTGGCCCTCCGCGTCCCGGCCGAGGAAGAGCACCGTCGGGTGGAACTGGACGAACTCCAGGTCCGAGACCTCCGCGCCGGCGCGCAGCGCGAGGGCCACCCCGTCGCCCGTGGACACCGCCGGGTTGGTCGTGGCCGAGAAGACCTGCCCCATGCCGCCGGTGGCCAGCACCACGGCGCGGGCCCGTACCGCGCCGACGCCGTCGCGCTGCCCCTCGCCCATGACGTGCAGGGTGACGCCCGCGGCGCGGCCCTCGGCGTCGGTCAGCAGGTCCAGCACGAGCGCGTTCTCGATGAACTCGATCCTGGCCTCGCGCACGGCCTCGATCAGCGCCCGGGAGATCTCCAGGCCCGTCGCGTCACCGCCCGCGTGGGCGATCCGGCGGCGGTGGTGGCCGCCCTCGCGGGTCAACAGGATCTCGCCCGTCGCCTCGCTGGTGTCGAAGTGCGCGCCCGTCGCGATCAGCCGGCGTACGGCGTCGGGGCCCTCGGTGACCAGGGTGCGCACGGCCTCCTCGTCGCAGAGCCCGGCGCCCGCCACAAGGGTGTCGGCCAGGTGCTGCTCCGGGGTGTCGCCCTCGCCGAGGGCGGCGGCGATGCCGCCCTGCGCCCAGCGCGTGGAGCCGTCGTCGAGGCGGGCCTTGGTGACGACGGTGACCTTGGCGCCCTGTGCTGCGCAGCGCAGCGCGACGGTCAGCCCGGCCACGCCGGACCCGACGACCACCACGTCCGCCTCGTGCTCCCAGCCGGGCGCGGGGGCGTGCAGCCGTATGCCTGTACCTGTGCCGCTCATCGGCGGACTCCGAACTCCAGGGGGATGTTGTCGATCAGCCGGGTCGTGCCCACCTTGGCGGCGACGGCGAGCACCGCCGGGCCGGTGTGGCCGGGGGCGGCCTCGGTGAAGTCGTCCGGATCGATCAGGGCGAGGTAGTCCACCGCCAGGCCGTCGCCCTTCTCCAGCACCGTCCGCGCCGCGTCCCGTACGGCGTCCGGGCCGTCGTCCAGCGCGTCGCGTCCGGCGAACAGGGCGCGGGAGAGGGCCAGGGCGCTCTCGCGGTCGCCGTCGGAGAGGTAGCGGTTGCGGCTGGACAGGGCCAGGCCGTCCGGCTCGCGGACGGTGGGCACGCCGACGATCTCGGCCGGGAAGTTCAGGTCCGTCACCATGCGGCGGATGAGGGCCAGTTGCTGGGCGTCCTTCTGGCCGTAGAAGGCGACGTCCGGCCGGGTCAGGTGGAGGAGCTTGGCGACGACGGTCAGCATGCCGTCGAAGTGGCCGGGGCGCGAGGCGCCCTCGTAGCCCTGGCCCATCGGCCCCGCGCTGATCCGCACCCGCGGCTGCCCGCCGGGGTACACCTCCTCGACGGAGGGCGCGAAGACCACGTCGGCGCCGGCCCGCCCGGCGGTCCGGACGTCCGCGTCGAGGGTGCGCGGGTAGCGGTCGAAGTCCTCGCCCGGTCCGAACTGCAGCGGGTTGACGAAGACGGTGACGACGACGGTGCCGTCCCCCACCCGCTCGCGGGCGGTCCGCACGAGGGTCGCGTGCCCCTCGTGCAGCGCGCCCATGGTCATCACGACGCCGGCCTCACCGGACCGGCCGCCGACGGCCTCCCGCAGCTCGCGCGCGGTGTGCACCAGCCTCGTCATCGCCCTCCCCCTTCGGCGCCGTCCGCCAGGACGCCCAGCAGCGCCTCCGCGAACTCCGCCTTCAGCATTCCGCCCGCCAGCGCGCGGTCCGCGGTGGCGCGGGCCATCGCGACGTACGGGGCCACCATCTCCGGGGCGTGCACGCGCAGCTCCGCCAGATGCGCCGCCACCGTGCCCGCGTCGCCGCGGGCGACCGGACCGGTCAGTGCGGCGTCACCGGAGCGCAGGGCGTTGTCCAGGGCCGCGCCGAGCAGCGGGCCCAGCATCCGGCCGGGCTCGGTGACGCCGGAGGCACGCAGCAGCTCCATGGACTGCGCGACCAGGGTGACCAGGTGGTTCGCGCCGATCGCCAGGCCCGCGTGGTAGAGCGGGCGGGCCGACTCCTCGATCCACTCGGGCTCGCCGCCCATCTCGATCACCAGCGCCTCGGCCGCCATCCGCAGCTCCACGGGGGCCGTGACGCCGAAGGAGCAGCCGGCCAGCCGCTGCACGTCGACGGAGGTGCCGGTGAAGGTCATCGCGGGGTGCAGGGCCAGCGGCAGCCCGCCCGCGCGCAGGGCCGGCCCCAGCACGGCGGTGCCGTACCGGCCCGAGGTGTGCACCAGCAGCTGGCCGGGCCGTACGGCCCCGGTCTCGGCGAGACCGGCCACCAGCCCGGGCAGCGCGTCGTCCGGCACGGTCAGCAGGACGAGCTCGGAGCGGGCCAGCACCTCGGCCGGCTCCACGAGCGGCACGTCGGGCAGCAGCGCGGCCGCGCGACGGCGTGAGGCGTCGGACACACCCGACGCCGCGACCGGGTGGTGACCGGCCAGTTTCAGCGCGGCGGCGAGCGCGGGACCGACCCGCCCCGCGCCGACGACGCCGACCGTGAGCCGCGCGGGGCGGGCCTCCACGTCGGGGGGCAGGGGCCCCTGGTTGTGCGATGCGTTCACGCTGCGCTGGCCTTCCGTTCCAGTCCTCACGGGGGTACCGGACGTTCTCGTCAATGCTACGCGAATGTTTCCCGGCGCCCTCGCGCACGGCAGGATCGGTCCATGACCTCTGCCGATGACGAGAAGGCGCGGCGCATCGCCGCCGTACGCTCCTGCGACCGCGTGCTGTCCCACGGGAAACCGCCGACGATGGGCGAACGGCTGGCCGGACTGGCCCGGCGGGACGGCCTGGACGGCCCCGCCGACATGTACGGCGACGGGATCGTCGCGGAACTGGAGCACCGGGTGGCCGGGCTGCTCGGCACGGAGGAGGCCGTCTGGTTCCCCACCGGGACGATGGCCCAGCAGGTCGCCCTGCGCTGCTGGGCAGGACGCACCGGCAACCCCGTCGTCGCGCTGCACCCGCTGGCCCACCCCGAGGTGCACGAGCGCGGCGCGCTGTCCGCGCTGAGCGGGCTGCGGACCGTCCACCCGACCACGGCCCGCCGGATACCCGACGCGGACGAGGTCCGCGGCATGGACGAGCCCTTCGGCACGCTCATGCTCGAACTGCCGCTCCGGGACGCCGGCTTCGTCCTCCCCACCTGGGACGAACTCACCGCCACCGTGGCCGCGGCCCGCGAGCGCGACGCCGTCGTCCACTTCGACGGCGCCCGCCTGTGGGAGTGCCCGCCGCACTTCGGGCACCCCCTCGACGAGATCGCCGGCCTCGCCGACAGCGTGTACGTCTCCTTCTACAAGTCCCTGGGCGGCGTCTCCGGCGCGGCCCTCGCCGGCCCCGCCGACCTCGCCGCCGAGGCCCGCACCTGGCGGCACCGCTACGGCGGCCTCGTCTTCCAGCAGTGGCCCGCGGTGCTGTCCGCGCTCGACGGGCTCGACCACGAACTGCCGCGCCTGCCGGAGTACGTGGCCCACGCGAAGGTCGTCGCGGCGGCCCTGCGGGACGCGCTCGCCGCGGGCACGGGCTGGGTCCGGGTGCACCCGGAGGTGCCGCACACGCACCAGTTCCAGGTGTGGCTCGCGGAGTCCCCGGACGTCCTCAACGAGGCCGCGGTGCGACAGGCGGAGGAGACCAAGACGGCGCTCTTCGGGCGCTGGGCCCCGGCGGAGGTGCCGGGGGTCGCGATGACGGAGGTCACGGTGGGGGCGTCCGCGCTCGAGTGGGACCCGGCGGGGGTCGCTGACGCGGTGGCGGACTTCACGGTGTTCCTCGCGGAGGCTCGCGCCGGGGCGTGACGCGTGACGCTGTGTGCGGGTCCGTTGCGCCTGCGGTCCCGGTGCCCCGGGCTGCCCGGCTGTCGTGTGCGGGTCGTTTGCGCCTGCCTCGGGCATTCCCCGCCCTCCCTCCCGATTGCCCGGCGCGGTCAGTGACCGCCTCGCGCGGTCGTTGTGGGGTCGGTGCCGCGCCGGGGTACCTCCTCGGCGCTCGCGGCGCTGCCCCACATCGTTCGGTACCGCACTCAACCGCTCGTCGCCTGTGGGGGCACCCCGCCACACCCCCTTCTGTCGCATGGGCGGCTGACGGCAGGAGGGGGGTTCAGTCAGGCACGTGCGGCAACCCCGGACCGCCCTCCACACCCTCCGGCCGTCATGCGTCCCAACAAACGGGAGGGGGTGTGGCGGGGTGCGCCCGGAAACGACGAGCGGCGGACCCGGGCGCCGAATGATGTTGGGGTAAACCGCGAGCGTTGAGGACGTGCGCCGGCGCGGCACCGACCCAGGCACACGGTGCGGGACCCGCACCGACCGCGCCGGGCAATCGGGAGGGCGGGCGGGTGGACGCCCGCCGCACGCGCGAACAACCCGCACACGGCGACACGGGTCAGGCGCCGCCGGCGCCACCGCCCGCACGGACCAGCCCCGTCTCGTACGCGAGGACCACCGCCTGCACGCGGTCCCGGAGTTCCAACTTCGTGAGGATCCGCCCGACATGCGTCTTCACCGTCGCCTCGCTGAGCACCAGCTTCCCGGCGATCTCCCCGTTGGACAGCCCCTGGGCGACCAGCAGCAGCACCTCGCGCTCGCGGTCGGTCAGCCGCTCCAGTTCCTTGTGCGTCGGCTGGCTAGCACTCGGCAGCAGCGGGGTGAAGCGGTCGAGCAGGCGCCGGGTGGTGCTGGGGGCGACGACCGCGTCGCCGCTGTGGACGGCGCGGATGGCCGCGAGGAGCTCGTCCGGGGGGACGTCCTTGAGCATGAAGCCGCTCGCGCCGGCCTTGAGGGCGGAGAAGGCGTACTCGTCGAGGTCGAAGGTGGTCAGGATGAGTACGCGGGGTCCGCCGTCGTCGGGGGTGCGGTCGGGGGCGCCGCAGATCTGGCGGGTGGCCTCGACGCCGTCCAGGCGGGGCATGCGGACGTCCATGAGGACCACGTCCACCGAGGTGGTGCGCAGGGTCTCGACGGCGTCCGCGCCGTCCCCCGCCTCGGCGACGACCTCCATGTCGGGCTGGGCCTGCAGCACCATGCGGAAGCCGGTGCGGAGCAGCACCTGGTCGTCGACGAGCATCACGCGGATCGCCATCGGTCCGGTCCCTCTTTCCCTTTGCCTGTCGTCTCTGTTTCCCACTGCCGCGCAGCGCGTCCCGCTAGCGCGCGGCCTTCACCGGGAGCACCGCGCTGATGCGGAAGCCTCCGCCGGGGCGCGGTCCGGCGTCCAGGGTGCCGCTGACCATGCCGACGCGTTCGCGCATGCCGATGAGGCCCTGGCCCTGGCCGTCCTCGCCGCCGCCTTCGTAGAGCTCCTGCTGGGCGCCGCGTCCGTCGTCCTCGATGAGGAGGCTGAGGTCGCTGTCGCCGAAGGTGAGCCGGACCTTGGCGCGCGCCTCGGGCCCGCCGTGCTTGCGGGTGTTGGTGAGCGCCTCCTGCACGATGCGGTAGGCGGTGAGTTCGACGCCGCTGGCGAGCGGCCGGGACTCCCCCTCGACCTCGAAGGCGACCGGCAGTCCCGCGCCCCGGACCTGCTCTATGAGGTCGGTCAGCTGGTCGACGCCCGGCTGCGGCACGTACTCGCCGCCACCGTCGTCGCCCGCGCGCAGCACCCCGAGCAGCCGGCGCATCTCGGTAAGGGCCTGGCGGCCGGTGGTGGAGATGGTCTCCAGTGCCTGCTTGGCCTGCTCGGGGGAGGCGTCCAGCACATAGGCGGCGCCGTCGGCCTGGACGACCATGACGGAGACGTTGTGGGCGACGACGTCGTGGAGTTCGCGGGCGATCCGGGCGCGTTCGGCGGCGACCGCGGCCTTGGACTGGGCCTCGCGTTCACGCTGCAGGCGGGCGGCGCGTTCCTCCAGCTCGGCGTAGTAGGCGCGGCGGGTGCGGAGGCTGTCGCCGATCACCCAGGCCAGCAGGAAGGGGACGGCGAGGAAGACGGTCGCGACGGCGTCGGCCCAGTAGCCCTCGCTCTCGTTGGGCCAGCGCAGGGTGGAGATGGTGGAGGCGGACAGACCGCCGAGGAGGGCCAGCCGGGACGCCCAGCGGGCGCCGTTGGCCGCCACGGTGTAGATGATCACCAGCATGGCGAAGTCGCCAGGGTTGGACTGGACGTCCAGCACCAGCTGGACCACCCCGACGAGGACGGCGAGCAGCAGCATCTTCTCCGGCATGCGGCGGCGCAGCGCGACCACGAGGGACAGCGCGAGCGCGAGCGGCACGGCGGCGGCCCGGGTGTTCGCGTGCAGGTCGTCGTTGGCGATCCACAGGGCGGAGAACCCGAGCAGGACGAGGGCCCAGAAGCTGTCGACCCAGGTCGGGTGCCTGCGGAGGAAATCGTAGAGACGCTGCACGTAACCCAGCGTAGGCATCCCGGATGCGTGCGGGAGTCAACCGGAGGAGCGATCCGGGGTACTCCCCAGGGTGGACGCGCGCCCTCCGCCGAGGAGGAGGCGGCGGGCCGTCCGGGGTGCGCCTCGCCCGGTCAGCCCGCGGCGCGGCGGTGGCCGCGGGTGCCGTTGCGGGAGCGCTTCTCGATGTACATGCGCTGGTCCGCGGACTGCAGCACCTCGTCCGCGGTCATCCCGCAGCCGGCCCACCCGATGCCGAAGCTGGCGCCGACCCGGACCGCCCGGCCCTCGAAGCGGATCGGGGGGATGATCGCGTTGCGCAGGCGGACGGCGAGGTCCTCGGCGTCCTCCCGGCCGAGGCCGTCGGCGAGGACGACGAACTCGTCGCCGCCGAGCCGGGCCACCGTGTCGCCGTCGCGCACCGCGCTGGTGAGGCGGCGGGCCACCTCGATGAGCACGGCGTCGCCGGTGTGGTGGCCGAAGCGGTCGTTGATCGACTTGAAGCCGTCCAGGTCGCAGAAGAGCACGGCCAGGCCCTTGCCGCCGTCGGCGTCGTCGGACGGCGCCGCGGTGTGGGTGTGGTGGTCGAACCCGGGGAGCGGGGCGGTGCGGTCGACCGGGTCGTAGTCGTAGGTGTAGGCGAACTCGTCGGCGCCCGCGAAGGCGGCGGTGTGGCCGTCGGCGTCCGGGGCCTGCGGGCGCGCGCAGATCTTGCCGGACAGCCGGGCACGCAGTTCGGCGCTGTTGGGCAGGCCGGTGAGGGAGTCGTGGCTGGCGCGGTGGGCGAGGGCCAGTTCGCGGCCCTTGCGTTCCTCGATGTCCTCGACGTGGGTGAGCAGGAAGCGCGGGCCGTCGGCGGTGTCGGCGACGACGGAGTTGCGCAGGCTGACCCAGACGTAGCTGCCGTCGCGGCGCTGCAGGCGCAGTTCGGCGCGGCCGCCCTCGGCGCTGGTGCGCAGCAGGACGCCGACGTCCTCGGGGTGGACGAGGTCGGAGAAGGAGTGCCGGCGCAGCACCGCGGCGGGGCGGCCGAGCAGCCGGCACAGCGCGTCGTTGGTGCGGACCAGCTTGCCGTGCTGGTCGCCGCCCATCTCGGCGATGGCCATGCCGCTGGGGGCGTACTCGAAGGCCTGACGGAAGCTCTCCTCGCTGGCCCGCAGGGCCTGCTGCTCCCGCTCCAGGCGGACCAGCGCGCGTTGCATGTTCGCACGTAGACGCGCGTTGCTGATGGCTATGGCGGACTGGAAGCCGTACATCTGCAGGGCCTCGCGGCCCCACGGGCCGGGCCGCCGGCCGCCCACCGGGCGGTCGACGGAGATGACGCCGATCAGCTCGCCGCCGCCGTTGGGGTTGGCGTACATGGGGGCGAGGAGGCGGTCCTCGGGGTGCCACTCGTCGGGGAAGCGGGGCGGCGGGCCGTCGCCGGGCCAGCTGGGGACGTCGTCGCCGTCCAGGACCCAGCCCTCGTGGTGGGGTATGAAGCGCAGGTTGCCCCAGCGCTCCCCCATGGTGAGCCGGCGCTCCCAGGAGGCGCGCGAGCCGACCCGGCCGGCCATCAGGGCCTCGGCGGCGGCGCTCCCGGCGACGGCGGCGACGACCAGGTCACCGTCGGGGCGGACGAGGTTGACCACGGCGAGTTCGAAGCCGAGGCCCTTGACGACGCCGTCGGCCACGGCCTGCAGGGTGTCGGCGAGGCTACGTGCGCAGTTGAGGTCCGCGACGACCTGGTGCACCTGGCGCAGGGTCGCGAGGCGGACATACGGCTCCGACTCGGTGTCCATGCGCTCTCCCCGGGCCCTCGACGACAACTCCTGAGACTGCTTGTGGTCCGTTGTGGTCCAATTCCCACCGCAACTGAATCACAGCGAGCAGTTCGACCGGTACACAGGGTCAACAATTCATGCCCCTTGTGACTCAAGTCACATCTGATTGTCGTGTTCCGATCACGCAGCGTAGAGCAGACCGGGTGTCCCCCTTCACCCATTGAACACAATCGAGCAGGTGAGCGGGGGTTGTACGACCGGAAGCGGTGACGGCCGGGAGGTCCTAGGACCTGGCTCGATCCGAAGTCCGATGCGGGTGGTGCGGCAGTCCGGCTAGCGTCGGGGCGTGTCACAGTCAATCACCTCCACGCCCCGCATCCCGCATCCTGGGACCGTGCCCGACGGTTCCGAGCCACCCGTGTCCGGCGTGGACAGCGACGCCTTCCGCGCCACCATGACCCGCCTCGCCGCGGGGGTGGTCCTGGTGACCGCCCACGACCCCGAGGACGGCCTGCGGGGCGAGGACGTCGGCATGACCGCGACCGCCTTCGTCTCGGTCTCCCTGGAGCCGCCCCTGGTGATGGTGAGCCTGCGCACGGGGTCCCGCATGGACGAACTGCTGGAGCGCAGGCGGCGCTGGGCGGTGTCCGTGCTGAGCGAGAGCCAGCGGCACATCGCCGGGCGCTTCGCCATGCGCGGGCGCATCAGCGACCGGCTGCTCTTCGAGGACGTGGCCTACTACCGCGGCGAGGTCTCGGGCGCCCCGGTCCTCGGCGGCGGCCTGGCCGTGCTGGAGTGCGAGACCGAGCAGCGTGTCCCGGCGGGGGACCACACCCTGGTGATCGCCCGGGTGCTGACCGCGCGCACCCCCAGCGCGGACGGCGCGCCCCTGATGTACTTCCGCGGCCGCTACCGGCACCTCGGCTGAGGCGCCCCGGACACCCGGCCGGGCCCCGCGGGAAGGACACCGCGGGGGCTCAGGACCAGTCGCGCCCGTCGCGGCCGCGCTTGGTGTCGCCGCGGCGCTTCTTCTCCCGCAGCCGCCGCTCGTTGATGCCGCGCGGGATCCTCGTGGGCCTGCGCACCTTGGGCGGCGGCGCGGTGGCCTCGGCGAGCAGGGCCGCCAGACGGGTCATCGCCGTCTCCCGGTTGCGCCACTGCGAGCGGTGCTCGGAGGCCCGTACGGTCAGGACGCCGCCCACCAGGCGCGAAGCGAGCCGCTCCAGGGCGCGCTGCTTCCACACCGGGGGCAGCGACTCGGAATTGGCGAGATCGAATCGCAGTTCGACCTGGCTGTCGGAGGTGTTGACGTGCTGGCCGCCGGGTCCGGACGAACGGGAGAAACGCCACATCAGCTCGGCCTCCGGTATGGAGACCGAGCCGCGGACGACGAGTGGGGGCGGCCCTGACATGCCTCCCATGATCCCGCCGACGGGCGCCGGAGTCACAGGATTTTCCGGGACATGGCACCGGAGGCGGTTTTCGCCGTAAAGGAACCATGCCGGCCTCTCACGACGTTCTCCCCTGTGAAGGTAGCGTCGAGGTCGGCACGAACGACCGACATCACGGAGGGGACTCCCATGGCTGTAAGCCTGTCGAAGGGCGGCAACGTCTCGCTCACCAAGGAAGCACCGGGCCTGGCGGCCATCACGGTGGGCCTGGGCTGGGACGTGCGCACCACCACCGGCACCGACTTCGACCTCGACGCGAGCGCCATCGCGCTCAACCCGAGCGGCAAGGTCTACGCGGACGCCTACTTCGTCTTCTTCAACAACAAGCAGACGCCGGACCAGAGCATCGTCCACACCGGCGACAACCGCACCGGCGAGGGCGCGGGCGACGACGAGGCGATCAACGTCAACCTGGCGGGGCTGCCCGCCGACATCGAGCGCATCGTCTTCCCCGTCTCCATCTACGAGGCCGAGGCCCGCAGCCAGAACTTCGGCCAGGTCCGCAACGCCTACATCCGCATCGTCAACCAGGCCGGCGGCGCCGAGATCGCCCGCTACGACCTCAGCGAGGACGCCGCAACCGAGACCGCCATGGTCTTCGGCGAGCTCTACCGCAACGGCGCCGAGTGGAAGTTCCGCGCGGTCGGCCAGGGCTACGCCTCCGGCCTCGCCGGCATCGCCACCGACTTCGGCGTCGGCCTCTGACACCCGTCGGGCCCCCGGGCCCGACGGGCCTCACCCGATGAGGCACCCCGTGCCCCGCACGCCGGTAGCGTGCGGGGCACGCCGGTGCCCGGCCCCCGCACCGGTGGACGGCCCCGGCGTCCTCGCCGGAATGACGGAGCCGTACGCCTCCGGCCCGGCCCGCCGCCGAGGTGCCGCCGGCACGGACCTGCCGCCGGGGCCGCCGCGTACCATCGGCGGGTGATCGACCTCGGCTACTCGCTCTCCCGCCGCTTCCCCGACCCCCCGCAGACCGACTACCGCACCGCCGACGTACGGGCGCTGCGCCACGACCTGTTCTGCGGGGACGTCTACCTGGCGGACGTGAAGGCCGACCGTGAACTGTCCACAGCCTGGGGATGGGTGCCCGTCCTCGACTTCGCGTGGGCGCTGTGCGACATCGTCGAGGAGCTGGACCGCGACCCGCTCGGCAGCCGCGCCGCCCGCCCCCAGTACGCGGAGCTGGACTTCACCGAGTCCACCGACCGGCTCCGCTTCCAGCGCCGCTTCGGCTTCGTCGACGTCAGCGCCGACTGGGCGCCGGAGGAACGGCCGCTCTCCTTCGCCCACGCCGAACTGCGCCGCGAGGCCCGCGACTTCCTGCACGACCTGCTCGCCGACCTCACCGACATGCACGACGGCCTGGACGCCAACCCCGCGATCTGGGACCTGACGGCGCGTTTCCCCCGTCTGTAGCCCGAACGGCGCAGCCCCGGGTGCGGGACCCGTTCGGCCGCCGTCCACTTGGGGCATGGACGACTACCCTCTGCTGAACCTCTTCTGGACGATGCTCCTGATCTTCTGCTGGGTGCTGTGGTTCTTCCTGCTCTTCAGGATCATCGGGGACCTCTTCCGCGACCACACGGTCGGCGGTTGGGCCAAGGCCGGCTGGATCATCGTGCTGATCTTCCTGCCCTTCCTCGGCGTGCTGATCTACGTCGTGGCCCGGGGCAAGGGGATGGCGGAACGCGACCAGAAGCAGGCCAGGGACATGGACGCGGCGTTCAAGCAGTACGTGCGGGAGGCCGCCGCTGGCGACGGGGGAACGGCGGGCAACAACGTCGAACGGCTGTCCAAGCTCGCCGAGCTCAAGAGCCAGGGCCACATCACCGAGGACGAGTACACCAAGGCGAAGACGAAGCTCCTCGCCTGACCGGCGCTTGACCTCAACCACGCTTGAGGTCGGACAGTGGGCGGTGCGGATCATCCGACCGCCCACTGTCGTCGTGTCCAGGGGGAAGTACCGTGCACGCCATCCGTCTCCACGCGTTCGGCCCGGCCGGCAACCTCAGCTACGAGAGGACCGGTGACCCGGAACCCGGCCCCGGGCAGGTGCGCGTCGCCGTCGCCGCCGCCGGTGTCCACGTGCTCGACACCGCCATCCGGTCCGGCGACCACGGCCCCTACCCGCTGCCGGAACTGCCCACGGTCCCGGGCCGCGAGGTGGCCGGCACCGTGGAGGCCACCGGGGAGGGCGTCGGCCCTGAGTGGCTCGGCCGGCCGGTCGTCGCCCACCTGGGCATGGTGCCCGGCGGTTACGCCGAACTCGCCGTCACCGCCGTCGAGAAGCTCCACGTGCTTCCGGACGGCCGTGACCCCGCCGAGGCCGTCGCCATGATCGGCACCGGCCGCACGGCGATGGGCATCCTGCGCCAGGCACCGCTCGGCCCCGCCGACACGGTCGTGGTCACCGCGGCGGCCGGCGGGCTGGGCAGCCTGCTCGTCCAGGCGGCGCGCGCCGCGGGCGCGGTCGTCCTCGGGCTGGCGGGCGGGCCCGCCAAGACCGCCCGCGTCCTGGAACTGGGCGCGGACGCCGCCGTCGACTACCGCGCCGAGGGCTGGACGGACGCGGCCCGCGATGCCCTGGCCGGACGGCCGGGCACGGTCGTCCTGGACGCGGTCGGCGGCGGCGCCGGCCGCGGGGCGGTCGGCCTGCTGGGCCCCGGCGGGCGGCACGTCGTCTACGGCTGGGCGTCCGGCGGGCCGCTGGAGTTCCCGCCCGGGGAGCTGTCCGCGCGCGGCATCACCTCCGAGGTCGTGCTCGGTCCTGCCATGCTGCGGATCGGGCTGCGGACGCTGGAGGAGGAGGCCCTGGCCGCGTGGACGACCGGGCGGCTGACGCCCGCCGTACAGCGTTTCCCGCTCGCCGAGGCCGCCGCCGCGCACGCGGCCCTGGAGGGCCGCGGCACGATGGGCAAGGTCGTCCTGGTCCCGTAGCGGGCGCCCGCTCCCCGCGCCCATCGGCGCGGACACGGCGTCCGTCGCCGGATCCGATGGCGCGGCCGTGTGCCCGGTGCCGGTCCCGGGCAGGGAGAAAACGTGACAACAGCGACGCACGCCCTGCGCGCGGTCCCGCTGACCGGGGGCCCGGTGGAGATCCGCGGCGCGCTCGACCTGGAGCGGACGAGGGCCGGGCTGCTGCCGCGCCGTCTCCCGGCGTGGACGCGGTCGCAGTACCCGGACGTCTTCATGGACGAGACGGCCGCCCTGCCCTCCGGCGTACGGCTGGCGTTCCGCACCGCGGCCCGGGTGGTCGAGCTGGAGCTGCTGACCTCGGTCTGGCAGCTGGCGGGGACCTCGGAGCCGCTGCCCGCAGGCGTCGTCGACCTGGTCGTCGACGGCAGGCCCGCCGGCAGCGCCCCCGCGCCGCCCGGGAACGTGCTCCACAAGCCGGACCTCTTCGCCGAGCCCTCCCGGCGTGTGCCGGGGGCGCCGGGCCGGGTCCGGTTCCACGGCCTGGCGGGCGGCGAGAAGGACGTCGAGCTGTGGCTGCCCCAGCAGACCCGCACCGAGCTGGTCGGGCTGTGGGCGGACGCCGAGGTGCTGCCGCCTCGCCCGAGCGGCCGGCGGCGCTGGATCCACCACGGCAGCTCCATCAGCCACTGCGCGGCGGCGGATTCCCCGACCGCGACCTGGCCCGCCCTCGCCGCGGCGCTGGCCGGGGCCGAGCTGCTCAACCTGGGGCTCGGCGGCAACGCGATGCTCGACCCGTACGTCGCCCGGACCATCCGGAACCTGCCGGCCGAACTGATCAGCCTCAAGCTCGGCATCAACATCGTGAACCGGGACGCCTTCCGGCTGCGCTCCTTCGGCCCCGCCGTGCACGGCTTCCTCGACACCGTCCGCGACGGGCACCCGGACGTCCCGCTGCTGGTCGTCTCGCCCATCAGCTGCCCGGTCGTGGAGACCACCCCCGGCCCGACCGCGCCCGACCTGTCGGCGGCCGTCCCCCGGGTGGTGGCCATGGGCTCCCCCGCGGACGTGCCCGGCGGCGCGCTGACGCTCACCGTCATCCGGGCCGAGCTGGCCCGGATCGTCGCCGCCCGGGCCGCCGCGGGCGACCGGAACCTGCACTACCTGGACGGCCGCCGGCTCTTCGGCCCCGGCGACGTCGCCGACCTGCCGGACGACCTGCACCCCAACGCCGCGGGCTACCGGCGGATGGGCCGGCGCTTCGCGGCGCTGGCCTTCGGGCCGGGCGGGCCGTTCGCGGACCCCCGGCGGCCCGGCCCGGGACAGTGACCTTGGCCCCCGGGGCCCGGGCCTGACAGGGTCAGTCGAGGGCGAGGGGCCGCAGGACGCCGTCCGGGTCGTGGCGCCGCCACAGCTCACGCACCCGGGTGCCGGTCGCTCCCGGGTAGGCGCGGTCGAAGACCTCGGGGCCGGTGCCGCTCTCGAAGTTCACGTAACTGCCGCCGCCGTGCTCCCGGACCGGCTTCCACAGCCGGTGCAGATCGTCCTGCCCGTGCGGCGGGAAGAGGTTGCCCTGCGCCAGGACCCGCGCGCCGCGGTGGGCGTAGGCGGTGGCGCCGGCCGGGACGTCGTCGATCGCGCCGCCGAGCGAGCGCAGCTGGACGAAGGCCGGCCGGCGCCGGTCGCCGGCGGTCGCCATGACGGCGCGGGCGGCGTCCCGGGTCATCGCGGGCAGCAGCGAGTTGGTGCTCACCACCGGCTGCTGTCCGGTGTTCGCGTGCTGGTGGGCGGTGGAGACGAGCGCGGTGTACGGGGCCGGCTGGGCGGTCGCCTGCAGCGGGCGGTGCCGCCCGGCGAGCAGCGGGCCGAGCGCCTCGCGGACGCGGCCCGGGTCGTCGTCGGCCGCGGCGACGGTGACGGAGAGCGCCAGCCCGGCACCGTCGGACAGGATGTGGGCGGCGGAGGTGAGCACGCGGGGCGCCGCGGCCATCGCGGACGCCCACTGGGCGAGGGCGCCGCCCGCCGGGTCGGCCTCGAAGACCAGCTGGGCCACCGCGATGTCCCCGAGCTCCATCGCCTCGACCTCGAACGCGGTCACGATCCCCACGCCCGCGCCCGCCCCGCGTACCGCCCAGAACAGGTCCGGGTGGTGCGTGGCGTCGGCGCGCAGCGCGGTCCCGTCGGCCAGGACGAGTTCGACGGCGCGGACCCGGTCGACGGTGAGGCCGTACGTGCGGGCGAGCCAGCCGATGCCGCCCGCGGTGGCCAGGCCGCCGGCCGCGACGTTGCCGTGGTCGCCGGAGCTGACGGCCAGCCGGTGGGCCGCGAGCGTGGCGGCCGCCCGGCCCCAGCGGGCGCCCGCCCCGATCCGCACCAGCCGGGTCGCCCGGTCCAGGACCCGTACCTCGTCGAGCCCGGAGAGGTCGACGACGACACCGCCGTCGTTGGACGACCGGCCGGACAGCCCGTGGCCGCCGGAACGCACGGACACCGGCAGTCCCTGCGCCCGGGCCGCCGCGAGGGCGGCCGCGATGTCGCCGGGCCCGCGGACGAGGACCACGGCGGCGGGACTGGCGACGGTGGTGTAAGTGGAACGCAGCAGCGGGTAGCGGGAGTCGCCGGGGAGCACGGTCCGCCCGGCCAGGGCGGCGGGCACGGCGAAGGCCGCGGCCGGGGCGGCGCCGTGACCGGCCGTCATCGGGCCACCCGCTCGCGGACGGCGGGCACGACCTCGCCGGCGAAGACCTCCAACTGCCGCCGGTGGGCGGTGACGGGCCAGAACACGAAGGTGTCGAAGCGCAGCCCCGTCGCCCACTCGGCGAGCGTGTCGGCCCAGTGGCCGACGTCGCCGTTCAGACCGGGGGCGCCGGAGCCGCCGATCACGCCGATGACGTTGTAGATGCGGCGGACGCGCGCCGGATCGCGCCCGGCGGCGCGGGCGGCCTCGTCGACGATCCGCTGGCGCTCGGGCACCTCCCGGGGCGGCACGTAGATGTTCAGCGGGGAGATCCAGCCGTCCGCGGCCCGGCCCGCGACCGCCAGCATCCGCGGCCGCTGGCCGCCGAGCCACAGCTCGACCCGGCGCGGTGGCACCGGCCCGGCCTGGTAGCCGGGCACGGTGAGGACCTCGCCGTGGTGCCGCACGGGCCCGCCGTCCAGGGCGGTCCGCATGATCCGCAGCGACTCCTCGGTGTAGGTCACGACCTCGCGGGGCGGCATCGGCTGCGCCCCCATCGAGCCGATCGCCTCCGGTATCCCGCCGCCGCCTACGCCGAGCCGGAACCGGCCGCCGGAGGCCGCGGCCAGACTGGCGGCGGTCTTGGCCAGCATGACGGGCGGCCGCAGCCGGAGGTCGGCGACGTCGGTGAAGACGGAGACGCGCGAGGTGCGGGCCGTGACGAGGGTGGACAACGTCAGGGCGTCGAGGTGCCCGGGCTGGTACGGGTGGTCCTGCACGGCGAGCAGGTCCAGCCCCGCGGCGTCCGCGGCGGCGGCCAGCTCCAGCGTCTCCGGCAGCCGGGCGGCGTCGGGGTCGAGGCTCAGCCCGAAGCGGAGCCGCTGTGCACGGTCGGTGGTGTCCATGGCTTCAGCGTCGAGGGCCCGGCGCGCTCGGCAAAGACAAGGGTAAGTAACTTATTTTTAGTAAGCAACTTTCCATGCGCGGCCACCATCTCCAGGCGCCGGGCGCCTCCGGCCGGCCGCTCTCCTCGGCGCCTTGGTGCGACTGCTCGACCGCCCTGCCGCCGGAATGGACAGCGGCGCCGGGGTCGGCCAGGCTGCGTCGGCGATCATGTGCGACCGAGGGGTGGGGAGTTCGATGGAACACGTCCGATTCCGGCTGACCTGGTACCAGCGGATGATGCCGCTGCTGCCCGCAGCAGTCGCCGTCACCCTGATGACGGGCGTGCTCCCACTGCTCTCCCCCGCCTCGTCCGGCCCCGGACTCACCTTCCCGGTGGGCGTGTGGCTGGCGCTGCCGGTGGTGCTGTTCTCCTCCGCGCGCTTCGGCGTCACGCTCACCCCCTCGGAGGCGGTGGTGCACAACCTCCGGCGCAGGACGATCCGCTGGGCGGACGTCCAGGGCATCTGGGTGGAGTCGAGCTTGGGGGTGCGGCGGGTGGTGATCCGCGAGGCGGACGGGCGTCTCACCCGCCTGCGGGCGCCCGTCACCGGTTTCCTGAGCCAGGACGCCGCCTTCGAGGAGAAACTCGCCGCGATCGGCGAGTGGTGGCTGCGCCATCGCGGACCCGAGTGGGCTCCCCGGCCCCAGCCGTGGCGGAGCTGGTGAGCCGCCTGTGCAACGAGTCACGTAAGCCGCGCAAAAAATAAACAGGCAGCCGCACTTGTTCATCATCCTGCCGAAAACCTCGCGCAGGAGCCTTGTGGACCGGCCTGACGGGTCCTTACTGTCACCTCACCTCACGACGTCCGCTCCGCCTCGAACGTCCCGGGCGGTCGCGCCTTACGAGAGAAGAGCTGGGATGACACGGAGCAGCAGGAGTGCGTGGCGAAGAGCCGTGGCGGTGGTCGCGGTGGCGGCCGGCCTCGGTGCCGGCATCGGCCCGGCCGGCGCGACGGCCCAGGCCGTCACCGCGTCGGCGAAGGGTGCGGCCGGGCCGGTCGTGACGCGGGCGGCACTGGACCCCGCGCTGGTGGAGGGCCGCGGCGCGGACCTCGGGTTCGTGGAGCAGGAGGCCGAGAACGCCGCCACGAACGGCGAGGTCATCGGCCCCGACCGGACCGCCTACACCCTCCCCGCGGAGGCGTCGGGCCGCAAGGCGGTGACCCTGCGGCCGGGCCAGTACGTGGAGTTCACGCTGCCGAGCGCCGCCAACGCGATCACCGTCCGCTACAGCATCCCGGACGCGCCCGCCGGGGGCGGCATCACCGCGCCGCTCGACGTGACGGTGGACGGCCGCGCCCGCAGGACGATGACGCTGACCTCGCAGTACGCCTGGCTCTACAACCAGTACCCGTTCTCCAACGACCCCCGTGCCGGGCTGCTCCACGACGACTGGTGGATCACCGAGTGCGGCTGCGTCCCCAACGCGACCACCCCGGCACCGGTCATCGCCAAGCCCTTCCGCCCGAACCACTTCTACGACGAGCAGCGCCTGCTGCTCGGGCGGACGTACAAGGCGGGCGACCGCGTCCGGCTGACGGTGCCCGAGCGGGCGGGGGCCGTGCCGACGACCGTGGACCTCCTCGACTCACAACTCGTCGCGCCGCCCCGCGTGTCCCTGCTCGCCGCGAACGTCCTCGCCTTCGGCGCCGACCCGACCGGGCGCCGCGACTCCGCCAAGGCCCTGGACCAGGCGATCGCCTTCGCCCGCCGCGCGCACCTGAAGGTCTACGTGCCGCCGGGCACCTACCAGGTCAACCGGCACGTCATCGTGGACGACGTGACGATCGAGGGCGCAGGCAGCTGGTACACGGTCTTCAAGGGCAAGGAGGTAGCGCTCGACTCCCCCGCCCCCGACAACTCCGTCCACACCGGCGTCGGCTTCTACGGCAAGGACGCGTCGGCCGGCGGCAGCCGGGACGTCCACCTGTCGGGCTTCGCGATCGAGGGCGACGTCCGCGAACGCATCGACACCGACCAGGTGAACGGGATCGGCGGTGCCATGAGCGACTCGACGATCCAGGGCCTGTACATCCACCACACCAAGGTGGGCATGTGGTTCGACGGCCCGATGTCGAACCTGCGGATCACGGGCAACGTCATCACCGACCAGATCGCCGACGGCCTCAACTTCCACACCGGCGTGACCGATTCCGTCGTCCGCCACAACTTCGTCCGCAACTCGGGCGACGACGGGCTGGCGATGTGGTCGGAGAAGACCGGCAACGCCCGCAACACCTTCGACCGCAACACCGTGCAGACGCCGGTGCTCGCCAACGGCATCGCGATCTACGGCGGCACCGACAACACCGTCTCCGGCAACCTGATCGCCGACCCGATCCGCGAGGGCAGCGCCCTCCAGGTCGGCTCCCGCTTCGGCGCCGAGCCGTTCACCGGGCACCTGTGGATCACCGGCAACACGACGGTGCGGGCCGGCACCTACGAGCTGAACTGGAACATCGGCCTCGGCGCGATCTGGTTCTACGCCCTGGAACGGAACATCGACGCCGACATCCGCGTGACCGGCGACCACTTCCTCGACAGCACCTACAACGCGGTCATGCTGGTCGCCGACTGGCCGGTGAAGGACACCTACTCGATCACGAACGTGCACTTCAAGGACATCCGGGTGGACGGCACCGGCACCTCGGTCGTCAGCGCCCGGGTCGCCGGCTCCGCCACCTTCGAGAACGTCGACGCCCGCAACGTCGGCGCGGTCGGCGTCAACAACTGCGGCTCCTTCAACTTCCCCGCCACCGGCTCCGAGTTCTCCCTGACCGACCTCGGCGGCAACGACGGCGGCGGCACGACGGGCCCCTGGCTGGGCGCGTGGGAGCTGCCCAACACCATCACCTGCGACGACCGTCCCCCGGTCGTGGCGCCTCCGGGACCCGCCCCCTGGTGACCGGCGTCCGCGCCTGACCCGCGGGTCCCGCCGCGCAACGCCCCGGCCGTTCGACGGCCGGGGCGTTCCGTACGTCCGACCGGGTACGGCGGCGCCGCGGGGGCGACTTGACCGAATCCATAACGTCGCACCCCCTCCGGGTCACCTGCACATCCACCACCGGAAACCCGCGCTTCGCCGAACGGGTGTCGGGTGGACACGGGCCGGCGCCCAGCCGGCCCATCACTGGTAAGGAACACGCAATGACACTTCGCGGGAACAGAACCGCGGGGACCGGCGCACGCCGGACCGCCGTGGTCACCGCGCTGGCGCTGGCGCTGACCGGCGCCGTGGGCGGGGCCGTGGCCACCGCCTCGGCGCCGGCGGGCGACGAGGCCGTCCAGGGCCACACGCCCGACCGTGACTGGCTGCCGCAGACGCCGCAGAACTGGCCGCTCGTGGTGGACTACACCCGCACCCCCGCCGAGACGGTCACGCGCGGTCTGCAGCACTTCAGCGAGACGTACGACACCGTCGGCGGCCGCCAGCGCGTCCAGGTGCTCAGCGCCGACCTCGGCGACCCGAACCTCCGGGTCGGCATGGTCGAGGCCGGCGACACGATCACCGACCCGGCGGACGAGACGCCGTCCTCGATGGCCCACCGCACCGGCGCCGTGGCCGGCGTGAACGGCGACTACTTCGAGATCCACGCCAGCGGACGCCCGCTCGGCGGCATCATGACCGACGGCCGGCTGCTGAAGAGCCCCAAGCCGGGCTTCGCCTCCCAGCTGGGCGTCAAGCCCGACGGCACGATGGTCATGGGCCCGCAGACCTTCTCCGGGACGATCACCGCCGGCTCCGCGACCCGCGCGCTCACCTCCGTGAACACGGTGAACGACCTGACGGCGGGCGGCATCACCGAGGTCACCCCCGACCTCGGCGAGACCCCCGGCCTGCCCAAGCCCTCCACGCTGGTGCTCGGCCACGTCACCGACGGCGGGTTCGTCGTCGACGAGGTGCGGACCGGCGTCACCACCGTGCCGCGGCTCTCCACGGACCAGCTGGGTCTGCTCGGCGCCGGCGACGGCGGACAGTGGCTGACCGACACCCTGCACGGCGGCGACACGGTGGGCATCGCCACCGCGCTCTCGCCCGACAACGATGTCACGCAGCTGATCAGCGGCGTCGACACGCTGGTGAAGGACGGCGCGGTCTACAAGGACCCGACCGGCACCCCGCCGAGCGGCGCCAACCCGGAGACCGCGGTCGGCGTCACCAAGGACGGCAAGCACGCCATCGTCGTGGCCGTCGACGGCCAGGGCGGCGCCACCAGGGCCTTCGGCGTGACCCGTGACCAGGTCGCGGGCTACATGGTCGCCCACGGCGCGTACGACGCCATGCTCTTCGACGGCGGCGGCTCCACCGGCATGGTCAGCCGCGCCCCCGGCGCCGACCGGGCCGAGATCGTCAACACGCCCTCCGACCAGCCCGGCAACACCGAGCGTCCGGTCGCCAACGGCATCTTCTTCTACTCCACCGCCAAGGAGGCCGGCCCGGCCGCCGAGGTCGTGGTGAACGGCGGCGAGCAGGTCACCACCGTCGCGGGCGGCACCGTCCCGCTCGCGGTGCACTCCGTCGACCGGCTCGCGAACCCGGCGGCCGGCCAGGTCCACGTCCGCGTCGAGCCCTCGTCGCTGGCCTCGTACGAGAACGGCAGGCTCACGCCGCACCGTACGGGCTCGGGCCGGATCATCGCGTCGAACGGCCGCGTCTCCACCTCGGAGAAGCTCGAGGTCGTCAGCAAGCTGAAGACCCTCACGGTCTCGCCCGACAAGGCCGACCTCGGCAACGGCGCCACCCAGCAGCTGACCCTCTCCGGCACCGTCAAGGACGGCGGCGCGGTGCAGATCCCCGCCGAGGCCGCGACGTGGAAGGTCACCCCGGAGAACCTGGGCACCGTCGACGCGCACGGCCTGTTCACCGCGAGCGCAGACGTCGGCGGTCTGGCCGAGGTCAGCGCCGAGGTCGCCGGCACCACCACGACCACCTCGGTCGCCGTCGGCAGCGTCAGCAAGGTCATCGACCCGATGACCAGCCTCGACGTCTGGCGGCTCAGCAACAACACCACCGGCCTGCCGGCCACCCTCGCCGCCGACCCCGGCGTCCTCCCGCCCGGCTCCACCGAGTCCGGCTCGCTGCGCCTGGACTACTCGATGCCGGCCGGCTCCGGCGTCAAGCAGCTGGTGCTCTCGCCGCGCACGACGCTGAAGACCGACACCGTGGGCGGCCAGGTCCCCACCGGCATCGGGGTCTGGATCAAGGGTGACGGCAACGGCATCGAGCTCGCCGAGAAGTACATCGGCGTCAACGGCTCGTCGACCACGCTGTACCCGACGTTCGTGACGTGGAAGGACTGGCACCTGGCGGTCGCGCAGCTGCCGGCGGGCATGCAGTTCCCGCTGACCATCAGCTTCATCGACTTCCTGGCGATCAGCCCCAGCACCGCCTACAGCGGTTCGCTGAACGTCGCGGGCCTGCAGGCCCTGTACTCGCCGCGTCCGGTCACGGTGCCCGAGTACCACGCGATCCCCGACAACCCGAAGTGGCTGTCCTTCGAGGAGGACTCCGCCGACTTCGCCAAGCGCGGCACCACGATCCTCACCGGTGACGACGCGCACCTGCTCGCGAGCGACCCGGGTTCGGTCAGCAGCAACGTGATGGACTCCATCGCCCGGCGGCTGCCCACCCTGACCCCGCAGGCACGCCCGGACTCCGCGCAGTTCCTCGGCGACATGCCCGACGACGGCAAGCCGGCGGACCTGCAGTACGCCAAGTCCAAGATCGACGCCCTCGGCATCCCCGGCCGCGACATCGTCGGCAACCACGAGATCACCCAGGGCGCCGACGCGGAGAACGGCAACTACAACGACACGTTCGGCGAGACGCACTACGCGTACGGCCAGGGCGCGGCGCGGCTGATCGTCACCGACAACTCGCACGGCAGCCTGCAGTCCTCGGACCCGTTCCAGAACCCCGAGGGCGTGCAGTACCCGTGGCTGGTCCAGCAGCTGACCGAGGCCACCGCCAAGGACGTGCTGGTCATCACCCACATGCCGGCCTACGACCCGCACCCGGCCGCGAACAGCCAGTTCACGGACCGCTGGGAGGCGCGGATGTACCTGCGGCTGGTGCAGCGCTACCAGGAGACGCACCCGAAGCAGCACGTGGTCATGATGTACGGCCACGCGCGCGGCTTCGCCGAGCAGATCCTCGACCCCGAGGGCCGGAGCGTCAGCACCGAGGACGGCGGCATCCCGCAGTTCACCTTCGCCGACCTCGGCATGCCGGCCTACGCCCCGGCGGACCAGGGTGGCATCTACCACTTCGGTCTCGTCCGGATCGGCGACGACGGCGACCTGCAGTACACCGTCGAGCCCGCGCTGGCCTCGATCGACGTCACGGGACCCAAGGACCCGATCGCCCGCGGCGACCGCGTCACCCTGACCGCGACCGGCGACCAGATCGCCGGTGACAACATCGCACCGCTCACCATCCCGATCGCGGACCCCGCGTCCCACGTCTGGACCTCGAGCGACACCAAGGTCGCCTCGGTGGACCCGTCCACCGGCGCCCTGACCGCCCACCGCTCCGGCATCGCGACCATCACGGTGACCAGCGGCGGCGTGACGGGCACGGCCCAGGTCACCGTCCGCTGACCCCGCAGGGGTGCCCGCCCGCGCGGGCACCCCTGTCGCGGGCCTACAGCCACTGCCCCCATCCGAACGCGAAACGGTAGGCGCCGTCCGCCGCCTCCGTTCCCCGGCATCCCCCCAGTAGCAGGATCCCCAGGGCCAGCAGGAACAGCCCGGCGAAGGCACCCGCGATCAGCGCGCCGACGGCCGGACCGGCGCACGCCCCCACGACGCCACTGGTGACCGCAACCGCACCCAGCCCCACGTGGGCGTCCCCGCGATCCGCGCGCAGCACCTCGCGTACCGCGCCCCGGTCACCGCGCAGATCGGCCGCGTACCGCTCCCGCGCCGCCTCCGGATCCGCGGCCCGGCCCTCCGGCCACTCCTGCGCGGGCCCGCGCGTGAACGGCGGCACGCCGTCGGGGCCCTCAGAACCGCTCACCGCCCCACCCCCAGTCCCGCGCGGATCAGCGAGTCCAGCCGCCGCCAGGCCGGGGAGGCGGCGTTGACCCTGTCCTGGACCAGGGCGGGGATCCCGGAGGCCGCGTCCCCCTGGGGCGGCGGGCCCGAGCCGTAGCGGCGCAGGGTCTCCTCGACGATCCGCCGGGCGAGGTCCTCGACGCGCGGATCCTCCGGGTCGAGGCCGTACGCCTGGTCGTAGCGGAGGAAGAGCCGCCGCAGCGCGGGATCGGACAGCATCTCGCCCTGGTCCCGGAAGAGTTCGGCCGCCCCGTCCGGGTGGGTGGCGAAGACCAGGATCCACAGGTCCCTCTGGAGCTCGACCCACCGGGCCGTGAAACCCCACCGCTTCAGGGCCTCCAGACGCCCGTGGACCCCGGCGGGCAGCAGTGCCGGCTCCCCGGAGGCGAGCGCGCGCAGCCGTGACTGCGTGGCCTGCAGTCCGCGGATCCGCTCGGTCAGCCGTCCGTCGATGTCGTCCAGGGCCCTGCGGAACTCCTCCTCGCCGGCCGCCCTCAGTTCCCGGACGCGGGCCAGGGGGACGCCGGCTTCGGCGAGCGTACGGATCCCGATGAGGGCGACGACGTCGTCCGCGCCGTAGCGCCGGTAGCCGGAGGCATCGCGGCCGGGCTCGGGGAGCAGCCCCTTGGCGTGGTAGACGCGGACGGTCTTGACCGACACCCCCACGTACCCGGCGAGCTGTCCGATGGTGATCACCCGGCCATCGTGGCACTTGACCCTGCCCCTGGGGCAGGGCCGCACCATGGCGCCATGGTGAACACGAACTTCGACCGCGGGACCCTGCGCGAACTGGCCGACGCCGGGAACGAGACCGCCCTCGACCGGCTGGCCGAGCTCGCCGACGCCGCCGGGGACACCGAGGAGCTGAGCGAGCTCCTCGACGAGGGCTCCACGCGCGCGGGCCTCCTGCTGACCCGCCGCGCCTGCGCCGCGGGCGACCTGCGCGAGCTGCAGCGCATCGCCGACGCGGGATACGAGGAGGCTGGGCACGAACTCGACCGGCTGCTGGCCGGATAGGCGCGGGGCCCGGCCTCAGACGGCCAGGAGCGCGGCGAGCAGCACGGCCGCCGCCGCGGGTGGGTTCGGATCCCACACCCTCCGCGACAGGCAGGCAAAGGTGCTCGGCAGAAGGGCTGCTCTCGCCTCAGGTCGTCGGCGCCTCAGGTCGTCGGCACCGGAAGCGAAACCCGTCGCCCCTGCCCGAAGTCCTCGGTCGCATCGTCACCGACGACGGCAAGGCTCCCCGTGGGGACACCGGGCAGCGTTGCGACGCGGGAGGCGACGGCCAGGAGTTCCTCTTCACCTGCTCCGGTGATGGAGAAGACGTACGTCTCCGCCCCTTCCTCACCATCCATGAAGACCTCTACGTCGCCTTGCTCTTCGAGACCGGTCAAGAAGTCCTCGACCTCTTCGATCCAGGGATACGGAGAGGCGCCGGTCGGCAGGTGGGGCACCGGCGACAAGGGAACGTGAATCTCTACAACCGGGACGGGTGAGAGCACCACCCTGTCACCCGTGCGGTGCAGCCAGTCATGCGTCATGGTCCAGCGGTTCCGGGCGGATCGCATCCAGCTGGGGCCGGGGACGTCACCGTTGACCATGGAGTGGAGGAACTCAACCATGCCGGCGTCGAATCGGTAGGTCGTCGCAGGACCCCGTGCCCACATGACCACCGGCCATGCGTCAGGGTCGTCGCCCTCGGTCAGCCAACAAAAGAGGTCCCCGTGTGCGTTTTCACCCCACGTCAGTAGGCCGCCCGGCTCGGGATACACGGAGTAGTCGGCGCCGCCCCAGTCGTTGCCGCCCGCCCTGTCGAAGGTTGCGGCGATTCCTGAGACGTGGAGGTCCACCAGACCCTCGAATCCGGCGGGACTGCCAGGTGTGAGCGCTACCGAGGACGGCGCGTGGACCTCGAAGTTCAACGAGTACGGGGTGCTGAAGTACCCACCGCCATAACGATCCACGAAGGCCTGATAGTCCGAGGGAAAGGCGAACCCCACCTCTGCACGCGACCGCTCCCAGGGAGGCTGGGCGACCGAAGCCTCGGGCGGAGGCAGCAACTGGGCCAATCGTTCCAAAAAGTCGGTCACCGAAGGCTCCAAGTGGCTCTCTTGCCCAGGTTCAGCCGAGTCATCCGGCGTCGCCGGCCGGAGCCTCAGACGGCTCAGTCCGCCGGACGCCCGTGGCCGCACGATATCGGAGGCCAGCGTGGCGGCCTCGTGCTGTCACCGAGGGGTCCCGCCATACCTGCCGGGAGGAACCGGTCACCCGGAACGTGGCTTCCCTCGTGGAGCCGCCCGAGCTCGTCGGCCGGAGCTCTCCCTGGACGGCGGGGTCCGTCTGCACGACGCCCGGCACGGCCGCACGACGCTGCTGACGGCGGCCGGCGTGGCTCCCCGTGCGGTGATGGAGATCCTGGGTCACAACCAGATCAGCATCACGATGGACGCCCACGGGCACGTGACATCGGACACACAGCGTGAGTCCACCGGGCCATGGACCGCCTGTTCCGGTGCCGCCTCGACCGCCCGTGACCGCCCCGCTCGATGTCACCCGTGGACGCCGAACGCCCCGGACCGATCATGGTCCGGGGCGTTGTCGCTGCTCCCAACTGGAGCCGCCTGTCGGGTTCGAACCGACGACCTTCGCTTTACAAGTTCGTCCGCAGCAGCGTGCGTGCCGCGGCGCTCATGCTACGAAGCCTCAAGG
>NZ_JBVKBW010000032.1:0-77093 GCF_055635295.1 Streptomyces sp. NPDC111520 | reverse complement strand
CCCCTGGCCGAATACCCCAACGAGGACTTCACCGACGAAGTCCCCCGCTCCGGCAACGCCTCCGGCGGCGGACAACCCGGCTGGGCCGTCAAATGTGCACCCGGCGGCCCCAACGACTACGTCTACGTGATCGTGCAGCCCGTCGGCTGGCAACCCCTGGCCCAACTCATCGGCCACCCCGAACTCGCCGACGACCCCGAATGGGCCACCCCCGAAGCCCGGCTGCCGAAACTCGCCAAGATGTTCCAGCTCATCGAGGAATGGACCACCACCCTGCCCAAATGGCAGGTCCTCGAACAGCTCAACATCCACAACATCCCATGCGGGCCCATCCTCTCCACCAAGGAGATCATCGAAGACGAGAGCCTCAAGGCCAACGACATCGTCGTCGAGGTCCCCCACCCCGAACGCGGCACCTACACCACCGTCGGAAACCCCCTCAAACTCTCCGACTCACCCACCACCATCCACCGCTCACCCCTCCTCGGCGAACACAACCACGACATCTACACCGGCGAACTCGGTCTCCGAGAGGACGAGTTGCCGACGCTCAAGGCACAAGGAGTGATCTGACCATGACCGCGGACCACACGCGCCGTCCGGCCGCCACCGACAACACCCGGCGCTGCGAGCCGCCGCCGTACGGGCGGCGCCCCGAGCACGGCCCGTCGGCGCGACGGACCCCGCCGCCGTACCGGGGCCGCTGTGCCCTCGGGTCCGGCCTGCGTTGATTCACCCCGTCTATCGACCGGCGGGAGGAGACGGGGGCGGCGGCGACCGCCGTGGTCCACCCCGAACCGGCCGTTCACGTGGATGATCGGAACACGTGGGGGCCGCACCAGAAAAGGAGCGCACCGGAGTCATGTCGACGTCAACGTACGGTTCCGCACAGCCCGGCGGCGGCGCCCCGGGCGAGGAGACGGTCATCGACCGCCTGGTGGAGTCCAACCGCAAGTACGCCGCGGGGTTCACCGACCCGGGCATGGGTGCCCGGCCCGTGCTCCAGGTGGCCGTGGTGGCCTGCATGGACGCCCGGATCGACCTGCACGCCGCCCTCGGCCTGGAACTGGGCGACTGCCACACCATCCGCAACGCCGGCGGCGTGGTCACCGACGACACCATCCGGTCGCTGACCATCAGCCAGCGCGCCCTGAAGACCCGCAGCGTGATACTGATCCACCACACCGGCTGCGGTCTGCAGACCCTCACCGAGGACTTCCGGCACGAACTGGAGATGGAGGTCGGCCAGCGCCCCGCGTGGGCGGTGGAGGCCTTCCAGGACGTCGACCAGGACGTCCGGCAGTCGATGCAACGGGTGCGCACCTCCCCGTTCCTGCTCCACACCGACGACGTCCGGGGCTTTGTCTTCGACGTCACGACGGGGCTGCTGCGGGAGATCGACCCGCGGCCCTGAGCCCCCGGGGCACCGACGCCCCGTCCAGGACCTGCGCGCGGACCGGCGGACGGCAACCTGCCGGGAGACGCGGGACGGCTGCTCCCGGCGGCTGGTCCGCGCGCACGCCGGCGGGGTGGCCGGCGAACGCGTACCCGCGTTCCCGGCCGCCCCGTCCGTCGTCGTGCCCACGTCCGCTGCCTGACGGCAGATCAGCAACCGTTCCCGAGGGGGTCACCTCGTGTCGTACCGCAACGCCTTCTCCCGTGTCCTGAGCGACGTCATCGCACCCCGCGCCGAACGGACCGGCAGGGAGGGCAGGTTCCCGCGCGGCGCGGTGACCGCCCTGGGCGAGGCGGGGCTGCTCGGCCTGACCGTCTCCGCCGGCCTGGGCGGCGGTGGCCGGGGCCCGGCCGAGGCCGCCGACGTCGTCGCGCGGATCGCCGCGAGCTGCCCGGTGACCGCGGCCGTGCTCCAGTCGCACTACGCGGCGGTCGCCGTGATCGAGGCGTGCGGAAGCCCCTGGGTGCGCGGTGAGATAGCCGCCGGGCGCCACCTGAGCAGCCTCGCCCTGGCGGACGGGGCGTCCGGCGCGGCCGGTGCCGGGACCGCGAGCGCGACCCGCTCGGGCGAGGTGGTCGCCCTGCGCGCCCGCAAGCACGAGGTGGTCGCGGCGGGGGAGGCCGACAGCTACGTCTGGTCGTCACTGCCGCTTTCCGCCCCGGACGGGCTGACCCTGTGGCTGGTGCCCGCGCACGCGCCCGACCTCTTCGTCCCCGCCCGGCCGGACGGTACGGGGCCGCACGGCAGCGCCACCTCGACGGTGCTCGCCGACCCCGTCCTCGTCCCCGCCGACGCGATGCTCGGGGAGGACGGCGCGGGGCACGACGTCGTGCTGCGCACGGTCCTGCCGTGGCTGCTCGCACTGCGGGACGCCGTGGGCGTCGAGGCCGTCCACCCGTCGGTGGCGGCCGCGGAATCGGCCCCCTCGGCGCCGGCCGGGGCGGCTCAGCTCAGTGCCGTCGCCCCCGCCGCGACCGCCTTGCGATAGTCGCCGGTGCGTTCGGTGTGCTTGCGCATGATCTCGCCGGCGCGTTCGGCGTCGCCCTTGGCGATGGCCCTGATCAGCTGGGCGTGCTCGTTCCAGGCGTCCTTGCCGCGGGGCTTGGCGATGGGGGTGTAGTACCACCGCACCTTCCGGCTCACCTGCGAGATCAGCTCCGCCAGCACGGCGTTGGCGGCGATGGACGTGATGAAGGAGTGCAGCGCCGTGTTGGCCGTGACCAGGCGTTCCACGTCGCCCGCGGCGAGCGCCCCCACCCCGTCCTGCTGCAGCTCCCAGAGGCGTTCGACGTCCTCGGGCTTGGCGTTCTCGGCGGCGAGGCGTGCCGAGTAGGTCTCCAGCACCGAGCGGACGCCGAGCAGTTGGGCGGCCTCCTCCTCGGTGGGGGAGTGGACGAAGGCGCCCTGGGCGGGACGCAGGTCGACCCAGCCGTCGGTCTGCAGACGCTGCAGGGCTTCGCGCACCGGCTGGCGGGACACCCCGAGGTGCTCCGCGAGTTCGGCCTCCACCAGGTGCTGACCGGGCGTGAGGGACCCGCTGATGATGAGTTCGACGATGGCGTCGTACACGGCCTCGCGCAGTGGGGCGGGGCGGGCGACCCGGCGGGTCGCCGCGGCCGTCAGGGCCTCGCGCATGGTTCCCCCGTTCTGCCACCGAGCCCGCGGGCCGACGGCTCTGGACTCGGGGCCGCCGAGAGGGTCGCGGGCGGCGGGACGATTCAGTATACAGGTTTTGGTATGCAACATGCCTTGTACCGCGGCATGGTGTGCCCGGCTGCCGACCGGCTGCCGGGAGTCGGGGAAAGTCCAGGCCGCAGGATTCTGTATGCAGAAGTTTGTATGCGGTATCGTCGCCGTGTACGGCCGGCACCGTCGGGAAGGCGAAGCGGCTCTGTGACGATCCCGCGCTGGAACTCCCTGACCTGACGAAGGCGGAGTGGTCAATGACGATCGGCGGGAGTGACATGACGGTCGAAGAGGTGGTCCGGACGGTTGTTGCTGACCACCGGGATCAGCGAGGTGCGCTGCTGCCGGTACTGCACGCCCTGCAGGCCGAGTTGGGGTGTGTACCGAAAGAGGCGATACCCGTGCTCGCCGACGAGTTCAACCTCTCCCGGGCGGACATCCACGGAGTGGTGACCTTCTACCACGACTTCCGCCGCGAGCCGGCGGGACGCACCACGGTGCGCATCTGCCGGGCCGAGGCGTGCCAGTCCCTCGGGTCCGACGCGCTGGTGGGCTACGCGCGGGAGGCCGGAATGGCGCTGGGGGAGACGACCCCGGACGGCGCGGTCACCGTCGAGCAGGTCTTCTGCCTCGGCAACTGCGCCCTGGGGCCCGCGGTCGAGGTCGACGGCCGGTTGTACGGACGAGTGGACACGGCCCGGTTGGGCTCCATCCTCAAGGGGACGGTGGCATGACGAAGGACTCTTCCGACACCGCGGTGACGGTCTACGTACCGCGCGACTCGGCGGCCAGATCGGTCGGCGCGGACGAGGTGGCGGACGCGCTGCGGCGCGCCGCGGCGGAGCGGGGGGCGCCCGTCGAGGTGGTGCGCAACGGCTCCCGCGGCATGCTGTGGCTGGAGCCGCTGGTCGAGGTGGTCACCCCGGCCGGCCGCGTCGGCTACGGGCCGGTCGCCCCCGAGGACGTCGAGGGACTGCTGGACGCGGGCCTCCTCGAGGGCGCCGAGCACCCGCTGCGCCTCGGCGTCGTCGACGAACTTCCCTGGCTGGCCCGGCAGACCCGGGTCACCTTCTCCCGCATCGGGGTGACCGACCCCCTCTCGCCCGAGGACTACCTGCGCCACGGCGGCCTGGCCGGCCTGCGCACCGCCCTCGGCATGGCCCCCGCCGACGTCGTCACCGAGGTCACCGACTCCGGACTGCGCGGCCGCGGCGGCGCCGGCTTCCCGGCCGGCATCAAGTGGAAGACCGTGATGGACTGCGTGGACGAACTCAAGTTCGTCTGCTGCAACGCCGACGAGGGCGACAGCGGCACCTTCGCCGACCGCATGGTCATGGAGGGCGACCCCTTCATGCTCATCGAGGGCATGACGATCGCCGCGCACGCCGTCGGCGCGAGCGAGGGCTACCTCTACATCCGCTCCGAGTACCCGGACGCGGTGGCCACGATGCGCGCGGCGATCGACATCGCGCGCGAGCAGGGCTGGCTCGGCAAGGGCGTCCTCGGCTCCCCGCTCGACTTCGACCTGCACGTCCGGGTCGGCGCCGGAGCGTACATCTGCGGCGAGGAGACCTCCATGCTGGAGAGCCTGGAGGGCAAGCGCGGCACCGTCCGCGCCAAGCCGCCGATCCCCGCGATCGAGGGCCTGTTCGGCAAGCCGACGGTCGTCAACAACGTCCTCACCCTCGCCACCGTGCCGGTCATCCTCGCCGAGGGCGCCAAGGCGTACCAGGAACTCGGCGTCGAACGCTCCCGCGGCACCCAGGTGTTCCAGCTCGGCGGCAACGTCGCGCGCGGCGGCATCGTGGAGACCGCCTTCGGCATCACGCTGCGCGAACTGGTCGAGGAGTACGGCGGCGGCACCTTCTCCGGACGCCCGGTCCGCACCGTGCAGGTCGGCGGGCCGCTCGGCGCCTACCTGCCGACGTCGATGTTCGACCTGCCGATGGAGTACGAGGCGTTCGCCGAGGCGGGCGCCATGCTGGGCCACGGCGGCGTCGTCGTCTTCGACGAGAGCGTCGACATGGCCGCCCAGGCCCGGTTCGCGATGGAGTTCTGCGCCGAGGAGTCCTGCGGCAAGTGCACGCCCTGCCGGGTGGGCTCGGTCCGCGGCGTCGAGGTGATCGACAAGATCGTGGCCGGTCAGCAGCGGGACGAGAACCTGGCCCTGCTCGAGGACCTGTGCGAGCTGATGACCGACGGCTCCCTGTGCGCGATGGGCGGGCTCACCCCGATGCCCGTGCGCAGCGCCATCGCGCACTTCCCCGACGACTTCCTCGCCCGCGACCCCGGCCGGGCGATCCCACGTACGCACGCCCATGGAGGCAGGACGGAGGGCACGGCATGACACTGCTCAAGGAACCCGACTTCGGTACTCCGGAGAGGCCCGGCGCGGCGACGGTCTCGGTGGAAGTGGACGGGATGCCGGTGACCGTGCCCGAGGGCACGTCGGTGATGCGCGCCGCCGCGCAGGCCGGCATCGACATCCCCAAGCTCTGCGCCACCGACAGCCTGGAGCCCTTCGGCTCCTGCCGGCTGTGCGTGGTGGAGATCGACGGCCGCCGCGGCACCCCCGCCTCCTGCACCACGCCGGTGGCCGAGGGCATGCAGGTGCGCACCCAGACACCGAAGGTGGAGAAGCTCCGCCAGGGCGTCATGGAGCTCTACATCTCCGACCACCCGCTGGACTGCCTCACCTGCCCGGCCAACGGCGACTGCGAACTGCAGGACATGGCCGGCGTGGTCGGGCTGCGGCAGGTCCGGTACGGCTACGAGGGCGAGAACCACCTCGACGCCCCCAAGGACACCTCCAACCCGTACTTCGACTTCGACGCGTCCAAGTGCATCGCCTGCTCCCGCTGCGTCCGCGCCTGCGGCGAGGTCCAGGGCACCTTCGCGCTGACCATCGAGGGACGCGGCTTCGACTCCAAGGTCTCGGCCGGCGCGGGCGAGAGCTTCATGGACTCCGAGTGCGTCTCCTGCGGGGCCTGCGTGCAGGCCTGCCCGACCTCCACGCTCCAGGAGAAGTCGGTCGTCGAACTCGGCATGCCGACCCGCTCGGTGGTCACCACCTGCGCGTACTGCGGCGTCGGCTGCTCCTTCAAGGCCGAGCTGCGCGGCGACGAGCTGGTGCGGATGGTGCCCTACAAGGACGGCGGCGCCAACGAGGGCCACTCCTGCGTGAAGGGCCGCTTCGCCTTCGGCTACGCCTCGCACCCCGACCGGGTGCTGAGGCCCATGGTGCGCGAGAAGATCACCGACCCGTGGCGAGAGGTCGAGTGGGACGAGGCCATCGGCACCGTCGCGCGCCGGATGCGCGAACTCCAGCAGACCTACGGCTCGGGCGCGATCGGCGCCATCACCTCCTCGCGGTGCACCAACGAAGAGGTGTACGTCGTCCAGAAGATGGTGCGCGCCGCCTTCGGCAACAACAACGTCGACACCTGCGCCCGGGTCTGCCACTCCCCGACGGGATACGGGCTGAAGCAGACCTTCGGCGAGTCGGCCGGCACCCAGGACTTCCGGTCCGTGGCCGAGGCCGACGTCATCATGGTGATCGGGGCCAACCCCACCGACGGGCACCCGGTGTTCGCCTCGCGGATGAAGCGCCGGCTGCGCGAGGGCGCCAAGCTCATCGTCGTCGACCCGCGCCGCATCGACCTGGTGCGCTCCCCGCACGTCCAGGCCGAGCACCACCTCCAGCTGCGGCCCAGCACCAACGTGGCCGTCGTGAACGCCATGGCGCACGTGGTGGTCACCGAGGGGCTGGCCGACCGGGCCTTCGTGGACGAGCGGTGCGAGGACTTCGACGAGTGGGCCGAGTTCATCGCCCGCCCCGAGAACAGCCCGGAGGCCACCGAGGAGCTCACCGGCGTGCCGGCCGCGGAACTGCGCGCGGCGGCCCGGCTGTACGCCCAGGCCCCGAACGGCGCGATCTACTACGGCCTCGGTGTCACCGAGCACAGCCAGGGCTCCACCATGGTGATGGGCATGGCCAACCTCGCGATGGCCTGCGGCAACATCGGCCGCGACGGCGTCGGGGTCAACCCGCTGCGCGGCCAGAACAACGTGCAGGGCTCCTGCGACATGGGCTCGTTCCCGCACGAGCTGCCCGGCTACCGGCACGTCTCCGACGACGCCGTACGCACCGTCTTCGAGAACCTCTGGGGCGGCACGATCCTCGCCGAGCCCGGGCTGCGCATCCCGAACATGTTCGACGCCGCCATCGACGGGACGTTCCGCGGCCTGTTCGTGCACGGCGAGGACATCGCCCAGTCCGACCCCAATCTCAAGCACGTCACCGCCGCGCTGGCGGCCATGGAACTGGTCGTCGTGCAGGACCTGTTCCTCAACGAGACGGCGAAGTTCGCGCACGTCTTCCTGCCCGGCGCGTCCTTCCTGGAGAAGGACGGCACCTTCACCAACGCCGAGCGCCGCATCAACCGGGTGCGCGCGGTGATGAAGCCGAAGACCGGCAAGCACGAGTGGCAGATCGTCTCCGAGATCGCCACCGCCATGGGCCACCCCATGGCGTACGACCACCCCGGTCAGATCATGGACGAGATCGCCCAGGTCACGCCGACCTTCACCGGTGTCTCCTTCCAGCTGCTGGACAAGCTGGGCAGCGTCCAGTGGCCCTGCAACGAGGAGGCCCCCGAGGGCACGCCCATCATGCACGTGGACGAGTTCGTGCGGGGCAAGGGCCGGTTCGTCGTCACCACCTTCGTGCCGACCGCCGAGCGCAGCACCCGGCGCTTCCCGCTGATCCTGACCACGGGACGCATCCTCAGCCAGTACAACGTCGGTGCGCAGACCCGCCGCACCGGCAACGTCGCCTGGCACCCCGAGGACGTGCTGGAGCTGCATCCCCACGACGCGGAGGTCCGCGGCATCGTGGACGGCGACACCGTGACCCTGGCGAGCCGGGTGGGGGAGACGACGCTGAAGGCCGAGATCTCCGACCGCATGCCGCCCGGGGTCGTCTACACCACGTTCCACCACCCGGTGACCGGGGCCAACGTGGTGACCACGGAGAACTCGGACTGGGCGACCAACTGCCCGGAGTACAAGGTGACCGCCGTCCAGGTGGGGCTCGCCCGCCCGCGGCGGGCCGAGGGCGGGGAAGCGGACCGTGGCCAGGACCGCGACCGGTTGCTGACGGTGGTGGACTGAGATGGCGGACGCAGTGCCGGCGGAGCGCCGGATGGCCAACGACATCGCGGCCAACCTCGTCCACCTGCCGGGTGACCGGGCGGCCGAGGCCGTCGCCGGGCACATCGGCAGGTTCTGGGACCCGCGCATGCGCACCCGGCTGTTCGACTTCGTCGACTCCGGAGCGGACGGCCTGGACCCCCTGGTGGTCGCGGCGGTGAAGCTGCTGCGCTGACGACACGGGGTCCCGGCCGGCCCAGGCAGCCGGCCGGGGCCCCGCCTCACCGGGGGCGCCGCACGGGAGGCGTCCCCGGTGCCGCCGACGGGACGGCGCTCGGCACCGTCAGCGCTGGCGGGCCCCGGCCGCGGTGGGCACAGATGCGGCGGCCGCGCCGGTCGCGCGCCGCGTGGCACGGGCCTTCGACGGAGCCGGACGCCTGCCGCGGTCCGGCGAGGCGCTGCTGCGGCACGCCTCCGCGCCGGAGAAGACGTGCCGGCGCACTCCGCGAGGACCGTCCGGCCGCGCGAGCATGGCGGCCCTGAGGTGCCTCGACACGACGAGGCGCGGATGAGCGGGCGAGGGCCTGCCGAGGCACTCGTGCGCGTGCACGCGGCCGGGTGTCCGCCGTGCCGGGCCTGCCGGTCACCGAAGGGCGGAGCTTCGCGCTGCCCTGTGCGGGGGCCGTGACCGACGGTGGCCGCCGTGGCCCCGGCCGTCGTTCCGGGGCGGCCTGTGCTAGGGTTTGGGCATTGCAGTTGTGGTACCCATATGACCTATGTGCGCCTGACGGAATTCTTCTCCCGCAGGCGCATTATTTGTTCTACCGGCTTCTCCGGATGGGCCCTCTGCCTACAGAAGGAGAATGTCATGGCACAGGGAACCGTGAAGTGGTTCAACGCCGAAAAGGGTTTCGGCTTCATCGAGCAGGACGGCGGCGGCCCCGACGTCTTCGCCCACTACTCGAACATCCAGTCCCAGGGCTTCCGTGAGCTCCTCGAGGGCCAGCGGGTCAGCTTCGACGTCACGCAGGGCCAGAAGGGCCCGCAGGCGGAGAACATCGTCCCCGCCTGACCGCCGGACGCGTACCCGCTCACCGGGGTCCGCACCGTCATGGTGCGGACCCCGGTTTGCGCTGTTCCAGGAAGGCAACAACCGCATGCCCCGCAGGCCCCAGAAATCGAATCGGCGCGTGTCGTCGCCCGGACCGGCCGCATCGGCGCCGAGGGAATTCCGGCTGCCGGAAAGCACGACGCCCGCACTTCCCGCCGTCGAGGACTTCGCGGCTCTCGACATGCCCGCGGGGCTGCTGAAGACCCTCGCCGCGCAGGGTGTGACGACCCCGTTCCCCATCCAGGCCGCGACGCTGCCCAACTCGCTCGCCGGCCGGGACCTGCTGGGGCGCGGCCGCACCGGCTCCGGCAAGACCCTCGCCTTCGGGCTGGCGCTGCTGGCCCGTACGGCAGGCCTGCGCGCCGAGCCGAAGGCACCGCTGGCCCTCGTGCTGGTGCCCACGCGTGAACTCGCCCAGCAGGTGACGGACGCGCTGACGCCGTACGCGACGGCGGTGAACCTCCGCATGGCCACCGTGGTCGGCGGGCTGTCCATGGCCAAGCAGGCCGCCACGCTCCGGCGCGGCGTCGAGGTGCTCGTGGCCACCCCCGGCCGGCTCAACGACCTGGTGGAACACGGCGACTGCGTGCTCGGCAGCGTCGGCATCACGGTGCTGGACGAGGCCGACCAGATGACCGACATGGGCTTCATGCCGCAGATCACCCGGCTGATCGAGCGCGTGCGACCCGACGGGCAGCGGATGCTGTTCTCGGCCACCCTGGACGGCAACATCGACCGCCTGGTGCAGCGGTTCCTGACCGACCCCGTGGTGCACTCCGTGGACCCGTCCGCGGGTGCGGTGACCACCATGGAGCACCACGTGCTCCACGTGCTGGACGAGACCGACAAGAAGGCCGTCACCACGCGCATCGCGGCCCGCGACGGCCGGGTGATCCTCTTCCTCGACACCAAGCGGTCCGCCGACCGGCTCGCCAAGCGGCTGCTGGCCGTCGGCGTCCGCGCGGCGGCCCTGCACGGCGGCCGCTCCCAGCCGCAGCGCAACCGCACCCTGGAGCAGTTCAAGAGCGGCCACGTGACGGCGCTGGTCGCCACGAACGTCGCGGCCCGCGGCATACACGTCGACGACCTCGACCTGGTCGTCAACGTCGATCCGCCCACCGACCACAAGGACTACCTCCACCGCGGCGGCCGCACGGCACGCGCCGGCGGTTCCGGCCGGGTGGTCACGCTGGTCCTGCCCGAGCAGAAGCGGGACGTCACGCGGCTGATGTCGGACGCCGGCATCCGGCCCCGGACGGCCCGCATCACCTCGGGTGCCGAGGAGCTGAGCACCCTCACGGGCGCGCGTGAGCCGTCCGGCATCGCCGTCACCATCGAGGTGCCCCAGCCGGCGGCCGCACCGAAGGCGTCCCGCGAGGACGGCAGGAGCGGCACCGGGAACGGCGGGCGGCCCGCCCGCCGGCGCCGCAGTGGCGGCGGGACCGGAGCGGCGCCGACGGGTGCCGCCACCGGGACGACCGGCCGGTCCGGGGAGCGCCGGTCCACGGCCGGGACGGCGGCGGCCGGTGGCGTCCGCCGGGCGGCTTCCCCGCGCGGCGCCTCCGGCGCTGCGGGGGTTTCCGGCGGCCGGGGGTCCGACCGCCGGGGTGCGGCCGGCGCGGCCGGCGGCACCGGTTCCGGTACGGGGAGCCGCGGCTCGGGACGGCGTACGGCGTCCGGCGGCGAGGGCCGCCGGGGTGCCCGCCGCAACCCCGCGGGCTGACCGGACGAGGGACGGACACGAACGGGCGCGGGGCGCGTGCGGGCCCCCGCGCCGGTCCGCCTAACCTGGACCGCATGTCAGCGATCCGTCTCCTGGTCCTGGGCGCCGTCCGCCAGCACGGGCGGGCCCACGGCTACCAGGTGCGCAACGACCTGGAGTACTGGGGCGCGCACGAGTGGTCCAACGCCAAGCCCGGCTCGATCTACCACGCCCTGAAGCAGATGGCGAAGCAGGGACTGCTGCACGCCCACGAGGTCGCCCCGTCGACGGCCGGCGGCCCGCCCCGCACCGAGTACGAGATCACGGACGAGGGGACGAAGGAGTTCCTGCGTCTGCTGCACGAGTCGCTGGTGGCCTACGACCAGAAGATGGACATCCAGTCCGCGGCCATCGGCTTCATCGTCGACCTGCGCCGGGACGAGGCGTTGGATCTGCTGCGCGAGCGGATCCGCAGGATCGGGGAGTGGCGGTCCGCCGTCACCGAGCACTACGTCCCCGAGGACGGCCCCGCCCAGCTCGGCCACATCGGCGAGATCATGAACCTCTGGGTGCACACGGCCGACTCGGACGCCGCGTGGACCTCGGGGCTCGTCGAGCGGATCGAGGGCGGCGCGTACACCTTCGCCGGGGAGGGCGAGCCGTTCGTGGGCGTGCTCACGGAGGGCGAGGAGAACCCGTACGCGACGGGCGAGCCGCATCCCGGCGACGCCCGCTGAAGTCATTTGACCGGTGGACTCCGCGAGCGTTACTTTGCGCCGGTAGTCAAGTTTGACTAGCCGACCACAGCAGAGGAGCCGCCGTGACAGGCACAGCGATCGCCGTCGAAGGGGCGTACAAGGGGTACCGCGGCAGACCGGCGCTGGACGGGCTCGACCTGACGGTCGCGCGCGGCACCGTGCACGGGGTGCTCGGCCCGAACGGCGCGGGCAAGACGACGCTGGTCAGGATCCTGTCCACCCTGCTCCGGCCGGACCGCGGCCGCGTCGAGGTGGCCGGGTACGACGTGGTGACCGAGGCCCCGCAGGTGCGGTTCCGCATCGGCCTGCTCGGGCAGCACGCGGCCCTCGACGAGCAGCTCGGCGGCCGCCAGAACCTGGAGATGTTCGCCCGGCTCCACCACCTCGGCGCCCGGCGGGCGCGCGAACGCGCCGACGAACTCCTCGCGCGCTTCGGCCTCGCGGACACCGGACGCAAGGCGGTCGGCCGCTACAGCGGCGGCATGCGCCGCCGCCTCGACCTCGCCGCGTCCCTCGTCACCGACCCCGAGGTGCTCTTCCTCGACGAGCCGACGACCGGGCTCGACCCCCGCGGCCGCGCCGAGGTGTGGGCCTCGGTCCGCTCCCTGGCCGACGGCGGCACGACGGTCCTGCTCACCACCCAGTACCTGGAGGAGGCCGACCAGCTCGCCGACCGCATCTCGGTCGTCGACCACGGAAGGGTGATCGCCGACGGCACGGCGGACGAACTCAAGGCCCGGACGGGCGGCGACCGCATCGACGTCGTCCTGCGCGACGCCGGGCAACTCGCCGCGGCCAGGGCCCTGCTGCCCGCGACCGGGGGCGAGGTGTCCGTGGACGCCGACCGGCGGCTGCTCAGCGCCCCGGTGACGGACCGCATGGCGGCGCTCACCGGGGTCGTCCGCGCCCTGGAGTCGGCCGGCATACAGGCGGAGGACATCGCCCTGCGCCGTCCGACGCTCGACGAGGTGTTCCTGCACCTCACGGGGGAGAACGCGCGGTCGAAGGAGGCCGTGTGAGCGCCGCGTACACCACCCGGGGCCCGGTCCGGAGCGCGTGGGGAGCGTACGTCCTCGCCGACTGCTGGACGATGACCCGGCGCGAACTCGCCCACTGGGCCCGGCAGCCGGTCCAGGTGGTGGTCGGCCTCGTCTTCCCGGTGATGCTGCTGCTGATGTTCGGCTACCTCGTGGGCGGCGGCCGCGGGGTGACGGGCGACTACCTCGGCTACCTCGTCCCCGGCATGCTCGCGCTCACCATGGCCTTCGGCCTGGAGGGCACGATGCTCGCCGTCACCCAGGACCTCAACAAGGGCGTGATCGACCGCTTCCGTGCGATGCCGATGACCAACGGCGCCGTCCTGGTGGGCCGTTCCGCCGCGGACATGCTCCAGTCGGCCGCCGGGCTGGCCGTCCTGATCGGCGTCGCGCACGCGCTCGGCTGGCGCACGCACGGCGGTGCCGCCGGCTTCCTCGGCGCCGTCGGCCTCCTGCTGCTGTTCCGCTTCGCGATGCTGTGGATCGGCATCCACCTGGCGCTGGTGGCGGGGAAGCCGGAGTTGGTGGTCGCCGTGCAGATCCTGGTCTGGCCGGTCGGCTTCCTCTCCAACGCCTTCGCGGCCCCCGGCTCCATGCCCGGCTGGCTGGGCACCGCGGTCCAGTGGAACCCGATGTCCCACACCGCGACGGCGGTACGCGAGCTGTTCGGCGGCCCCGGTGGCGAACCCGGTCACGTCTGGGCCGCCGTGACCTGGCCTTTGGCCCTGCTGGCGGTCTTCCTGCCGCTGGCGGTACGGAAGTTCGGCCGCCTGAGCGCGTAGCGGTTCCGGTCCCGGGGCGGCAGGCCCGCCCCGGGACGCCCGGCACCGGATTTTGCGCTCTCGTGGTCTTCCTTGCCCGCCCTTTACCCGCGCCTCGCGCGTCCGGCGGTGCGGACACATCAGGTGCCGCAGGCAACCATTCGGCGGTCAGCCGGGGTTACCTCTCCGACCAGGGACAACGCGCCCTGCAGTGGCTGGAGTCGGCCGTCCGGACGGGCGCGGAGCGGGCCCCACCGGTTGGTAATGCACTGGTCAATCTTCCCGTCATCCCCTGGACACCCCGATTCGACGGTCCATACCGTATGCAATCTCCAGTATGGAGAATCGCGCTGACCAGCTGAATGTTCCTCTCCACACCCCCTGAGCACGGCTGCTTTGCCGTGCCCCGGGGTCGTACCACGTCGTTCCACCGTGTCACCCGCCTGCGCGCTGTCACGTCCGGGTTGCCGCCCTGGACCTCAGTTGCCCGGACGACGTACCACCGGGCCCGGCGATGCCGGGCCGAGCCGCAGGGATGGTCCGCTCCACCCCTCCGCATGAAGAGAAGGGCCCAGGGGGCGCACGCCAGGTTCTTTTCACGCAAGGGAAGGCACCGATGTCAGTAACACCGCACGTGGTTCCCGGGCAGTACCGGGAGGTCAGCGACGCGAACGGCCGCGTCTACCGGGTCGGGGAGACCGACCGCTCCCTCCTGGGGAGGCCCCGGGCCTGGATGGTCTGGCTCCCCTGGATCGCGATGATGGGCGTCAGCGTCTACGAGTACGGCTACAGCTCCGCGGAGGCGGTGCTGGAGCACGCCCACGGATGGACCCTGACCGAGACGTTCTGGATCGCCAGCATCTGGGCGGTCTTCCAGGCGGGCGTCGCGTTCCCCGCGGGACGGCTGCGGGAGACCGGGGTCCTGCCGGCCAAGACGGCCATGCTCGCCGGAGCGGCCTTCTCCGGACTCGGCTTCCTGGCACTCTCGCACCTGAGCAACCCCTATGTGGTGATCGCCGGTTACTCGGTGCTGGGCGGCACGGGCGCCGGCCTGGTGTACGCGACCTGCATCAACATGGTCGGCAAGTGGTACCCCGACAACAAGGGCGCCCGCACAGGGTTCGTGAACGGCGGTTTCGCCTACGGAACCCTGCCGCTCATCTTCGTCTTCAACTACTGGTTCCACCCGTCCAACTACAAGATGGTCCTCGACCTGATCGCGTTGGGCATGGTGCTGGTCGTCGCCTTCTGCGGCATGTTCTTCCGCGACCCGCCGAAGAGCTGGTGGCCGCACGACGTCGACCCGCTGAACCGGGGCGTGACCGAGGACGCGAAGCGGGTGGCCAAGCGACTGGCCAAGAACCCGCCGGCCAAGGGCCAGTTCACCCCGATGGAGGCGATCAGGACCGGGCAGCTGCCGCTGATGTGGTTCGCGCTGGTCTGCATCGGAGGTGTGTCGCTGTTCGGCATCAACTTCCAGGTGCCGTTCGCCAAGAGCCTGGGCTTCGGCCCGCTGGTCGCGGCCTCCTCGGCGGGCGTGCTCGCCGTGGTCAACGGCGTCGGCCGGGCCATCGTGGGCTGGCTCTCGGACTACCTGGGCCGGCGTCAGACACTGGGCCTGGTCCTGGTGGTGGCGGGACTGGCGCAGTTCGGTGTGCTGTGGTCGGGCCAGGCGCACAACGAACCCCTGTTCCTGTTCTTCGCGTTCCTCAACGGCTTCGGCGGCGGGGCGTTCTACCCGCTGTTCGCCTCGCTCACGCCGGACTACTTCGGTGAGAACAACAACGCGTCGAACTACGGGCTGGTCTACAGCGCCAAGCTGGTCGGCGGTGTCGGCGGCGGCGGTGTGGCCGCCAGTGTGGTCGCCGCCTGGGGCTACTCCGGCGCCTACTACCTGGCCGGGGGCATCGCCTTCCTCTCCGCGCTGATCACGGTGTTCCTGCGGCAGCCCGGCGCCCCGCGCCGGAGCGGCGAAGGGAGCCCGGTGGCCGAGGTGGACAGCCGTACCCCCTCTCCCGCCGAGGCCACCACCTGACGGCTGCGGTACCGGGGCTCCGTCAGGAGCCCCCCTCCAACGTGCGCGGGCGCAAGGGCCCGGACCGGGGCGGCGGCAGTTCCGGACCGGGTGCCCGCGACACGGAGGCGGGGCCGAGCGGTGGGGTGCGCCCCCTGCTCCGCCCGGCCCCGCCCGCCCCTCCACCGCCGCTTCCTCCCCCGCACGACGTTCCTCCCGCCGACTGTTCCTCCCCCTCGACGACGGCCCGGGTGCCCCCCCCTGCCCCCGGGCCGTCCGGCGTTCCCGGGGCCCGGTGGCCCTCAGGCGCGCCCGGCGTCCACGGCGGCGGCGATCTGCCGGCAGTAGAAGTCGGTGGTGTTGCGGGTGTGGCGGCGCATCAGTTCCTCGGCGCGGTCCGCGTCACCCAGGGCGATGGCCTCGATGATGGTGGCGTGCTCGTTCCAGGCGTCCCGGCCGCGGGGCCGGGCGATGGGCATGTAGTACCAGCGCACCCGCCGGTCGACCTGCAGGATCAGTTCGGCGAGGACCCGGTTGCGGGACAGCTCGGTGATGAACCCGTGCAGCGCGGCGTTGGCCTCGACGATGCCGCGGGCGTCGTCCGCCGCCAGGGCGGCGATGCCGGCGTCCTGCAGGTCCCAGAGCCGGGTGACGTCCCCGTCCGTGGCGTGCAGCGCGGCGCCGTACGCGGAGTGGGTCTCCAGCACGGCGCGGACGCTGAGCAGTTGGGTGGCCTCCTCCTGCGTGGGGGAGTGGACGAAGGCGCCCTGCGCGGGGCGCAGGTCGACCCAGCCGTCGGTCTGCAGGCGCTGCAGGGCCTCGCGCACCGGCTGGCGGCTGACGCCGAGGTGGTCGGCGAGTTCGGCCTCGACCAGGTGCTGCCCCGGTCTGAGGGTGCCGTTGACGATCAGGTCGATCAGGGCCTCGTAGACGGCCTGGCGCAGTGGTGCCGGCCGGGTGACCCGGACGACGGCGGCCGCGGTACGTGTCTCGCGCATGAGCCCCCCTGTCGGCTGAGTTCTTTGCACAGTGCCAAGAATACAGATTTTGGTATGCAATTCAGGAGCAGGGTTGAACAAGGCTTTGTCGGAAATTGGCAGTCGGCGAGCGGAGACCGACCGCGCGGGCACCGGCGCAGAGCGGAAGGGGCGGGGGAAGCCGTGCTTCCCCCGCCCCACCGCCGCGGGTGGAGTGCCCGTCAGGCAGGCGCGGGCTGCTGGTCGGTGCGCAGCCCTCGTGCCGCAGTCGAACCGGACTCCGGTGTGCCGAGCGACCGCAGGATGGCGTCCACGCTCTCCTTGGCGTCGCCGAAGAGCATGCGGCTGTTCTCGCGGAAGAACAGCGGGTTCTGCACCCCCGCGTACCCCGAGGACATGGACCGCTTGAAGACGACGACGTTCTCCGCCTCCCACACCCGCAGCACCGGCATGCCGGCGATCGGGCTCGACGGGTCCTCCTCCGCGGCCGGGTTGACGGTGTCGTTGGCCCCGATGACCAGCACCACCGTGGTGTCGCCGAAGTCGTCGTTGATCTCGTCCATCTCGAGCACGACGTCGTACGGCACCCTGGCCTCGGCGAGCAGCACGTTCATGTGCCCCGGCAGCCGGCCGGCCACCGGGTGGACGCCGAAGCGCACCTGCACCCCGCGCTGCCGCAGGGCCTGGGTCAGCTCCGCCACCGGATGCTGGGCCTGGGCCACCGCCATGCCGTAGCCGGGGGTGATGATCACCGAGGTGGCGTTCTCCAGGAGTTCGGCCGTCTCCTCCGCGGAGGTCTCGCGGTGCTCGCCCTGCTCCTCGTCGCCGCCCGTCGCCGCCGGGGCGCCGAAGCCGCCGGCGATCACCGAGAGGAAGGAGCGGTTCATCGCCTTGCACATGATGTACGACAGGTAGGCGCCGGAGGAGCCGACCAGCGCGCCGGTGACGATCAGCAGGTTGTTGTTGAGCAGGAAGCCCGCCGCGGCCGCGGCCCAGCCCGAGTAGCTGTTGAGCATCGACACGACGACCGGCATGTCACCGCCGCCGATCGAGACGACCAGGTGCCAGCCGAGCGCGAGCGCCAAGGCGGTGACGGCGATCATCAGGCCCAGGTTCGGGGTCACCGTGAACCACACGGTCAGGGCCACGAAGGCGGCCAGTGCCCCCAGGTTGAGGGCGTTCTTCCCGGGCAGCGTCAGCGGACGGGACTTGATGCGCGCCGACAGCTTCAGGAAGGCGACGACGGAACCGGTGAAGGTGACCGCGCCGATGAAGATGCCGATGAACACCTCGGCGTGGTGGATGGCGAGCAGGTCGCCGGCGACCCGGGTCTGCGCCGCGCCGTGCGCCTCCACCTCGTAGTAGCTGTTCCAGCCGACCAGCACGGCGGCGAGGCCCACCAGGCTGTGCAGGACGGCGATGAGTTCGGGCATCTGGGTCATCTCGACCCGGCGCGCCCGCCACAGGCCGACGGCGCCGCCGACGGCCGTGGCCGCCACGATCAGCACGACGGCGTATCCCGGGATGCTCTGCGCCGCGGCGACGACGGTGGCGACCAGCGCCAGCGCCATGCCGCCGATGCCGTACGCCACTCCGGCGCGGGAGGTGCGGTGTTGAGAGAGTCCGGCCAGGCTGAAGATGAACAGCAGCGCGGCGACGATGTCGGCGGCCTGTGCGGCCGTGGTTGCGTTCATCGATCCTCAGCCCTTCGAGAACATGGCGAGCATGCGGCGGGTGACGGCGAATCCGCCGAAGATGTTCACGGTGGTCAACATGATCGCCACGACCGACATCACGGTGACGGCCGGTCCGGCGTGGCCTATCTGCAGCAGTGCTCCGATCACCACGATCCCCGAGATGGCGTTGGTGACCGACATCAGCGGGGTGTGCAGGGCGTGGTGGACCTTTCCGATCACGTAGTAACCGATGACGACGGCCAGCGCGAACACCGTGAAGTTGCCGATGAGCTGAGCCGGGGAGAAGGCGACGAGGACGAACATCGCGAGCATGCAGAGGCCGACGAGTCCGTAGCGCGCGGCCGGCGACAGGCGCGGGTCCTTCGGCTGCTGCGCGGCGGCCGCGGCCGTCGGCGCCGGGGTCTGCCCGGCGGGTGCCGCCGACACCTGGACGGGCGGTGGCGGCCAGGTCTTCTCGCCCTCCCGCACCACCGTGACGGTCCGCTGCACGACGTCGTCGAAGTCGAGCGTCAGCCGCCCGTCCTTGCCCGGCGTCAGCAGCTTGAGCAGGTTGAAGAGGTTGGTCCCGTACAACTGGGAGGCCTGGGCGGGCAGCCGGCCCGCCAGGTCGGTGTAGCCGATGATCGTCACGTCGTTGTCGGTGACGATCGCCTTCCCGCTGACCGTGCCCTCGACGTTGCCGCCCTGCGCGGCGGCCATGTCGACGATGACGCTGCCGGGCTTCATCGACGCCACGTCGGCCGCCGTGATCAGCCGGGGGGCCGGGCGGCCGGGGATCAGCGCGGTGGTGATGACGATGTCGACGTCCGCCGCCTGCTCGCTGTAGATCTCGGCGGCACGCCGGTCGTACTCCTCGGAGGTCGCCCGGGCGTAGCCGTCGCTGCTCGCCTCCTGGTCCACCTCGACGGCGAGGAACTCCCCGCCCAGGGAACGGACCTGGTCGGCGACCTCGGCCCGCGGGTCGGTGGCCCGGACCACCGCGCCGAGGCTGCCGGCCGCGCCGATCGCGGCGAGTCCCGCCACGCCCGCGCCGGCCACCAGGACCTTGGCCGGGGGCACCTTGCCCGCCGCGGTGACCTGTCCGGTGAAGAAGCGCCCGAAGACATGGGCCGCCTCGATCACCGCCCGGTACCCGGCGATGTTCGCCATCGAGCTGAGCACGTCCATCGACTGGGCCCGGGAGATGCGCGGGACGGCGTCCAGCGCCAGGACGGTGATCGGCCGTGCCGCCAGTTCCTCGACGAGGTCGGGGCTGTGGGCCGGAGCGATGAGCCCGATGAGGGTCGCTCCTTCACGTAGCTTCTCGATCTCCTCGTGCGAGGGGGCGTTGACCTTGAGGACCACGTCCGCCTGCCAGGCGTCGCCGATCCGCGCGCCCGCGTCCACGTAGGCCTCGTCGGGGAAGCCGGAGGCGGCTCCGGCCTCCGACTCCACGACGACCTCGTAACCGAGGCCGAGGAGCCGGCGGACGCTGTCCGGCGTGGCCGCCACCCGCGTCTCCCCGGCGGTGGACTCCGTGACGACACCGATCTGCTGAGGGGGTGAATCCGACATCGCTCTCCTTTTCCGTCGCTACCGGCCGACGCCTTCGGCTGCCCGGCCGGGCCGTCGTCCGCAGTGCGTGTTCCCCGGCCTCCTGGTACGGCCGTGCGGGCCCGGGACCGCGTGTGCGGCGAAGCGTTCCCCTGCTTCGTGCTCGATCAACCTGTCCGGGGCCTGTGTGACCCGGTTCATGGCCGGGGGAGACGCCGGAGACCTCCGCCGCGGTGCCGGCCGGGGTGCTGTCCGGTTCCGAGAGCGCGACTTCCCGTGAGGGGACTGTACATCCCCAGAGGGTACTGCATACAGTATTCACTCCCCCTTCGAATGGAGAGGAGTCGCCGTGAAAATCGCAGTCCTCGGAGCCGGTGCGATCGGCGCTTACGTGGGCGCGGCACTGCACCGTGGTGGCGCCGACGTCCACCTGATCGCCCGGGGTGAGCATCTTCAGGCGATACGCGCCCACGGAGTCCGGGTGAACAGCCCGCGCGGTGACTTCGTGGCCAAGCCCCACGCCACGGACGACCCTGAGGAGATAGGCCCCGTCGACTACGTCTTCCTGGGCCTCAAGGCACACTCCTACGCCAGCTCGGGACCGCTGATCTCCCCGCTGCTCGGCGACGACACCGCGGTGGTGGCCGGTCAGAACGGCATCCCCTGGTGGTACTTCCACAAGCTGGCCGGCCCCTACGAGGGGCGGCGGATCGAGGCGGTCGACCCCGGCGGCGCCACCAGCGAGGTCCTGGCGCCGGAGCGCGCCATCGGCTGCGTCGTCTACCCCGCGACGGTCATCGAGTCCCCCGGTGTCATCCGGCACCTTGAGGGCACCCGGTTCTCCATCGGCGAGCCGGGCGGCGGCGTCTCCGACCGGTGCACGCAACTGAGCGAGGCCATGATCGCCGGCGGCCTCAAGTGCCCGGTGGAGCCGAACCTGCGCGACGACATCTGGATCAAGCTGATGGGCAACGTCGCCTTCAACCCGATCAGCGCCCTCACCAGGGCCACCATGGTCGACATCTGCAAGCACCCGCACACCAGGCGGCTGGTCACCCAGCTCATGGAGGAGACCCTCGACATCGCGGCCAGGGTCGGCAGCACCCCCGACATCTCGATCGAGAAGCGGCTTCGGGGCGCCGAGGGGGTGGGACACCACAAGACCTCGATGCTCCAGGACCTCGAGGCCGGCAAGCAGCTCGAACTCGACGCCATCGTCACGGCCGTCGTGGAGATGGCCGACATCTCCGGCGCGGACGCCCCCAACCTGCGGGCCGTCCACGCCGCCACCGACCTGCTGGCGCGCGGCGTCATCGCGGGGCAGGAGAACGGCGCCACCGCGCCGGATCCGGCCCCCGCCGCCTGACCCCGGCCTTCCGCGCCGCCCGACCGTCCCGCCGTCCGCGGCCCCAGGCCGTCCCCCGCACCCGATCCCGATCCCGTGTCCCTCCCGTCCCGCACATCCGATCCCGTACACAGCCGACCCGCGGAACGCCGGCCCACCGCCGGACTGACCGCGGCCGTACCCCCGGAGCCCGGTCCCGTCGCAGCGGCGACGGAACCGGGCCCCGGGCGGGGGCCCGCACCGGTTCGCGGGCACGAACGAGGGCCGCGATCCGGCTCGGTAGGCTTTGCCAGGTCACACCGCAAACAGCTCGTCCGCCGCCGGCCGCCCGGGGACGTCCGCCGCCCCGGGAGCGTCGGTCCGCCGGCACCGACGGCGTTGCGACTCCAGCGGGAAGTGCCGGCAGGGCCGCGGCCCCAGGCAGAGAGGAGTCGTTCATGCTGTTCCGTCAGCTGGAGTACTTCGTGGCGGTCGCCAGGGAGCGGCACTTCGCCCGGGCGGCGGAGTCCTGCTACGTGTCGCAGCCCGCGCTGTCGGCGGCGATAGCCAAGCTCGAACGGGAGCTGAACGTCACGCTGATCAACCGCGGCCACAACTACCAGGGCCTGACCCCCGAGGGCGAACGGCTGGTGGTGTGGGCCAAGCGGATCCTCGCCGAGCAGGAGGCCTTCAAGGCCGAGGTGGCCGCCGTCCAGTCGGGCATCACCGGCACCCTGCGGCTGGGCACCGAACCCACCGCGTCCACCACCCTGGTCCTCCCCGTCGCCGCCTTCTGCGCGGCCCACCCGCTGGCCAAGGTCCAGGTCCGCTCCCGGCTGTCGACGACCGAACTCCACCGCCAGCTGCTCGCGTTCGAACTGGACGCCGCGATCGCCCACTTCGCCCCGCACGACCGCGAGAACCTGCAGATGATGCCGCTGTACGAGGAGCGGTACATGCTCCTCGCCTCCAGCGACCAGCTGCTGCCGCACACCGACACCATGAAGTGGGCGGACGCGGCCACGATGCCGCTCGCGCTGCTGACCCCCGACATGAGGATCCGCCAGGTCATCGACGACGCCTTCGCCGAGAGCGGGGTCGTGGTGACCCCGCAGGTCGAGACGGACTCGGTGGCCGCCCTCTACGCCAGCGTGGGCGCCGGCGCGTGCGCGAGCATCGTCCCGCACACCTGGCTGCGGGCGATGCCGCCGCTCGGCAGGATGCGGGCCGTGCGCCTGGTCGAGCCGGACGCCAGGGCCAAGGTCTCCGTCGCCATCCACGCGGCCACCCCGGGCTCGGTCGCGGCGCGGGCGTTCATGAACGCCGCGGCCGGCCTGTCGCTGGACGAGTTCTTCGACCAGCCGCTGCCGGCCGAGCACCGCGTCAGATGAGCCCCGGCCATCCGGGGTCCTGTGCGTAGAGCAGGTCCACCGCCGCCCGGTCCAGCCCTCCCTTCGCCGTGTGCGGGAGCGAGGCGACGACCCGGATCCGGTCGGGGACCTCGAAGGGGGCCAGGCGGCCGCGGCAGTACCGCCGCACCTCCTCGGGCCCGGGCACCTCGGACCCCGGCGCCTCCGCACCGGACAGGACCACGGCCGCGCCGACCCGCTGCCCGTACGTCGCGTCGGGCACGGCGAACACCGCGGCCTCGGCCACCCCCGGGCACCCGGCGAGGACGTCCTCGACGTGCTCGGGCGAGACCTTCTCGCCGCCGCGGATGATGAGGTTCTTCAGCCGCCCGGTCAGGAACAGGTGGCCGTCCTCGTCGAGCGAACCGAGGTCGCCGGTGCGGAACCAGCCGTCCGCGAAGCCGTGCGCGGTCTCCGCCGGATTGCCGAGGTAGCCGCGAGCCACCGTCGGCCCGTGCACCCACACCTCGCCCTCGCCGCCGGGCGGGCACGGCTTCCCGTCCGGGTCCAGGACCCGCAGCTCGATTCCCACCGGCCGGCCGACGGAACCGTGCTTCAGCGACCCGTGCTGCGGCAGCGGCTCGCTCGTCGCCTGGTGCGCCGTCTCGGTCATCCCGTACGCCGACAGCAGGGGCGCGCCCAGGGTGCGTTCCAGCGCCCGCTGGGTGGCCGTGTTGAGGGGCGCGCTGGAACTGCGCAGGAACCTCAGCGGCGGGGTCTGGGGGCCCGGGAGGTCCGTCGCGGCCCGCTCCAGCAGGATCTCGTGGATGGTGGGCACCGCGGTGAACCACGTGGCGCCGGCCGCCCGCATGTCGTCCCAGAAGGTGTGCGCCGAGAACCGTCCGTGCGCCGGCAGCAGCACGCAGCCCCCGCTCGCCAGGGTGGACAGCAGGGCGGCGAACAGCCCGTGACCGTGGAAGAACGGCATCGCCGCGACGGTCGCGTCGCCCGGACCCAGCTCGTACGTGGCGCACACGCCGTGCACCGAGGCGGCCACCGCGCCGTGCGTCAGCGGGACCATCTTCGCCTCGGTGGTGCCCGCCGTGAACAGCACCAGGGCGTCCTGCGCGACGAGTTCACCGGCCGCGCCCCGCGCGGCGGCCGGTGCGCCCGTACCCGTACCCGGGCGTGTGTCCAGCACCGCGGTCGCCGTCCCGGCGGGGGAGAGGTCCACCCGCAGCGTCCAGGCGGGGACGGAGGGCCCCACGGCCGCCGCGGGGGCGCCGCCCGCGACCGGGCCCAGCAGGACGGCCCGCACCCCCAGCGCCTCCAGCCGGGCCGTCATCCGCGGCCCGGGCAGCGCGGGGTCCACGGGGGCGACCACCAGCCCGGCCCGCGCCCCGCCCAGCAACGCCGCGACGAACTCCACGGTGTTGGCGCTGACGAGGCCCACCGGGTCCCCGGGGCGCAGCCCCGCGGCGGTCAGCCGCGCCGCCACCGCGTCGGCCAGCTCGTCCAGGGCCCGGTAGGAGACCTCCGCGCGGTCGGCGCCCGCGATCAGCGCGGGTGCCTGCGGGCGCCCGCGAGCAGGCCGGTCCAGCAGATCGGTCAGGCCCGTCACCGCCGGCGGCCGGTAGCGGTCGGGGTCGCGCACGGATGCTGCGGCCGGAACGGCCATGGCCGCACCTCCTCGCGCCGGGAATGTCTGATGAACCGTCCCCAGCGAGACTGCGCGGGGCGCCGAGCAGCCGTCCAATACGCGCTGCCGAACGGTCGATAGCGGAGGTCTATCAACCCACCTCAACGCCCCTGTGGCGTGCGTCGATAAACGCCGTTTATCGGCTGGTCGCCGATAGGTCTTGGACGCGGCGGAGCGGGCTGCGGATGGTGGGGGAAGCAGCCGCACGCATGACTTGCCCAAGGAGGACCTCGGACCATGACCGCCCCCTCACCACTGGAGACCGCGGCGAACGCCGACGCACCGGCCGAGCTCACCGACGGGTACCACCTGGTCGTCGACGCGCTCAAGATGAACGACGTCGACACCATCTACGGGGTGGTCGGCATCCCGATCACGGACCTCGCACGGCTCGCCCAGGCGCAGGGCATCCGCTACGTGGGCTTCCGTCACGAGAGCAACGCCGGACACGCGGCGGCCGCGGCCGGCTACCTCACCAAGAAGGCCGGCATCTGCCTGACGGTGTCGGCCCCCGGCTTCCTCAACGGACTCGTGGCGCTCGCGAACGCGACGACCAACTGCTTCCCGATGGTGCAGATCTCCGGCTCCAGCGAGCGCCACCTCGTCGACCTCAAGCAGGGCGACTACGAGGAGATGGACCAGCTCGCCGCCGCGCAGCCGTTCTGCAAGGCCGCCTACCGCATCAGCCGCGTCGAGGACATCGGCCGCGGCATCGCCCGCGCCCTGCGCACCGCAGTCTCCGGGCGCCCCGGCGGTGTCTACCTCGACATCCCCGCCGCGGTGCTCGGTTCCATCATGGACGCGGAGGAGGGCGCGAAGACGCTGAGCCGTCTCGTCGACCCGGCGCCGCGCCAGCTGCCCGCCCCGGAGGCGGTGGACCGCGCGATCGAGCTGCTGGCCGGCGCGCAGCGGCCGCTGATCGTCCTCGGCAAGGGCGCGGCCTACGCCCAGGCCGACGCGCAGATCCGCGAGTTCGTCGAGTCCACCGGCATCCCCTACGTGCCGATGTCCATGGCGAAGGGCCTGCTGCCCGACGACCACCCGCAGTCCGCGGCCACCGCCCGCTCGCTGGCGCTGAAGAAGGCCGACGTCGTCATGCTGATCGGCGCCCGCCTCAACTGGCTGCTGGGCCACGGCGAGGCGCCGCAGTGGAACCCGGACGCCAAGTTCGTCCAGATCGACATCGAGGCGAAGGAGATGGACAGCAACCAGCCCATCGCCGCCCCGCTCGTCGGTGACATCGAGTCGGTCGTCGAGGCCCTCATCGAGCGGTCGAAGCCGGGCCGGATCGCCGCGCCCACCGCCTGGCGCGAGGAACTGGGCGCCCGCTCGGCCCAGAACGTCGCCAAGATGGCCGAGCGCCTCAAGGCCGACCCGCACCCGATGCAGTTCATGGGCGCACTGAAGGCCGTACGCGACGTCATCCACCAGAACCCCGAGATCTACCTCGTCAACGAGGGCGCCAACGCGCTGGACATCGCGCGCAACGTGATCGACATGCACGTACCGCGGCACCGCATCGACAGCGGCACCTGGGGCGTCATGGGCATCGGCATGGGCTACGCGATCGCCGCCGCCGTCGAGAGCGGGGCACCGGTCGTGGCCGTCGAGGGCGACAGCGCCTTCGGCTTCAGCGGGATGGAGATCGAGACGATCTGCCGCTACAAGCTGCCGGTCGTCACGGTCATCATGAACAACGGCGGCGTCTACCGCGGTGACGACGTCAACCCCTACGACGACGCCCCGTCGCCGACCACCCTCATGTCCGCGGCGCGCCACGACGTGATGTTCGAGGCGTTCGGCGGCAAGGGCTACCGCGCGACGACCCCCGCCGAGGTCACCGCCGCTCTCACCGAGGCGCTCGCCTCCGGCGGCCCCGCCCTCATCGACTGCGTGATCGACCCCTCGGCGGGTACCGAGAGCGGCCACATCGCGCACCTCAACCCCAAGGGGATCACCGTCGGCAACATCGTGCCGGCCAAGAAGTGACCGCTTCGCCCGGCGGAGCCCCGTACCCCGAAGCAGCGTTCCCCAGCACCGCACACCCGCGCACCGCGAACAGACAAGAAGGAAGCCACCATGAGTGAAAAGCCGCTCGCCGGGATCAAGGTGATCGACTTCACCGGGGTCCAGGCCGGTCCCGCGTGCACCCAGATGCTCGCCTGGTTCGGCGCCGACGTCATCAAGGTCGAGCGTCCCCAGGGCGGCGACGTCACCCGCAACCAGCTCCGTGACGACCCCGACCTCGACGCGCTGTACTTCACGATGCTCAACAGCAACAAGCGTTCGCTGGCGATCAACACCAAGACCCCCGAGGGCAAGGAGGTCATGGAGAAGCTGATCCGCGAGGCCGACATCCTCGTGGAGAACTTCGCCCCCGGCGCCATGGACCGCATGGGCCTGGGCTGGGACCACATCCACGAGCTCAACCCGCGCCTGATCTTCGGCTCGGTCAAGGGCTTCAACGCCGAGTCGTCCTGGAACGACCTCAAGGTGTACGAGAACGTCGCCCAGGCCGCCGGCGGTGCCGCCTCCACCACCGGCTTCTGGGACGGCCCGCCGACCATCAGCGGCTCCGCCCTCGGCGACAGCAACACCGGCATGCACCTGATGATCGGCCTCCTGACGGCGATCATCCACCGCAACGCGACCGGTGTGGGCCAGAAGGTCTCGGTGTCCATGCAGGACGCCGTGCTCAACCTGACCCGCGTCAAGCTCCGCGACCAGCAGCGCCTGGAGAAGGTCGGCTACCTGGAGGAGTACCCGCAGTACCCGAACGGCGAGTTCGGCGACGCGGTGCCCCGCGGCGGCAACGCCGGCGGCGGCGGCCAGCCGGGCTGGATCCTGAAGTGCAAGGGCTGGGAGACCGACCCCAACGCCTACATCTACTTCACGATCCAGGAGCAGAACTGGAAGCGCACCGCCGAGGCCATCGGCCACCCCGAGTGGGTCGAGGACCCGGAGTACACCTCCGCCAAGGCGCGGCAGTCGCACATCTTCGAGATCTTCGGCGAGATCGAGAAGTGGCTGGCCGACAAGACCAAGTACGAGGCCGTCGACATCCTGCGCAAGTGGGAGGTGCCCTGCGCGCCCGTGCTCAGCATGAAGGAGCTCGCCGAGGACCCCGACATGCGCCGCAGCGGCACCATCGTCGAGGTCGAGCAGAAGAACCGCGGCACCTACCTGACGGTCGGCAGCCCCATCAAGTTCTCCAACTTCACGCCCGAGATCAAGGGCGCCCCGCTGCTGGGCGAGCACGGCAGCGAGGTCCTGGCGGACCTCGGGTACGACGGCAACGAGATCGCGGCCCTGCGCGAGAAGCAGATCATCGTCTGACCCGGCCGCCGGCCCGGACAGTCCCACGGGTGCTCCGCGCGATCCGTGCGCGCGGGGCGCCCGTGCCGCCGTACCGGCGGGCCCCGCGCCCGCGTACGGCGAAGCCCCCGTGTCGTCCCGGCACGGGGGCTTTCGCGTTCCGTGGGCTCTCACGACCCGGCCGGGGTCGCGCAGCCCGACGTCGGACGGGTCACCGAAGGATGAGCGTGACGGCGTCCGTGGGGACGGGGGTTGGACCATACGATGGGAGGGCGGTGCAGGCCTCCGTGGATTCCGCCGACCGCCCATCGCCGGCGGGAGGGCACCGGCCCTGTGATCCGCGCGTCCACTTCGAGATCTTCGGCGAGGCAGGAAGCCATGGCTCAAGAACCACGTCCGCCCGGCCGAACCGTGATGACCAAGGTCGAACCGGATCGATACGGGCGCGTTCTGTCGGGGTTCTACGAGGGTTACTTCGTGAAATTCCAGGACGATTCCGGGGTCACCGGCGGGTACTACATCCACCTGATCAACGACCTGTCCGCACCGACGGACGGAGGAGACTACTGGGTGGCGGACAGGACGGAGCTCGCGTCGTTCGTGGAGTCCTCCCAGTGGGAGATCGAATGGCTCCCTCAGTAGGAACACACTCCGCAGGGCCCGTCGGCATCAGCGCCGGCGGGCCCTCTTCGATGTCAGGCCGACACCGCGGAAGCGGGTGGTCACGGTCTTCGTGGACCGTGCGGGAAAGGCCGCATCCGGGGGAGACGAAGGATCCCCCGACCGCCGACGTCACGGCGATCCCGGTGACCCCTGACCCCGCTTCGCGTTCGCGGCAGAGGCGTCAAGCCGTCCTGGCCTCGGCCTTGGCGGCCGCCAGTTGCTGGTAGAGCTCCTTCTCGTGGGCGCGCCGTTCGGTGACGTCGCGGATGACCGCGCCGACGTAACCGGGGCGCCCCTCGGCGTCGTTCAGCAGCACCACGCTGAACTCGATCGACAGCTTGCGGCCGCCGGCGCCCACGGCGGGGACGGCCAGCAGGTCGTCGTCCCCGTACTTGGTGGTGCCGCTCGCCATGGACTTGTCGAAGCCGTCCCAGTGCCGCTGCCGGTGCCGTTCCGGGATGATCACGTCCAGGCTGCGGCCGTCGACCTCGGCGGCGGAGAACCCGAAGATCCGCTCGGCGCCGTGGTTCCAGTAACGGATGAGCCCTTCACGATCGATGATGACCACGCCGTCGGGTGCCTGCGCCGTCATGCCCAGCACTACCTCGGGGTCCAGGTCTGCCATGTCTCCTCCGGCCGTCGGCGGTTGTATACAGGCGGACAGCATACAGTCGCCACATCGGAGGCGGCAGAGCCCGGAGGCCGGGCGGACCGGGGCTCAACGAGGTTGCCCGGCAGCCAACTTGGCCGAAACGCATCGGTCGTCGGCCGCCTCGGCGCCGCTCACCTCCGCGTGGGAGCTCCCGGTGACACGGCGGGGGAGCGGCGGCCGCTCGCGGGCACTTCCCATCCCCCGCGGGCCGGCCGTGCCCCGGCCCGCCACCGCTCCGGGGCGCAGTCGTCGCAGAGGGTGTCGCGCCTGCCGCCGTCCGGCTGACCAGCGAGGACGTGAAGGCGATGCGCTGGTGATGCCTGCGAAGAACCGGGCCGGGGTGCGGGCCGACCGGCGTACGGCGCATCGGGCCGGAGGACGCCGCGACCCGTGGACCGCGGTCTCCGCAGGCCTGCCTGACGTGCCGTCATCATCGGGCGGAACGGCCCGCGACCGGCCAGGCCGCCGATTTGTGACACCGCGACGGGCGGCTCACCGGATTCCGGACAATGATCTCCGCACTTCGTGACAGTGGTGATGGCCGCTGCCAGCATCTGGGGCTGTGTTCGGGCCACTTCAAGGGGCGAGGGCGGCTCCGACGCATCCCCCCTCGGCCGTCCACGCATCGCCCCCGCTCTCAAAGGAGTCGCCGGAGTGCCCAGCACGTTCCCCTCCATCCGAGCCACGTCGTCATCCGGAGCCCGTGCGTCACGGCGCAGACGCGCCGCGGCGACCGCGACCGTCACCATGGCCACGCTCATCGCGTCCGTTCTGCCCCTCGCCTCGGCGGGCGCGCAGGAGAGCCCGCGGTCCGCGGCGGCCTCCACTGCCCCCGGCACCCGGGCGATCGCGCTCACCCCGGCGCAGCGCGGGCAGTTGCTCGCGGCCGCCGCCGCCGCGAGCGCGCGGACGGCCGCGTCTCTGGGGCTCGGCGACGAGGAGAGGCTGATACCGAAGGATGTCGTCAAGGACGCCGACGGCACCGTGCACACACGCTACGAGCGCACCTTCGCCGGGCTCCCCGTCCTCGGCGGCGACCTGGTGGTGCACGAGCGGACCGGCACCCGGACGGTCACCAAGGCGTCCGCCGCGCGGCTCGCGGTGCCGACGACCGAGCCGGCACTCGCCGCCGCGAAGGCACGGAAGTCGGCCCTGGACGTCGCCGGCCGGGAGGAGACCCGCAAGGCCGCGGTGGACGGCGCTCCGCGCCTGGTCGTCTGGATGGCCGGCGGCAAGCCCACCCTGGCCTGGGAGTCCGTCGTCACCGGCGTCCGGGAGGACGGCACCCCCAGCCGCCTGCAGGTGGTCACCGACGCGAAGACCGGCCGGCAGCTCGCGAGCACGGAGCAGATCCACGCGGGCACGGGCACCGGCCAGCACAACGGCAGCGTGCGGATCGGCACGACGCGCAACGGCGACGTCTTCGAGCTGGTCGACGCCGAGCGCGGCGGCAACGCGGCGTACGACTACGACACCCGCGAGGTCATGGCGGACGACGACGACGTCTGGGGCGACGGCACACCGGCCGACCGCCAGACGGCCGCCGTCGACGCGGCCTACGGCGCCCAGCAGACCTGGGACTTCTTCCAGTCCCGCTACGGCCGCTCCGGCATCGCGGGCGACGGCGTCGGAGCGCGCTCCTACGTCCACGTCGGCGACCGGTACGTCAACGCGTACTGGGACGACGAGTGCTTCTGCATGAACTACGGCGACGGCGAGGACAACGCCCGTCCGCTGACGGCCCTGGACATCGCCGGCCACGAGATGACGCACGGCATCACCCGCGCCACCGCGGGCCTGGTCTACAGCGGCGAGTCCGGCGGCCTGAACGAGGCGACCAGCGACATCATGGGCACCGCGGTGGAGTTCTTCACCGACAGCCCCAAGGACGTGCCGGACTACCTGATCGCCGAGAAGGCCGACGTCTACGGCACCGGCGTTCCGCTGCGTTACATGGACCAGCCCTCCAAGGACGACGTGGGCTACGGCGCCTCGCAGGACTACTGGACCACCGGCACCAAGTACCTGGACCCGCACCAGAGCTCAGGCCCGGCGAACCACTTCTTCTACCTGCTCTCCGAGGGCAGCGGCAAGAAGACGATCAACGGCGTCCGCTACGACAGCCCGACCGCCGACGGCAAGGCCGTCGCCGGCATCGGCCGCGCGTCGGCCACGGACATCTGGTACCGCGCGCTGACCGTCTACATGACCAGCACCACGGACTTCGCCGGTGCGCGCACCGCCACGCTCCATGCCGCCGCCGACCTCTACGGCATGGGCAGCAAGAAGTACGAGGCGGTCGGCAACGCCTGGGCCGCGGTCAAGGTCGGGTACCGCTACGTCGACCACCTCGCGATCGACAGCACCGACCCGCGGCGGACGGCGACCGGCCAGTCGGTCACCTGGCAGATCCAGGCGCAGAGCTCCCGCCCGGGCGCCCTCACCTACTCCGCCAAGGGCCTCCCGCGCGGCATGTCGATCGACGCCAGGACCGGCCTGGTCTCCGGGACACCGGTCAAGGGCGGCGAGTTCCGGCCCGCGATCACCGTCAAGGACGCGGCGGGCAACTGCCGCACGGTCCACTACCGGTGGACGGTGCTGGCCTCCGGCGGCGACGTCTTCGTCAACCCGAACCGCTACGACATCCCCAACTGGGCGGTGATCGAGAGCCCGCTCACGGTCAGCGGCCGCAAGGGCAACGCCCCCGCCGACCTCAAGGTGACGGTCGACCTCTACGCCGTCCACGTCGGCTTCTACGTCATCGACCTGGTCAGTGAGGACGGCCGGGTGATCCCGGTGAAGGGCTGGTCGCAGGGCTCCGTCGCGATCCCGGAGCTCCACGAGACGTTCACCGTCGACGCCTCCGCGGTCCCGGCGAACGGCACCTGGAAGCTGCGGGTCAGGGACAACACCCCGGGCAACTTCATCGTGCTCCCCGGCTACCTCGACACCTGGCGCCTGGGCTTCTGAGCCCGTCCCCGCGGGGGTGCGGCCCCACGACACGGCCTGGCGCCGTGCCGTGGGGCCGCGCCCGTTCGTTCACCCGCCGGGCCTGGGATCGCTCCGGGCGTCACAGGGGCCGACTCGCTGTGTTCTAGGCTCGGCAGGGTGCATGTGCGTACCGCCCTGGAGAAGTGGCTCGCGGGACTCTCCGCCGAGCGCCTGACCGTCCTGTTGGAAGAGCGCGAACTGCCGCGTACCGCCGGCTACACGCCGCTCACCACGTTCCGGCAGCTCGCGGAGCACCTCCTCACCGACGACTCCGTGGACCGGGCCGTCGCCGCGGGGACGGGAGGCGACGCGCAGCTGCTGGCGTGCGTGGCGGCCCGGGCGCTGGAGGCGTACGGGCCGGTGCCCGCGGCCGAGCAGCAGGCGTACGCCTGGCGCCCCGCGCCGCCGCCAGTGGATCCCTACACCCGGCTGGTGCCCGAGGCGGAGGTGCTGGACTGGCTCGAACAGGGCGGCACGCCGAGCGAATCGGCCGCCCGGGCCATGGAGCGCCTGCGGGACCGGGCGCTGCTGCTCCCCGCTCCGCGCGGCCAGTTGGCGCTGCCGCCCATTCTGCACGCGTCGGCGGCCCGGATGGACGGCTACGGAAGGCCGGCCGACCTGCTGCTCACGCAGGCGTACAACGCGCCGGAGATCAAACGGATCGCCGCCGTCCTCGGCATCGGGCAGCGCACCCGCGCGGACGCGCAGACCGCGATCCGTGCCGTGCTTCAGGACCCGGACCGCGTGCGTGAGTTGGTGGCCACCGCCCCGGCGGCGTCCCACGAACTGCTCGCCCGCATGCTGCAGGGGCCCCCGTTGCTGCGCACGCACTGCTTCGTCCCGCGGCACGGCGGCTACGGCGGGCCGGACCAGAAGTACGCGTTCCGGGACGGCGGCAGCGGCGACGAGGGCACCGACTGGCTCGCGGACCACGGCATGGTCGTGCCGGTCGGTACGGATCTGGTGGAGCTGCCGTACGAGGTGGGCCACGCACTGCGCGGCGAGCAGCCCGCGCCCGCGCCGAGCCTGGACCCGGAACCGCTGATGTGTGTCGCGCCGCTGCCCCGCGACTGGGCGGACCGGGGCGCGGCGGCGGCAGGGGCCGCCGCATGGCGCGCGGAACTGGTGCTGCGCGAACTGGCCGCGCACCCTGTGGCGGTGCGCAAGGCGGGCGGCATCGCGGTGCGCGACACCAGGAGACTGGCCAAGGCGGCAGGGACGAGCGAGGAACACACCCGGCTGTGGCTCGACCTGGCGGTGAACGCGGGCCTCGCCGCTCCCCGGACCGAGAAGGAGGAACCGGCCGCCCGCGGCAGGGGGCGCAGGCGACCCGCCGCGCCGCCGCAGCAGGCGCGGCTGCTGCCCAGCGAGCGCTACGACACGTGGGCCGCGGCCACCCCCGCCGGGAAGCTGCTCCCGCTGGTGGCCGCCTGGGCCGTCGTCCCGGAGGTGTTCACGTACTGGCCGGAGGAGGGCGAGACCCCGGTCGCGCTGATCAGCCCTCAGGACCCGTACGCGGTGCCGCTGCGGCACGGCGTGCTGCAGGCGCTGGCCACATTGCCGGACGGGTACGGGCTGACCGCAAGGGACGACGGACACGTCGAACTCCTCGAGAGCGCCGTCTGGTTCCGCCCGGCGCTGATGGCGCCCTACGAGGACGAGGACCTGGAAGGGCGGCTCGACGCCATCTTGGCCGAGGCGGAGCTGCTCGGCCTGGTCGCGCACGGCGCGCTCACCGAAGTCGGCCGCGCTGTCGTGGACCTGCTGGACGCCGGGGCCGCCCGCCACTACCCTGCCGTGCCCGGCGCGGACGCCGACCCGGCGGCAGGCGGCGCCGACCGGCTGGGGGAGGGCCTCGCCGAACGCCAGGACCTGGCCAAGGCCGTGGCCGCACTGCGCGAAGCCCTGCGCTCGATGCTGCCCGCCCCCAGCACCACGGCCAGCTTCCAGGCCGACTCGACTGCGACGGTCACCGGCACCCCCGCCCCGGAGCTGGCGGCGCTGCTGTCGGCGGTCGGCGACATCGAGTCCGAGGGGCACGCCGTGGTCTGGCGCATCACGCCCGCCTCACTGCGCCGGGCCTTCGACGCGGGATGGGACGCCGACGAGATCCACGAACGGCTCGCCGCCGTCCGCCGGCCGGGAACGGAACTGCCGCAGCCGCTGACGTACACGGTCAAGGACGTCGCCCGGAGCCATGGGCGTCTGCGGGTCGTGCGTTCGGCGTGCTGCATCCGGTCCGAGGACACGGCGCTGATCGCGGAGGTCGCGCGGGCGCGCGGCCTCGCCAAGCTGGGCCTGCGGAAGATCGCGCCGACCGTGCTGATCTCCACGGCGCCCCCGGAGGAGACCCTCGCGGCCCTGCGCGCCGCCGGCTACGCCCCGGCCCTGGAGGCGGAGACGGGGACCACCGTGCTGGAACGCGTCCCGGAGGAACGCTCGCGGCCCATGGTCCCCACTATCGACCAGGCGCACCCGCAGTACGGCGAGCGGGTCCGCGGAATCCCGTCCTCGGCGCGGGAGATGGCGGCGCAGCTCGTGGCAGGGCGCTGAGCGGTCCGCGGCCCGCGATCGAACGGGACAGGACGGCGACGCCGGTCAACCGCCCAGGTGCGTGCGTGAGCTGGGGAGCCCTGTCCTTCACCCACGCCCACGTGACAGGACGGAACATGCGGCGCTGTGAACCAGACACCCCGCCGCGGCCCCGATGGCGTACCAGAACAGGTCGGGCGGGTTGAAGGTGGAGCCGAGGACGAGCCGGGCGACGACGCTGCCCCGGGAGAGTTCCGCAGGCATGTCGCTGAGCTGCAGGAACTCGACGCCCCAACTGAAGGCCAACGCGGTTGCGGCGGCCGCGAGCGGGCTGAGCCGTGGCGCGACGAGCACGACGAGGGTGAGGATCAGGACGGTGTAGAGCGCGTCTCCGCCGTACTTGGCCACGCCCCCCGCGGAGAGCGCCCGCACGCCCAGCCCGGCACCGACCGTCAGGATCGCTGCCGCGGCGGCCGCCAGACGGACCGGTGCCACGTCTGCGGGGCGGGCGTGGGCGCTGTGGAGGAGGGTCACGAGGTCATCCTGCCGGAGTTCCGCCGCGCGGGTCGCCCGCGCCGGTCACTGCGTGTTCAGCACGGCAGGGACGTTGACCTGCCGGTGGATGGCTTCGTACATGCTGTAGCCGCTGTATTCCTTCATCTCGAGTGCTTCGCGGGCCTGGTCGTCCGACAGTCCCTTGTCCCGGGCGTCCCGTGCCAGGCCCGTCAGCTCCTCGAGGTAGGCGATCGAGTGCAGGATGTCCGCACGGCGCATGATGCGGCCGTGGCCCGGCACGATCAGGGTGTCGTCGTCGAGGATGTCGTGAAGGCGCCGGTAGGTGGCGAGCGCCTCGTCCGCCCGCCCCTCCAGCAGCCACGGGAATGCCGGGGGCGGCGCCTGCAGCATGTTCCCGACGAAGACGACGTTGTCCTCGCGCACGCGGACGACCAGGTCGCCGTCGGTCTGGGCGAAGCCGATGTGGTCGATGTCCACGTGCTTGCCCCCCAGATCCACGGAGCACGGTCCGGACACCGCGACGTCCGCCGAGCGGGCCACCACCTCCTCGATGCCCGCGTTCGGGCCGAGCAGTTCGATCATGAAGGCGCGGTCCTGCTCGAAGCGCTCGTCGATCACACGCTTGGTCGCCTCATGGTGGATGATCACCGTCTGTGACGGGAAGGCGAAGTTTCCGAAGCAGTGGTCACCATGGAAGCTGGTGTTGACCAGGAACCGAATGGGCAGCGGGGTCACCGCGCGCACCGCGCCGATGACCTGGGACGCCAGACGTCCGTTGCTCAGCGATTCGACCACCAGGACTCCCGAATCGCCGACGACGAAACCGGCGTTGGTCGCGGTGTGGTCGGTGTCGTCGACGTCCGCTGCCATGACCGCGTACACACCGTCTGCGAGTTCGCGGGGGTGCATCCGGACGTCGGCGGGATCGAAGGGCCTGCTCTTCTGCTGCATGGTTCTTTTCTCTTCTGGGAGGCGGGTCGGGCCTGTCCGGCCTGTCCCATTTGTCTCATAGCCGGACGGCCGCTGCATCGCGCGCCCCGCCCGCGCCCGAGGCGGGCGGGGCGCCGGGCCGGCCGGTCAGGGCCGGTCAGGGCCGGTCAGGGCAGGACCTTGTCGAAGACCTCGTTGAGGGCTTCGGTCGAGCTCGGGTGCGTGTAGATCGCGTCGCGGAGCTGCGTGGCCGTGATGTGGTGCCGCATCGCCAGCGCGACGGTGTTGACGATCTCCTGCGCGTCGATGCTGAGCAGGGCGGCGCCGAGGATCAGATCGGTGTCCGGGTCCACGATGAACTTCATGACGCCGCGGGTCTCCTCGACCGTGTAGGCGCGAGGCATGGCCACGATGTCCGCGACCTTCTCCCGCGAGACCTTGATGTCCAACCCCTGCGCGCGTGCCTGGCCCTCGGTGAGTCCCACCGTGGCGAGCGGTGGTGTGATGAACAGGGTGTGGGGTACCGCCCTGCGGTCGGTCGTGGTGCGCTTGCCCTCACCCAGGAGCTGGTCCAGGACGACGCGCGCGTCGTCGAGGGAGATGTAGGTGAACTGCTCGCCGCCGTTGACGTCGCCGAGTGCGTAGATGTGCGGCTGGCTGCTGCGCAGGTACTCGTCCACCACGATCGCACCGCTCAGCGCGGTGCGGACGCCGGCGGCGTCGAGCCGGAGGCCGTCCGTGACCGGCCGGCGTCCGGTGGCCGGCAGCAGTGCGGAGGCCTCGACGCTGTGGGTCCGCCCGTCCTTCTCGTAGACGACGGTGGAGACGGCGCCGCCGTCACGCACCTCGGTGACCTTCGCGCCGGTGATGACGCGGATGCCGTCGCCGGTGAGGATCTCCTCGACGGACCCGGCGATGTCCTCGTCCTCCCGCGGCAGGAGCCGGTCGGCTGCTTCGAGGACCGTCACCTCGCTGCCGAAGCGCCGGTAGATCCCCGCGAACTCCAGGCCGAGGTATCCGCCTCCCAGGACCACGAGACGCTCGGGCAGGTTCTGCGTGCGGGTGAGCTCCGTGCTGGAGACCAGGTGGGGGCTGCCCGCGAGGCCGGGGACCGGCGGGATCACCGGCTCCGACCCGGTGTTGACCAGGATCGGGGGGCGGTGACGGTGATGACGTCCGGTCCCTCCCCGACGGCGACGGTGTGCGGATCGACGAACCGGGCCGTGCCGGTGATGACCGTCGCGGTGTCCCTGCCGTTGAGCGCCTCGAAGTTCCCGGCGCGGAAGGCGCTGGTCAGCGCGCGTACGCCGGCGATCGAGCGGGCGAAGAACTTCTGAGCGTCGTCCTCGAGACGTTTGGCGCCGGAGAAGTGGACGAGCATCTTCGTCGGAACGCAGCCGACGTTCGGGCAGGTACCCCCGTACATGTTCTCGGACCGCTCGACCAGGACCACGCGTCGGCCGGCCTCGGCGAGCACGTGGGCGGCGGTCTTGCCCCCCTTGCCGAAGCCGATGACCAGGAGGTCCGCGGTGAGTGCTGTGGTGATCTCCATGCGTCGAGTCTGCGGCGGGGCCACCGGTGCAAATAGACTCAAGCGTCTCACCGTCCTGCCCGAAAGTCTCACCGTGGACTCAGTCAGCCGACTGCTGCGCCTGGCCCGGCTCAGGGCCGACCTCGACAAGCGCTGCCTGCTCGGGGCCGGCACAAAGATGGAGGTGCCGGCTCACGGTGAGCGGGAGGCGCCCTTCCATGTGCTGCTGGAAGGCACCTGCCGGCTTCAGGTGGGCACGGTCCTGCTCGACCTGCGCCCCGGAGACGTGGTCATGATCCCGAGCGGCACCCCGCACCGGGTGATCACCGACGGCGAGGGCGGCCAGGTGGGGACGGCGGAGACGGCCGGCGACGTGTTCGCGACCACGCGCAGCGAGCACGGCGCGGAGCCCGTCATCGACCTGTTCTGCGGGCACTACAGCTTCGACGCCGGTACGGGCGCACTGCTGTTCGCGAGCCTGCCCGACCCTGTGCACGTCTCCTTTGGGCAGTCGGCGGAGAGCGACGAGGTGCTGCGCATGCTCAGCGCCCTGATGCGCGGTGAGGCGCGACGTGAGGGCGAGGGCACCGCGGCGATCCTCTCCGCCCTGTGCACCGTGCTGCTGGCGATGGTGCTGCGCACCGCGCGGGGCGACGCCACACGGACCACCCTGTGGACCGCGGCGGCCGACGGTCGCATCGCGGCAGCCGTCGAAGGCATGCTCGACGACCCCGGCGCCGACTGGACGATCGAACGCCTCAGCCGCACGGCGGCCATGTCCCGTGCCACCTTCCTGCGCCACTTCACCCGGGAGACGGGGACGACCGTGGGCGTCTTCCTCACCCGGGCGCGGCTGATGGCGGCGGCGGAACTGCTCACGACCACCGACGCGACCGTGGCGTCCGTCGCCGGCCAGGTCGGCTACTACTCGGAGTCCGCGTTCTCCCGGGCCTTCCGGGCCCACCTCGGCACGACGCCGGCCCGTTTCCGGCGCGAGAGTTCGCTGCGCGGGGTGTGACGGGTCGGACGTGATCGTGTGGGCGGTCCGAGGTCCGAGGTCCAAGGCCGAGGTCCGGGGCCGGAGGTCCGTCCCGTGCGCCCGCGCCGCGGTAATTCCCTTGCCTCGCCGCACCCTCCCAGTTATCGTCAAGGTGACATATACAGGAGGTCGCCGCGTGGCTCTCGCGGACTTGTTCGCCCCGCTCCAGCAACCGCTGTTCACCCTGCTGGACACCCCCGTCAGCTGGGTGGAGGTGCTGGGCTTCGGCAGCGGCGCGCTGTGCGTGTGGCTCGTGGCCCGCCGGCACATCGCCAACTGGCCCGTCGGCATCGCCAACAACCTCTTCTTCATCCTGCTGTTCGGCGGTGCCGGACTCTACGCGGACGCCGCGCTGCAGGTCGTCTACGTGGTGCTCGCGGTGTACGGATGGTGGTCCTGGGCGGCCGCCGGACCCGCCGCCGGGCGGCTCGCGATCAGCCGCACCGACCGTCGCACCTGGGCGCTGCTGGCCCCGGCCACGGTCGTCGCCACCGTCCTGCTGACCATCGCGCTCGACCGGTTCACCGACTCCACGGTGCCCTTCTGGGACGCGCTCACCACCGCGCTGTCGCTGGCCGCCACCTACGGCCAGTGCCGGAAGAAGATCGAGTCCTGGTACCTCTGGATCGCCGCCGACCTCGTCTACATCCCCCTGTACGCCTACAAGGGCCTCCACCTCACCTCGCTCCTCTACGCCGGCTTCCTGCTGCTGTGCCTGGCGGGCCTGCGCGGCTGGCGGGCGGAGGCGGCCTCCCGTGCGGAGGGCACGCAGACCCGGGTGGAGGTGACGGCGTGAGCGAGTTCGACCACGGGCTGGTGCTCGGCAAGTTCTACCCGCCGCACGCCGGCCACCACCACCTCGTCCGCAGCGCCGCCGCGCGGTGCCGCCGGCTCACAGTGCTGGTCTGCGCCTCCGCCGTGGAGTCGGTCCCGCTCGAGGACCGCGTCGCCTGGATGCGCGAGGAGCACCCGGAGGCGGGCGTCGACGTCGTCGGCGCCGTGGACGACATCCCCGTCGACTACACCGACCCGGCCGTCTGGGACGCCCACCTGGCCGTCTTCAAGGCCGCCGTCCCGGATCCCGTCGACGCCGTCTTCACCTCCGAGCCGTACGGGGACGAACTCGCCCGCCGCTTCGGCGCGGTGCCGGTCACCGTCGACCTGCACCGCACGGCACACCCCGTCTCCGGCACCGCCGTCCGCGCGGACCCCGTCGCCTGCTGGCACCACCTGGCCGCGCCGGTACGGGCGGGCCTGGCCCGCCGGGTGGTGGTCGTCGGCGCCGAGTCCACCGGCACGACCACCATGGCCCGCGCCCTCGCGGACCACTACCGGGCGCGCGGAGGCGTCTGGGAGGCAACGCGGTGGGTGCCCGAGTACGGGCGCACCCTCAGCGAGGAGAAGTACGCCCGGCTGCTGGCGACCCGTCCGGACGCCACGTTCGACGAAGTGGAATGGGACTCGGACGAGTTCGAGCTCATCGCCGAACGCCAGGCCGCGGACGAGGACGCCGCCGCACGCACCGGGTCGCCCGTCCTGTTCTGCGACACCGACGCCATGGCCACGACCATCTGGCACGAGCGCTACATGGGCGGCCCCGCCCCACGCGTCGAGGCCGTCGCCGCCCGGGGCCGTCAGCACCTGTGGCTGCTCACCGACGACGCCGGCGTGCCCTTCGAGGACGACGGGCTGCGCGACGGCGAGCACCTGCGCTCCTGGATGACGGGCCGCTTCCGCACCGAACTCGAACGCAGAGGGCTGCCGTACGTGGTGCTCACCGGACCGCACGAGCAGCGGCTGAAGACGGCCGTGGCGGCCGTCGACGCCCTGCTCGCCCGCGGCTGGGGATTCACCGCGCCACTGCCGGAACGGGGCGGTTTCACCCTGCCGCGGTGACGCGGTCCGGGGCCCGCGGAAGCGGCGCCGCGCGGCCCTGCCGCGACCTCACCGCGGAGCACCCGCACCGAGCGCCCTCGTGCCCCTGACCTGGGCCTGTGCACGACCGGACGGCATTGTCAGTGATCGCGGATATGTTCAATGACGTCCCGCCGATCCGGCGCGGAATACCCCCTGCTGCACAGGAGATGGCGCGTTGTCAGATTGGGAGAGGTCGAGCACGGCCCGGGTGACGGCACCCGCGCGGCCGCGCAAGCTCGCCAAGGTTCCGTTCGTCGAACTCGCCGACGGACGCTTGCAGGGCGTGGTGTCCAGCGGCTCGGACATCGAGCGCGTCTACGTATCGTCGGTCGCCGCCGGCAGCTACGCCTACACCTGCAGCACCAACAACAACCGCCCCTGCGGCGGTGCGCGGGGCGGCTTCTGCAACCACATACGGGCCCTGATCGTCGAGGCCGTGCTGCAGTACGGCGCCGAGCGCGTCGCCCGCTACGTCAAGGTGGAGAGCGCGGCCGGCGAGCCGGACGCGCAGAGCGTCACGGCCGCCATGACGAGCGCGCGCCCGTCGCCGGGGGACAAGCAGGCGGCGGCGCCGGTCTTCAGCCGGTTCCTGCGCCACCTCGCCTACCTGGAACTCGCCCCCACCACGGCCCCCCTGCCCGAGATGCAGTGGTTCCCGCCGACCAGGGCGGTGGCGTGATGCGCATCGACCTGCTCACCGAGGACGTCCCCGGCCTCGACGAGGCCCTGACGGCCGTCGACGCCTTCGACGCGACGCTCGTCGGCGGACTCCTGCGCCCGCAGCCCGCCCAGGCGGCCGGCCTGACGGAACTCGTCCACGCCGTCGCGGGGACCCCGCTGGCCGCGAGGGTCGCGGAGGCGGCCGAGAAGGCGGCCGCCGGCGCCGCGAGCGAGGACCACCTGGTGGTCCTGGCCGCCGCCCGTACCGCGCTGCTCGGCTCCGTCCACGACGCGCTGACGTCCCGGATCCAGGAGGCCACCGGCCGGACCCGCGGCGACGGGGCCGTCCCGGAGCCCGAGGACGCACAGGCCCCGAACGTGCTGGCCGCCGCCCGGTCCTGGCTTTCCGACCTGGCCCGCGCCGGCTGGCAGGGCATCGACCACGACCTGGTGTCGGGCGCGGCGCAGATCGTCTCCGCGATGCTGCCCGAGCCGGGACTGCGCCGACTGGCCACACTCCTCGACGGCTTCGCCGCCGAACTCGCCGCCTCCTGCCCCGGCGCCACCATGGAACGGTTCCCCGTACGCCGCTGGGCCGACCTGTGGTCGCGCGGGATGCTGCTGACACTGCCCGGCGCGGTCGGCGCTTCCGGCACCGCGACGGCGACCGGCCGCCTCCTGCCCCTCGGCGTCGACGTGCAGGAGCACGCCACCGCCGTACAGGCCCAGGTCCACGCCGTACTCGAACCCGCGGACGGCGGGGCGGCCCGCCTGGTGCGCGCGAGCGTGTCGGTGCCGAAGCCGGACACCGTCGTCGGCGCCGGACTGTGGCAACTGCTCCGCCCGCACATGTCGCTGCTCGCGGCCGTCAGCGAAGGCCGCTCCATGGACCTCGCCGGCATGCCGGTCACCGCCGAGGGCGATCTGCTCTGGAACGACGCGCACGCCCAGGCGGGCGAGCCCGCCGACGCCTTCGCCACCGCCCGCGTCGCGCTGCCCACCGCCGCCGACCCGGCCGTCGCCCCCCTGGACCGCCACCCGGCGCGCATCGCCGTACCCGTCTTCCTGGAGGGCTACGCCGCCGCCATCGCCGACGACACGGTGACGTTCACCGTCGCCGGGCAGACCCTCGCCGTCGACACCGACCGCGTACCGGCCGCCGGACCGCTCACCCCGGAGGCCGTCACGGCGTCGGGCGCCTGCATCGCGCTGCTCCGCTGTGACGACGGCGCGTACCGGGTCCAGCCGCTGGCCGTCGAGACGACCGTGCGGAAGAAGCCCGTCACCGTCCACGCCGGGGCATGGGCGGGCGGGACGACCGACAAGAACGGCGTCAAGGCCGAGAAGGCCGCCACCGACGCCGTGGACGTCCTGCGGGAACGCGCAGGAAGGCTGCTGCGCAAATGACCGAGACCACCGAGGGAACCACCACGCACACCGACGCCACGGACGGGTCTCCCGCGGCCGACCCCCACGACAACCGCCGCCAGGTCCTGTACTGGCGCCTGCTCGCCCGGCTCTTCGACCACGAGGAGCAGGCCGGCCTGGAATCGGCGAGCCTCGCCGTCGTCGAGGACATCGGCCTGCCGCCAGCCCTGCTGGACCCGCAGACCTCCGTCGACTCCATCGTGCAGCGCCACCCGGAGCTGGCAGCCGAGTTCGACGGCCTGATGGCACCCGAGCCCGATCCCGAGGACGGCGCACGCGACCGGGCTGCCGAAGTCCGCCGTGCCGCGCTCGTCTCGAAGGTGCTGCTCAACGTCTTCGCCTCCGGCTCCGGCACCGTCACCGCGGGGCAGCTGGCACGCTGGCAGGCCGACGCGGGCTGGCTGGAACGCGCGCTCGGCTGGCGGCCCGGCGAGCTGCGCGGCGGCCGTGCCGGAGGACGCATGGCAGGACCCGGCGTCAGCCCCACCGGCACCGGCGGCGGGGGCACCACGCCCGACCTCAGCCGGCTGATCCCGGCGATCGGCCCCGAACTCGGCGCGATCGAGGCCGACCTCGTCAAGCGCATGCACCTGCGCGAGGTGCTGGCCGACCCCAAGCTCGCCGCGCAGCTCACCCCGAGCATGTCCCTGATCGAGCAACTGCTCCGGGACAAGAACAACCTCTCGGGCGTCGCCCTCGCCAACGCCAAGTCCCTCATCCGCCGCTTCGTCGACGAGGTCGCCGAAGTGCTGCGCACCCAGGTCGAGAAGGCCACGGTCGGCGCGATCGACCACTCGATCCCGCCCAAGCGGGTCTTCCGCAACCTCGACCTCGACCGCACCATCTGGAAGAACCTCACCAACTGGAGCCCGGAGGAGCAGCGGCTCTACGTCGACCGCCTCTACTACCGGCACACCGCGCGCAAAACGACGCCCCAGCGGCTGATCGTCGTCGTCGACCAGTCGGGCTCGATGGTCGACTCCATGGTGAACTGCACCATCCTCGCCTCGATCTTCGCGGGTCTGCCGAAGGTGGACGTCCACCTCATCGCGTACGACACGCAGGCGCTCGACCTCACGCCCTGGGTCCACGACCCCTTCGAGACCCTGCTGCGCACCAAGCTCGGCGGCGGCACCGACGGCACGGTCGCCATGGCGCTCGCGCAGCCGAAGGTCGCCGAGCCCCGCAACACGGTCGTCGTGTGGATCTCCGACTTCTACGAATGGCGGACCGAGCCGCTGTTCGAGAGCATGGCCGCCCTCCACCGCTCGGGGGTCAAGTTCATCCCCGTCGGGTCGGTGACCAGTTCCGGCCGCGGCAGCGTCAACCCGTGGTTCCGCGAGCGCTTCAAGGACCTCGGTACACCGGTGATCTCCGGCCACATACGCAAGCTCGTCAACGAGCTGAAGACGTTCCTCGCCTGAGCGCCTCCAGGCAGTCAAAGGCACCGCAAGGCAACCCAGGTAACCCGAACAACCCCACCACGCCCGAAAGGCCCCTCATGTCCGACCTGTTGCGCGCCCCCGCCGAGACCAAGTACGCCGAGGAACTCGACTGGCTGGAGTCGGTCGACGACAACCCCAAGCCGTTCTCCTGGCGGCTGTCGCCCAAGATGGTCCGGCTGTTCATCCTGGGCTCCGAGCCCTCCGACGGCCTGGACCGCGAGATCGCGCAGAAGTGGTTCGGCGACCGCAGCTTCGTCGAGCGCTCCATCGTCACCCTCGCCTCCGACCGCGGCCTGCTCCTCATCGGCGACCCCGGCACCGGCAAGAGCTGGCTCGCCGAGCTGCTGTCCGCCGCGATCTCCCGCAACTCCACCCTCGTCGTCCAGGGCACGGCCGGCACCACCGAGGACCACATCAAGTACTCCTGGAACGTGTCCATGGTCATCGCCAAGGGCCAGTCGCGGGAGTCGATGATCCCCTCGCCGATCATGACCGCCATGGAGACCGGCGCCATCGGCCGCTTCGAGGAACTCACCCGCTCCACCAGCGACGTCCAGGACGCCCTGATCTCCATCCTCTCCGAGAAGTACATCTCCGTCCCCGAACTCGACGGCGACAGCGACAACATCGTCTTCGCCAAGCCCGGCTTCTCGATCATCGCCACCGCCAACAGCCGCGACCGCGGGGTCAACGACCTCTCCTCCGCGCTCAAGCGCCGCTTCAACTTCGTCCGCATCCCCGTCGTGACGAACAAGAAGAGCGAGGCGGAGATCGTCCGCTTCCGCACCGAGGAACTGCTGCGCCGCCACCAGATAGAACTGGACGTGCCGCCGACCCTCCTCGACGTGCTGCTGCAGAGCTTCGCCGACCTGCGCGCCTCGGCCGCCGCGGCCGGCAGCGACGACGAGAAGCTGGAGTCGGCCCTGTCCACCGCCGAGCAGATCGGCGTGCTGGAGGACTCCATCCTGCACAGCAACTTCTTCGGCGAGCGCGCCCTGACCGCCCGCACCCTGGCCTCCTCGCTCGTCGGCTCGCTGGCCCGGCGCGAGCCCGAGGACCTGGCGATCCTCAACAAGTACCTGCACGGCGTGGTCGAGCCGCGCAGCAAGGACGAGGGCGGCGCCTGGCCGGAGTTCCTGGAGGGCGGCCGCGACGCGATCGCCACGCTGTCTTGACTTCCTCCCCCTCCTAACGGAGGGGGACTCCAGCGGTCGCCCGCTGGGTTTCCTGCTTCACCGACGACCGCCCCGTCCGGGAGGACTCCCGTTGAGGTCTTACACCGCCGCCACAGGCAGACACCGCCAGCCCGGCGGCCAAGATGTTGCGCGCCGCATTCACGTCGCGGTCGTGCACGGTGCCGCAGTCGCACGTCCACTCGCGGACGTTCAGCGGCAGCTTCTCGCGGACCGTGCCGCAGTTCCCGCACAGCTTGCTGGACGGGAACCAGCGGTCAACCACGACGAGTTCACGCCCGTACCAGGCGCACTTGTACTCCAGCATCGTGCGGAGGTTCGTCCAGGCCACATCGGAGATGGCACGCGCGAGCTTGCCGTTCTTCAGCAGGTTACGGACGGTGAGGTCCTCGATCACGACCGTTTGGTTCTCACGGACGAGACGAGTCGAGAGCTTGTGGAGGAAGTCCCGGCGGCGGTCGGCGATGCGGGCGTGCACCCTGGCGACCTTACGGCGGGCCTTCTCCCGGTTCGAGCTGCCCTTGGCCTTGCGGGACAGCTCCCGCTGCGCGTGAGCAAGCCGGGCACGGTCGCGTCGCTCGTGCCGGGGGTTGGCGATCTTCTCGCCGGTGGACAAGGTCACCAGGGACGTGATTCCGGCGTCCAAGCCGACCACCGCGTTCGTGGCGGGGGCCGGGACGATGGTTTCCTCGACGAGGATCGAAATGAACCAGCGGCCCGCGCTGTCACGGGACACGGTCACCGTCGTGGGCTCCGCACCCGTCGGAAGGGGCCGCGACCAGCGGATGTCCAAAGGCTGGGCCATCTTGGCCAGTGTCAGCTTCCCGCCACGCCACTTGAATGCGCTGCGGGTGTATTCGGCCGACGAACGGGACCTTTTCCGGCTCTTGAAGCGCGGGTACCTGGCCTGCTTGGCGAAGAAGTTCCCGAACGCCGTCTGAAGGTGGCGCAGCGCCTGCTGCAAAGGAACGGAGGACACCTCCGCCAGGAAGGCCAGGTCCTCGGACTTCTTCCACTCGGTCAGTGCGGCGGACGACTGTACGTAGGAGATGCGGCGCTGCTCGCCGCACCAGGCGCGGGTTCGCTCCTCGAGCGCCTTGTTGTACACGAGGCGGACGCAGCCGAACGTACGGGACAGCTCGGCTGCCTGCTCGCCCGTCGGGTAGAAGCGGTACTTGAAAGCCCGCTTGACCTGCTGCGTCATGCCTCACATTCTAGCAACTTCCGTGTAAGGCGCGGAAATTGTCTGGCAGTTGGCAGGTGTCAAGTCGTCCTGACGGCGATTCGACCATCCCCTCCCTGCCTCGCAGCAGTCCATTTCCTCCCCGGCCCGGAGGCCGGGGCATCCACGAAGGAAGGCCGATGAGCGGTACCCAAAAGGAGACCTTCGAGGCGCTGCGCATGCAGCTGCGGGAGGCTGCCACGACGTTCGCCGACGGCCCCGACTCCCTGGAGGGCATCCTCCTCGGCATGGTCGACGACGTCGACCGCGCGGTGCGCGAGCCGCTGGAGGTCTTCCCGGTCTGCCACCACTCGCCGGCCTCGGCGGTCGCCATGGCGCGCCGTCTGCGCGAGAAGCAGCCGAAGGTCGTGTACCTGGAGCTGTGCGAGGACATGACGCCGCTGCTCACCGAGCTGCGCAACTGCCGGCTGCCGGTCGCGGTCCAGGCGTACGCGAGCGAGGTCGACGGCTTCCCCGCCGACTGGGCCCCGCTGTCGGTGGTCGCGCCGATCACCGAGGCCTCGGCGGAGTACCAGGCGATCGCCTACGCGCTGGACACCCCGGGCGTGGAACTCGTCCTGGTCGACCGCTCCTCCGACCACGTCTTCCAGTGGGACGCCCGCGCCGAGCGGCCCGACACGACGGAGGACCCGGAGGCGCCGCCCGCCGAGGAGGAGGCCGCGCTGCACGGCGACGCGGTCGGAGTGGAGATCGGCGACCTGCGGCCGCGCTTCGCCGAACTGGAGGAGCACCTGCTGCGCCACGGCCGGGTGCGGCACTGGTCGGAGTGGTGGCACCAGTACGTCGAGCTGCCGCTCGGCGACGCCGACCACGACACCTACCGCCAGGTCATGTTCCTCATCGGCAGCCTCTTCCGGCGCCTCGCCCCGGGCGACCCGCACCGGGTGCGCGTGGACGAGGACCGCGAGCGCCACATGTGGACCCGGATGCGCGAGCACCTGGCGGCCACCGGCACCGACCCGGCGGACTGCGTCTACGTCTGCGGCGCCTTCCACGCCGCCAGCCGGGTCGCGGAGTTCGGCGTGGACGGCACCGACACCTTCGAGATCAGCCCGCGCAGCGGCACCAAGTGGCTGCACGGCCTCATCCCGTCCAGCCACGCGGCGATCGAGGCGCAGTTCGGGCTGGCGGCAGGCTCGGTGTCGATCGCGGCGACGCAGTGGACGAAGAACCTCAAGCGCACACGCGTCAAGCCGTACCGCCTGACGGGACAGGCGGGCGTGAAGAAGACGACGCCCGCCAAGACCGTGCCACCCGCCCCTCAGGCTGCGGCGGCCGACCAGCTGACCGGCTTCCTGCAGCGCCCACCCGTACTGGACCAGTTGGACGAGGCCGAACTGCTCGGCTGGTCGGTGGACATCGTGCGCGCCGCCCGGCGCAACGGCTACCTCGCCTCGACGGCCGACGCGATCGCCGTGTTCGAGACGTCGATCCTGCTGGCGGGGATGCGGGACCGGGCCAGGCCCACGCCGTACGACTTCCAGGACGCGGCCGTCACGTGCATCGAGAAGGACGCGGTGCCCGGCCGGCGCGACGTGCGCCGACTCGTCGAGATCATGATGGGCGGCGACCGGATCGGCCAGGTCGGCTACGACGCCCTGCCGCCCCTGGCCCGCGACGTGCACGACCGGCTCGCCCCCCTGAACCTCAAGCTCCAGCAGCGCGGGGTGCAGCGCGCCCTGCTCGACATCGCCGCCCGCCCGGAACTCGGCCCGTGCTCCGACGTCCTGTGGATGCTGCGCCGGCTGATGCCGGACGGCACCGCCAGGCCCATCATGGGCGAGCGGAAGCTCGGCGAGCGCCCGATCCAGGAGTCCTGGGACCTGGCCATCGGCACGCACCAGCGCGCGCTGATCGAGCTCGGCTACGAGGGCGTCAGCATCGAGCAGGTCCTCGAACAGCGCCTGCGCCGCCGCGCGTACGACCCGAAGGCCACCGCGGCGACCGTCCTGGAAGCCGTCGAGGACGCGACGCTGTACCTGAACAGCCGCCGCCTCGCCGACGAACTCGGCACGCGCGCCCTGGAGGTGCTGTCGGCCGAACGCACGGTGGACGGCGCCCCGGAGGTGCTGCGCCGGGTACGCCGGCTCCTCGCCTACTACCGCACGAGCGAGCCGACGCTGCCCTCGTGGATCGAGTCCTTCACCAAGACCGGCTACGCGCACTACTGCACCCTGCTGCCGACGGCGTTCACCGACGAGGACGCCACCGTGCGGCAGGTGGCGGCGATGCTGGGCTTCCTGTTCAGCATGGAGACCCTGGCGCTGTCGCTGGGCTGCGACCGTACGCAGCTGGAACTGGCGGTGGCGCAGTCCCACCCGCAGGACCCGTCGAAGACAGCACTGCTGTGGGCGGCCCAGGTCCACCTGGGCACCCAGACCCGCACGGAGCTGCGGGCCAAGTGCGACGAGTTGCTGGCCAACCCGCTGGTGGTCCCCGCGTATCCGCGCTACCTCAGCGGCCTCCTCCACGCCCTGGAACCGGTCCCGGGCCTGGCGGACATCGTGGTCGAAGCCGTCTCGAAGGCCTTCGGCCGCCTGCCGGACCAGGTCCTCCTCCCCTGGCTCCCGACCCTGATCACGACCCTCCGCGCGAGCGGCACGGAACTGGCCCCCCTCCTGATCCGCGAGGCGGGCCGCATGTTCCCCGGTCGGTTGGCGGCGTTGGACGAGTGGGTCCCGCCGTGGAAGGCCTCGCCACAGCCAGCTCTTTCGATCGCGGCTCGGCGCAGGGAACCCGCTGGCGGCGCCACGCTCCTCGCCGCCCACCGGGCGACAACCGACGCGCTGGCCGGCCTCCTGGGCTGCGATGGCACGTGGCCGATGGCAGACCCCGCCCCGGCGGGCGCGACGCTACTCGACCGACACCCCGAGACGGCGATAGCGGTGGAGACGCTGTTGGCCAAGGCGTGACCGCGGTGTGGTGTGGGCCGGCGAGCTGGAGCAACTCCCGCGACCAGCCGGCCTCACCCTTCACCATCTTCCTCGACACCCTCCAGGACGTCCTGCGGTGCTGGACCGGCATCTTGCCGATGGACGGGGCTCGATCGGCGGCCCTGCGATCGCCGCCCCGATAGCCGGCACTGGTTCATGCAGCGCTGACATCGTGGTCTCTGCGGGATGTTCCATTCGTATCGTCTGCTCAGCTAAGGCACTAAAGCGACGTCTCACGCCTGCCACGAAAATCTGCAGTACGTGCCCGTGAGTCTGTGACGGGGCATCCTGTTGGAGGCGCTTTGGAAGGCGAGCAGGCACACGCCGCTTCGCCCGCGTCGTCATGCAGCGCGTTGCCGGACTTTCCCAGAAACCGCAACGCGGCTTGGCAGCATCTTCGAGGTTCGTGCACGCTGCCTGCGGATGCCCGGCGCATATCGCGTGTGCCAGTGGATCGTGAAGTCGTATTTGGCTGCTTCGGGATCATCCGGAGCGGTAGGGCAGAAGGAGGAGTCAGTGGGTGTCTGGGGAGAAGATGGCTGGAGCGTCGGGCCGGGGGAGGGCACACGCGTTGAGACTGGTGGGAAGCACTGGCTGGAGGTGCTGGTTCGCGGCAAGGATGTCGAAGATGCTCTGGGGGTGTTCGTCTTCACCCACGATGTGATCACCGAGAATCCTCCGCACGCCCACCACGATTTCATGAAGATGATCTACGTGCTGGAGGGTCAGTACGATTTCCGCGTGGGTGAAGCGACATTCTCTGGTGGGCCAGGGACCGTGATCGTTGTTCCGAAGGGGAGCCAGCACACGTTCACCACTGCCACGGGCGGGCGGGCCTTGTTCGTATCGTCACCTGCGGGGAACGAGGAAATGTTCGTCGAGATGGGTAAGCTGGGAAGCCGGCCCACTCCGGAACAGCTGGATGAACTACACGCCCGCTTCAGCACAACCGGCCTGGAAGGTGAGACGGCCTCCTGGAAGCCGATGTACAGCGAGAACCACTCAACCGAATAGGCATCTGTGCGTTCTGCGGCGGGCGTGACCGACCCCCGTCGATGAATTCCCTCTCCTTGGGCATCTGCCCACCTCTGCCGAGCCCTCGCTCGGATGCAACCATCAGGCCGAGTTCATGCCACGGGCGATGTGAATGCCGTACCAGGGCATGCGGGACATGGCCGCCCGCTGGTCTCACCCTGGCAGGGAGGATGGCGTCCCTTCTCGTGGTGTAGCCGATCAAGCTGGCGGAATCCCGAGGTCGCCGCCCGAATGTCCCTCGCCCGAGGCCCCGTTGGGGCTCTCCGAGCCGGGACCAGCCCTGATCGCCGGGCGGCCCGCAGCAGCACGCACCGAACGGCTCCGAAGCGGAGGCGCCAGAGCGTGATCGGCTACACCACGGCGGGGGACACGACCGCAGGGAGCCCTTCGCGGTTTTCGAGGACGGCGCCATCGGCGCCGACGTCCCCATGCGGGCGGAAGGCGAAGTCGCGGGCCTGTTCGCAGGTTGCGTCCTTCCCGAAGTCCGTGGACGTGGGGCCCAGTCCGCACTGATCACCGCCCGCATCCCGCGCCGCAGGATGCGGGCGGCTCGTCGTCGAGGCTCTGGACGAGCGGGACTTGCGGCGCTTCACAACGACGTGAGAGCTGACCGACTGGGGTCACTTCGATCAGGCAGCGTCGGCGCTGCTGTTCATATCCGGATATCGCAGTCGCTCAACCCTTATAGAGCTTCACATCAGCAACAAGGAACGGAACATGAGCCCACTGTCCCCAGGTCACCACGTCATTGACGTCGACGGCATACCTCAGGAGTACGAGGTGCGCGGTGTGGGCGGCTCTGTGTGCTTGGCGCTGACCGGCGGGCCGGGCATCGACGGCGGCTATTTTCGGCTTCCTTCCCTGGAGGAACGGATGACGATGGTGTACCCGACGCAGGTGGGGACCACCAGTCACAGCAGGTTGCCCAGTCACCCGGACGGCTACACCATGCAGGTTTACGTCCGCTTCGTGCACGCGGTCGTGGAGCACCTGGGCGTCCCCCAGGTCTACGTGCTCGGTCACTCCGCGGGTGGCTTCTTCGCGCAGGGGTATGCGCTGACGCATCGTGACCGGCTGGCCGGAGTCATCCTTCACAGTTCCATGGCACACAACACCACGGAACTGCGAGAGGAGGCGACCGCCAGGCTCGAAGACCTGTCTGTCCGCTTCCCGGGTCACCCCGGCCCTGCGATGGTGCGTGCGGTCTGGGACGAGCCATTGCCCGAAAATCCTACAGACGAGCTGCGGACCGCACGGTTTCGTAAGCTGTTGCCCGCGTATTTCAAGGACTACTGGGGTCGCGAAGAGGAGTTCGCGGCGATGACCGAGACCGTGTTGGTTCACAACGTAAGTGGCTTGTCGTTCGATCACCGGGGCCGACTGGGCGAAATGCGTACCCCGACCTTGGTGATCGTTGGTACGCATGACTTCATCTGCTCGCCGCGCTGGGCCGAGGAGATGATCGCCGAACTCCCTGATGCCACCCTGGTCGAGCTGCTGGACAGCGGTCACTACGGACATCTTGAGCAACCTTCCGAGTTCACAGCCGCGGTGGCTGAATTCGTTACCCTGACGGAAAAGTACCGGGCGGAGAGCACGACCGAGACATGCTGACACCTAACCTGCACGGCCGTGCGTCGCTGCCTGCACAACAGGAACGGCACGTCGACCCCAGAATTTTGACATGAAGTCATACGACGTGGGCGTGTCAAGGGGGAAGCGTCTGCCCACGAATCTGCGGTCGTGGGCAGACGTTCCGTCAGGCCGGCATGGCTACGTCTTGATGGCGTAGTTCACTGTTCCGTCGCGTCAAACGTACGACCGGTCGCCGAATGGGAATCGACAACGGAGCCGACAACACCCCGGATCAAGCCCGCCCGCATCACGCGATAAAACAACGGGAGGAAACGCATCGCTCCCGGCTTGCCTCTGCAGGGGGCTACTATGACGTACATGTCCCGTGCGTAAAATGCCGTCGAAGATCCCTTTCTTGGCGGTAGTCAGAACCTGTGGCCCAGCAACGGGAGAGGAGCGGGCATCACGGTGAGGACGCGTTCACCGCAGTCGGCAGCAGATATTAAGAAAGCTTTTGGTCGATCGGAAGCGAAGGCGGATGGCGCAAAAAGTGAGAGTCTTTTCGAATAGTGCCGGTCGCGACGAGTTCGATCCTGTTGTCATCAGGAGTGATTATGGCGACGAACAAGCATGGCAGCTCGTCAAGGCGACTCTGGCCGAACATTCCGAGGAGGGATCGACTACTTGGATAGTGGACGATCCCGCTTGGCGGGGTGCGGGCGTAGATGAGGTACTGGCCGCAGTTTCGGCAGATGAATCACTTAAAGGATGCTTGTCGGTATTCTTTTTGGCCGACTCCCTGACGATGCAAGCCAGTCACCACGCATTGCTGGCGGTAAGTACGGTCACTCGAGAAGATTTTGCCGACGATAAAGAATATGCGGAAGCGATGGCGTTCGGTCGGGAGTGCAGGGTCGTCCCGCATATAGTCCATTCCGTCCATGGAAATCTGCACATCGCAAGTATGGATTTCGAGGAATTTGCTTCAGTGGCCCGTCGTGATCATGAAGGTATCTACCGTTGCTGCTGTCGGTCATTTTGACCCGACTGCGGGCCTCGCTCGCCGCCCGATAGAGTGCGACGAAGCTGCGGCGGTGGAAAGTCCCGGGCCTCCACCACGGGTCGCGCGTGGGTCCATCCTGCTTCTGCCCCGCGGCGGTATCACCCTCGAGCAGCGCCGTTGAGACGTTCAGGAACCGACTCGTGTGCTCGACTCGTCTAAGCCGTCCGTGGCACGAGGCATCTCCGGGGTGGCATCGCCGGCCGGCTCGGTTGAGATCGCTGCGGCCACGGCAACCGCTGGGTGACGTCCGGAGCCGGCGGCGGGTATCACACGGGGCCGTACCTGCTCGCCCTGGCGCCCGAACATGCAGATGACTTCGGCCGGTTCCTGCTCACTGTTGCCGAACCAGTGCGGCAGCCGTGTGCAGAACTCGGCTGACTCACCGACTCTGATCTGCAGATCCTTGTCTCCGAGGACGAGACGCATGCGGCCGGACAGCACGTACATCCACATGTGCCCCTCGTGACTCTGCGGATCTGGCTCGGTCCGACCTGCCGGTATCACGAGCTTCCACGCCTGGATCGGGCCGATCTCCCGGGTGAGCGGCATACGGACCATTCCGTTCCAGGAGTGCGGCTTCAAGCGGTTGAACGCTCCCTCGGGAGGGACCACTTGGACCACGTCGTCCATGCTGATGCGGAGTGCATGGATGATGGGTAGCAACAGTTCCAGACCGGGGCGCCGCTGGCCCGACTCCAGGCGGGAGAGGGTGCTCTTGGAGATGCCGGTTGCCTCGGCGAGCGCCGTGAGAGTCACGCCGCAGCGGACGCGGTGCCGCCGCAACTGAGGGCCCACTTCTGCCAGCGCCTGGCCCATTGCGTCTGAATTCTCCATGACATCAAAACGTACTCGCCGACTGGCCTATTCCCGGAAACGGTAACGAGGCTGGGGATCCCGGGGACTCCCGCAAGACGTTTCGCACCTCGAACGCGGGCCGTGCGGGCCCGGGCAGGCCAAAACGTTCGCCTTTCTTGCAGTGGTGGCTTCGTATCCAACAACCCCGGGAGGAGAAGACGTAGAATTTCCGTGCCCCGATCTCCCGAATCCATTGGCGCGCACATTCCATGCTCCGCGTGGAGTCCTCCTGTACTAATTTCTTGCGAGACGTAATCATGTGAGGAGCCCGAGAAGTGGTCAAGGCCAGCCAGCGCGTCGCTCCCAGAGGGCGGATCTACTCGCTGGCCGTTACCGACGACAAGGGGGCCGCGACGGCGTATCGCATCGCCCGGGGCATCGATTCGGCCGTCAGGGCCCACGCCCAGACCATCGTCGTGCCCGTGACCACTTCGACGCCCAGTAAGGGCTTGACGAAAGCCTTCCACAAGGCCACGGGGGTGCCGTTGATCGTGGCGCGACCTGCCGCCGATGGGCAAGCACAGGCTGCCGATGGCTACCGGGCGGCGTCTTCGGGTGTCCTGTCCGTTGCCGCCGACTGGCCGGACGAGGTCCATCCCGACTCCGAGGCGATCGACGCTCTGACCTGACCGCCCTGGGGAAGTCGGTGCCAGGCATCGGACCGGGTGGCGGCGTCTGCACGGGATCCGGTCCTACTTCGCGGCTGGGCCGGCTGCACTCGTCGCGTGATACCAGGGGCCCCTGGTATCTGCCGAACACCTCCAGCGTCCTGGAAGCCACCGCGGTGCACCCCGGTATCGCATTGCCCACCACCGGCGCCTCGCCCCACTGGTACCGGATGAGTTCGGGACCGCGACTGCCACTGCGCCGGCGACGCCGGGCCGGATCGCCGTCTGCCGGCCGCTTGCGTCTGCGAACGGGAACGCGGCCCCCGATGCGACCGCACGCGGCTTCGGTCTCGTTGCCGTCGTTACGCGCGGCCGCCAGCGGCCGCCGGTGGTCGTGGCGCCCCGGACATTCCTTGCCGGTCACAAGACCGGGCGTGACGCCCGCGTCGGCAGATCGCCCACAGGGGACGATCGGCAGGGTCTACGGAGGGCCAACGGCTCGGCGGATGCGCCTCGGTCGGGGCTGATCGGCACACGACGGCTACCGCCTGCCCCAACAGGCAGTCGGCGAGTCTGTGCCCTCGGCAGAGAGACCTCCTGCGGGTAGGAGGTCGCGTTGACCACCATCTGATAGCGGAGTGCCGGCCCCTAGCGCGGAGATTTTGCGGCCATGCGTCATGTTTTGTTAGCCCTGACGAGTCACACCGAACTGGGAGGGACCGGACGGTTGACTGGTTTCCATGTCGCCGATGCGGCTCATCCGTGGAGAATCTTCACCGCTGCTGGATGCGAGGTGAACCTCGTATCACCGCAAGGGGGGCGCCCTCATCCGGACTGCACTGACGTCACCGATCCCGTCCAAATGAAATTCTTGAATGACGCGGCAATCACCCGGAAGTTGGCGAACACGATGACTCCGGATGACGTGATTCCTGGCGAGTACGACGTGATTCTCTATACGGGTGGCTACGGTGGCATGTGGGACTTCCCCCAGAACCCGGTTCTGATGGATGTGGCTCGGAGCATTTACGAGGCAGGTGGGGTTGTGGGAGCAGTGGGTCACGGTGTGGCAGGGCTGGTGAACACCGTTCTGTCCGACGGGTCGTACCTGGTCGCCGGCAGGCAGGTGGCTGCCTTCAGCAACGATGAGGAACGCTCCATCGGCCTGGGGAACGCGATCCCCTTCCTGCTGCAGAGCCGCCTGGAAGAGCGAGGCGCGAGGTACAGCGCAGCACCTGAATTCCGCCCCCACGTAGTGGTGGACGGGCGTCTTGTCACGGGGCAGAATCCGGCGTCGGCCGCTGGTGTCGGCCAGGCCATCGTCTCCATTCTCTGTGGACTGACGCAGTCGGCCGACAACGACTGGTGGTAGAGGGTGAAGTCCGAACTCGCCGATCATCGCGAGCTGTCAGGCCTGGTCATGCCGTCGGATGCAGCTTCGGAACCGCAGGCGGGCAACCGTTCCTTACGTCTTCAGATCTTGGGTCCGTTGCGACTGTGGCGAGGGGAAGTCGAGCTGGATCCGGGTCCCAGACAGAAGGCGTTCTCCTGGCAGCGCTCCTGGCCACCGTCTTCTGGAGGCAATCGGGGTTCAGCGGGTCCTACGCGGATCTCCTGACGCGCGCCGTGCACTTGGCGCGCACTCTTGGGCGGGAGGGCGAAGCCGCTGACTTCATGTTCATGCGGGTGGTCGCCGCGTTCAGCCACCATCAGCCCGAGACGAACGCCCTCGCGCGACGAAGGGTCGAGGAGGGTGAGGCATTCGCCGATCGAGCGGCGCGTGCATACGCCCGGCAACTCAACGGCCTGTATGCGTTCGAGCAGGGTGACACCGGCGCGGGACCGCGGTAGATGAACGATGACGACTGGGACCGCACCCGAAGACGCTCAATGGCGACAGGAAAAGCCATTGCGGCGCGATCTACGGATGTTCGCCCCGATGTTCCGGCGCTGATGATCACGGTGCACGGCGATGTCGATGCCGCGAGAGGCCTGCTGAGCGCAGTGGAGGACGCTGCCGGCGACGACCCGTACGCGATTGCGATCTGGGCCCAGTGGGCTGCCGATGCCGCTCAGTGTGCCGGCGATGCGGCTTGGGGGATGCGTATCACGGAGCGATGGCGAAGGGCGGATCCCGACCACTTCTTCGTCAACGTCGACTCCTATCTGCGGGTGAGCCGATGCTGGGCGCGCGCAATGACCGGTGACGGTCCGGCCGGCGCCGCAGCCGGGGCCGACCATGTCATCGTTGCGACGATGCTTGATCCACCGCTGTACGGCCTCACCCAGTACCTCGCCCTACTCGCCGAGATGTTCCTGGCAGCCGACCTGCCGGACGAGGCCGACGCCGCCCTCGACCGTTCCGAATGTCTGTCCGATGTCCATGATGTGCGGTTCACCGAAGGCTTGCGTCTCCTGCTCCGGACGAGGGTGGTGCACGCGCGGGGCGCGCCTTCGGACGTCGTCAGGGCCGCGGGTGCATAGGCTGAGGCCGTTTCGCATGAACGCGGGGCACACATCATCGCCCGTCGTGCCGCGGAGTTGATGGCGCCCTTGGAGTGACGCGCCCGGGTGTCATCGGGTGCCGTCAAGCAGCACAAGGCGAGCACGTGCATTCCGCGTCGCCCGATGGAATCCATCGGAATGTTCAAAGATTTCTCATATAGGCCGCCGGGGTGGTTCCGTACAGGTCCTTGAACTGGCGAATGAAGTGACTTGAGTCCGAGAAATTCCATTTCGCGGCAAGGTCTGCGACCGTCACTGCTCCGCGAGTTCTGAGCAGCTCGGCATGAGCCTCGTGCATTCTACGTCGCCGAAGATATCCCATGACAGTATCGTCGGCGGCGGCGAAGGAGCGGTGCAGGGTCCTCACTGAGACGCCGATGCCATGCGCGACAGAGGCGGGGGTAAGATCATGATCCGTCACATTCAGGTCGATGAACCTTCGAGCCGCTCCCAGGGTTGCACTTCGAAATTGCTGCGATTCATGCGGCGAAATCCCCGCGACGATTCCTGACAGCAGCGTTGCGGCAGCCTGTTCGATCGCGCGCGTGCCGGCGGGTGACAGGAGTTTGTGATCCTGTGCCTTGACTGCCTCCAAATACGAGATCAGAAATTTCGCCTCGGGGGACGAGTTGCAGACCACCGTGGGATTCGGCATTTTGTCATCGCGCAGATGATTGACGACCATGGGCCGTGGCACCGTCATCCATCGCGTCACCGTTCCCGGCTCCACCCAAAAGCGCTGTTGCCTGATGTCCCGTACGCACATCTGCCCAGGTCGGACGCTGATCGCCTGGCCGCCACTCTCGAATCCGATCGAGCCGGAAAGCACGAAGTGAGCGATCACGGCATCCGGTTGGCACTCTTTGTCCGTGAGGCCGGTTACCGCATCACAGTACTGATTCACATAGAGCATGTCACCCAGTTTGTATCCGTACGCGTCGAAGCGGAAACTGCGCTCTCCGCCGTACGGGGACAGATTGAGATTCGTTACGTACGGGAACAGGTTTGCGCGGCTCCATCGGTGAAGAATCTGCTGGGCCTGAGGCATGGGCCGAGGTGGGATGCGCAGGGACATGAGCATCTTTGCATAGTCAGTGACGTTTTGGGTGATCTGAGATGCGCTCCGGTCGCAGATGTCGCGACTGGCTGTCGCGAGAAAAAGATCGGACATGTGGCTTGCATCCTTCTATTCGGTGGCCAAAGATTTCGAAAACTCTTGGTGTGCGGGCATTCGACGACAAGGCACACGATTATTGTGAATCGCCGGCTCAGGCGATTGTGGGTAAGTGGCCAACTGTCAAGTCAGAATCAACTGGTGGACACCTGGGAAGGCCCGACCCGACGACGGGGCCAGACCCCCGACCGCGCATGCGAAATCTGTACCGTCACCGTTCTTCGGGGCCCCGGTCCGGCGCGCCAGGAATCCACACCGTTCGTGGTGGCGCTCCGTGCTTGACCCGCGACACCGTGCTCGGTACCCCGGCAGCCCATTCTGTGGTTGCTGCTTCTCATGCCCCCACGATGTTGCGAGGACCCGAAAAGTTTCCGTCCGCGACAGAAGATTTTGGGGCGGCGGACAGGTCGTCCAACGGTCTCGCGCTGTCGAGCGACTTCTCGCGACGTCCGCGACCATCCGTCACGCGCAGGCCTGCTGGCCCGGCATGGGGATGGAGCGTTCCGTGCTCACCCGCATCGCCGAGGTGCGGTCCCCTCTCGCAGAGCGCGGGGACCGCACCACCGGTCGGAAGAACTGGTGAGTGCCGGCGTGCGGCCTGTACGGGCCATGGCGGAGGTGCGGGCAGTGAGCGCAGCCGGTCCCCTTCTGCCGATCACCAGTTCCTCAGCCTCACCGGGAGGTTGCTCCCGGGTTGCGCCAGATCCAGTTCAGGCGCGGATAGCGCAGGGTGAATCCGGCACGGATCAGGTTGTGGTACGAGGAGTTGTGCGTGCCCGGCGGCTCATCGAAGGTCTCCACGACAAGCAGTCGGCATCCCGCCTCACGGGCGGCATCGACCCGTGCCGCGATCAGTGCTGACTGAGCGCCGCGCTTGCGCGCCTCGGGCAGAGTGCATCCAGCGAAGAGGCTGCCCACTTCACCCTGTACGCGCAGGGTCGCGGTGGCAACGATGGAACCTGCTTCTCGAACAGCGAAGGGGTGCCAACCGGGGCGGCCAACAGAGGCGGCCGCCATCTGCTGCATACCCTGCGCCGGCATACCCATCGCTCGGGGCATGACCTCGGCCCACTCCGCGGCATCGTCGAGGGTCACCGGACCAACGGACAGACCCTCGCCGATCCTGGCGTGTGAACTGGCGGTCACAGCCGCGTCGATATCGGCACCGAGCTTGCGGATCACCGGCCCGCGCTCGATGCCGAGTTTCTCGCATATGTCCGCCCAGTCTTCAGGGATGACCGACGGCGCGATTTGTATCGTGGCTTCACGGATGCCCCGCTCCTGGTAGAAGTCGATGACTTCCTCCATCAGTGAAAGCGTGACGGGCTCGTCGAAGCCAAATCCCAGCGCCTTGCTCCAGTAGTCACTTATGTCGTCCCGCATCGCCAGGACGACTCCACCGCCCAGTCGCATGGAGTCCATCCCCCAACGCGACCGATCAGGCTCGGGGACACCCTCTTCGAACTCATACATCTCCTCCGCCTCGGCCTTTTCGAGGATCGTTGCCGGGATGGTAGATGTCATGGAAATTCCTCTCTTGATCTGTCTGACGCGCGACCTGCGCCGGCCCGCGCAGTGGCAGGGCCGACATCAGGTTTGAAGGATCCTGGGTGGACTCACCAACGACGGAGGAGGTGAGGTCAGGGGATCGAGGAGCCTCGAGGAGCCTCGACGGCTTGAGAGCCGCAGGGCTTTGCTCCGGTCTCGGCGGCGCGGCGGCGCGATCCTGCCGCCTTGCCGCCTCAGCCCAGCAGTACTTCAGGTCCGGGATCGCCCCCCAGTCCCTACTCGCGGGGCCTGCCCAGGGGCCACTGCCAACCGTCATCTCGCCAGCTGCTCATTCGGGTCTCCCTCGACTGCCCAGTGATGGATACGGCAACGGCCCCTGTGCTTCGACGGCGAGCGAGTCGCACCGCATGCGCAACGCTTCCGCTAAGAGCGCGGGGTGCCACTCTCGGAGGGCATCCATGCACCGGACAACCGATGTTGCCGTTTCTGGGAATGAAAGTTCCGAAGCGATCACTCGGGCTCTGTCTGAAGCGGGCGTTCAGCTACGACGGCATGGGTTGCGCGGTGGTCTGACGGGCTTCCAGCACTTGCCGGGGCAACCGAGCATCTCCGTGAGCACGCAGCCGCAGCCGCGGCCGGAGTCCGGTAGCTCGAGCCGATCCAGATATGGAAGCTCGTCATCCCTGGCGGCCGAATCCACCCGGACCCGCAGGCGCATGAAGGACATATGTGGGAATTACTGGTCAAGCTCGGAGAGGCAGTGGGATTCAGCAGGCGTGACCACACTGGTCCGGCAACACCGAGCGGGAACAGGCTGAGGTCCTTAGTCTGCGACGGTTTCGACCGTGCGGGCGGGCAGCAGATCGATCGCGCGGCGGGTCTCGATGGGAACCAGGATCGTCGCTCGGACGTGGCCCTGGTGCAGGGCGAACTCGCCGATGCCCAGGACGCGCGGCACCGGGGGCGCCGGATGCGGCAGGGGACCGTATCAACCGCAGAAGCGAGGAATGCTTCACAGGGCCCCGGCCCTCACCGGCTGACGGCCGGGCCGAACGTGGATCGGAGGGGGCCGGGTGCCTGGACGACGCACCCGGCCCCCTCCGGGCCTGTGGGACGGACGCGGGTCAGCCGCGCAGGGCCTGGACGGCGCCCTCCAGCGCTATGTACTACGGTCGGCACTCTGGCTGACGAGATGCCTGCACAGTCGTTGAACGCGACCTGCGACGGCAGACGCTCCAGTGCCGACCTTTTGGAGACGAGTTCCACACTCGCCCCCGATCTGTTCCGCTGGTTCGACCACCACAGATCCGTCCGTCGCCACTCGGCCCCGGTCCGTGCACCCCCGACTGCCTGCGAGGTCGCGACTCGGCGTAGCAGCATCTGCGTTGTTTTCGACGGCACAACCTGTTTTCGGGTTTCAAGATCAAGGAGCCGTGCAGCCCGACAGGGACGGTCCGTGGAGGACGTGGTTTTCGGCCGGTTGGCCCTGTTGACGTCAGGGCCAACCGGCGTCACGGGCGTTCGCGCTGTTTTCGTGTGGCGAGGCGCCCGTGTGGGGTGTTTTTGCTGTTGAGCGGTGGTGTGGGTGGTGTCAGGACTGGATGAAGGCGAGCAGGTCGGCGTTGAGGACGTCCGCGTGGGTGGTGAGCATTCCGTGGGGGTAGCCCGGGTAGGTTTTCTGCGTGCCGTTCTTGAGGAGTTCGACCGCTCGCGGGACGGAGCTGGCGAAGGGAACGACCTGGTCGGCCTCGCCGTGCATGACCAGGACGGGGACGGTGATCTTCTGGAGGTCTTCGGTGTAGTCCTCCAGCCAGGTGTTGGGGGTCTCGTAGTGGGCCTGGATGCTGCCGGCCATGGCCTGCCGCCACCAGTTCGCGATGATCCCCTCGGACCGCTCGGCTCCGGGGAGGTTGAACCCGTAGAACGGGCCTTCCGGTACCTCGCGGAAGAAGTCCGCGCGCCTGTTGAGGGTTCCGTCCTTGATCGCCTCGAACCACTCCGGAGGCTGGCCCGCGGGGTTGTCGTCGGACTGGTACATGTTCGGGGTCAGGGAGGCGACGAGCACTGCCTTGGCGACTCGGTCCTGGTAGCGGGCGACGTAGCGGGTGACCTCGCCGCCACCGGTGGAGTGCCCGACGTGGATGGCGTCCTTCAAGCCCAGGTGCGCGGTCAGCGCGGCAAGGTCCTCGACCCAGTGCTCCATGTCGTTGCCCGTGCTGACCTGCTCCGACCGGCCGTGACCGCGCCGGTCGTGGGCGATCACGCGGTAGCCGTGCTGCAGAAAGAACATCATCTGCGCGTCCCAGTCGTCGGCCGACAGGGGCCAACCGTGACTGAAGACGATCGGCTGACCAGTACCCCAGTCCTTGTAGAAGATCTCAACGCCGTCCGAGGTGACGATGGTAGGCATCGACTTGTTCCTCTCTCTTGGTTGAACTTATGCCGGCGAAAACTCCGACGCAGTAAAGCTAGTTTGATACGTGATCAAGAGAACAGAAGGAGCGCGCCACCTCCTTGGCGGCCATTTTCTAGTCATGACGGCCAACTTCCGCCGGCTACGGACATGACGCGACGTTCGTCGTAGCTCGAAGCCCCGTTGCGTGAGGGTGCCGGATCGCCAACGCAGGGAAGCGCGATCAAGGTGAGCAGCATCGAATGATCGCCCCACCGGGAGGTGGGAGCTCAGCAGGGTTTCGTGGTTCCACGACTATCGAGGCGTCTGGAAACGCTTTTGCTGGTGTTCACCGTTGACCGCCATCGAGCCCCGGACGTAGACGGTAGACACAACCTCTCCTGTGGCGGCTGCTCACGTGGCGACGAAGCCGCGAAAGCCCCTAACACGCACCCGGCATTCCAAGCTACGGCAAGTTGTCGAGTCGGCCGGCGCGGATCTGCCGGCCCGCGAGAATGTTCACCTCGATGGAGCAAAGCTCCGTAGTGCAACCGGCGTGTCGATCCGCAGAAATAGGCGCCTGGATTTGATTCGCTTTTTTCGGGCATTGTCGGCGCGTCACTGGCGTTGATCGATCAGATCTGAGTTGTGGCATTCTGCCCGAGGCGTAGCAGTCCTCCGCGTCGTTGCGGTGGGAGCGCTCGACCTTGCGGCCACTTGCTCGTCCAGATGCCGCGACACAGCACTGACCTGAGAGCTGTTCAGCGGTGTCACGCCGAGGGGCTCGGCGAGCCGGCCGACGCGGGAGTGGACACGCCCAGCGGGTAGGCAGTGGCCACCACCGAGATCAGAGCTGTTCGGCCCGACGGTGGCGTTCCAATAGCCCGTTCGGCAGGTAACTACCCCGCCGTAGCTCGGGGATGGCCAGTTCGACAGTGCCGGCCCTGGTGTCCCACACACGAAGGCGCAGGCGTCCTCGTTCGGTAACAGATGAGTCCGCGGCAGGTCACTATGACCATCAGTCCGTCGGCATTTTGGCAGGCATATTCTTTCCTGGGTGCATGTGGAGTCACCGCATCCGCTGGTCGGACGTCGCCCAGCAGCATGAACGAGGCTGTCCTCTCGAGGAATTGGCGGAAGTCTGGTCGCATGCTCGGCATGTGGCTTGACGCTCAAATTCCATTTGCCCCCGACGTTGGGCTGGCCTACTGTTTGCGCAGTGCCCGGCGCTTGAAGCCGGATTAGCGCCACGCGGTTTATGTGTACGCGTGAATGCGATGCGGCAATTCCCGACTCTGGTTCAATTTCGCCTGCGGCGCCGGCACAGCCCCTGAAAAGACAGAAAATTGAGAAGGTGCAGTATGCCCAGCAATCGTCGTCAGGCCACCGCCGTCGTCATCGGCCTGGCCGTCGCGTTCCTCACGACCGCGTGCGGATCGTCCGGTAACACCTCTAGTGCGGCAGCGAATGGTTCGTCCTCGGCTGATGCCGCGTCCAGCGTCACCCCCTCGGCCTCGGCGAGCGTTCCCGGCGACTCCGGCGACATCTTGAAGGCGTGCACCGTGAAGACGGGGTACGACAACTTCTTCGGGCTGCAGTCGATCGAGGCCACCCAGGGCGTCGTCACCGTGCACGTCACCCAGGACACCTGCAAGGTGGACGAGAGCGTCATCGAGGACATCGAGTACACCCCGGTCGGCCCGGCCGAGTTGTACACCCTCGACTCCGACGCGTCCATCAGGGTTTTCAAGGAGACCTCGACCAGCTCGACCCCGGAGACGGTGAGTTCGAACTGGCTGGTGGAGAACAAGGACGCGCTCGCAACTCACGAGTTCTACCTCGATGTCAACGCGAAGCACCAGGTCATCGCGATGGAGGAGGTCTACCGGCCCTAACAGGTGAGCCGTCGTGCGCAACCTGGACGGCGCGGGCTCGTAGGGTGTCAAGGACGTGGGCGGCCGGGCTGCCGGCTCGCCCGCGGGTCCGGTGGAGCCGTCGAGGGACCCGGTGAGGATGAATGAAGTGCCGGTCGTGGTGGGAACCGGTGATCACACATCATCTGGCCGGGCGGGCCCTGGAGTAGGAATCCATGCGAAGCACGGTCTCTGACGTCCCCCGTGATCCGGATCGGCGGTCAGCCGGTCGGCGCGGACGAATGCGCAGATAACTCGTCCAGTCCGCCGTCACCCCCGGCATCGACCTGGGGGACCCCCGCACCCCTCGGACCAGAGGATCCGCCCCCACCCGGAAACTCGGGCGGACGCGGCCGGCCGGCGGCATGCGTACCCCGCTGCGGAGGTCACCGGCCACGCCGGCACTACTCGCCGAGGCGGAGTCCAGCCACCGCGGTGTCGAAGATCGCCTGGTCGTCGGCCCACTGGGCGGACGGCGCGGACAGATAGACGGTGATCTCCCGCTTTCCGGGTTGCCCGAAGCCGATCTGGATCGCGTGGAATTCCTGGGTCGTACCCCGGAAGGTGAACTCCCATATTGCTGCCAGCCGTCCTCGCCATCGGGTGTTCTGCATGCGCAAGCGCTTGTAGCCATCCGTGTCCGAGGCCGTCTGCGTCTCAACGTCCTTGAGATGCAGGAGCGGATCGGCCCCCGCGAAGTTGAGCGAGGCGACGCGCAGCCCGACCAGTCCCGACGGATCGACGTAGGCGAGCTGCCGACCGTCATCGCTCATCACCCTACGCTTCCACCCGTTGGGCACGGGAATCGCCATGCCGAGATCCGGCTCCTCGGCCAGGTGGTAGCGCACAGAGAGGGGAGGCGGGCTGTACGAGTCGGAAGAAGGAGCGGTAGCCGGAGTGACAGGCCGATTGCCGGGAGACCCGGGAGCGGGTGTGTCCGCGAGTGAGCCGGCGCCGCCCTGAGGCACGCCGTGGAAGTGCGGGGCGACGTACAGCCCGCCCCCGGCGAGGGCCGCCACCAGGACGCTGATGGTGATCCACAGCGGGGCGCCCCGACGGTTCACGGGGCGACAGAGCACGCGCCGCCCAGGCAGCGATGCAAGGAGGGGTCTGGTGACCTGCGACGACGTCAGGGCGCCCCGCGACCCGATCACCGTCTCCGCCCCGCTCTCGGCCTTGAGGGCGGGGGCGTGCAGCATCCGCTCTGTCTCATCCGCCGACAGCCGCCTGTCCGGTTCCCGTACCAGCAGCCCTGCGATCACAGATCCCAAAGGGCCCGCACGGCCCGCTACAGGTATCTCATCGGTGGCGATCGCGTACGCCGTCTCGATGGCCGTGTTCCGCCGGAACGGCGAGCGCCCCTCTACCGCCTGGAACAGCGTCACCCCCAGTGACCAGAGGTCTGCCGCAGGACCGGGCGCACCCCCCGTCAATCGCTCTGGTGCCAGAAAGTCGATCGAACCGATCAGCTCACCGGTACGCGTCAGATTCGACATGCCCGACGCTTGTGCGATACCGAAATCCGTCAGCACCACGCGGCCGGTATCCGACAACAGCACATTTCCCGGTTTCACATCCCGGTGCAGCACCCCAGCCGCATGGGCCGCGCGCAATGCCGCGATCATTTCCCGGCCGACTCGCGCCGCCTCCACCGGCGTCAATGACCCGCGCTCCTTCAGCAGATCACCCAATGTGACCGCCGGAACGTACTCCAACACGATGGATGGCAGACCTTCGTCCTCCACCACATCGTGCACCACCACCACATTGGGATGACTGATTCGAGCAGCGCTGCGAGCTTCTCGCCGCGTTCGCTCGAAAAGCATTTCCACATCCTCATCTTCGGATTGCAGATGGGGCGGGTGCAGTCGCTTCACAGCCACCAGGCGTCCGAGCATTTCGTCATCGGCCCGCCAGACGGTACCCATGCCGCCGCGGCCCAGTAGCTCGACGAGCCGATACCGCCCAGCCACCAGGCGTCCGAGGTCGGACATTGCGCGATACTCCTTGGTCATCCGTGGAAAAATTTCGCCGGTCGGCGGGGATCCTCAGACGGCGACAACCCGCACCTTCGGCCGGCCTCAGGAGCGGTCGGCGCCCAGAGCCGCTTCACGACCTCGTCGGCGACGACCTGAGGCAGGCTCCCCGATGAAGGTCCCCTTGACATGTTCCGGCGGTACGGGGTGGCTCCGGCCGGGTGCCTTCTACGTGGGTGCGGTGAAGGTAATGAGCATCTCCGCGACACGGAAGCCCGCCGACGAGTAGACGTGCTCACCCATCGTGCTTGAGTACAGGTACGCGGTGGTGGCGCCGACCTCGTGGCCCGCGCGGACGATCTCGGTCGTGATGGCCTGCCCGTAGCCCCGTCGCCGGTGGCCCGGTAGTACGGCGATGTTGAAGACACCCAGTAGACCGCCCGAGACCGCGGCCATTCCCGTCCCCACCGGAACGCCGTCGACCCATGCCAGGTAGTGGGTGATCCCCGCTATCTTCGACAGCTCTGGGGCAGCGAACATGACGAACGCCTCGCGCGGTACGCCGAAGCCTTCTGCGAGCGCGGTCACGTAGAGGTCGAGTTCGCCGTCGCGTACGCGAAGCATCCGCAGGGAGTCGTTCATCGTCGGCAACGGTGCTCCGGCGTCAGGCCGCCTGATCATGAGCGGTTGCGCGGTACTGGAGGTCAGGCCGTGCCGAGCCGCCGTCTCGGTGACGCCCGGTCCCGGTATGCCGCGCACCTTGATGCTCCAGGGAAGGTCCGCCAGCCCGGCGCCGGCGGCCATCTCCTCGATGGTCTCTGGGCTCGGTTCGAGGTTGGGGCTGATGACCGCGTTGAGCGCGGCTACCGGCGCGCCCGAGACGGCCAGGACAGTGCCATCGGGGTGTCGTCCGTTGCAGCCGGTCGCAGCGGCCGACAGCACCTCGAAGACGGCCGTGTAGGCATACACGACCGGCCGGAGAGGGTCGTTCATCGGTGTCATGCATCACTTTCGGGGAGTTGAGCGTCGGTCGGAGGGCAGCGCCTACCGGCCAGGACCCGTGCGGGAGAGCCGCCTTGCGGCAGGACGAACGCGTGCGCAAGAGCACGAGGAAGAGGGACGGCGGTCCCCGTGGGAGCTGCCGTCCGAGTCTTGGCGCGGAAACTGCTCCAACCCATCACGTCGTGCCTGGGTGCGGATAGAACGTGGGCGTCAGAAGGCCCGGACACGGCGAGGCCGGCCTACGGTGAACGTGCTGGCGGAGAGCCGTCGTCCCGACGCGGCGCGCACCAAGTCGGATTTCTGCGCCTCGACGGGTTATGTGGTTCGGTACGCAGTTCCCGGGTGCCGTGAGAAGGCCATCCGCTCCCGCCGCGGAGTTTTGTGATGGGTCTCCTGATGGGTATTCGGGTTGAGCCCAGCCTGGGTGGGGCCGTCGCGCGGCGTCGTGCGGGGGTGTGGAGTAGTGGTCCAAGTCCAAGAACTGTTCGGGGTGGCGGGCGCGTGCCATTCTGGGCCCTTGTCCGGGCACCGGTTGTGGCGCTCGTGTTCTACGTGCTTGCGGCGACGGCTTCCTACAGTGGTCGAAACACAGGTCCCGGCGGTCCAACGACCACCCGGTGATCAAAAGCATCGGGCCCTCCGGCAGCCGGCCAAGGCTCGGGCAGAAGTGCATTCCCGCTTTCACACCACCGCACAGAGGAACAGAGCCATGCCATCGGCGGAACTCGATTTCACCAGCGCTGTCTTCGACACCGAGCACATCACCCTCGGCGGTCAGCAGGAAACGATCGTTCGAGGTGGTCGGCACCTGTTCGGACGGCTGCCCGCCGCTTTCGAAGGGGTCAACCAGATAGCCGTCATCGGCTGGGGTTCCCAGGGCCCCGCCCAGGCGCAGAACCTGCGTGACTCCCTCGACGGCGCGGTGAAGGTCGTGGTTGGTCTACGAACCGGTTCGTCCTCCGCGGCTGCGGCTCGCGAAGCGGGGTTCACCGAGGAAGACGGCACTCTTGGCGAAATGTTCGAGGTCATCGCCGCATCGGACATGGTGTTGTTGCTGATCTCCGACGCCGCCCAGGCCGAGCTCTTCCAAGGGGTGTTCCAAGCGCTGCGTCCAGGTGCCACCCTCGGGCTCTCGCACGGTTTCCTGCTGGGCCATCTCTCCGCCATCGGAGAGGAGTTCCCTCCCGGCGTGGACGTCATCGCGGTGTGCCCCAAGGGCATGGGCCCCTCGGTGCGCGCGCTGTACGTGCAGGGCGCGACCGTCAACGGGGCTGGGATCAACGCCAGTTTCGCCGTACACCAGGACGTCAGCGGCCGGGCCGTAGAGCGGGCGCTGGGCTGGTCGGTCGCACTGGGCGCCCCCTTCACCTTTCGCACAACGCTGGAGTCGGAGTACCTGTCCGACCTCACCGGTGAGCGCGCGATACTGCTCGCCGGCGTGCACGGCATCGTGGAGAGCCTGTATCGCCGCTACATCAGCCAGGGGATGACCGGAGCCGACGCCTACCGCCACTCCGTGGAGAGCGTCACCGGACCGATCTCCACGATCATCTCCACCAAGGGCCTCATCGGTGTCTACGAGCACCTCGACTCCGAGGAGGGCAAGGCCGAGTTCGCGGAGGCCTACGCCGCGGCCTACCCGGTGGGCATGGAACTCATCGCCGAGATCTACGACGAGGTGAGCCTGGGGAACGAGATCCGCAGCGTCATCCTCGCCGGGCAGCGCCTGTCCAGGTTCCCCATGGGCAGGATCGACCAGGCCGACATGTGGCGGGTAGGCCAGCAGGTGCGGGCCGAACGAGGCGACCATGATGCACCCCTGAACCCCTTCACCGCCGGTGTTTTCTGCGGCGTCATGATGGCCCAGGTCGACTTCCTCATGGAGCAGGACCACCCGTACTCCGAGATCGCCAACGAGTCGGTCATCGAGGCCGTCGATTCCCTCAACCCCTACATGCACGCACGGGGCATTGCGTACATGGTCGACAACTGCTCGACCACGGCCCGCCTGGGAGCACGGAAGTGGGCGCCTCGATTCGACTACCTGCTGACTCAGACTGCCTACCCCGCGGTAGACAGCAAGGAGGTCGACCCGACTGCCTTCGACTCATTCGAAGGCCACGTCGTACACGACATCCTGAGCGTTTGCGCCAAGATGCGCCCGTCGCTCGATATCTTCGTCGCCTGACGTCGACGGTTTGCCGCCTTTGGCGTGGGTCGCGGCCGGCTGTGCGGTCGCCGAGAGACCTCAGTGCCCTCGTGTGCTGCACGCAGCACACGAGGGCAAGGTGAAATAGGGCGGCGTCGCTCGGAATCGGCTTCCCATAAACGTCGGAGGATGACAACACGGACTTGATCTGGCGAAGAATGGAAAGAGCCAATGATCAGCCATGACAGGCCCGTATTTCAAAGCTGGGTGCGGTGACGGGGCAAGGGTATGAGTGTAACGATCGGATCGCGAACACGACACAACACGGATCGCCCACACATCGCCTACCATACCCAGGTGATCGTCCGCTTAATTGTCCAGAAGGTCCGCGTAAAGCTCTCCGGTATACTCTGCGAATGACTGATCAATTGGTGGGTGGAGCGCCCCAGGACTCCGAGCTGGTACGCGCCGCCCAAGCAGGCGACGCCGGCTCCCTTGGCCTGCTTCTCGCCAGGCATCAGGCATGTATGCGTGCCGTCGCTCTGGCCGTGCTCGGCCATAGCCAGGACGCCGAAGACGCCGTGCAGGAGGCGGCGATCGTCGCCCTGCGCCGCATTAGCGACGTCAGAGACCCCGACGCCATCGGCCCATGGCTGCGAATGGTGGTCCGCAACACATGTCGCGCGCAGCTGCGGAAAATGTCGGCCACACCCATGGCCGAACCTGTGAAGGCCGTCACCCGAGAACGTTTGCACGATCCCTCCGATCCGGCGGAGATACTCGAAGAGCACGCAATGAGGGACTGGGTTTGGAGTGCCTTGGAGGACCTCCCCCCGAACCTTCGGCTTGTGACCATGCTGCGCTACTTCACCGATGTGCGTGCTTATGACGACATCGCGGCGGTGTGCGGCACGCCAGTCAGTACGGTTCGCAGTCGGCTCCACAAAGCGCGCTCCAAGCTCCTCGATGGGCTGCTCGGCTCTGCTGACCAAGTGCACCACGACGCCACTGCTCTGACAGCGGCGCACCACAAGTTGGCGGAAGAGACGTTGGCGTCCGCGCGACAAGGCAAGCTCGCCTGCGTGCTGTCCGATCACTGGTCATCGGAAGCGGACGTGGTATGGCCGACCAGCAAACGGACGGGCATCGACTACCTGCAGGTCGCTTGGGACAACAACGAGGCCATCGGCGTGCAGCAGCACCTCCGGAATGTGGTGGCCAGCCGGCAAGTTGCGATCTACGAAGCCGCTCTGATCAACCCCCCGGAGGATCCTTTCCACTGTCCGCCCGGGATCGTATGGGTGATGTCCCTGGCTGGTGGACGCGTGACGAAGCTGCGCTTGTACCACACGCGCTCTCTCTGAAAGATCTTCGCTGCCGGGGTGGACTTCCCCCCACCGCATTACGCGCGTGTGACCGCGAACAACGACAGCTCCCGAACCTCCGACGTCCGGGAGCTACGTGCATTGCGGCGGACTGCCCTGTGAGCAGTGTGCGTCAGGCACTGTCAGCGGATCGCACCGAGGAACCCCACACGGGCCCCTTCCAAGGGCCGTCTTCATAGGGGCGTCTCGAACCAGGGGAAGCCCGAGCTGCGTCTGCACCGCCCACGCGCTCCCTGAAAAGATCTTCGCTCCTGGAGCAAACTTTTCCGCCCCCCACCGCATCATGCGGGTGTGACTGCGAACACCGACAGCTCCCGAACCTCCGACATCCGGGAGCTGCGTGCATTGCGGCGGACTGCCCTGTGAGCAGTGTGCGTCAGGCACTGTCAGCGGATCGCACCGAGGAACCCCACACGGGCCCCTTCCAAGGGCCGTCTTCATAGGGGCGTCTCGAACCAGGGCGCGCACCGAAAACGCCTCACGCACAACTGGGCAAGTCGCGCGGAAGCAGTCGTGGGCCGGTGCTACACAGAGCGCCGGAGTTCACATTCACCGCACTGGCTGTACAGACAACTATGAGAAGAGAAACAGGCATGAGCAGCACCGTGCCGGTCCGCGAGGCCGAGCAGACCGAGATCAAGGCGTACGTGGACTTCGTCACGGGGGCGCCTGCGTCGGTACGGGAGGCACTGGGCGTCGGTTCGTTCAGCGTCGGGGCCGTGCAAGCGATGGCGATGCGCGAGGATCCGAGTGGATTCTTCAATCGGGCCGGTGGCTTCGGTACGGACGCGCCGATCGACGTGAACGTCCTGGCGCAGGTCCGTGACTTCTACCGCAGTCAAGGCGTGTCTCAGGGCAGGTTCGTGATCGCGCCGCAGCTACTGCCGGCGGACTGGGAAACGATCGTCGGCGAACTGAAGCTGACTCCCGGAGGTCGGATCGTCAAGCTTGGCTGCGAGACGAAGAGCACGCAGTCCGCTCACGACGGCATCGCGGGACTCGACCCGCGTCTGCGCGTTGCCAAAGTGGAGCCTCGCGATGCCCATGAGTGGGCCACCGTCATGATCGCGGCGTTCGGTATGGGCGGGACCGGCCTGATCGACGTGGCCGCGTCGTGTGTGGGCAATCCCGATTGGCAGCAATATGCCGTGTGGGAAGGCGAGCGGATCATCGCCGTCGGAAGCCTGTTCGTCAACGGAGATTGCGCCGATATGTTCGGCGGAGCCACACTCCCGGAGAGCCGGGGCCGCGGAGCCCAGTCCGCGCTACTCGCCGTCCGCGCGCAGGCGGCTCTGGCCGCAGGCTGTCGGTGGCTGGTGGCCGAGACCGGGGCGGAAGGTCCTGGCGAACACAACTCCTCGCTTCACAACATGCGGCGAGCTGGATTTGCGCCGATGTACGACCGAATCACCTGGCTGTGGCACAAGTGACCCAGCTCCGGGGATAGGCGGTCACGCCGAACCGCTCGAACCTCGGCATCGGCTTGCGGGCCACAGAACGCTGTGCCCCACGCCAACCACGCTGCACATGGCGACACCAGGAGAAAAGATGAGTACGAACGAGTACAGCCTGTTGGAACTGCCCGCACGACTGGCACCCTCCATCAGCGCAGCTGCCGGCTATATGGAAGAAAGCCGGGCCCTGCCCGAGAAGCTGCTTCACGAGTTGCGCGATCACGGAGCACTCCGCATGCTCACCCCGCGCGAGTACGGCGGGTTCGAAGCCACCTTGGAGACGGTGCTCAAGGTGTACGAGGCGCTCGGTCGCCTCGACGCGTCGGTAGCCTGGACGGTATGGAATGCCAACTGGGGATTCCTCGGTGCACTGCTCGACCAGGCGGGCAGCGACCAAATCTGGGCAAGTGGAGATGAGCCCGTCTTCGCCAACTCGGGATCACCCGGAGTCGCGGTACCCACCGACGGTGGCTATCGCGTGTCCGGCACATGGAAGATCGTCAGCGGTATCGGTCAGGCCACCTGGCTCGCCGTGGTCGGCGCGGTCGTCGAGGACGGCAACCAGCGTATGACGGATCGAGGAACGCCGGACGTCCGACTCTTCGCACTCCGCCGAGGGCAGTGGGAGATGAAGGACACCTGGAACGTCAGCGGCATGCTCGGTTCGGGCAGTAATGACGTTGCCGTTCACGACGCTTTCGTCCCGGACGAACTGACCGCCGGCTTGGACGAGCCGGCTCGCATCAACCGTCCCCTGTACCAGGGCTTCATCCCCGCGCTCGTCCTTCCCGGGTGTACCGCCATCGTTCTGGGCATGGCGCAGGCAGCCATCGAGGAGACGGTCGCCCTGGCTGTGTCCAAGAAGACGCCCAGCGGTGGGACCCTCGCCGAATCCGCACGCGTCCAGGCGGTGATCGCCCAGTCGGAGGCCGCTCTTCAGGCAGCGCGGCTCCTGCTGCACTCGGCGGCCGCAGCGATGTACACCGATCGTGAGAGCTCTGAGCCCGTCACCCTCGGGCAGCGCGCGTCCCTTCGTGCCGCGATGAGTCACGCTGCCCAGGTCAGTAGGAAGGTCCTGGTGGACATGTACGAGCTCGGCAGTTCTTCTTCCCTCTACCGAGGCAATCCCGTCGAGCGACTCTTCCGGGACGGCATGGTCGTGCTTCAGCACGCCAACCACTCCGCGGACCTCTTCGAGGCGGTCGGGCGTGTGCGGTTCGGCTTCGCCCCCGGCCGGCAGCTGTTCTGACACAAGCTGTACGGCCTGGAACGAATTGACCGCAGGCAACAGGGCCACAGCCGGGCGCGCCGGAACGGAGGTGCCGCCCGGCCTTGGCCTGCCCGCGTGGACCAGCCTGGCCCCGGGACGCCCTGGGCCGTGCCGGTGCCGCGAACGTCATCGGTGGGGGCACTGGCTTCGTGACGGGTGGCCCAGCCGATGACTGGTTCCACCAATCTCCGTTCCTCGAGGGCCTGTAGACCATCGCCAACACCATCGAGCTTTGGTCCGAGGTCGGCACCCTCGCCGGCATCGGCCTGGCCTTCCGCACCAAGGAAGACCACCAAGACGTCCTCAACGACCTCCGGCACCGGACGGTGGCGGCCGAGGTCGTGTCCTTCCTGGAGACCCTCGCGACGACCTGCCGCCGCCGACGCCGGTGCAATTCAGCCCCTGGTGACGGGCCGACACTCTCCACGAAACCACCCCACCCCACCCCGACCGCAAAACAGAAGGTTCTGCATGGCCGCCGTCCTGTCCGTCTCCGGAAGTCCCTCCCCGACCTCCCGCACCAACCGTCTCCTGCGCCACCTGGATGACCGTCTGCGGCGACAGGGACACGAAGTAACCCCACTGGAAGTACGCACGCTGCCCGCGGAGGCGCTGCTCAGCGCGGACTCCCACCACCCCGCCATCGTGACCGTCGCGGAGCAGTTCGCGCGAGCGGACGGGATCGTCATCGGCACGCCCGTGTACAAGGCCGCCTATTCGGGCCTGCTGAAGTCGCTCCTCGATGTGCTGCCCCAGTACGCCCTGAGCGGTAAAACCGTGCTCCCTCTCGCCACGGGTGGCAGCATCGCCCACGTCCTGGCCATCGATTACGCCTTGCGGCCGGTTCTCAGCTCCATGGGTGCCTCCCACATCGTGCCCGGCTGGTTCACGCTCGACCGCGACATCGCCGGCGAGGAGGGCGTACCGGTCCTCGCACCCCCATCCGCCGCGGCACTGGGAAACGTCACGGACCAGTTCTCCGCGGCGCTGAGCGGTCGGGCCACGACGCGCGCTTTCGCCGGCGGGTCCGCACATCCGGTGGTGTGACTCGGGTCGTGTGAGGCACCGGCGAAGGCCCGCGGTGCGGGTTCCACCGCATGCAGCGTTCGCGGCCCTGGCCGGTGGGGCGCTGACGTCTCACGGCCACGTAGACGCATGAACCGATCTCGGGCCGTGAAGCCGGCCCCTGCTGATCTCGACGCGACTTCGTCGCCATGGCCCCAAACCGCCGCAGAGTCGCCCACTTGACCCACATCGCGACCTGGACCGGTGTCATCTACGTCGCATTCGTCGCCTACGCCTTCTCCCGCCGAATCGTCGGCCGGACCGCCGCCACATCCAAAGAGACCAGGCTTGTCCTGGAAGCCTCCGAGATAGTTCTGCGGTAACGCGGCCGAAGCGAACTTCCGCACGCGAAGCGCGAGTTTCGGCCCGTCCGGGCCCTTCAGAAGCACATCCTCTCGGCGGGCTGCTGGAGGACCCGTACGAAGGACACACTGCGGGTGTCCGGGGGAACTGATGGAGCCGCGCCGGGCGGCTGGATGCGCACGAGCGGCCGGTCCGCATGCGGCTGTCCGGGCCACCCGCAACCTCGTGGTCGACCACCACCGCCGCCAACGCGCCGTGCCCGTCGCCATCACCGCCGCCGACTTCGCGGGTACGGCGCTCGAGCACTCCGAGGATCACGCCGGCATCGTGGAAGACCGTTCGGTGCTGCTTGCCGCGCTGAGTACCCTCCCGTCTGCCCACCGCGGGGCCGTCATCCGCGTCCACGTCATGGACCGGAGCGGAGCCGCCGACATGGGCGTGCCGCGGGGGCACCTTCCTCGTCGTCGTCCCGGCGCACTGCATTCTCCGCCGCAAGGGCGACTGGGGCACGCGGCGTCGTAAGCGAGCTGTAAGGGTGGCGAGGTGATGGCGCCGCAGGTGCCGCTGACGTCGCTCCGCACGGAGTGACGCCCGCGCCGCGGGCCCGCACCCCACGCGGGCTGTGGCGCGCGTCCCGGTCAACGAGGGAGGGCCGGGCGGGAATGGTCTCCCGTCCGGCCCTCCGTCGTTGACGGGCGACCCCTACTTCTTGTTGAGGTTGTTCGCGACCTGGGTGTCGAAGTCCTCCGCGCTCTTGGCGATCGAGGTGAACGCCTCACCGAAGTTCTCCAGGCCGTGGATGGCCTGGGTGAGGCTGCCGGTGAACTGCTGGTAGGCGTCACGGACGGCCCCGCCGGCCTGGAGCAGCACCAGCTCGTCGTTCAGCATGCTCTCGACCTGGCCCTTCAGGCCCTCCAGCCGGGGCATCCACTCGCTGCAGGTGGACGCGTGCGCCGCCGCCCGCTGCCGGACGTCCTCGGGAACGGTGTGATTCGCAGACATTGCATCGCCTTTCTGTTCTGCTGACCGGCCGGGGCCGGATGCCCCGGTCAGGTGATCTGCTGCTTGTTGCCGCCGTGGGTGGCAGGGTTCTGCGGATGGCCGTCCGGATTGTTGGGATTCCTCGGGTCGTCCGGGTCACCGCCCGGCTCGTCGCCGCCGGACCACGTCCACTCCGGCGTCTTGCCGTCGGGACCCTTGGGGCCGCGGGTGTACTCGGTGTGGCCGCCGTCGCTGTTGGTGGCGGACGTGGTGCCGCTGCCGTCGCCGCTGATGTTCGCCACCGTGTGGGCGGTGCTGCCGTCCGGGTACGTGCGGTTTGTCGTGTAGTTCGGAGCCGTGTACGTGGTGGTGGAGGTGTACTTCTCGCCGTCGCACTCGACGGTGATCACCTCTTTGGTGACGTTGCCGTCCTTGTCGACCTCCACGTGCGAATCGATGTGACCGCGGTTGGTGTCCAAGTCGAAGTCGGGCGGCGTGTCACCAGGGTCCGTGGCGGAGCAGAAGTCCAGGCTCGCCTGGCCCCTCGCACTCTCTGAAGTGCTGCCGCTTGTGATCCCACTGGGCCTTCCGCTGCTTCCATTTCTGCACGTGCAGGTTGGCGCTCATCACACCGACCTAGGGGCTCGGCTCGGAGTCGAAATCCCGGAACGCCTCGCTCCCGGAGCCGAAAGCCGAGGCGAGCTTCTTCATGCCCTTGTCCGCGCGCCCCACTGTGCCGCTGGCCTTGGTGTGGAGGAGCGACATCGCAAGTGCCACGCCCTCATGGCCGAGGATCGACTCCGCCTCGCAGTGGCCTGCGCTGAGGCGGCCGAAGATGCCCTTGCTGATGAGCGGGTCGATCTCGCCCGCCAGGGCTTACAGCCGCTGCTTGGCGCCGTCGAGGACGTCGTAGTCCACTTCGATCTCGGACACGGGGACCTCCGGACGAGCGCTCCTTCGAACTGCGGACGGCATGATGTGCCGCCCGCGTGCTGCGGCGATCGATGCGTGGAGTCGGCCTCACGAGGTGAGCGTTTCGGCTACTCGCCCGGAGGGTCCGTCAGAGGCCGGCGGTAACCGGAACCTCCGGGCGCACGCCGCGCTCCTCGGCGTCGGCCGTGTAGTCGGTCTTGGTGGTCTCGTCGACGCCTTCGGGGGCCTTGAGGGCCCGCAGGACGAAGGTGAGGATCACGGTGACCGCGACGTTCAGGACGAAGGCGGTCAGGCCGATGTAGCCGATCTGGCCGATGACGGGGATGGTGTCGGAGGAGCCGCCGAAGTGCTTCTGGGCGGGGCTGGCGACGCCGTAGGCGACCCAGGTGCCGTAGGCCATGCCGACGGCCCAGCCGGCCAGTAGCGCCCAGCGGTGGAACCAGCGGGTGAACAGGCCGCCGACCAGGGCGGGGAAGGTCTGCAGGATCCAGATGCCGCCCAGGAGCTGGAAGTTGATCGCGACGGTCTTGTCCATGGTGAGGACGAAGACCAGGGCGCCGACCTTGACCAGCAGCGAGACGATCTTGGAGACCTGGGTCTCCTGTGCGGGGGTGGCGTCGGGCTTGAGGAAGTCCTTGTAGATGTTGCGGGTGAAGAGGTTGGCCGCGGCGATCGACATGATCGCCGCCGGCACCAGCGCGCC